>JAEFAV010000035.1 GCA_016288885.1 Saccharofermentans sp.
GAGAAAGGGTGACCTCCAGAGAGCAAGAGCTGGTGCTGCTAACATCGTACCTAACTCTACAGGCGCTGCTAAGGCTATCGGCCTTGTTATCCCTGAGCTCAACGGCAAGCTCATCGGCGCTGCTCAGAGAGTTCCTACATTCACAGGTTCTACAACAATCCTTCACGCTGTTGTTAAGGGTGAAGCTACAGTTGAGGGCATCAACGCTGCTATGAAGGCTGCTACAAACGAGTCTTTCGGCTACACAGAAGAGAAGCTCGTTTCTTCTGACATCGTAGGCATGAAGTTCGGTTCACTCTTCGATGCTAACCAGACAATGGTTTCCAAGATGGATGACGGCAACTCCCTCGTTCAGGTTGTTTCCTGGTACGACAACGAGAATTCTTACACATCTCAGATGGTAAGAACGATCAAGTACTTCGCAGAGCTCGGCTAATAGCTGACTTTAGTACAGAGATTCAGAGGCTGTCCTTCGGGGCAGCCTCTTTATTATGGGTTGAATAAACGATCAGAGATAAATTTCTGTTACCGTGGCTTCCGGTACTGATAAGAATCTGAACGGAAATACTCCGCAGCCTATACCGCGGGATATAAAGACGGTCGTTCCGCTGATATCGTAACTGCCCTGGACGACTCCCATCTGCGGGAGTTTGTCAGACCTTTTAAGCAAAGTGAACTCTATCCCGAAAGGGAACTTCATCTGCCCGCCGTGAAGATGGCCCGAGAGCATGTAATCGGGTCTGCTGTCCGGATCAAGATGAATAATGGCATCAGGATCATGTACGACTAATATGACCGGTTCTTTATTATCACATTGCATTTTTGTCTGCCAAACCCGGTTCTTTCTGCCGGAATCAGGTAATCCTGTAATTACAATATCTTTTCCGGTTACATGTGAGGCCATGGATATCGATCTGTTATCCAGACTTGTAAAGCCAGAGTGTTCAGGGATATTACTAAAGCAGCTGTCATGGTTACCGGAAACTCCGTAAAAAGGGATACCTAGTTCATTGCAGCACTCGCTGACTTTAGAAAGATATCTTAATCCAGATCTTTCATTATGCATATTGGTTACTATATCTCCTCCGAAGATCACAGCATCTAGGGGAGATTTATAATGTGTCCTTCTGATCGCATTGCAAAGCCGTTTTGCGGTTACAGGACACCATTCGGCATGTATATCCGAGAAGAAAAAGAATCTGAGGTCAGGAGAGGCTTTATTGTTGCCGGCATTTAACGGGAGCTTTTTTATCGTTATTCCCGGAACTTTGTCCGATGACGACTTTTTCAGTTCTGCCCTGTCAAGAACAAAAAAGAAAGGCTCTATCAGGCACCATAAAATATATAACAGAATAAGAGCTGCCATTATTGTAATAACAGGATGAATCTTATCCATTATCTGCCCGGTTCTCCTTTTTTCTTAATTATATAATATGCAGTTGCCAATCGTGTGATATAATTCATACAATGAAATTGATTTTTGAGGAGGAAATTAGGATGCCTAAGACAGAAATCACATACGAGATCGTCCAGCAGATCGGTATTCTTAAGGAGAATAAATCCGGTTGGCAGCGTGAGCTTAATATCGTTAAATGGAATAACGGTAAGCCGAAGCTCGACATCCGTGATTGGGGCCCGAACCATGAGAAGGTAGGCAAGGGTATTTCTCTCGATTTCGAAGAATATAATACTCTCAAGGCTTTCCTTGAGGATGGTGACTTCACTTCTCTCGACGAGTAATCATTCGTCCGGTTTATTATTTTTTGTTTATTAGTTTTATAAGGCGCGTTACCATGCGTCACGGTTTGATATGAGAAGTGAAGAACGAGCGGGTATTATAACAATATTAATGCTTTTTTTGTGGGGGACTCTGATTGCAGAGCCCTTCCATATTTTTGCGCGTTATATTGCATCGTCAGTGACATATGTCATCGGGAAAACCGGTGCGGGAGACATAATTACATCTCTTGTTTTATATCTGGCATTTGTATGCGTGATAGTCCTGATGCTAAAACTGGCCCGGACTAAGATCAGCATTTACATGCCATGTGCGATATCCGTGATCTTTATTGCCATGCTCGTGGCCAGGAGCTTCGTCAGACATTCAGTAGATTATAAGGACTCCATATGCCTGGCAATACCCGCAATAGTCGGACTGGTTTTTTACCTGATAAAGTTTGAGACCGGTCTGAAGTGGTTTACCGACGTATATACCTATTCGCTTGCCATTGCTCTTCTGAATGCCCTGCTTTTTGTCCCGCTTTCCAGACTCAATGGTGTTGTGGACAAGATCCTATATATTACTAATTATAATGATATTAATATAACGGAAAGTTTAGGAGGTCTCGCGGGGATTCCGGAATTGGTTTGGGGATTGTTTTTCACGGCCTTTGCGGTGTTCCCGGTAATCTATCTTGCTACTTCGGGCAGGAGGAAATGATATGCAGCAGCTTGACATGTTTTCCGGTTTAGAGACCGGCAATCAGGAACGGGAAGAGTATTTGGAACTTGTAAAAAAGCTCAACCATTTTGCTGAACTCTATTATGCCAAAGATGAGCCCGAGATATCGGACTATGAGTACGACAGCATGAATAACAGGCTTAAGCAGCTTGAGAAAGATCATCCTGACTGGGTAGTTCCCGAATCTCCGTCTGTAAGGGTCGGCTGGAAGGCTGAAAAGGGCATTCTTGTAAAGCATAACGTCCCGATGCTCTCATTGCAGGATGTTTTCTCAAAAGAAGAAGTTTATGAATTCGTGGAATCCATGTGTAAAGAATTCGGTGATGAAGCCGAATTCCTTGTCGAAACAAAGATCGACGGTCTGTCAATGGCATTGCGCTATGAAGAAGGTGATCTTAAGCTTGCCGTAACCAGAGGAGACGGAATTACCGAAGGTGAAGACGTCACGATGAATGCCCGCCAGATCCCTGATGTTGTAAAACAGATGAAAGAACCTGTTCCTTACATTGAGATCAGGGGCGAAGTGTACATGACAAGAAAGGCTTTTGAAAACGTTAACTCAAAGGCTGAAGAAGAGGGCAAGAAGACTTTTGCCAATCCAAGAAACTGTGCTGCAGGTACCTTAAGGCAGACTGATACCAGGATAACCAAAGAAAGAGGACTGTCACTGTTCATCTTCAATATCCAGGAGACAAGAGGAGTTACTTTCAACACTCATCTGGAAGGCTATGAGTACCTTAAGCGTAACGGCGTAAAGGTGATCGAGAATTGCTATAAATGCAGGACTGCCGATGAAGTCTGGGATGCCATTACCAGGATCGGAGAGATGAGAGATGAGCTCGAATATGATATTGACGGTGCGGTCGTAAAGCTCAATAACCTTTCCGAGAGAAACAAGCTCGGCAATACCATCAAGTTCCCGAGATGGGCTATAGCTTATAAGTATCCTCCGGAGGAGAAGGAGACTCGCCTTCTAGACGTTGAAGTCAATACCGGAAGGACGGGAAGAGTGACACCGGTCGCCGTTTTCGAGCCGATTAGACTCTGCGGAACAATGGTGTCCCGCGCGACTTTACATAATCAGGATTTTATCGACCAGCTCGGACTCGGATTGGGCGATACGATTCTTGTCTATAAATCCGGTGAGATCATTCCGAAGATCAAGGATGTCGTTAAGGCAAAAAGGCCGCAAGACTGGCAGCCATACAAGATGCCGGACATGTGCCCGGTATGCGGTCATAAACTCGTTAGGGACGAGGGCGGCGTTGATCTGAAGTGCGTAAACCTGACATGCCCCGGCACACTTGTGAACCGCGTGGTCAATTTCGTTTCCCGAGATTGCATGGATATCAAAGGATTCGGTACGGAATACATAAGAAAGCTTACTGAGGAAAAATACATCAGAGACATTGCGGATGTTTTTGAGCTCAAGGACAGAAGAAACGAACTGATAGAAGAAAAGCTTTTGGGGCTTGAACGTAATACGGATAAGCTTCTTGCTGCGATCGAAGATGCCAGAATCAACACCCCGGCGGATAAGGTCCTTGCCGGATTGGGAATTCCCGGTGTCGGTAAAGCAACCGCAAAAGAATTGATCAGAACATTCGGGTCGATAGATGCTGTTTCCGAAGCTGATAAGGAATCGCTGTCTGCGGTCCAGGACATCGGAGAAATATCAGCAGAAGGAATCTTTAATTTCTTCCACGATGAAGGAAATAAGATCCTTATTTCACGTCTTAAGGCTCTTGGCCTGAATTTCGCAAAAGAAGAAAGCGAAGTGCAGGGTTCTGCTTTGGCAGGTCTTACTTTCTGTATTACCGGAACGCTTGAAGGGATGTCCAGAAGCGAAGCTGAAGCGCTCATTGAGAGTAACGGCGGTAAACCTGTTTCATCCGTATCAAAAAAGACTTCCTATCTACTTATGGGCGCCGATGCCGGTTCGAAGGAACGAAAGGCAAGAGAGCTTGGTGTACCCATCATCGGACTTGATGAGCTGAAGGAAATGATAGCTAAGGGATGAAACTCATGGATATAAATGAAGAGAAGACCAGGATAAGAAAAGAGATCAGAAGGCGCAGGGAATCCATTCCTTCGAAGATCCTGTCTGACATAGAAGAGTCACTTCCGGTTTTTATTTCCGCTATCGAGGATGAGGAACTCCGGACCAGGCTCGGAAAAGCTGAAAGGATAGCTCTTTACAGAGCCTTTAAGGGAGAGGTTCCCGTTGACGGATTGGCTAAGTCGTTCATGAAGCGCGGGATCAGGTGCTGTTTCCCGAGGATCGAAAACGGGAACATGTCTTTTTACGATTGTGAAAGCCTTTCAGATGACGAGTTTGAAACATCTTCCTTTGGTATAAAAGAACCGTTTGGAAACGGGAGCAAGGCAGATCCCAAGAGCATCGATGTTGTCGTACTGCCTGCGGTTGCATATAATGAAGAAGGCACCAGGCTCGGTATGGGCGGCGGTTATTATGACCGTTTTATAGGCTCTTTTGAATCTGAAAGACCGTACCTTCTGGGAATCTGTTATGAGTTCCAGATATGTTCTGACGTGCCGGTAACTGCGCAGGATCTTAATGTTGTTTTTATTGCGGTAATACCTGAAGAAGTATACGGGGAGTGAAGAGCCGGCCATGCGGTATTTTATTGTAAATCTGGCAGTTCATCTGATGATTACGGTAATATTTTCCGTTCTGACCTGTGTTTTCGCAGGACGTAACAGACGGAAAAAAACTAAACACGTTTTGTCTTACTTTTTCCCGATAGCTTTTGCACTGGTCGCGATCATTGACATCTCTTTGTATACTGCACCGAGACTGATGGATGTCAACAGCATGATAAACAACAACTTTTTTTATACTACCGGTTCTGTGGACAGTATCGGTGTTATGAGAAATTACTTTGTAATTGACGGTAAATACTACTATCTGAATCCGATTCACAACACCTTAAAAGTGAATGACGTAGTAAGGGTTGCTCATACCCCTTATTCTTCATTTACCGTTGATATTACCAAGACAACTGATAATGTCCCGCATGAAGACGGGGATTTAACCGAAGCTACTGATTAAAAATTGATACCAGTCTCAATTTTTGCAAAAAAGTCTCATTTCAGGCCCCTTATTTTCAATTTGCGTCAACTTGATGACACAAGAGCTTTTTATGGTCGTAAACTTTCTATAAAAGCGAAGGAGGTTAACGGTCTATGGAGAACAGGGGCGTTGTGGAGATGGCTGTTGTATGCAGTGACTTAAGCCTTTTGGAAAACATTAATTCGCTGCTCAAACAAAAAGGCGTTATAGCTGTGGAAGATGAAGCCGGTACTCTGCATTATATTGTTGACGGAAGAAGCAACAGACAATCAGTTGCAGGTAAAGTTACAGCAATAAATCCTTCCGGAAATGCATCAAATGAGAAAGAGGAAGCATATCTCGAATTATGCATCAAAACCGTTTTGAGAGAATATGGTTTTGACATGTCACTTATTGGTACGGTCCTGATATATAAATCGATCTTAATGTCATTTAAGAAACGGATCCCTCTTCCCGCTACCATGAAAGTCCTGTACTGCGAGACCGGAAGGGAACTCGGGCTGAGTTACGAGCAATCCGAACGGGACGTCAGATATGCGATCGTAAAGAGCAGCTTAAAGAAAATGAGAAGCCGGGCGGCAATAAGATGCATACAGTCAAGGATAGAAAGAAGATTAGGCTACAGGGATCCTTTGGAATAAAAAAGGCTCCGTCATAAACGGAGCCTTGGAATATCAGAAATATAAAAGAATTACTTCTTCTTACCCTTCTTAGCGTTAACCTTATCCTTAAGTGACTTGCCTGCCTTGAATGTAGGAACAGTAGAAGCCGGGATCTTAAGTGCAGCGCCTGTTGCAGGATTGCGTCCGCTTCTTGCTGCGAGCTTCTTTGTCTTAAATGTACCGAAGCCTACAAGTACGACCTTGTCATTTTTTACGAGAGCGCCTTCAATTGCACCGAGGGTTGCCTTGAGAGCTGCTTCTGCGTCTTTCTTGCTAAGACCAGCGTCAGCTGCGATCTTGTCAATAAGCTGTGACTTGTTCATATGGTATCCTCCTGTTTTAGCCGTTGAAAAGGCTTATTTTTATCGTATTTTCATTATTGATTTAACATAAATAGAAGTCAATAGTTTATAGGCAAAAAATAGGGAAAATGTTTAGTTGAATTGCATATTTTTCGGGAGGTTAGACCATCTGGCGGGAAGAAGGATGGTCTGTTGAGGCAATAGACAGGCAAATGAATATAAATACTATATTATTGGAAGATTTATTTTTCATGATAGTGTATGATTTGTATTGCAAAAAAAGATCGGAGGTAACGAGATGATAGTTACAAAAGATACGATTATCGGAGATGTTGTTATGCAGGATGAAGGCATTGCGCCTATCCTTATGGCTTCCGGACTTCACTGCCTTGGCTGTGCGCTCGCTTCCGGAGAGACAATTGAAGAAGCCTGCATGGTCCACGGAATGGATTGTGATTCCCTGGTAGAAGAGATCAACAACTATTTTCAGTCTAAAGGCTGATTCAGGATAATATCTTATCTGATAAAACAAAAGAGGCCATCTCAAGTTGAGACGGCCTCTTATTCTTTCAAACTGACAGGTCAATATGAGGCTGACATTATGACTTCAAATACCGTGCCTTTTCCCAATGTGCTCTTTACGCTGATCTCTGCATCATGCTTATCGCAAATGAGCTTAACTATCGCAAGTCCTAATCCGGTACCTTTGATGTTAACGCCTGAATTTTTGGCTCTGTAGAACCGGTCAAAGATTCTGGGGAGATCCTGTTCCGGTATGCCAATACCGTTGTCTTCAACGGTTATATGGATCTTCTGTGTGGAGATGTGGGATTTATCGCCGGTCCGCCATGCTTTAATGGAGATCTCAGCCTGCTGACCGGTATAGTTGATCGCGTTGGAGATCAGATTCTCGAATATACGTGAAAGTTTTGCCGGATCTGCTTTGACGATCAGCGGGTCGCGTGACGGGAGATCAAGTAACAGGCGCTTTTCACTGTTTTCGAGATCCATTGAATACATTACTACCAATTCATCCAGCATTTCCGCGATTGAAACGGAAGTAAAGTGGAAATCCGAATCACTCGATTCCATCCTGGTGAGTTCCATGATGTCGGAAACTATCCTTTCCATCTGCTCGGAACGGCGGACAATGTTGCTCAGATAAGAATTGCGTTGTTCAAGACTTAAGTTGTCCTGCGCGGAGAGCATTAATTCTGCATAACCCCTGATGGCTGTGATAGGAGTCCTTAAGTCGTGCGAAACATTGCTAAGGACATTCTTACGCGCAACCTCGCCTTCAAGCAGTCTCTTGTTTGTGAGCATGAGATCACGGTTGATCTCGGAAATAAAAACGGTTTTTTCTCTTACCTGCCTCTTAAGGATAGCTGCATTTCTCTTTATCTCGCGTTGCTGGTTTATATATGTGGATACAAGCGTAATCTCGGCTATGAGAGAAAAGATAACGAAGATATTGCTGTAAGTCGGGATCGTGTATACGATCATGCCGTCCATCAGTATTGACAGATACAGAACAAAGAACATCAGACTGAAAAGCAAAGACCATAGAAGGATTTTCTGGTTCTCCCGGTTATAGAAGAACAGATTAATGAATATTGAGAACGTGACTGCGGTCAGAGCAAACATCAAAGCAACGAATTCCGGCAATAAATATCCGAATACCAAACTGCTGAAATAATATGCTGCTATAAATGTCGCACCGATGGCAAAGACGATATAGTGCAGATACTTCAAAAAGACATACTTTTTCTGTGCTTTTGTTCCCGCGAAGAACTGCGAGTTCTCCATAAATGAAGCTGATGATGCTGCTATAAGAAGAATAAATCTTAAGTCTGCCCTTATGTGGCTGTTGACTGAAAGGAAACGGCAGTCATCCAGGTAATAAAGGAGGATCGCGACGAAGCTTACGAAGAATGAAACGAAAAGCCATCTGTTCTTTGTAGAGTTCAAGATGATGTTGGAACCTACCGCTATGGCAACAAAAAATATAAGAATAACTATGGCGAAATGTCCTGCCGTGATGACGGTACGCACGTCATTTGCAGTTCCGGTCTCTATGATTGGTTCTGAAAGCAATCCCGGATTTGTTACCTCCGGTTCGCAGGCTATGACGATAACAAGATCAAGTTTCCCGTCTTCAGGGATGAGCGTACAATAATCCGCGAATGCGTTCAGGTTAAAGAAAGGTGTTCTTGCGCCTATGCGGTCTATGTATTTTCCGTTGCAGAATATCCAGGCTGCGCCATTAAACTTATGGAATGTAAGCGAGAGGGATTTGATGTCCTTGCTGCATTCGAAATGACCGATATAGGCAGCACAGATGCAGTCAGTGTCTTCAACGGTAAAATGTTGAAAACTTACGTTATTATTTTCCGTATTATGCCATTCGGAAGAGTAATAGTAGTCAAACCACCCTCTCCATGTGTCGCGCACCCTGACATTTTCTGAATAAGCTCTGTGGACGGTCAAAACCGATGAAGGCCAGTAGCTGCCGTCATCATTATCTGAAACTGTTGAGGCGTGGGCAAGGCTCGACTTAACTATTTCAGGAGTAACATTCGGAACAAAAGTCCATCCTTCATTGACATGACTGCTGTACGGACCCTCAAGTGCAAGAGCGTCACTTAAGATCAATGTCCCTTTTTCCGGATCCTGAACCGGAGTCGAGTCTGTTGTGAAGGTAATGCCAATACTGACGATTCCGGCAGCCACGAGCATCAGGATCAACGCAAAAATAAAAGCGAGCATTGTGCCGCCGAACGTTCTGCCGTTAACGTCAGAATCCGAAAGCTTTAATCTTGCTAATCTGCTGTGTTTGTATTGAGCCATCTGTTATCCGGTATTTCCCCGGTATATCCCTGAAAATATGAAGCGGGACTATAAATCAAGTCCCGCGTTCACTGATAACTTTTGTTATAGATCAGAACTGTGTGTTCATACTGTTTTTTACCGGCGGGTAAGCGAATGAATAACCGATGCCCCACTCGGTCTTTACAAATGTGATCTCAGGTGCGATCTTCTCCATCTTCTTACGCAGATATGAGATGTTTACCATTACGAGATGGTTATCGCACGGAGAATCATCGCCCCATACATGAGAATAGATCCTTGTAAAAGGAACGATGACATTAGGTGTTTCTGCCAGGAGGCAGAGTATGTCGAACTCACGGTTTGTAAGATGTAAAGGTTTTTCCTTAAGGGTGACCTCACGAGTTTTGATGTTTATGCGGAGCGGGGGATACTCTACAAGGAATCCTTCGCTCTTCATGTTGCGCTTGATGTGGACGTTGATCCTGAGGCTTAATTCGGGCAGGGAATAAGGCTTGGTGATGTAATCATCTGCTCCGACCTTAAAGCCGTTGATGACATCTTCCTGCTGATCCTTTGCAGTGAGGAAGATGATAGGACAATCCGTAATTTCCTTGATCTTGGGAGCAAGATCAAACGCGCTTCCGTCGGGAAGCATTACATCCAAAACTATACAAGAGAAATTGTGAAGCTTGATCTTTTCAAGCGCATCGGCACAGTTGGTTGCCGTTACAACATCGTAACCCTCGCTTTCGAGAAAATCACGATTAAGGACAAGAATATCGCTGTCATCATCTACAAGAAATACTTTTTGCTTAGCCATTAAATACCTCCCGTTGTTTAAAATCTTTCCCCGAATTTGTCTTCCGTTCAGCCGGAGACGCTCTTTTACATAATTGTGATTTTTTGATTTTTCACACCGTATAGTATACAACACGTCAAAGCATTTTTATATAGTTAAACGCAATAAGTTTAAATAATTTTAAATATTTATAGCCGGACAGCGTTATCAAATAATTAGAGAACTGCTGAAAACAGGTTTTTATTATTGATGGATAAACCTGTAATATATTATAAAATCCGTTTCATCCGGAGGATGATCTCTGATGATCACTGCAAATAAACATTTTAGAGATGCGTTCGGGCATAAGATGTACAAAGCGTCAATATCGCTGGATGTAACCTGCCCGAACCGGGACGGAAGCAAAGGTGTTGGCGGTTGCATATTCTGTTCTGAAGGAGGGTCAGGAGAATTTGCCGCACAACGCAGTGATCCTGTCTCAAAGCAGATAGAGGATGCGGTGGATCAGGTCAAAGGCAAGGCGGGCAAAGACGCTGGATACATTGCATATTTTCAGAGCTTCACAAATACATATTGCAGCAGCAATTATCTTGAGAATGCTTTGACAGAAGCATCTGAATGCGAGGGTATTGAAGCTGTTTCAGTCGCGACCAGACCGGACTGTCTGGGACCTGAGATCATGGATGTCCTTGAACGCCAGGCAAAAAGAATGCCCTTATATGTGGAGCTCGGACTTCAGACGGGAAATGATAATACCGCCAGGATCATCAACCGGTGTTATGAGACGAAAGAATACCCGGAAGCTGTAGCTGCTTTAAAAGACATAGGAGCAAATGTCATAACTCATATTATCTTTGGCCTTCCGGGAGAGACTAAAGACATAATGATGGATACGGTAAAGATGTGTAGAGATTCCGGCAGTGACGGTTATAAATTCACATGTCTTTACGTGCTGAAAAATACTCCTCTGGAAAAGCTCTATTACGATAATAAAGTTGAGATACTTGAGATGGAAGAGTATTTTGATATTGTAGAAGAAGCAATCAGGATTCTGCCTGAATCCGCCGTTATCCACAGGTTTACGGGAGACGGCCCGAAGAAGAGTCTGATAGCTCCCCTTTGGACCATGAATAAAAGACAGGTAATCAACTATATCAACAGGAGGTTCGGTTTATGAAGAAATACGTGAAGCAGACGATGGATGCCGTGCGGAAATACATAGATTCAGAGATGAAGGATTCTCCGGTAGAGAAGACAAATGAAGTCTTATCCGAGTTTGAGACCAAGATCTCATACTTCCAGCACGAAAGACTGATTCACCTGATGGTCACGTTGTCCTTTGCCGCTTTTCTGCTGTTTGAGATATTCTGCCTTTTCGTTCTTCCTGCCTCGTTCATATATGCGGGAGTCCTGCTTGTGCTTATCTTTTTCGGACTTACCATAGGATATATCATGCATTACTATTTTCTCGAAAACAGCGTGCAGCAGATGTATCACATGAGAGATGAGATCAGGGCATTTCTTGATAAAGATAAAGTAATCTGATGTAAAGTTTGTTTTTTCAGACCTTTATGTGATAAATTATTGCGGTGTGGAGGGATTATATGCCGACAATAGTTAAATACATACTGGTCTTTTTTATTTCCATGGTTCCGATAATTGAGCTTAGAGGTGCCGTTCCGATCGGAGTGACTTATTTCGGATTGAATGAGTATATTACTCTTGCGGTCTGCGTTATCGGAAATATGATCCCGGTTCCGTTTATTTATCTTTTCGGCAGGAAGATCCTTGAATGGGGAAGCAGGCTCAAGCACGGAAGCGGACTTTTTAAGTGGGTGCTCCAGAAAGGTGAGAAAGCCGGAAAGAAGCTTACTGCGAATTCAGAAAAGAACGGAGCGTTTATTGCGCTCATGCTCTTTGTAGGCATACCGCTTCCGGGTACCGGTGCATGGACCGGAACACTTGCTGCATCCATGCTTGATTTCGGTATGAAGAAAAGTGCAAAAGCCGTTATGGCAGGCGTTCTTATGGCGGGAGTGATTATGCTCGCGATCAGTTTATTGGCAAAAGCGGGGATCACGTCCGTTACGGATTTGTTTTAGGAACGTCATCTGAATCACATAAAAACAAGCCTTTTGAGCCATTGTTCATAAAATGGCAACACTTTGATATACGAAGTTTTGTGCATATTGCACAACCAAATGATTTTCATTTGGTATCTATGCGATATTGATAAGAGAATAGTTCGCCATTATCATTAAGATAGCTCCAAGGAATACGGAAGCGATAACTTCCAATCCGAGGAAGGCCGCCCGAAGCAGATGATCGAGCAGGCGCAGGGAAGAACCAAAGTAGTAAAGAACTTGTGGCGAAGCCGATGAGACGAAACCGGAGAAAATTATCGAAGGTGGATACGGAGTCCGAGATTAGAAGCAAAGGGAGTGACGAGCGAGTGGTTGAAGGTGTCCCAGACATGCAAGCCACAGGTTGTAACAATTAGTTGATTCGGTATTCGGAACCGCGAGTAGGTGAGATGTCACCATCGACAGGAGAGAACCGGAGCCGCAGCGGATGTTACACCGGTTCGTGCAAACCGAGTAGCCGATCAGGCTGTCGAACAGTTTATACCTTGACCCTTATGGCAGGTATGCAGCGGACCTGAATCGAATAGCGTTATGTTCGGTGAATGGAGACATGAGTTGCACGGTGTGATTGAGAGTTGCAGCAGATCGATTAGTTGTGACGATATCACAAAAGCTCGGGTAGGTTTTGGAAAGGGCCTTTTGTTAGGTGGAAGTACGTAAGAAGATGAGCGTGAATGCGTGATCTTCAGAAGTGAATCTAATTTGGTTCGTTGGAGCAAAATAAGATCCCGGTGATTCAGGTCACCGGGATTTTTCTTTTTTGTTTTGTCTGCTGATTATTTTTTCCTGGGTATCTGCGCGATATATGGAAGATTTCTTCCTATCTCATCACGATCCAGACCGTACCCGGCAAGCCAGAGGTCATTGATCTCAAACCCGTAATACTTAACCGGAATGGTCATCAGAAGCCTGTCAGGATTAAGAAGCATAGAGCAAAGAGTGATGTCTGCAGGCTTTTTCATTTCAAGATTCTGGATGATATATGCAGTGGTCAGACCGGTCCTGATTACGTCTTCGACCACGAGAACATGTTTGTCGGTGATGTCGATATCAACATCCTTGATGATGCGGACTATACCGGTCTTAGAAGTGGTATCCGGAATGTTGGAGAAACCGACCATGTCGATCTTGATTGGAAGGTCGATCGCTCTGGTGAGATCTGAAAGAAAATACAGAGCGCCGCGGATGACACCTATTACGACCAGTTCCTTGCCTTTATAGTCTTCAGTGATCTGTCTGCCCAATTCCTGAACTCTGGCTTTAATTGTTTCTTCGCTGTAGACAACATGTTCGACACTGAGAGTTTCTTCGAGATTTGCCACCTGTATGGATCCCCCTTAAGAATTATCGTTAATTCCGCCAAAGAGCTTAAGGCGGTCAACCAGTTCGTTGAAATCTTTCTTATATACTATGCGGATGTTGGTGCCCGGATACAGCTCCCTTACCAAACGCATTTTTTTATTTTTCTTTGTTACATAACGCTGGTCCATGGTAGTAAGTTCAAGATAAAGATTGAATTTAGGCAGATAGAAATCAGGTGATATCGCCATAGTGACATTTCCTTCGGCATCCCATTCGACAGGGAATGTCTTCGGTTCGTAAAGCCATTCGATATTATATATGTTAAGGATCTTGGCGAATTCTTCTTCCGTTTCGTTTTTGAATGCTACGGTACGTGTCTGATGGTCGAAGGTACCATTGTTATCATTTGATTCTGAGATCCTGACTCTTAAATCATGCTTTCTTGCTAACTCCACGATCGAATCTACACATTCATCGACACTTAATCTGTCAGTATTAAGGATCAGATCGAATTGCTCAGGCGATGTAATATCTTTACCGTAAAGAGTGCGTACGAATTTCTTGTGTTTACGGTCAGCGATATTAAGGACCTCGAATGCCTCGTTGGTCGTTATCCTGTATTTACGGGCAATGGTGTTTACCCTTGTGGTCTCGCTTGCGGTGACTCTTACGTGAAGCGCTCCGGGGAAGCCGGAAAGCAGTACGCTTCCGCCCATTCCGAGAATTACAAGGTCTTTTTCCTTGGATTCCGAAGCCAGCGTTCTTATCCTCTCGAAAAGAATATCAGCATAAGTCTTATCGCTGCCGGGGAGATTCGTAGCAAAAAACTTGGCGCTCTCATTAAGTCTGTCCAGAGTGCC
This sequence comes from Saccharofermentans sp., assembly GCA_016288885.1. Lineage (GTDB taxonomy): Bacteria > Bacillota > Clostridia > Saccharofermentanales > Saccharofermentanaceae > Saccharofermentans. Next base: position 14,454 of record JAEFAV010000035.1, read on the forward strand.
GGCATTGATCTGGCCAAAGAAGTTTTCCAATGCATATTTGCGGGAGATAACGGTAGTTCCGAGGCGTGAAGCAAGGGCTTCGGCAATCTCGTCGCCGAGACTTCCATTCTGCCTAGAGATTGTGATGATCGCCATAAAAACCCCCGAACGGAACTGATAAAATCATTATACTCCTTTAATATATGTGCTCAAAACGCGAAAAATGGCAAAACGGTTAATTTTTCTCGAAATCTTGTTTGACTTTGGATAAACGATTGGTTATAATCTTCCGTGCTTAAAGCATTAGCTGCCATCTTAGCTCAGTTGGTAGAGCAGCTGATTTGTAATCAGCAGGTCGTGGGTTCGAGTCCCACAAATGGCTCCAAGTCTGAAACCCCCGTAAACATTGCGTTTGCGGGGGTTTTGCTTTGCCTAGATGCTGTCCTAAAAACACCCTCAAAATGCCGATTTGGTTAACGTTTGGTTAACGTTTTTATTTTTTGGATGAAATTATACGGCAAAAAGTTCTGAAATAAATTTCTCAAAAGCTTCCCTTTTGATCCTTCTGTGACTGCCGATCCAGATGACATAAGGGCATTCTTTGTCATTAGTAAGCTCACGGATTTTGTTCCTTCCGATTCCAAAGAGTTCGGCTGCCTCGTTAACCGTTAACAGCTTCTTCTCTTTCAGTTTGTTTAGGTTGGTTACTTTTGCCGGGCTCGGATCGTTTGCGTGTTCTGCCATGCCTGCCTTTATCATTTCCGCATAATAGGCTGCTCCTTTTTCTTTTTTGTCAGCGGGGGGAAGCTGCTGGTCGATAATGATGTTGATGTCGTTCTTGTTCATATTATTTATTCCTCCTGTTATTTATGCTGTTTGTGACGACTGTGATGATGTGACGGCTTTATTGCCACCGTACAAGTGATAAACACCTGCACTATCCTGAAATACAATATCGAACGGATAACACCCTGGTTCTGATTTTTTCTCTGATTCCGGTTCGATCTTGGTAAATGTGAAGTGTGTTGCATCGCGTCTGTGATCTCTCATAAAACTGAATCCGAGCTTTGCAAGATCATTCCGTCTGTTCCAAATCTTCCCGCTGATCGACTGAGGCTTTTTACTTGCTTTTATCAGATTGCAGAACTCTGTGGCAGTACCGTCAAAAGAACCATGTTCCTTTAAGTAATCAAGAGCCTTCTTAAGATCCTCATCAGTCTGAAAAGCATCTTCGACAGGCGTATTCTCTTTAACAAGTTCCCAATGACTTAATGTGCTGTTAAATCTGATCGTAAGGATTCGTTCTTCCATATCACGGCTGCGAAGGTGAAGTTTCACATCTGAATCAGCTGATTCCTTGCGGAAAATGAACGCTCCGTCTGATGCACCGAACAAACCGTTAGTGCCTAAGATGTCATCGAACGGGTCAACAGATCTCATCTTGCGCGTGTGATGAACGAGCAGTATCGCTACGTTATGCTCTTCGCAGAACTTATGAAGAGGTGCGATAGTGTTGTAATCCCCTTGATAAGGATTCTTGGTGTTAATATCTGCTTTGTTCTGTTCGCAACGGATAGCAGCAAGTGTGTCTATGATGAACAGACCAATATCCGGATGATTTTTAAGCGCATCTTCAAGCTGTTCTTCCAGACCATTACCAATGGGATAGGCTTCAGTCGTGTACATAAACTCCTGAGGCCATTCTTGAGCAATACTGAACAAACGGTCCTGTAATCGTTTTTCACCATCTTCGAGGCAGAGATATAACACTTCTTTTTTCTTGGTGTCATAATTCCAAAGGTTCATTCCTGTGCTGATACACAAGGCGATTTGAAGTGCCATCCATGACTTACCGACTTTCGCACTGCCGCAAAGAAGATACAAACCTTTACCAGGAAGAAAGTGATCAATCAGGGGATCGATAGTTTCAAACTCCTTGTTTGCCAGGTTGCAGACATTGTCGACTTTGAGCGGTTTAAATTCTTTTTTCATTATTTGTTGCCTTTCTAATCATTTACCGAGCTCCACGAGATCTTTGTGTTCCTTTTTTGAGAGCTTCTTCTAATGCATATGCTCGTTTAACGACTTCATCCGAACTGATATAACATTCATCACACAACCTGATCTTGTGTCGGATATCCTTGATCTGACGCGAAAGGTCTTTTATATCTTCTTTGATTCCGACTATGAATTGTGTGTTCCCTTCTTTTTCGTGATATTTCAACTGCGAATACTGCTCTTTTCGTTTAGCTTGCAAGGATTCGATTTCAGAAAGATAACCCGCTTTAATATTCTTTATTGAACACTTGTCATAGACTTCATGTTGATACATAAAATCTAATTGTTCGATAAGATGATCTAACCTTCGAATATCCTCTCTAAGAGCCATGGAAATATATTCTTTGCGTTTAGGCGGCTTGCGGACAAACGTGAATAATCTGAAGCAGTATCGACGGTAGATGAAGGGCAGACCTGTCATTGGAACTTCCGGCGGATTCCACTCTTTGAAGTTTTTGATCTTGGGTGGGGCAATGCTTCTTTCTCTGATTCGGCGAAGTATAGCTTCTTCGGTATAATTCGCTCCGAGATTCTTGAACCTGAAGAAACTTTTTGCTCCCCAAGGTTTCAATCCCGGTCGTTCAAGCGGCGTTCCGTCAGCTTTAAAGAATTTGAATTCATATCCGAGATCACACATCATTCTGGCGAAATCATTCCATGACCAAGACATGCTGATTGCATAATCGATATCTTCGCGGATCGCACCGCGTATCGTATATTTTCCTTCTCGTTCAGCAGACCACTCGTCGTAAGTCTTTCCCTTTGCTGTTGAAGGATTCATGATAACGTGCAAACCGTGTTCTCGACATAACCGGTCGCTGACATCCTGCATCTTTCTATAATCGGAATTGAATCGCACGTACTTGTAACCATCAGAAAAAGATACGGAGTTAAGTACGAAATGATTGTGATAATGACCGGTGTTCAGATGTGTGGCAACAACTACCTGAAATCTGTCACCCCATAATTCTTTTGCAAGCTGTACTCCGATCTCGTGAGCTTCTTCAGCTGAAATCTCGCCCGGACCTTCAAGGAAAGACTGATAACCATGATAAGCGAGCCTGCCGCCTTCTTTGTGCCAGCGCTTTTTGACGATAGTAAAATCTGCAAGGGCAGTATCAGGGTGGCAGTTAATTCCTGTTACATACATCATCTGGTCGGTCTTATCTTCGTTTACAGCGTAATCGATAACATCACCGATGGTACGTCTTGCAGCCAGAGCTTCCTGTTCCAGCTCCGGACGTTTGGTCGTCTTTTCGGGATTCTCAATGTAATCGATTACGGTATCCATACGAACCTTAACTGCCCAAATGGAAGTTGTCGCCATTTCATTTACCTGCCTTTCCAAATATTTTTCCTAATCGAGATTCAGCAAATCCTTCCGGGTATCCTCTTATGCTTTTTCCGTTAAGAAGACTTCTCAGATACTCGGACCGGGACAGGCCACACTTTTTTGCCTGATCGGTCAGAAGCTTCATCTCCTGATCGTTAAGCATTACCTTGAACTCGTGTGTGCGGGTTCGGTTGGGTTTATTTTTCATTTACTTATTTCCTCCTTGGGTGGAAATTGTTTATCGCATCTTGCGATGCTCGGGGTATCAGGGGACGTCCCCTGACAAGCTTTGTATTTTCGTGTTCCCGAAAATACGTTGCTTGCTAAGACATAGATCCACTTCGTGGGGCGGTAGAGTCTGGGTCAAGCCGCAATAACCAGACCGCAAGTTTGGTAAAGATTTCCGCTCTTGCAGTTATGGTGTTTTCCGTAAAAAGGCCGACTGATACCAGCACACAAGCACGACCGCTTTTGCGAAAAATCAGTTTATGTTGTGGTGGATCTTTGTAGCTTCCAGGAACTATCCCGGGCCACTGGGTTGGATCAGATCTGGCAGGATGGGAGCTTTCAATAAAGACAGCAGGATCATAACTACTGTTTTTCTTTTTATATGTCCTATTGTCTTTAGCATTTCTCTCACCTCGCTTTCTTCGGCAAGTTATAAGAACTTATGTTTGGTTATGCACGGTTAGATTATATGAGGGTGAAAACTACTTTTCAAGCCATGTTTTTCAAGGTGTCCCATAAATGGAACAGGAGGGCAAAAGTACGATTAATGGAACAAATAGTTTGAGATAATACAAGTTTATGTGCTTAAATTTGCTCTAATAACATTGTGTTCTTTATCCGGATGGTATAATTACCTTGTATGATGGCGAAATCCCTTAGTACAGATAATCGTCAGTTATATAGACAAATCGGATTTATAGAAGAAATACAGCGTATATACAATAAACAAAAAGGGACAGGCGATTATGCAAAAGATAATGTTAAAACAATTATCTTTGGATATGGGAAAACCGG
>JAEFAV010000036.1 GCA_016288885.1 Saccharofermentans sp.
ATTGGACCTACATGACGTAATAAGGAGCTTGGGCCTGTCTTTTTGATGTAAAGCCTTGTAAGTTGGACTATTGAGATCTGATACCTGAGCACCGCCCTGGATTTCCGGGTGTCAATCAGAGTCCGCTGTGTTTCGGGGGTTTAAGGAGTAGAGAAGTAATGGGACTTCTATATGATGCAAATCAAATAGCAGCTCTTGATTCGGCTGTCCGTTCAGTGGCGGTCGTTATTTTTTTGTATGCAGGCCGATGTTGACACTTGTGATTTTTCGCTGATAAACATTTAGAAAAATTCAAGGAGTCAATATATGAAGCTTTACAATACACTTACAAGAACCAAAGAAGAATTCAAGCCGATGGAGCCGGGCAAGGTAAAGATGTATGCCTGCGGTCCTACGGTCTATAACTATTTCCACCTCGGAAATGCAAGACCTTTCGTGACTTTCGATACGCTTGCAAGATATCTGGAATACAGGGGTTATGACGTAACCTTTGTCCAGAATTTCACTGACATCGATGATAAGATGATCAACCGCGCGAATGAGGAAGGAATCACTGTCGAGGAACTCGCTGACAGATTCATCAAGGAATACTACGTCGATGCTGACGGCCTGAATATCAAAAGACATACACATCAGCCCAGGGCCACACATTCGATGAAGGCCATCATCGGTCTCATCAAGGCGATGGAAGAGAAAGGCTATACATACGTTATCGAAGGCGACGGCGTTTACTATGATGTTTCCAAGAAGGCTGATTACGGCAAGCTCTCGCACTATAAACTCGATGAACTCGAAGCGGGCGGCGGTGAGCGCAAGGCATCTTACGAAGGCAAGAAGAATCCGGGCGATTTCGCCGTCTGGAAATTTAAGAAGGAAGGCGAGCCTTTCTGGGGTTCACCCTGGGGAGAAGGAAGACCGGGCTGGCACATCGAGTGCTCTGCCATGATCAAGCAGTATCTTGGTGATACGATCGACATTCACGGCGGCGGACAGGATCTTATCTTCCCGCATCACGAAAATGAGATCGCCCAGAGCGAGGCAGCTAACGGCTGCACATTCTGCAATTACTGGGTCCACAACGCTTTCGTTAATATCGACGGTGAGAAGATGAGCAAGTCTTTGGGCAACTTCTTCACGATCAGGGACATCGTCAAGAAGTATCCTTATAACGTCGTCAGATTCTTCATCCTGCTCGGTCACTACAGGAGCCCCATCAATTTCTCCGATGAGCTTCTGGCAGCTGCACAGACGAGCCTCGGAAGGATCTCGAACTGCGTAAGGAATGCTGATTTCGTATTGGCTGGCGGCAACCTCGCAGGCGACGCAGAAGCTGACAAAGTGCTCGCTGACGCAGTAACAGCTGCCGGCGAGAGCTTCATCGCGCATATGGATGACGACCTTAACAGCGCTGATGCCATTACTGATATTTTCAATCTCGTAAGACAGACGAATACGAGCGCGCAGGATGGTAAGGTATCTGCTGAAGCATTAAAGCAGGCAAGAGATAAGATCGTTGAACTCACAGGTGTTCTCGGAATCCTTTTGGATCTCGAAGATGAGATCCCTGAAGAGATCACGGAGCTTGCAAATAAGAGGGCTGAAGCCAAGAAGGCCAAGGATTATGCCGAGGCTGACCGTATCAGGGATGAGATCCAGTCAAAGGGTTATATCGTAAAGGACGTGCCCGGAGGCTTTAAGATCGAGAAGGCTAACTGATGATCAAACCGTTTATCGCACAGGATCTTCGCGAAGTATCGCCGCTCGTGCTGGCGTATATCGGCGATTCGATATATGAACTGTACGCGCGCTGCAAGTCCGCTACATTGGGCGCGGGCAGCAACAACAAGATGCATAACAACACTGTCCGTTATGTGTCCGCGGAAGCCCAGGCTATGAGCGCAAGGATCCTTGCTGATGAACTTACAGAGAAGGAAGCTGATTATTTCAGAAGAGGAAAGAATTCCAATCCTCACGCTGTCTCGAAAAACGCGAATCACGCAGACTACATGTACGCGACGGGCTTCGAAGCGCTCCTTGGGTATCTTTTCCTGAACAATGAAGAACCCAGAATGGAATACCTGATCTACAAGAGTTTTGATATCTGCGACGGCGTGGTGACTAAGGAAACTGACAATGGATAAAGGCAAGAGACGTTTTAATCAGGATAAGAGACAGAGAAGACCTGAGAATTCCAGGCCTGATATCAGGCGCGAGCGCGAAAATGACGCTTTTACGAATGAAGGTTCCACCGATAAACTCGAAGGCAGAAATGCAGTAACAGAAGCATTGGCTGCCGGCAGGGATTTCAATAAGATCTGGATCTTAAAGCCTGAGGGCGACAAGCCTTTGGATCACGGACTTATCAGGATCCTCGATGAAGCAAATAAGCGCGGCATCGTGGTTACGAGAGCCACGAGACAGATCCTTGATAAGATGAGCGCCACACATAATCATCAGGGCGTTATTGCCTCAGTTGCGCCCCATAGCTATGCCGATCTTGATGAGATAATAGCAAAGTGCAGGGAAGAGGGAAGATCTGCCCTGCTCGTGGCTTTGGATGAGATAAAAGATGCATATAATCTCGGTTCCATCCTGAGAATCTCTGACTGCTGCGGTGTTGACGGAGTCATCATTCCGGAGAGAAGATCCGTGGCGCTGGATTCCATGGTTGCGAAGGCCTCCGCAGGCGCCATCGAGTACGTGCCTGTCGCCAGGGTAACGAATCTCGCGCAGACGCTTACGAGACTTAAGGAGAAAGAAAACTTCTGGGTCTGCGGAACGGACATGAATGCGGATTATGAGTACCATAATGCCGATTATTCGGGTAATCTTGTAGTGGTTATCGGAAGCGAAGGCGACGGCATGAGGGACGGTGTCAGGAAGTGCTGCGACTTCACGGTATCTATTCCGATGACCGGCCATGTTAACAGCTTAAATGCCGCTGTGGCAGCGGGCGTAGTGCTTTTCGAGGCACAGGCAAAGAGAAATAAAGAGGGATGACATCTTGAGAAGTTTTTTTGACAGCGAAAAGATATCCGGAAGGACTTTTACTAAGGTCCTTTCCGTTATCATGTGTGTTGTCATGCTCGCCGGCACGGTGGGTCTCTCGGGATGCAAGGTCATCAACAACATTACCAACGGCCTTAATGCTTCGCAGAAATTTATTTCCGAGGCTGAACTCGCGAGACTTATGACCAATGCGGTCAACAATGACAGCAACGTTTCCGACTGTTATGCGAGCATTCCTGACGCCCAGCTTGACGATCTGTCTTATTCGATGTTCTCGGAGTACTGTTCGATCTTAAGAAAATGCGCGCAGAAACACGGCACGGCTGATTCTTTTAAGATCCTGACTGAGAACGAGAAACAGGCATATTTCCAGACTATTGATTCGGAAGATGAAGATCTGCGTTCCGTCTATTTCTACGGTGAACTTGACGTTGTCGAGCTATGTTTCTCGAAAGACAAAGCCCCCAGCGCTCCGCCTGTCAGATTCATCATAGCAAAGCGCGGCGGAAATTATTACATGGCGCGCAGCTACATAGTCGATACGATGCTCGCATATTCTTACATCAATCACTATTTCGAGATGATAGATGAAATGAATGTTGACGGCCTCGAAGCTATCATTAAATCTGCTTATGATTCGGATATCTACCTGAATTCCGTCATCCGCGCGAAAGCAGAATACATCGCCGATTATTACAGGCTGAAGGTCAAGTCGAACGCTTCTGACTATGAGCTGAACCTTTTCTCGCCGACGCACATCTCCTATGTGATCCCCGAAGTCTATACGGTTGACGGTACATCTTTCTTCTCGAAAACTGTTGAACTTAGATTGAAGAAAGACGGCAATTACACTTTGGAAGATTCCATCCCGGCGACTGTCAGAGAGCTACGTTTCTCGAGAGAGGGCGGAAGCAAACTCAGAATGGGATCTACATATACTTTCAGCGAGATCCGCAAGATCCTCGGAAGCCCCAAATTCTCGACAACCACGTCAGAGCTCGTCATCCTCGTATACGACGGCATGACGCTCAGGCTTGAAGCCGATATAGAACCGGACGGCCAGTGGTCATCAGGCAGGCTCGTGTCCATCCTTCTTCGAAAAGACAACGCATATACATTCAGTGAAGATCTTTTTATCGGAATGAACGTCTCCGAGCTGCTCCTTGTATATCCGATGTTCGATGAATGCGGCTACACCGGCTCGTTCAAGAACGGTGACGGCGAATTCGTGCTGTCATTCGAGTTCGATGATTATGGAAACGTGTCGAGCATTGAGCTGGGCGAAGCGGTAGGCTGATCAGGTTAGATTATTATCCGCTTTTGAAGTGAACCCCTGAAGTTGAATAAACTTCGGAGGTTCACTTCGCTTTTGAGAGTTGTATCTTTTTCTTTCGATTTTTAAGCGAAAAAGATACAAATGCCATAGTTTTTGGCTTTTTTGTGGAAACTGCAAGCGCAAAGAGGCGTCAACTTAAGGAAAAGTATCTTTATTTTCGAAAAATGAATTAAAAAAGATACGTTTCCGCTTTATTTGTATCTTTTTCGTTCGAAAAATCTCGAAAAAAGATACGTGTCTACTTTTCGATGCACTTCTCTCTAAGTGCCTCTATTTCTCCTGAAGTTAATCCGTTCGCCAATAGCAGATTAGCGATATCTCCGTTCCATTTGCTGTTGACGTAATCCAGGAAAGTGACCATGTTGTGCGCGTCGGATCTGAGGATGTGCCTGATGTTTTCTGGCATCTTGCGCATGAACGGAGCGAGGAAATCCTTAAGATATTCATATGAGATTGCGTAATTCGTGATGATGTCTTCTCTTGAAGCGCCGCTAAGCAAGTAGAGTATGGCGGCGACGACGCCGGTCCTGTCCTTGCCGTGTGCGCAGTGGAAAAGGATCAGTCCGTCGGTGTTAAGAAGGACGCGCATGATCTCTGCGAGCCTGTCGCCCATCTCTTCGCCTATGATGACGTAGTAATCGCCGAGTGTGTGGGTCGTGATGAATTCGAGGGTCTTGTCGTCATCGTTGTTCGGGTCGCCGTTGAGAAGCGGGATGTTGTAGAACTTCACGTCGGGATCTTCAGCGAAAGGATTTCCCGTGCCTTTGAATTCTTCGATGCCGCGGAGATCTATCACGGTCTTAACGCCGTAATCCTTGACCTCCCGGATCTGCTCGTCATTGAGCCACTCTGGTGAGCCGGATCTTAAGAATATGCCTTTGCGAAAAGTTTTCCCGCCGGCAAGGGGCATGCCGCCTAATTCTCTGCAGTTGATGAGAGCGAGTTCTTTTACCAGCTGTGTATCGGGATCGTAGTTGCTCATGAATAATCTCCGCTTGTGATATTTTCGGAAAATATTCTAACTAAAACCATAATGACATTCAATGCGTTAAGCAATAAACGAGATTGACATTCAAGGCGTCAAGTAATATGATTATTAGGCTATTGGGAGACCAATGCTTATACGCGCCTATAGCTCAACTGGATAGAGCGTCTGACTACGGATCAGAAGGTTGTGGATTCGAGCTCTGCTAGGCGCGCCAGATACAAAGCTGTTGCAAATTCGCGGCAGCTTTTTTATTACCCTTAAGGAGGTTATGACATGCGCAAGGTTCTCGTTGTCGTCGACATGCAGAAGGATTTCATTGACGGTGCCCTTGGCTTTGAAGGAGCCGATAAGATCATCCCCGGCATCATCGCCAGGATTAAAGAGTTTGAGGAAGCAGGGGATGAGATCGTCTATACGCTGGATACTCATTTCGAGAACTACATGGAGACGCAGGAAGGAAAGAATCTTCCCGTACCTCACTGCATCAAGGGTTCTGAAGGCCACGGTCTCTGCGATGAATTAAAGGATATTCTCGCAGATAAGAAGGTTTTCGAGAAGCTGACTTTCGGAAGCATCGAGCTGGCTGAATACCTTAAGGAAAACGCTTCAGAGATAAGCGCCATCGAGGTCTGCGGCCTCGTGTCGAACATCTGCGTTCTCTCGAATGCGGTCATCGCGAAAGCAGCTGCGCCTGAAGCCGAAGTCATCGTAGATTCGAAGCTCACGGCATCTTTCGCGCCCGATCTACATCAGGCGACGCTCGATGTACTTAAGGGAATACAAGTTACCGTATTATAATATTGCAATCATTTGCCGCGCTGTGATACAATTCATACTCGGCTATTAATCTATTTATAAATATTTTGGAGGATATAACATGGCATCCACGATCGAAAAGAAAGAACACTCCCAGGTAGTCATTAACCTTGAAGCCAGCAAGGAAGAGTGGAACGGAGCGCTGAAGAAGTCTTATAACAAGAACAAGAACCGTTTCCAGGTTCCCGGTTTCCGTAAGGGCAAGGTTCCTTATCAGCTTGTCTGCCAGTACTACGGCGAGGGCGTTCTTTTCGAGGACGCTATTACTGAATTAGCTAACGAACAGTATCCCATCGCAGTCAAGGAGCACGATCTCAAGGTCGTTTCCAGACCTGAGATGGACGTTCAGGACATCAACGATGAAGGCATCAAGTATTCGATCTCAGTATACGTTAAGCCTGAGTTCGAGCTTGGGGCTTATGAGGGCGTTGAAGTTCCTTTCAAGGATCAGGTAGTAACTGATGAGGACGTTGACGCTGAGATCGAGCGCATGAGAAAGAGAAATGCTTCCCTCGAGGAAGTTGAGGACCGTCCCGCAGCAGAGGGCGATACGGTAACGATCGACTATGAAGGATTCAAGGACGGCGTTGCATTCGAAGGCGGCAAGGGCGAGGGCTATAACCTTAAGCTCGGTTCCAAGTCCTTCATCCCCGGCTTCGAGGATCAGGTAATCGGCCACAATGTTGGCGAGAACTTCACGATCGAAGTTAAGTTCCCTGAAGATTATCACGCAGAAGACCTTAAGGGCGCTGATGCCACATTCAACGTAACGATCCATGCCATCAAGACAGAGGTCGTTCCCGAGCTCGACGACGAGTTCGCAAAGGACGTTTCCGAGTTCGATACACTCGATGAACTCAAGGCTGACGTAAGAGCTAAGCAGCAGGAGAGAGCTGACAAGGACAACAAGTCAGGCTTCGAGAACGAGACAGTCCGCGCCGTATGCGACAACTGCGAGATCGACATCCCTGAGCCGATGATCCAGAACGAAGTAGAGCAGATGGCTGACGATCAGGCAGCACGTATGTCCAACCAGGGCATCGCTCTCGACATGTATCTCCAGTACGTAGGCCAGAGCATGGACGACTTCAAGAAGTCTTTGGAGCCCATGGCAAGAGTAAGAGTTAAGTCTTCACTCGTAATCGAAAAGATCACAGAGAAGATCAATCCCGAAGTAAGTGATGAGGATTACGAAGAAGAGCTTAAGACCATCGCTAACTCCTATAAGATGGATCTCGATGAAGTCAAGAAGTCCATCGGCGATGACTCCGCTTTCATCAAGGATTCCATCCGCGCCAGAAAGACAGTCGAGTATCTCGCATCCAAGGCCGTCAAGGTCGAGCCCAAGGAGCCTGAGGTAAAGGCTGAGGAGCCCGCTGAGGCTGCTGAGGCTGCTGAAGAGGCTAAGGCTGAGGAGTAAGGGTTCTTAGTTAAATTTGAATTGTGCAGCCCCCTGTCATGGGGGCTGTTTTTTGTTGTGTTGATGTATTTTAACCCTTTTTCGCAAATTGGATTTTTAGGTTAAGTTTTTGAGGATATTTTTAACGCAAATATCTATTTTCGAGATTTAAGATAAAAATATTGGAAAAAGCTTAACGCTATTTTCGAAATAAAGAATTAAGGTTAAGATTTCAGCTAAAATCTTAACCCTTTTTCGAAAAATCAGAATTTGAGTTAAAAAGACAAAAGAATCTGCCTTATGCAGCTTAAGTTCCGAACACCTTACGTCCTGTAGCTTCCGTTGATCTTTACGTAATCGTACGAAAAGTCGCAGGTGAACATCCTGTCGTAGGCATCGCCCTCGTAAAGTGTGATGTCAACCTTGAGGTCATGCTCGGAAAGGAGCCTGGAGGCTTCTTCCTCGTCGAAAGCCACGGCTGCGCCGTCTTTGTACATGAGAAGGCCGGAGAGCCTGATGTCGACTTTCTCGGGATCGAACATAGCGCCGGAATAGCCGACGGCCGTGAGGATACGGCCGATGTTGGCGTCTTCGCCGAAGAATGCGGTCTTGCAGAGAGGAGATCTTGCGACGGAAGTAACGATGAGCTTGGCGTCCTTCTCGTTTGCGGCGCCGTGGACTTCGATCTCGACGAACTTGGTGGCGCCTTCTCCGTCAGATGCGAGCATCCTTGCAATGTCTTCTGAGAGACCGCAAAGAGCCTCTTCTACAATAGTATAATCTTCAGTGCCTTCGGCGATCTCGACGCCGGAAGCGCCGTTTGCGAGCACTACGACCATGTCGCATACTGATGTGTCGCCGTCGACTGAAACTCTGTTGAACGTGTATTTAACGGCCTTCTGGAGCATCTTCTTCAGCGAATCTGAAGCGATGCCGCAGTCGGTCGTGAAAACGCATATCATGGTGGCGAGGTTGGGGTGGATCATGCCGGAGCCCTTAGCCATGCCGGAGATAGTGACGGTCTTGCCGTCTGTGAGCTCGATCTGGGCGGACACTTCCTTCGGAACTGTATCAGTGGTCATCATGGCATACTCAGCGTTGTGGGCTGTTTCTTCGGAAGAAGAGAGGCCTTCTACGAGTGAAGGGATGACGCCGGTGATCTTATCGAGCGGGAGCCTTGTGCCGATGACGCCCGTGGAAGCCGTTAAGATCTCCGAAGCGTCGCAGCCGAGCAGGGAAGAAGCGCATTCAGCGACTTTGCAGGCATCTTCGACACCGATAGCGCCAACGCCTGCATTTGCGACCTTGCTGTTGACTATGATGCCTTTTGCCTGACCCTTGTTTTCGATGATGTCGATGGATCTGACGAGTGAGTGTCCTTTAACGAGATTGGAAGTGTAGACGCCTGCGACGTTGCAAAGCGTGTCGGAATAGACCATGCCGACGTCAAGGTAAGAGGACTTGGGATCGTTCTCGTTGATGTTGGCAGGATCGGCGCATTTCATGCCGGCCGAAACGCCGTTTGCCTTAAAGCCCTTGGGCATCGTTATGTAGGATACAGATAATTCTTCTTCCATATTATTACTTCCTGATTTTTTGTCGCATTATAGTACATGTTACCCAGTGCGTGCAAATATATTAATATTTTAAACCCAATGTGTCGAAAAACATGCCGCTCTGCGGTTCAACGTCAAAAACAGGACCTAAATGAATCTGATGAACTTTGAAAAGAATGTCTAACGTAATGAATTTATAATAAGACTTCAAATGCTTGACTTGAAAACCCCTTACCATTATAATTTCAAGGCAATTGGCTGAAATGGTGGGATTAGTTCAGTTGGTTAGAGCGCTAGTTTGTGGCACTAGATATCATGGGTTCGAATCCCATATCCCACCCCAAATTTTTATTGCCTCTTCATACTGGGGTGTAGCCAAGGGGTAAGGCACGGGTCTTTGACTCCCGCATTCGTAGGTTCAAATCCTGCCACCCCAGCCAAATGGTTCACTAGCTCAGCCGGTAGAGCACTTGACTTTTAATCAAGGGGTCTGGAGTTCGAACCTCCAGTGAGCCACCAGGTCGAAAAATAATAATCCCTCGCACTTCGGACAAAATTTGCTTCGCAAATTAACTCGTGCTGAGGGATTATTATTTTTCTCATCGGGCGGGAATGCTGCGCAAATAACTAATGCGTAGGGATTATTTTTCTTTTCTAAGTAAGCGAGGGCTGTGCAACTATTTTCGAAAATACAGGACAAAATTGCACAAATAGACTGTTTTATGCAATTTTCTCTTGAAAAGCGAGAAATAATGTACATCTGCTATGGGGTCTGACCCCATCAGGTATTGAGTGTCAGATCTCTTCAAATTACAAACGCGTTACATTTTCGCGTTCTGCCCGAGTTTTGCTTGATTATTGGGTTATTCACAAGGCGTTGAATGATAAAATAAGCTATAGACTTTGCGCGCGGATAAGCAAGTCCGCGCCAAGAAGGGAATAACAGAAATTTGAATTACAGATTGATCAACATCGTATCGGGAGTTGTGGCTGCAGGGATTGCTGTAGGCTGCGTGACTGCTTATACTTGCGGATCTGCAAAAGAGATAGATCTTCAGAGCCCGGCGCTTTTGGGAGATGAGGCAGTTTCTTTCGAGGACCTTTTCTACGGACAGGATCTTCAGGCTGAAGAGACCGCTTATATTCCCATGAGTATGGGTAATTTTGATATTAATGACTATACGATCATTGCCGTTTCTTCTTATTCCGACATCGCTTCCGAATTCGGTACCGATCCGAGTGACCCGATCACTTATGACGGCAACACTTACTGGGTCGTTTCTGACGCGGTCCTCGTTTCCGCCAAGACTGAAAAGAATGCCGGTGAAGAGGGCGACGAAGATGCCGACGCTGATACTGATGCAGATACGGATGAGGATAATGACGAGAACGAAGACGTAATTACCGAGCTGAAGATCGGTGATGCCGTTACGAGGATCTCTTATACGAGAGAGTGGTCTTTTATCAAGCTCGCAAACGGTCAGCAGGGCTATGTTCTGAGCACTCATCTTTCGTCTACTAAGGTCGAGCCTGAAAAGGATGAAGATACTGATGATGATGACGACGATGAGGATACTTCGTCTTCAAGCCAGGATACAGACACGCCATCAAACAATAATGACTATTATTACGACGATGATGACGATGACGATTATTCCGAGCCTTCAAATGACAGCAGTTCTTCCGATACCAAGGACTATGAAGAATGGGACGTTGATTTTACGGTTTATTCGACTACTGCGCTCAATGCAAGAAGCGGCCCCGGAATCTCCTACACGTTGCTTTTCACATTGTCCATAGGTTCTGAGATCCATGTCATTGCGGAGACTGACAACGGCTGGTACAAGTCTGATGACGGCTACTATGTTAAGGCAAGCTATACGTCTGAGACCAAGCCTGAACCGACGCCTGTTCCGACAAGCAGTTACGACAGCGGCTCTGAGGATTGGAGCGATTTCGCTTCTTACATAAGGAGCTTCATCGGATGCAGATATGTTTATGGCGGCGCTTCACCTGACGGCTTCGACTGTTCCGGTTTCGTTATGTACTGCTATCAGACTTATTACAATATCTCGCTGCCGCACGGTGCTACAAGCCAGTCTTATTGCGGATATGAGGTTAGCCTCGACGAGATCCAGGTTGGTGACATCATCTGTTTCGATAAGAACAGTGACGGTACGATGGAGCACTCCGCGCTCTATGTCGGCAATGGAAAATACGTACATGCCCAGTCAACTGCAACGGGTGTTGTAGAGTCCAGCATGGCATATGCTTCGGGTATTGCTCACATCAGAAGAGTGCTGTAAGTTAGGGTTTTCAGATTGATTTATAAACGCGCGATAATAGATGTTGTCGCGCGTTTTTACTCTTCGGCTAATGTTATCTTGCCAGTGTTTTACTTGCCGGCCGGGTTTAACTATCTGCCCAAGGCTATTATTCTCCGGCCAATGCTTTTATCGCTTCGCCTAAGACTTTAATGTCTGTCTCGAAATCTTTGAGCGCGCGGCATTCGTTCGCCTGGTGGCACTGGTCTTCCTGCCAGGTAGCCTGGATGCCGAAAGCAATGGTGTTGGGCATGTGTCTGGCATAAGTTCCGCCGCCGATGGCAACGGGTTCAGTAAATTCGGTTAAGTATTCAGGCTTAAATCCCTTGTAAGAAGGCATGTTCTCCTTCCAGATGTCCGTGAGCATGGCGATCTCGGGCAGATCCTTAGGTTTATAGAGCGGTTCCATCTTGTTTAAGATCTCGACCGTGAGCTCGTAAGGAGCCGCAAGTCTTGCGAGATTGGAAACGATATCATCCATCGAGTAGCTCACGGGGCACCTGACGTCAATGACAAGGGATTCGCCGTCAGCGTCACAGGATAAGACGGAAGGATTGGCCGTTACGCAGCCTGATTCATCGCTGACCGAACATCCGGTGTAGTAAGAGACGTCGGAATAAGCGATCTCCGTGCTGATGAATGAAAGGATCGGGGAAGACGAATAATCTATTGACTCTTCATCAAGTTTTCTGACCATCTCGAAAATAGCGTTTATTCCCAGATCAGGCTTAGAAGCGTGTGCCATCTTGCCCTTGGCGGAGTATTCTTTGCCTTCGATGAGGCAAGAGCTGGATGCGGGGACCATGTTAGCCGCAGAGCCGCCTTTTGCAAGGATCTTGGAAGGCTCATCTGAAACGATCTTTACCTGCAGAATACCTTTTTCAGCATAGATGACGGGGAATTCAGCATCAGGAGTGATCGCGAAAGAAGGGATCTCACCCTTTTCGGCATATGTCTCGATGCAGGAACATCCGCGCTCCTCGTCAGTTCCGAGGATAAGGCGGATCCTTTTAGATGGCGTATATCCGTCAGACATAAGTCTCTTCATTGCGAAATAAGCCGCGCAGGCAGGGCCTTTGTCGTCAACGATGCCTCTGCCGTAGAGCATGCCGTCTTTTCGTGTGAGAGTGAAGGGCGGAGTATCCCAGCCTTCGCCTGAGGGAACGACGTCCAGGTGGCAGACGATTCCGATCATATCTGCGCCTTCGGGACCGAATTCGCACCAGCCGACGCGGTTTTCGATGATGCCCGTCCTCATGCCTGAAGCGGAAGCATCGTCAAGGAAAAACTTCAATGCTTCGAAGGGCTTCTCGCCATACGGGAGAGTGCCGTATTTGCCGTCTACACAGGGCGTAGCCCCCGTGCTTTCTATGGAAATGAGCTTTTCGAGAAATTCATATTCATTTTGCGAAAGTGATGAGTTATCCATTGTTGTTTCTCCACAAATTTATTTACCCGAATAATAACACAAATATCACGAACGGTCGGTTTGTATATAAAAGCCAATAATAATATAATCAATAAGTTAAAAAGCCCCGGGGGAGACTTCTGATGAATCCGAGATATAACAGGTCCGGTGACAACAACATAAATGATAACGGCGTGATCCGTGTGCTCGAGCAGGAAGATAATGATCCTGTGATCAGCATCAGGGATCTTCTGTATTCGGTTATCAGGAGATTGGGATTTATTCTGCTCGTTGCTGTCGTTATCGGCGGACTGCTGTTCTCTTATAAACTTATCCAAAGGTCAAGATCCAGTAATGTTCTGGACAGCAGCACAAGGCTCAGTGATAGTGAATCCGATTACCAGTATCAGCTCCGCGTCCAGAAGATCGAGAGGGCAAGGGACATCGTTTATACGATCGATAAGATCAATGCGCAGATAGAGAATCAGAGACATTATCTTACGGATTCTGTCTTCATGCAGATCGATGCCGAGAATGAATACCAGTCGACCGCGCAGATCGTTCTGACTCTCGAAAACAATGACACCAACGGTCTGGATACCGCTCTCTTCAGCGCTTACGAGCGCGAGATAAAATCAGGAAATTATCTTTCCGAATATGCAGATAAGACCGGCACAAAGCCCGATTACATAAAGGAGCTGATCACATTCAGCAGCACGCCCGCAGGCTCCACGATAATAAGCCTCGATAACGATGTCGACAGGGCAGGCTCGATGTATATCAGCATCCTGGGACCCTCGAAAGAATTTGTCGATGAAGTAACTGATATCGTGCTTAAAGAGATCGAAAACGTATGCTCTGAGCTTAACGTTTCCGTTGCTCCGCATAAGATCTCCGTCGTAGGAATCCAACAGGTAATAAAGATCGATCAGACCACGAGAGAGGGTCAGGTAACCCAGACTGCAAGACTCGAGACTTTGCAGAAGCAGATCGTTACTTACAATGAATCTCTCGATAAGATCGCTGGTGAGTTAGGTCTTTCTGACAAGGAAGAACTGCTTGTATATTTTGCTGAGAATGCGGGAGCGGGAAACGGTGCAGGTTCCTCAGGTACAAACGTAAACAGCATTAGCGTAATGTCCATGGTAAAGCCCGCAGTTAAGTTCGGTGCGATAGGTTTTCTTGCTGGCGTATTCGTTATGGCAGTGTTCTTTATCCTGAAGTATGTTTTCGGGAAAAAGATCATAACGCAGACGCAGTTCTTCAGCATCTTTAATGTACGTAAGATAGGCGTTATGAAGCCTTCGGGAAAGAGATCCGGATTTGCTTCATTCATTGACGTTAAGACCGGAGACGATACGGCGATAGGCAAAGATGATTATCTGAAGCTCATTGGCGCGAATTATGCGAACATCACGAGGTCTTACGGCAAGATCCTGATCACCGGAACGTGCGATCCCAAGGCTATGGGAGACGCCGTGAAATCGCTTGGCCTTAAGGGAGATCTTAAGCCCGGAATCCATAAGGATCCCGAGGTCCTTAAAGCCGTTACGGATTATGACGGAATCGTGCTTTTGGAGCAGAGAAATGTTTCTTTGAAAAAAGATATAGAAGGTGAGATAAGCCTCATCGATAACAGCGGCACGGAGATCATCGGAGCGGTCATCTTGTGATTTGTTCATTAACAGAGTAGTGATATGCAGGACGGAAAGAAGCGCTTAAATCCGAAAAGATGGTACATACTTCCCAAGTGGGAAGAGCTTCCTGACGAATTGAAGACTGAAGCGGTAAAGCCATATTACGATGCTTTGAGCAGGCGTAAGGCGGGGCTGTTCTTTAAGCGTCTTCTGGATATTTGCGCTGCACTGGATCTCATTATCTTGCTCGGGATCCCGATGCTCATCATCGCGATCATGATCAAGTGCGACTCGAAAGGCCCGGTGTTCTTCAGGCAGGAAAGAGTGACGACATATGGCGCTAAGTTCAGGATCCACAAGTTCAGGACGATGGTCAACAATGCCGAGAAACTGGGCACGAGCGTTACCGTCGATAACGACATAAGGATAACTAAGGTGGGCTCTAAGCTTCGTGATCACAGGCTCGATGAGTTCCCGCAGCTTTTCGACGTCCTCGCAGGAAACATGAGTTTCGTAGGCACGAGGCCCGAGGTCGTAAAATACGTAAACAGATACACGGATGAGATGAACGCCACGCTGCTCATGCCTGCAGGAATCACGTCCATCGCGAGCATCGAGTATAAGGATGAGGCAGAGCTCCTCGAGAAGGCAGAAGACGCTGACGAAGTCTATGTTAAAGAGATACTGCCCGCGAAAATGGAATATAACCTCAAGTCCGTGAAAGAATTCGGGTTCTTTAAAGACATCGGCGTTCTCTTCAAGACCGTAGCAGCAGTGCTCTGAGTCTGGTGCTAATAATTGCGTAGTTTTTTATTCATCAAATATTAATGAGTTCTTTATCGGCACGTTTTCTTTGATGCATATAATAATGCTATGAAGATATGTGCTTTTATCGGAGATATGTACAGGGACTACTCCGCGTCCATCATCAGAAGCATTGACGCCTATGCAAAGAAGAAAGGTCATAGGGTGGATGTTTTCGGCAACTGCTCCATTCCGACCAGGAACCCCCTCCAGGTCATCGGTTACAAGAGCATCCTTTCGCTGCCGCCTCTCCACGAATATGACGGGATCATTCTCTGCGCCGATACGATCGATCAGGCCGGCCTTTCGAAAGAGCTTATCGAAGAGCTGCTGACTGATCCCGACGTACCGCCGATCGTCTGCATAAGGGCCGAGATCAACGGCTTCTTTAATGTCGTTCCCGACAACAGGGCGATCATGCATGAGATCGCGAAATATGTCATCGCGAAATGTAAGACCGGCGACATCGGATTCGTTACCGGAAGAGACGATCTTATTGATTCTGCAGAGAGAAGGGCAGGCTTCGAAGACGCTATGCACGAGGCAGGCTATGAAGTCACTGAAGATAAGATCTTCCACGGTAACTACTGGATCAACCAGGGACCGCAGACCGCCGAGTTCTTTATCCGCGAAGACGGCTCGCTTCCCGAAGCGATCATCTGTTCGAACGATTATGAGGCTGTCACGCTCATTGACGAACTTATCCAGCGCGGCTATTCGGTACCCGGCGACACCATGATCAGCGGCATCGATAACATAGTCGAAGCAGCAGACCACATACCGTCTCTTACGACCATCGAGATCTCCGAGGAAACCCTCGCAGACGCAGCGATGGACCTTCTCGAAAGGATCTACGCGAAAGAGAACTGCGACCTTTACGTTAACGTTCCCGGAACCATCGTAGTCCGTGAGAGTACCGGTGACAGCGACGCCGGCAGAGACGTCTATCAGGTGCTTCGTGACCTTAAGATCAACAAGGCTGAATCGATCGAGTCAATGAGAGAATACGTTCTCTTAAGCGCTGATTTCGAGGACTGCCTTACGAGAGAGAATCTTATCAAAGCAACACTGAAGAATCTCAAAAGAAAGGTCTCGAGCGTCAAGGAATGCTATCTGTGCAGGTATTGCGAGAACGACAGGCTCCTGAGCGGCTATCTTGATAAAGAAGGAAACATCATTACCGAAGCCGTATCATTCCCCAAAGAGCTTCTCCTACCGGAAGGCTTCCTTAAGGATAACATCGGCACGGTCATCTTCCTTCCGGTCGCAAACAAGAACGTCGTTTACGGTTACGCAGTCCTCATTGTCGACACCGCCGAGCCCGGCTTCATCAACGAAAAGATCGAATTCATCTTCATGCAGGTCGGCCAGGTCATCAACAAGCTCGATCTCTATCAGAAGTACTTCGGTATCGCAGACATCATGGATCTTTACACCAAGGATTCGCTCACGGGACTTCTGAACAGAAGAGGCTTCGAAAAGAAGATCACCGAACTGTTCGACAAGGAAGGCAACAAGCTCTACGATCTCGCCGTCGTATCGATCGACATGGACGGTCTTAAGTACATCAATGACACGTTCGGCCATTCATCCGGCGACGAATCGATCAAGCAGATCGGCAAGTGCATCTATAACGCACTCAATCCCAAGGAGTTCGTAGCCCGCATGGGCGGCGACGAATTCGCAGCCGTACTTATCCTTTCCGATGTCGGCAGGATCGGCCAGTTCATCCGCAGCGTCAGAAACAACATCAAAGAAGCCAATTCAAAGGGCAAATATCCCTACGAACTGAGCGCCAGTATCGGCACCTGCGAGCTGACCGCCTGGAACAACCTCGTCGAATGCATGGGCGAAGCCGATAAAGCAATGTATCTCGAAAAGAAGGCCAAAAAGAAGAACCGCAAAGAGTGATAATTTTCTTTGCAGTTAAAGACGAAAAAGTCATCAATTATAATCGCAGAGACTGGTAAGAATCAGTGCGATTTTAAAAATCCATAAGGGTTGCCATCAACGGCAACCCTTTAATACTTTTGGGAGATCATTAATGTGCCTAAATTATAGACACTTGTAAAGTAGATATAATTGTAAGCCTCCCATATATCCGCGATGTATGCACGTGATATCCACGACGCGATTTAGCACCTGCAGTGTCACCCGTCAAGACACCGGCTCCGCCTTGCCTTCGGCAGTCTTGACCGCTGCCACTTTGCAGGTGCTTTTTTGTGTTTAAGAGGCGCTAAGGCGCCTCCTGCATCTAAGATGCCGTGCCTTGAACAATCTGTTATTTATCCTCTCGGAGCTGAACCGGTTTGTCTGCCAGAATATATTTTTGGAGCCCGGACATGATGCCTCCCGGACCATTATAGTTTGTCGTATCCTTAGGGGATTCTGTAAGAGGTTTTAGGGATTCTTTGTAGGTTCTTGTAATATCGTGTAGGTATTTGTCGGTTTTGTTCGAGAAGTTGTCGGAAATCCTGTCGGTTTTTCTTTGACATTGTCGGCATGAGTTTGGCCGGAAACAGTTGATTTCTGAGACCTCGGATGACCAGATAAAAACGCTGAATAGGCTTAGTTTATTGAATTATTGGACACTGTTTGTCGCTTTTTGGACATTGAATATTTTTGGTTAGACAGCGTCGCATTGAATAAAACACTCATAAACACCGGAAAACTGCCAAAACATACCGACAATGTCAAAGAAAAGCACACAAGAAATCATTAAAAGAATCCGACAAAAACCTCGAAAGCCGACACAATATTACAGAAACCTGCAAGGAATATAACAAAACCACGGCAAAATACCCCTATGAAACCGACAAGAAATTAAGGGCTGAAAGGGTATAGGTTTTTGGGTGACGCGACGTAGAAACAAGATATTAGAAACATGTGGCAGGACATAATCGTGAGTTATTAATACCATCAGATCAGTAACACCGGCATCTGTGATGCAAGGTGCGCCATGCGCACCTTAAACACTACAAAGCACCTGCAAAGTGGCAGCAGTCAAGACTGCGTAAGCAAGGCGTAGCCGGTGTCTTGACGGGTGACACTGCAGGTGCTATGAATCAGATGCAGATCCGTTTTATATTGTCCTAAAAACAGAATTTACAAGCAAAACAAATGTTCGCGTCTTTGCTATAATAGTATTGGTACGGCCTGCATTTATGGGCGGTTGCTTCCGAGTACTTACTTCCTTCGGGATAGTCTAGGAAAGGAGGTTGTGAATATGACAGATTATGAGATTATTTCTCTTGTAATAACTTTGATCGGATTATTGATCGGCGTAGTTACACTGTTGTTGAAGCTGTTTGCCTTTCTGGATACCAGATACAAGCGCAAATAAAAACCCCACCCATAGACTGGTACTCTGAAGTGAACCCCAGAAGTTGGACAAACTTCGGGGGTTTTTATCTATGAAATTATCTTTTGAGGATAAAAAAGAGATTTATAAGCTACATCTAAAAGGATATGGCAGCCGTAGGATTGCTGAG
>JAEFAV010000051.1 GCA_016288885.1 Saccharofermentans sp.
GCCGAATACTTAAAAAAATTGTATGCCTTAACTCACGAGGAAGAAAAGAAGAAAAAGAACAATTGACAGAGGCAGTGACTGAGTTAAGGCAAGAATTAAAGTGTTCGTTAGGCTTTATCCTTGAGACTATTAACTCGAACGACTCACTGCCGCATCTTCCCAGATCGGATTACTACTATTGGAAGGACCGAATCGATCCGGATACTAAGAATTCGGATCTTATGGATGCCATAACCGCCATCTACACTGATAACCATAAGCGTTATGGATACCGAAGAATTACCCTTCAACTTAAGAACGAAGGCTGGACAGTAAACCACAAAGCAGTTAAAAGGCTAATGTCCAAGCTTAACCTGTACGGAATTACGCCTAGAGCCAAATACAAGTCTTATAAAGGTGATTTCAACGGAACTGTAGATAACAAGCTTCTGTATAAGAGAGTAGACACCAAAAATCACAGAACAGAATATATAAGAGACTTCAGCACAACTAATGTTAATGAGAAATGGACAACGGATGTATCTGAATTTCATATAGCAGCCGGCAAACTCTACCTGTCTCCGATACTGGACATGTATAACAGAGAAATAGTCTCGTATAACATTTCAAGAAGTCCTAGTTATGTGCAGATAAAAGATATGTTGACTAAGGCATTCGATAGATTCGATGACCTCAGCAATCTCATATTTCATTCTGATCAGGGCTGGCAATATCAGATGTTTCACTACCACAAGGAACTAAGAGAAAGAGGAATAACACAATCTATGTCACGCAAAGGCAATTGCTTAGATAACAGCCCAATGGAAAACTTCTTTGGAAAGATGAAGAACGAAATGTTCTATGGACACGAATATGAATTCAAGACTTTGGAACAGCTACAGAAGGCTATGGAAGAATACATTGAGTACTACAACAATGAGAGAATTCAGGTCAAATTGAAAGGACTGACTCCTTGCCAGGCAAGGAATCAGTCCTTATACTTATTTTAATCGTCCAACTTCTGGGGTTCACTTCACTCTAGGGTGAGGTAATTATTTTACACAACCTGGAAGCAACCGTCTTTGCAGACCATGCTTTCCTGAAAGAATTGTAGCATCGTCACATATATCAGTCAACGTGCTGTTATATGGGACAATTTGCGAACATACCACCTCCTATAATCAGGGCAGAAGATAAAAAGTGTCGATTACAGGAGGTGTTCTTATGTTCTACTACAAGATAACCGGAACGATAGTAAATGAAGATATTGCAGAGAAGCTTTGCGACAGACATCTGGGCTAGGAAGCAAGAAGCAATTGCTTTTTGGTAAGTGATGAACTTTTCGATAAGTCTGACAGAAAGAGCTTTGTTTTCATATCCGGTGTATCCCATCGAATCATCACTATGGGTGCAAGTAAACTTTGTGTTAACTGGAATGACAAAAACATTGTCCTAATAACCGGATAATTGTCCCATTATCAGAACTTGACTTTTCCTATAATGAGCCTATCCGGAGTGTGAGGGAGAACTGATATTTATGGATAATCTAATTGATCAGGAATTAACCCGATATAATGACGTTGAAGTCGAGATGGCTGTTCTTGCACTTTGCATGCGTAAGAACAGTTCTATCGTTGAATTGGTTCAGAATAAGATTACATCTGATGATTTCACGGATAAGCGCAACAGCAGTATATATGACGTTATTCTCGAGATGTATTACGAGAACCTGCAGATCGACAGGATAACTGTTTTCGCTGAGCTGGAGAAAAGAGGCATGGCCGATATGGTTGGCGGCCAGAGATATGTGTACCGGGTCGGAGACACGATTGCGGTCCAGTCTGCTCTTGGAAGTTATATCGATGCTCTTAAAGACCGTAGCGCCAGGGCGAAAATACTCAAGATAACCAATGAGATCAGGAAAGATACTTTAGGAAGCAATTTGAGTGCTTCCGATATTATTGACCGAGCAATTAACAACATGACTGAGCTTAAAGGTTCCAATGAAGTTAAGGGACTTGCATCTATGACAGATGTCCTTAAATCAACCTTAGCCGACATTTATGCCGAGATGCGCGATGAGGCTTCGGGGAATAAGATCAAACTGGGTTATCCGAAGCTGGATGCCATGTTGGGCGGTTTAGGTCCGGGAACGCTTCACGTCCTTGCAGCACGTCCGGGCATGGGCAAGACGGCTCTTGCCATGAATATCGCCACAAATGTTGCGGCTAATCAGAAGACAGTGGTTGTTTTCTCGCTCGAAATGACCAAGGAAGAGATCGGAAAGAGAATGATGTCTTCGGCAATGACAAAAAGCGTAAAGGATATAATCAGATCGCGCCAATTGACGGACAGCGACAAACAACAGCTGGACCGGGCATTGTTAAAAATGAGGGAATACCCGATCTATTTTGATGAGAGCGTCGACATTAATCCGGTAACAATGAAGGCTAAGATACAGCAGCTTGCTGCATCCGGCAATCCGCCGAAGCTTGTAATCGTTGACTATCTTCAGCTTATTGAATTAAAGGGACTGAAAGGAAGATCGCGTAACGATGAGGTTGCGACCATTTCCAGAGGGCTTAAGCTCCTTGCCAAAGAGTTCCGTATTCCGGTCATTGCGCTTTCGCAGCTCTCCCGAAAAGCTGACGGACAGGTGCCAAAGCTCTCTGAACTCCGTGATTCAGGCGCTATTGAGCAGGATGCCGACACGGTCATGTTTGTTCACAGACCTAATTACATTGAAGATAACGGCAACACTCCTTCTAATAATGCTGCACCCACTACAAGCATTATCGGAGGCGTCGAAGCCGAACCGGCATACATTTTTCTTGCGAAAAACCGTCATGGACAGGTAGGAAAAGATACTGTGTGGTGGATCCCGAGCAAGACGCTATTCTATGAACACAGTGAGAAAGATCCTGTTGATCCTGACAGCCCTTATGCGAGAACGGCGAATGCTGATGCAGCGGCGCAGAAATATGATTTCGATGAAGACAAGGACGATGAGCAGGTTATGGATCCGCCTTTGTCAGAAGATGAGAGTGCAGATCAGGCCGAAGAGGAATTTATGGCTGACACCCATGATGATCTGCCTGATGGTTTTTTCGATGAACACATGTGAGATGTTTGAAACTTGTCAATTAGAGTGAGCGGAGTATAATTGAAACATAAGAGGTGTTACCTACTTGACGGTTACCTCAGAAAGCTATCAAGTTAATGACCGCTTACCTTGGCTGGAGGGCGGTCATTTTTTATATACTCAACTAATATTTTCGCATAGCTGACTTGACAATAATCGGACTTCCGACAGATCTCGCATGGAGTTGAATGTAAAACTAAATTAGAGTTTTTCTGAACATTTACCGTTACAAATCCCACATTTAGTTTTACAAACCCACCGAAAACAATGAATAATATGGTACTGTCCGGCCTGAAAGGAGCCAGATATGTCCAAGCATTTATCTCTGTCAGACAGAGCTCTGATAGAAAAATTCATTGCCGAAGATTTTACGTTTGCTTACATAGCCAAGAGACTTTGCAGGTCTCCAGCCACAATCTCAAGAGAAATCAGGCTG
>JAEFAV010000052.1 GCA_016288885.1 Saccharofermentans sp.
CTTATTTGTTTACCGCAGCACTGACATATACCGCTCTTATGAACAAGAACGTCATCCTCATAAATATTGGGATGATATTTAAACTGTATTTTTCCCATACCTATATTCTCCTTAATCGTTAAAACGATTGATTATCTTATCCAAGGATTCCTACCTTTTCCTGACTACGAATCCTCCGATACATGAGCTTTCCCAGAATCCGGGGATATACAGGAAATACACCTCTGTTCCTGTTCTGTATCTCGGATTAATAGCGACTCTGCTGCAGTATTCATCGTCTACCAGATAATAATGGTCCATTCTGAGATACTTTACAGTCCACAACAGCTTTTTGCGTGTGATACGGCCTTCATGCCAGTAGAAATCCTTCTTATTGATCCTGAAATAAATAAACAACGACATTATGCATTGAACGGTCAGATAGGCACTCATAGCTATGCAAAACGCCACCAGAAACATCAGCGCTATAGTAATGACATCAGAGATCACATACAGTTTCTGAATGACACCGGTAAACCAAAGCGAAGCAACCGCAGCCGCAATGATAATTCCAATGAGAGGATGAACGACAGTCTTCTTAAAAAACTCATTACGGATATTCTCGAATTCGCTGCTGTCCAATGCGGACGCTTTTTCGAATTCCGTTTCACGTAATTCCATTTCATCAAAACTTCTGATCATCTTCTATTTAACAACCGTATCAGTTACATGTTTCATCCTCTGTACAAGTGAATTATAACATGCCCGTATATTAATTCCTGTCCTCAAATGACATTACCCGTCAGGCGTAATCCCTGAAACTGGAGAGATGGAATGTCGCGTCGACCGGTGCGGATGCAGTCTCTTTATTGATGCTGCAAAGGACGTATATCCACTGGCCCTCACTTATTGCATCCGAACCTTCGTTGACTCCCAACGATTTTGTTTTGGAAAGCTCTTTGATCTCGTCTTCCGAGAGTTCCTTGTCGGAAAGATATACGCTCCACTCGATGTCTGATCCGGAGTTGTTTTTCGAGGACCAGTAGAAATATGCGCCTGGGAATGAATCGTATTGGACGGCGTAATATCCCTTCTCGAAGATGTCCTCATTTGAAATGTCGATTCCCATCCCCTGAGGCGGTTCGTGCTCCATACCTTCCGGAAAATCAGGAGCCTTATAGTTCGAAGACTTTGTCGAAGTAACAGACGTGGAAACCTGAGTTTCAGTCGTTTCAGCCACGTTCGAGCATGCAGGCAGAGTGAGAATGAAGCCTGCGACAAGAATAGAAATCAAGATATGTTTTTTGTTGATCACCTTTAAGACCTCCTGTACTCCGGATGCAATAATACTCATCAGTATACTCTGTTTGCCCTTTCATCGAGCTTACGCTTTTTGTCCCTGAAATCAAATTGGGACTTGCTGCCGCTCTTCACCTTCACAGTTTCATAATAATACTCGGTATATGAACTGAGTTCTCCTCCGACAAAATATTCCGATTCCGTCTTTTCCCCGTCGGCGTTGTAATGGTTGACCGTAATGACTTCCTTAAGCTCGGCATCTGATCCGTCACTGTAAACCGCGCTTGAGAGCCATTTCTGGGTAATGATGCTCTCCTTGCTAAGATAACCTTCATCCGAATATTCGTATTTGGTTTCGGTCCTGTCCCCAAGCACGTAGACGAAGTCAATGACGCGGCTTTCTTTGTCATAGGTATATTCTGAAGAAGACAGGAACTCTCTGTCGCCGTTTTTGATACTGTAAGATATTTTCTTGAGGAGATTTCCCTTCGCATCATATTCTTTCTCGGTAACATAACGGAGCTCATCATTACTGTCATATTGGTTTACCGTCTTCTTATTGCCGTCTTCGACCGTCTCGCATCTCTCGGCCAGAACGGTGCTTCCGTCAGGCGAAATGATGGTTCTCTGAATTCTTTCTCCCTCGGAGTCATAAATATCCTCGTAGATATTTCCCACAACGTTGTTATCGTCGTAATCGGTTTCGATCTCTTTTTGAAGTTTCCCTTTGTCATCATATTCATATTCAACGGTATATGTCCACGAAAAAGACTCTTTACGGACAGGTAATCCCGCTTCGTTATATTCTGTAACTTCTTCGACCTCGCCGTCATAGTCATAGGTGGTTTCTTTTCTAATGACACCGTTCTTGTTGTACTCTCTCAGATACTCGACATTATCCCTGTTGTCGGTCTTCTTCTCGGTGAAGCTTCCTGATGGATCGAATTCGCGCTCTATCGTTGTTTTCAGTTTGCCGTTATAGTATGCGCATTCTTTCACCGGATTGCCGTTCTTGTCATATTTATACACATATTCGATGAAGCTCATCAGGCCGCCGTCAGCATAATAAGTGCATGCACCGGCATAAAGCCTCGTCTTATCATCGGAGCACGCAGGAAGACTCAGCATAAGAACAATTGATAACAACACGCAAGACAGTTTCTTCATACATCCTCCACTTAGACGAATCGCCGGATCATTTATCATTTCGACGGCATGATATCTTATATACAATTAGGAGGGGCTTTTTGTTGCATGAGCAGATTTTTGGTTCTAATACATCAACAGTATCTTCAGCCGGCCCACACAACCTTCATGTTGCTTAAAGAATACTTATCATCAACACACGTCAGGTCATACTCCAAGCATCTGGCCCACCTTGTCGCAAAGTAATACGTGATGATCGCCTTTCCTTCCTTAAGGAAAATATTAAAGTGAATTTCCGGTCTAAAGAAAAAATCGCTCTTATCCTTCAGCGAAATATCTCTGCCCTGGTAAGTCACACCGGCCATCAGATCATCCTTTTCGAACAGCCAAGACATTTCTATTAGAGAGTCCCTACTATGGTAAGACAGTTTCTTGTCGTACAAGATCCAATAACGGTCGGAAATATCAGGACAATTGCTTTTGTTCTCCTTATATAAGCGTTTGCACTCTTCTACCATGACCGGCAAAATCCTCTCGATCCTATGGTAATTAACCGTATATTCAACCTGTGGAAGTATCTCTTCATCCACATGCTCAAGGTTTGCTTCGAGCACAGGAAACGGGCCCTGGCAATAAGAATCCAGCAGTTCAAGAGCATCTTCCTTAACGTGAATTGACTTATCGGAAACCACGATCTCCTGCAGCAGGGTTATCAGTTCATCTTTGATGTCAGAAATATCCTGTCCGTAATAGGGATCCATAAACCAGTCAAGGCAAAACAGCAGCCTGAGTTTGGCATCTTCATCATTTCCGGTCAGCACGCTGCGGACCGCACCAATACCCTCTCTGACGATCTCTTTCTCGCTATCAGAATATGAAACAAATCTGCTGTCCCCCACTATTGCTGCTCCTTTATCTCTTCCTCATAATTATCAATGCAGGCGCATGATGACAGCCTTTAGAGCCTTCTCGCCATTTCGCATCTCTAAGACTTCCTTAGCGGTCTTCCCGCCAAACTGATTAGTAAGCGGTCTTTGCAGCCACTCTGCCCCGCCGCGTCCTAACACATGAATGACAGCATCCACAATGTCCTGCGGAATCCCTTTGACCTTTACACCG
>JAEFAV010000015.1 GCA_016288885.1 Saccharofermentans sp.
TATAGGTTTTTGGGTGACGCGACGTAGAAACAAGATATTAGAAACATGTGGCAGGACATAATCGTGAGTTATTAATACCATCAGATCAGTAACACCGGCATCTGTGATGCAAGGTGCGCCTTGCGCACCTTAAACACTACAAAGCACCTGCAAAGTGGCAGCAGTCAAGACTGCGTATGCAAGGCGCAGCCGGTGTCTTGACGGGTGACACTGCAGGTGCTAATTCAGCGTTAAATGATAAACGCAAATTTCAGATTATTCCCTTAATTTATTACTGTTGAACCGCGAGACAGTTCCTCACCTGTTTTCGCATCTACTATTACATATTCGGGACTTTCTGTGGAATAGCCTCTCCAGATGAGCTTTATCTCTCCGTTATACTCTGTGATTGCGAGCGTCACGTTAGTTATATTGTATTCGGTGCTTACTTCTTCTTCGGAAACCGACGGCTTTTCATCGAATCCGTCCGGTATCTGCAAGATCCAGCTGTGGACCATATTTATACCGGCATATGGTCCGATAATGATCTTCGCCCAGCCTCTTGTCGGGACTCCGTTATAATACTGTGCATAATCGTAGATAACGGTATAACCATCTCCCATAATGCCTTCGAATCTCATCTCGCTGTTATCTTTCCAGCCTAATATCTTTCGCATTGAATAGAACATCAGGTAGGATTCATGGGCAGTCTCGACTGTAGGTTCCACCAGTGTTCCTGAAATAAAGTAATCTGCGATAGCTGCGGTGGAATCATCATAGATCGAAAGGTCATCGATTATGTCTTCGAAGAAGTACAACTGCCCCATTTCATCGTATTCGTAGAACCATCCGGGATAATCCCAGTTATCTGTATCGATGCCGATCGCTTCAAATGCCCAGATCTCGTTATAATTGTCGAGAGGCAGGATCTTGTCCGTACCGATATCAGCAAACATATCCCTTGCGACTCTTACCACATAGGCTTTCTCGGCTGTAATACCTTCCCTCTCAAAAGTTGCCGTTAGCAATACGTACTTACTGTGTTCATGAGGCGGAGTAACCTTGCCGTCGCAGCTGATAAGCGATTCGTCCGAGCTCGCCCACACGATACTGATATCATCAACCTGTGTCGGAAGCTCAAGATCCCGGGTAACGTTATCACAGCTGTCACCTTCAGCAAATCCGGGGTACTCCTGAGAGGCCCTGATCATGGAAGTATGAGTTCCATCGCCGTATATAAAATCATCCTTTACACGAACCCACTTCTCGGAACTTGTAAAGTCTTCCGCGGCAGTGGTATTGTCCTCTACATCATAGAGAATAAATCCGGAAGGATGATTCCCGTTTTCTGACGTCCCAGCCGTTTCCAGCGTGGTTTCTTTGGTTGTTGATGATGTAGTGGTTTTAGTTGATTCGGTAGTCTCAGAAGCCTTTGAGCAGCTGCATAAAGCAAGTGCACATACAAGAAAAGAACAAACAATACGCCTGTTTTTCATTTTTCCATACCCCCATATAGAAAAGTCTAACACATATGATCGGAATAATATCCAGGCGCAAAAAAACAGACCCGATTTGACATGAAACCGGGTCTTATTTTCACAATGCTTAAAAAGATGCTGTATTCTTACTCCTCATCAAGCTTCAAGACGCTCATGAAGGCTTCCTGCGGCACTTCGACAGAACCTACCTGTCTCATACGCTTCTTACCTTCCTTCTGCTTTTCAAGAAGCTTCTTCTTACGTGATATATCACCGCCGTAACACTTGGAAGTAACGTCTTTACGGTAAGCCTTGATAGTCTCGCGAGCGATGATCTTGCCACCGATCGCAGCCTGTACCGGAACCTCGAATTGCTGCCTCGGGATGTTCTCCTTGAGCTTCTCGCACATCTTTCTTCCTCTTCCGTAAGCCTTGTCGGCATGGACGATGAATGACAGAGCGTCAACCGGATCACCGTTAAGCAGGATGTCGAGCTTGACGAGCTTGGATCTCATGTATCCTGCAGGTTCATAATCCAATGAAGCATAGCCTCTCGTGCGCGATTTAAGAGCATCGAAGAAGTCATAGATTATCTCATTTAAAGGCATCATGTAATGGAGCATTACACGCTTGTCATCAAGATATTTCATGTCGGTATATTCGCCGCGGCGCTCCTGACAGAGCTCCATGATGTTGCCAACATATTCCTTCGGAAGCATTATCGTTGCTTTAACGATAGGCTCCTCCATATAATCGATCGTCGTAGGATCAGGCATGTTCGTAGGATTGGAACAATCGACTACTGAACCGTCCATAAGATGGATCTTGTAAATAACGGAAGGTGCCGTGCTGATAAGGTCCAGATTAAACTCGCGCTCGAGTCTTTCCTGGATTACTTCATAGTGAAGGAGTCCTAAAAATCCGCATCTGAATCCGAATCCCAATGCAGCCGAAGTCTCCGCATCAAAAGAGAGCGCAGCATCGTTAAGTCTCAGTTTCTCGAGTGCATCCTTAAGATCTCCGTATCTTGCACCGTCAACGGGATACATTCCGCAGAAAACCATCTGCTGGATACCTTTGTAACCGATTAAAGGCTCAGTCGCGGGATTGTCTGCAAGTGTGACAGTATCACCGGGCGCGGTATCCCTGACGTTCTTTATTGATGCACAGATATAGCCAACCTCGCCTGCTTTGAGCGTTTCTGTAGGAACCAGCTCACCGGGATGGAACATGCCGAGTTCCGTTACCGTGAACTCTTTTCCGGAGTGCATCATCTTTATACGGTCACCGGTCTTTACGGTACCGTCCTTAACTCTTACGCTGACGATTACGCCTTTGTATGAATCGTATTTGGAATCGAAGACAAGGGCCTTCAAAGGCGCATTCTCATCACCCTCAGGAGCAGGAAGATACTCGACAACTTTTTCGAGGACTTCATCGATATTGATATCACTCTTAGCAGAGATCAGAGGCGCATAAGATGCATCGATACCGATATCATCTTCGATCTCCTGACGGACCTCTTCAGGCCTTGCTGAAGGAAGGTCGATCTTGTTGATAACGGGAAGGACTTCAAGATCTGCATCTACAGCCAGATAAACGTTAGCAAGAGTCTGAGCCTCTACTCCCTGCGAGCTGTCGACTACAAGGATAGCGCCGTCACAAGCTGCCAAAGATCTCGAGACCTCGTAATTGAAGTCTACGTGACCCGGAGTATCGATGAGATTAAAAAGATATGTATTACCGTCAGATGCCTCATAAGGAAGCCTTACAGCCTGAGATTTGATCGTAATTCCGCGTTCGCGCTCGATATCCATGTTATCGAGGATCTGGTCGGTCATCTCACGCTTTTCCTTTACATGAGTGTGCTCGATCAGACGGTCAGCCAACGTGGATTTTCCGTGATCGATATGCGCGATGATGCAGAAATTTCTTATGTATTTTCTATAGTCACTGCTCATTAAGTCATTTCCTTTTTTAGAGCAATTTCATCTCACTGAGAGGGTAAACCCTGATAATGGCAACGCCTTTGATCCTGTCATTTGTGAAAGGTCCGAGATTACGTGAATCGTTACTTACGGGTCTGTTATCACCCAAAACATAATATTCATTTTCACCTAAGGTTACTTCGTTGTAGCCTTTTCTCAAGCCTTCTTCCCTCATTCTGGTAGCAATTACGTCAGAAATATAATTCTCCTGCAGCAAAAAGAATTCTGTTGAATCTACAGGCTTGATATAGACATGACCGTCCTCGATCTTTACAGTTTCTCCGGGAAGTCCGACGATCCTCTTGATAAGATATTCTTTCGAGTTATAACCTTCCATATCATGACCGTCCAGAACGACGATGTCGCCTCTCTTGTACGATTTGAAATAGTTGGATATTTTCTGCGCATATACAACATCACCCGAAGACAAAGTCGGCGCCATCGAATCACCGTAAACATTATCCCTTTGAATCAGGAACACAACGATGAATACGCCTGCAAGAACGCCTATACAGATAGTACGGAGCCAGTCAAATATCTCATATGCGGTGGTTCCTTTTTCGAGCTTAAAACCTTTAG
Source organism: Saccharofermentans sp. (assembly GCA_016288885.1). Lineage (GTDB taxonomy): Bacteria > Bacillota > Clostridia > Saccharofermentanales > Saccharofermentanaceae > Saccharofermentans. The sequence goes on from JAEFAV010000015.1 coordinate 4,025, forward strand.
AAGCTTTTTTAGCGGAATTTTCCGTCTCAGAAGCTACAACTTCTTCTGCTGTTAATTCCTCATCGGTATTTTCTGCTTCATCAGTATTAACAGTTTCCTCAGGCTTGGTCTCTTCCTCAGGCTTGGTCTCTTCCTCAGGTTTTACGTCATCCCCGGACTTAACAGGATCCTCGGAAACTTTATCTTCTTCAGGCTTGATCTCTTCCTCCGGCTTTACATCGCTTTCGGAAATGATTTCGCTTTCGGAAATGATTTCGCCGGCTTCATTATCAGCAGCCACTTCGGAATCTTCGTTTAAATCTAACTGCTTATTATCGTCTTCCAACATTATTCTTCCCCACTTGTTTCCGCTGTTGCTTTTATGGAAATCGAAAGCTCTTCGAGCTGCTTGTCGGATACATATCCGGGTGCGCCCATCATGACATCCTGCGCATTCTTGTTCATAGGGAACGGAATAACCTCGCGGATAGTCTCTTCGCCCGAAAGAAGCATTACCATACGGTCAACTCCCGGAGCGATTCCTGCATGCGGAGGAGCGCCATAGCAGAACGCATTATACATGGCGGGGAACTTCGCTTTAACGTCCTCCTCGCCAAGTCTTACGAGCTCAAATGCCTTGATCATGATCTCAGGATCGTGGTTACGTACGGCACCTGAAGAAAGCTCGATACCGTTAACTACGAGGTCATACTGGTCTGCCATTATCGTAAGAGGATCGATTTCGCCTTTTTCAGCCTTGAGAAGAACATCAAGACCGCCGGACGGCATTGAGAAAGGATTGTGGCAGAACTCGAGTTCGCCTGATTCCTCACCGATCTCATACATCGGGAAATCAACTATCCAGCAGAATGCATACTGTTCCTTGTCCATGTGACCGGGAACTGCTGCGCCGAAAGTCTTGATAAGAACGCCTGCCATCTTCTGAGCGGTGCCCTTTGTTCCGCTAGAAAGAACTACAAGCGTGTCAGGATTAAGGCCAAGCTTGGCAACAACTTCGTCCTTCTTGGGAGTTACGAACTTGGAAATGCCTCCGACGATCTCGCCGTTCTCATCCATCCTGAACCAGTATCCCTTGCTTCCGGACTGGATCTGGGCCTCTTCCATCGTCTTATCGATGAACTTGCGGCTCTCGTGGAAATCAGAAATAACGATTGCCTTTATCTCGCCTTCAGCGAAAGGTGCAAACTCTTCTGTCCTGAGAAGATCCGTTACGTCCGTGACAGTAAGATCGATACGAAGATCCGGCTTGTCAGTACCGTACTTCTCCATTGCTTCAAGATAAGGAATGCGTACAAAAGGAGAGCCAGATGCTCTGTTGTATTTACCATATTTCGCGAAAACAGGCGGAAGAACGTCTTCGATGATCTCGAAGACATCGTCCTGGCTCGCAAAAGCCATCTCCATGTCAAGCTGATAGAACTCACCGGGGCACCTGTCACCTCTGGCGTCCTCATCTCTGAAACAGGGAGCGATCTGGAAATATCTGTCGATTCCCGAAACCATCAAAAGCTGCTTGAACTGCTGTGGTGCCTGGGGAAGCGCATAGAACTTACCCGGATGCTTACGTGCAGGTACAAGATAGTCTCTTGCGCCTTCAGGTGAAGATACCGTAAGGATTGGCGTTGTAATCTCCATGAAATCATGAGCGATCATAGCATTTCTTAACGCTGAGATAACGTTACTCCTGAGGATGAGATTTTTCTTAACCTCAGGGTTACGGATATCCAGATATCTGTACTTAAGCCTTGAAGCTTCATCAGCCTCTCTGCTGTGGTTTATTTCGAAAGGAAGCTCGTTATAACGGCAACGGCCTAAAATGGTAACCTTATCAGGAACCACTTCGATATCACCTGTATCGAGCTTGGGGTTCTTGGAACTTCTTTCCCTTACAGTGCCCTCAACCTTGATCGTTGATTCCTTAGTGATAGCCTTGAATGTCTTCATCATCTCAGCTGTCTCTATAACCACCTGGGTTGTTCCGTAGAAATCACGGATGACAACGAATCCGAGCTCTGCACCAACTTCGCGGAAATTCTCGAGCCAGCCTGCGAGCTGGACTTTTTTACCGACATCCCCGATCCTTAATTGTCCGCATGTATGTGTACGTGACTGCATATATTACCTCCAGCAAATGCTACTTTTAATCTAAATTATTTTCCAGTCATGTAAGAGACAAGTGAATCAAGCTTTACGGGCGTCTCCGTGCCGTCAGCCATATACTTGATCTTGACTTCACCGGAACCGAGCTCATCATCACCTATAACAGCAAGATAAGGGATGCCCTGCTTGCCGGCATATTTCATCTGGGCCTTGAAAGATCTTCCGGCCATATCCGTCTCACAGCCTATGCCTTCAAGTCTTAAAGCGTAACAGATCTTCAAAGCTTCGATCTTCGCCTGTTCAGACATTGTAGCGATATAGAGCTTGACATAACCCGGAGCCTCGCTCAAAACGCCCTGAGCCTCAGCTTCAAGGAGAAGTCTCTCAACGCCCATTGCAAAACCGATACCGGGAGTTGATGCGCCTCCGCAGTTTTCTACCAGTCCGTCATATCTTCCGCCTCCGCAGATCGTTCCCTGCGTTCCGACGTTCTCAGAAACGAACTCGAAAACCGTTCTTGTATAGTAATCCAAACCTCTTACGATATTAGGGTCAATAGTGTAAGAAATTCCAATACCGTCGAGTCTTGCCTTCAGACCCTCAAAGTGCGCCTTGCAGTCGTCGCAAAGGTGATCTATGAGCCTCGGCGCATTCTTAACGATATCCTTACCGCCGTCAACCTTACAGTCGATCATACGGAGCGGATTTTTCTCAAACCTTGCCTGGCAGTCCTCACACATGGTACTTACATGAGGTCTGAAATAATCCTTCAAAAGAGTGTTGTACTCCTTGCGGCAGGAAGGACAGCCGATGGAATTAATGTGGAGCGCAATGTTCTTAAGCCCCATCTTCTTGAAGAATACGTCTACGACGGAAATGATCTCAGCATCTATATCAGGACCTGCGCTTCCGAAAGATTCCAGTCCAAACTGGTGGAACTCACGCATCCTGCCCTTCTGCATCTTCTCATAACGGAAAGCAGTGATGTTATAAAAGAGTCTTACCGGTGAAGGAAGACTTGTCATGCCGTTCTCAATGAAACTTCTTACGACGCCTGCAGTTCCTTCAGGTCTCAAAGTGATGCTTCTGCCACCCTTGTCCTCAAAGGTGTACATCTCTTTGGTTACAACGTCAGTAGTATCACCAACGCCTCTTTGGAACAGGTCTGTCTGTTCGAACGTCGGTATTCTAATCTCCTCATAGCCAAATGAATGGCATACATCAGCGAAAGTTTTCTCAGCTTTTTGCCAGTTGTAAATCTCGGAAGGGAGTATATCCCTCGTACCCTTCTGCGCCGCGTATCTCATTGCAGATCTCCTATATCTTTTAAATAACAAGATATTATAGCATAAAGCACAAATCGGGCAACTTGCTTGCAAGGGTTGCGCAATTCCTTTCATGACACCGTTTTCGAAAGGCTCGACGGACCAATCTGACTATTATTCGGTTTTAGTCCGTCAAACAGAAATTAATAAGTTTAAGGCCTTACGCCTTCTTCGCGATATACGCCATCCAGTCATTTTTCGAACGCTCTTCTATGATCTCCAAACCGGCAGCTTTCAGGGCATCAATTACGCGTTCCTTCTTGCCGGCGATTATCCCTGAGCATACGAAAATACCATCGTCAGCGAGATCGGCCGGAATGTCACAGGCGATCTCAGCGATAACGTCAGCGATGATATTGGCGACAATAAGATCATAAGGCGCATTCTTAACGCTCTTTAGCTCACCGGTGTAGCACTCGATGTTGGAACAGTCGTTTATGGCACTGTTCTCTTCAGCGACCTTAACGGCCATAGAATCGATGTCGACCGCGTCGACTTTTGCGGCGCCCAGCTTGCTTGCAATGATTGCCAGGATGCCGGAACCGGTGCCGAGATCAAGCACTGAGGTATCGGGCTTGATCACCTGGTCAAGGATCTCTGCGCACATTGATGTCGTCTCGTGAGTACCGGTACCGAAAGCGGAGCCGGGATCGAGGATAACCTTTATCGCATCCTTTTCGAGTTCGGAGTCACCTTCTTCTATCCATGAGGGGCATATGACGATACGGTCAGAGAGCTTAAACTCTTCGTAGTATTTCTTCCAGTTGTTTGCCCAGTCTTCGTCATCGACATATCTGAAACCGTCAAAGCCTTTGCCGAGAGGCAGAAACTCACCGATGTCAGTAAGGCGCTGCTTGATATATTCCATAGCCTCGGTAGTAGGAAGTTCCTTGTCAGTGATGGCACCGTAGATCATGCCGACACCTTCGGGATTGGCAAATTCCTCGCTCTTTGGGCCCATGCGGATAACGCCGTCATCAGTCTCCGCGAAATAAGCTTTGATAATAACGTCCTGACCGTAGCTTTCGATCGTGCCGTCCTCGCAATAACTCAGAGGATCATTATCCACTGTCATGCGGAATTCATCCGGGTCCTGCGAAGCAATGCCGTCAGCGCCAGACTGCGCGAGCATCTCGCAAATAGCATCGGAAGCTTCTTCTGTTGTCCTGATAGTTATTTCTGCCCATCTCATATAAAAAGTCCTCACATAAAAAACGCGGGATATCCACATGAGATCTCCCGCGAAAAGATTACTTGAACAAATTCTTTATCTTCTGGAAAAACTGGCTGCTCTTCATATAATTGCGGTCTGTCAAAGTGTCATTAAACTGTTTGAGAAGCTGCTTCTGTTCACGTGAAAGACCGGTCGGAACCTCGAGAACGAATTTAACGACGTGGTCACCCTTCATGTTAGGGTTATTCTTGTTCGGAATGCCCTTGCTCCTCAGAGTTATCGAATCACCGGGCTGGGTGCCTTCCTTGAGGTTATACTTCTCCTTACCGTAAATGGTGGGGATCTCGACCTCGCCGCCAAGAGCTGCCTGTGCGAATGTTATAGGAACACTGCAGGATGTATTGATCCCGCTCCTGTCAAAGACATCGTGCTTCTTGACCTTGAATTCGATATAAAGATCACCGTAAGGACCGCCGTTTGTACCAGGTTCGCCTTCGCCCCTTACAGGAAGCAGATCGCCTGTATCAACACCGGCAGGAATGGTTACGTTAATGTTCTTCATGGTCTTGAGTCTTCCCTTGCCTCTGCACTGGGTGCAAGGTGTCTTGATGACCGTTCCCCTGCCGTTACATGTAGGACAGGATTTGGTGACCATGGTCATTCCGAAAAGCGTCTGGGTCTGCTGCTGTACACGTCCTGCACCTCTACATGTCGGACATGTCTCGGGAGTCGTTCCGGGCTGTGCGCCGGAACCGTTACAGGATTTGCAGATGTCTTCTTTTGTTATCTGAAAAGTCTTTGAACAGCCGAATGCGGCCTCCATGAATTCCAGAGCCATGTGATACTTAAGATCGGCGCCCTTCTGCGGACCGGTACGTCTTCTGGAACTGCCTCCGAAGCCTCCTCCGAAAAATGAACTGAAGATATCGCCCAGGTCAACGTCGTAAGAGCTGTAAGCTCCGCCTGAGCCGCCTCCGCCGAATCCGTTCGGATCGACGCCCGCATGACCGAATCTGTCGTATTTAGCCTTCTTATCAGGGTCAGAAAGGATCGAATAGGCTTCGTTGACTTCCTTGAACCTTGCTTCAGCCTCCTGGTCGCCCGGGTGTAAGTCCGGGTGATATTTTTTGGCCTGCTGTCTGAAAGCCTTCTTTATCTCGTCATCGGAAGCACCTTTAGATACTCCCAAAACCTCATAGTAATCTCTAGCCAAAGAGGAACCCCTCCGATCTTATTTTCGCGCTTAATGAAAAGCACTTATTCCTAACATACATTCATCCGGCACCCCTGAATATCAGACGTGCCGGACTATTGTATCAGATTTTATTTGAATTAGAAGTCGCCGCCGGCATTCTTGAAGCCGTCACCTTCTCCTGATGCATCGGGACCTGCGGACTCCGTGCCGTAACCTGCATAATCTTCAGGTGAAGGCTGACCCTGAGGGCCTGCACCGGCACCTGCTGCACCGCCTGCTGCCTGATATATCTTCTCGCCGAGCTTCATCAAAGCCTGCTGGAGATCCTCAGTGCCCTTCTTCATAGCTTCGGTATCATCCTTGGAGATGGCATCCTTAAGCTTTGTGATGCAGTCATTTACAGGAGCCTTGTCGGCATCAGAGATCTTGTCACCGGCATCCTTCATGGTCTTTTCTGCCTGATAGCAAGCTGTCTCAGCCTGGTTCTTGACTTCGACCTTCTCCTTATTAGCCTTATCCTCAGCTGCGTGCATCTCAGCTTCCTTAACAGCCTTCTGGATGTCTTCCTCGCTCATGTTGGAAGAGGACTGGATGGTGATCTTCTGCTCTCTGCCTGTTCCCTTATCCTTAGCGCTTACGTTAACGATACCGTTGGCATCGATATCGAAAGTTACTTCGATCTGAGGAACACCACGGGGTGCAGGTGCGATACCGTCAAGGATGAAGTTGCCCAGCGTCTTGTTGTAGGCAGCCATCTCACGCTCACCCTGGAGTACGTGTACCTCAACCTGTGTCTGGCCGTCAGCTGCCGTGGAGAATACCTGGCTCTTCTTTGTAGGGATCGTTGTGTTACGCTCGATCATCTTTGTGCATACGCCGCCCATTGTCTCGATACCGAGAGAAAGAGGTGTAACGTCGAGGAGCAGGAGTCCCTTAACATCGCCTGTGAGGACTGCTGCCTGGATGGCTGCGCCGATCGCAACGCACTCGTCAGGATTGATGCCCTTGAAAGGCTCCTTGCCGAAGTAATTCTTAACAGCGTCCTGAACTGCAGGGATTCTTGTGGAACCGCCTACGAGGAGGATCTTGTCGATGTCTGAAGGAGATACTGAAGCATCGCTCATGGCGCGCTTAACAGGATCCATTGTCTTCTGTACGAGGTCAGCCGTAAGCTCGTCGAACTTAGCTCTTGTGAGAGTGATATCCATGTGCTTAGGACCTGTAGCATCAGCCGTGATGTAAGGGAGATTGATGTTGGAAGAAGTAACGCCTGAGAGCTCGATCTTAGCCTTCTCTGCTGCTTCTCTCAATCTCTGCATTGCCATACGGTCAGATCTTAAATCAACACCGTCGGATGTCTTGAAAGACTCTACGAGGAAGTCAACGATCTTGTTATCGAAATCGTCACCGCCAAGCCTGTTGTTACCTGCTGTCGCAAGAACTTCGAATACGCCGTCAGCGATATCAAGTACGGATACATCGAACGTACCGCCGCCCAAGTCGAAAACGAGGATCTTCTGATCGGATTCCTTATCAAGACCGTAAGCAAGGGAAGCTGCCGTAGGCTCATTGATGATTCTCAAAACCTCGAGACCTGCGATACGGCCGGCGTCCTTTGTAGCCTGACGCTGTGAGTCCGTAAAATATGCAGGAACAGTGATAACTGCCTGTGTGACAGGTGTTCCGAGATAAGCCTCTGCGTCGCTCTTAAGCTTGCTGAGGATCATTGCGGAGATCTCCTGAGGTGTGTACTGCTTGTCGTCGATGGATACCTTGTAGTCTGAACCCATCTCTCTCTTGATCGACTGAATAGTGCGGTCAGGATTCGTAACTGCCTGTCTCTTGGCGACCTGTCCGATGAGACGCTCGCCTGTCTTTGTAAAACCTACAACTGAAGGTGTGGTTCTGTTTCCTTCGGGATTCGGGATGACTACTGTCTCCGAACCTTCCATAACTGCAACACATGAGTTTGTTGTACCAAGGTCAATACCGATTACTTTTGCCATATTATTTTTCCTCCTGGTTCATTTCGAACCGCTAATTTAATCTATCTGCTTATTATGCTTTCTTGCTTACAAGGATCTTGTCTACGATGCCGTAATCAAGTGCTTCCTGGGCTGTCATCCAGTGATCTCTGTCCGTATCCTTCATCAGGGTCTCCAAGTCCTTTCCGCAGTTATCTGCGAGGATCTGATTGAGTCTCTTTCTTGTATCCTTGATGTGATCTGCTGCGATGAGGATCTCTGTTGCCTGGCCCTGTGCACCGCCCAAAGGCTGGTGGATCATTACTTCTGCGTTAGGCAGGATGCAGCGCTTGCCCTTTGTACCTGCGGAGAGGAGTACGGAACCCATTGAAGCTGCCATACCCATGCAGATCGTCTGGATGTCAGGCTTGATCAGACGCATAGTGTCTAAGATCATGAGACCGTCAGATACGGATCCTCCGGGGCTGTTGATATAGAACTGGATGTCCTTATCGGGATCCTCAGCCTCAAGGAAGAGGAGCTGAGCCGTAATAAGGCTTGCTGTTACTGCGTTTACTTCTTCTGAAAGGATTACGATCCTTTCCTTGAGAAGTCTGGAATAAATGTCATAGGCGCGCTCGCCGCGACCTGTGGTCTCGATTACTGTAGGCACCAAACTTGATCTTATTAAATCCATTGTCTTTCTCCTTTATGTCTTAATTGTTTTTAACTTAGTTAGCTACCTGGACCTGAGCATGTCTGATGACTCTGTCCTTGTACTTATATCCCTTAGCGAAAACCATCGCTATCTCCTGCTCTCCCAGTTCTTCATCGTCAACGTGCATCATCGCATCGTGAAGATTGGGATCAAATTTTGTTCCGCGCTCTGCGGGTATCTCTTCGACACCGATCTTTGTGAGCGTGTCCTGGGCCTGTCTTCCGACGAGTTCCATTCCCTGAATGACTTTATCAAGTGATGTCTCATCAGACTTTTTAGCGCCATCCACTGCGCGGTCAAGATTATCGATAAGTGTTAAGAATTCCTTTGTAACTGTAGCGATCGCATCAGCATAGAGGTTATCCTTTTCCTTCTGGGTACGTCTTCTGTAGTTGTCGTACTCAGCGTAGAGACTCATGTATCTTGCTTCGAGCTCGCTTGAGGAATCGTCAGCTTTTTCTTCTTCCTTATTCTCTTTTGCCTCTTCCTTTGTTTCTTCAGGCTCTTTGCTTTCCTGCTCGCCGCCTTCGGCGGAAGCCTTATCGGAAGCTGCGGCGTCTTCTACGGAGCTGTTGTCGGCTTCATCCTTTACAGGCTCGTCATCAGCCCCGAAAAATAACTCTTCATCTGCCATTTTTTATCATCCTTTCCCTTTTGTTTTCTGTATCCTGATCAGGTAAATCTCTGCATCTCTTTGTTAAGCTTCTTCTTAACGAAATCAATCTGCGATATTACCTTCGAATAAAGCATTCTTTTTGGTCCTATTACTCCGATATTGCCCGAAACGGAATCCGTCAGATTATAAGTCGCCGTAATGAAACTGCAGTCATCAAGGCCTTCTAACGTTATCTCCTGACCGATCCTTATCATGAAAGAATCATCAGAACTGTGCTCTCTGGAGTTCTCCATTTCGTTTACATATCCGGCAACCATTCCGGAATCCGAAAGAGTTCCGAGAAGATCCCTGGCACGTCCCAAAGAACTGAAATCCGGAAGACTTAACATCCTGTGCTCGCCTTCAAGATATATATTGAGCTCATCAGCCTGCTTGATCGCTGCATAAGCCTCGTACAATACCTGCTTAAGAAGAGGCTCCGGAACATCAGTGCTCTTGCCCGCGCTCTCGACAGTAACAAGCGTGATCTCGTCCAGCGGCTTGCCTGTAAGGTTCTTCTCAATGGCTCCGGATATCTTCATTATCTGCTCGTCATTAAGGAAATTAGGAATCCTGACTACCTTGTCTTTAACTACGCCTGCAGAAAGTACCATTACCACGAGTGCCTTGCCCGGCTCGATCATGAGGATCTTAAGCTGCTTGAGAAAGCTCTTCTTAAGTCTCGGGCTCATGGCAAGAGAAACAAAGCCGGTTGCTTCAGAAAGCGTATGAGTGGCGTTCTTAATGAGATCCGTAACCTCATCGACGCTGGAATCTATCCTCTTCTCGATCTCGAGCTGCTCTTTAGGAGACAATTCATCGATCGTCATAAGAGAATTAACGTATTCACGGTAGCCCTTATCCGAAGGAATTCGGCCTGCAGAAGTATGAGGCTTCTCGATGAGGCCCATGTGTTCCAATTCTGCCATGTCATTACGGAGAGTCGCGGAGCTGACCTGGAAATTGTGACGCTCGATCAAAGACTTGGAACCGACAGGCTCATTTGTCGATACATAGTCATCAACAATAGCGTGTAAGACTTCTTTTTTACGATTGTCTAACTGCATCTTTTGGTCTCTCCCTTCTCCGATTAGCACTCTAACCTCTCGAGTGCCAACAACAATATACTCTTAAAGTCAAAAATAGTCAAATGATTATTTGCGTGAAATCTGAGGCGCGTATCCGGAGGCTGTAAAAAGTCCGTAAACACGATGTTTTCGGGGTATGGGATACTGCAAAGCGGAATACTTATTGAACTGTCTTTATAAAAACGACATTACTTTATATAATACATTGGTTCATAAATCACCTTGATCCGGAGGCTCCATGAGAGGGATCGTTTTTGACATAGACGATACATTGTACTGCAGACAGGATCTGCTCGTAAAAGCGGCTGAGAAAGTGCTTGGCGTCAAAATAGATGACTGGCGCGAATTCATCAGGATCTATTACGAAAAGAGCGATGTCAACATGGCGGGACTTGAATCGGGTGAGGTCACGACAAGAGAGACAAACGGCTGGCGTTATAACGAGACATTCCGCATTCTTGGACTTCCCTACAAAGAAGAAGACGGATGCATAGCCGCTGACGTATATCTGGAACTGCAAAGCCACATGGTGTTAAGTGAAGACATGAAGAAGGCACTTGATGCATTTGTCGCCGATCCTGACACTAAGCTCGCGGTGCTTACTGCCGGCGAATCGAAGCATCAGTGGCACAAGGTCGATATGCTGGGACTGGACAGATGGTTTGACCGCAGCAACATAATCGTCACGGGTGACATAATGATACCCAAACCCGACGTGAGATTATGCAGGATCATTGAAGAAAAACTGTCCCTAAAACCTGACGAACTCTGGATGATCGGTGACAATTACGATAAAGACATTACCGGTGCACTGGATGCCGGCTGGCACTCCATATGGATCAACAGACGCGGCCTTCCGGCTCCTGAGAGGAGACCCGATATTGAAGTCCTGACAGATGATGAACTTACCGAAAAACTAATAGAATTAGCTAAACAATAATCTGCTTATCATCTCGAGTATACGCCTGTCATTATCTCTGTCTTATATGCCTCTCGGTTCGGCAAAGGATACTCTTCGGCGATCTTTGCAGCGAGTTCATTGTCATAAGGAATGCTGATGATACTCATGCTTATCGGCGATAATTCCTTTCCTCCGGTAATTCCTTCTATCAGAAGAGCATGGCATCTCGGGACACCGAGTGAATTACCGACACTTCCGGTATTGATCGCATAACCCAGATCAGTCGAACGTATATAAGGCATATGACAGTCCGCACTGATAAATCCGCGATCAACCTCGATCCTATCTCAGAATCCGATCCTCTTCATTTCTTTTACCAGATTAGCCGCATAAGTCTCTGTTCCCAGACAGTTCGGATGGAGATTATCGAGATAATACTCCTCCAGATGCGGTACGAGAGTGAGACCGTCAATTACCCTGATGTTCGGATATCTTCCGGCTATCTCCTTCACTTTTTCGCAGAAAGAAAAGAAAACAGGCAGCGCCTCAATATTATCTCCTCTCCAGATAGGTGAAATGCAGAGAATGGGAATCTCCGTACCGTAAATACCGGTAAGGACTTCATAATACTCTTCGATATCCTTCATGGTCTCATCACCATATTGGTTGGTGCCCAATGCGATAATTATCTTGTCGGGTTCATAACCCGGCATTTTCATTAGCGACTTTTTGTCGTAAATATATCCGCCTATACCCTGATTGATTATGTCATAGCCAAGATATCTGTTTGCGATGCTTACATATGATTCTGACGAACGCAAAGGTCCGTAACCCTGGGTAATGGAATCACCCAGCCAGAGGACTTTAGTGCTCTTTACGGGAACCTGATAAGAAGAATCGATTGAGAAGTTCCTGATAAGCATGGTGGCATCAACAGCAAGATAGATCATGATGCTGTGAGTGCCTTCCGGCAGCGTAAACCTGATGCTGCCTTCATCCTTCATGTCCTTGATGTAAAAGATCTGATGAGCCATACCGTCAACATAAAGTTCGACAGTATCTTCAGAGCATTTCCAGATTATCTTATAGTCAAATGAAACCTCCGAAGCATCCGTGGTAAATTCTAAAGTCTTTGCAGTCGATGCATCACATCTTTCCGCCCACCTTTCCAGAGCATTATTGAAATACTCCATCTGCGGTCCGGAATACTGGTTTGCCTTTAAAAATCCGTCCGGAGTCTCTTCGAATTCATAAGATCCGAAATATATCTTTTTGAGTTCGTCATTTGTTAATATCATTTTTATGTGCTTCCCTCTTCATTTCATACATTGCTTCGTCCGCCATGCGGAAGTATTCCTCATTTTCAAGCGTATTCTCCGGATCGATTATTACATAACCGACACTGACGCTAAGTTTAAACGGCATGTTCAGGTCTTCTGACACCTGCATGGATTTCCCGATAATATCGTTCTTTATGTCATTGACATCTCCGGAATCATCGTAATCACCGATTATCACATACTCGTCTCCGCCGTACCTCACAGCTTTCCAGCTGACAGGAACCGTGCTCTTTATGACGTTTGCAACGGTCTTGATCGCCATGTCACCGCGGAGGTGACCGTGCTTATCGTTGATCTCCTTCATCTTGTTGATGTCGGTAACCATGATGACGGATTTCTTTTTCGAGCGGCGCAATTCATCAAGATAAGGTATGACTATCCTCTCATAACCCATTCTGTTATAAAGACCGGTCAGTTCATCCCTTACTGAGCTTTCGGCAAGGACCTTATTCATTTTTTCGAGCCTGATGTTCTGATGAGCCCTTTCGAGCCCGTATGCCACATGCCTGATCAGAGAATTAAGATAGAAATCCTTGATCATCTTCTGGTTGTTTTTACATACGTAATAGCCGAAGGTATCGGCGCCCATGTGAAGCGGAACAAAAATATACACGGATGTCTCCGCCGAATCTTTGTCGTAATACGGCACCAGTTCTTCTAAAGCTATGTTATGCCTTGGAACGGTGGCTCCTTCCTTCATTCCGTAAATGACATCAATCTCTTCACTGTATCCGGCAGTTTTGCAGATGCCCTCTTCCTCCATCGAATCAACGAAATCCTGATCCAGACAGACATAAAAATCATTGCCTTCGTAATCGTGATTGCTTTCCCACATCTCTTTATATGCCAGATAAATGTCATTGACTGATTTGACATGCGCCACGGCATCATCAAGCTGGATCAGATGCCAGTCAAAGATGGTCCTTTCAACCGGTATGAGGAATGCTCTTTTCCACGCTTCCTGCTGGATCCTGATGCCTTCCGTTCCCAAAGTGCAGCCGCAGCTCTCACCGAGATCAAACTTTGAATCATATACCCTGTCACCGAAATCCGGATCACCGTTGATCAGGCCTATCAGACTGTCCATTGCCTGATAGCTTCTCTCGTCCCAGCCACGGTCAACCGAAGTGAGAGCAGGCGAAAAATGATTGCCGCTCATAAGGTTGTCATATCCCGTAACCTTAACGTCACCGGGTACATGGATCCCGGCCTTCTCAAGAACGATACAGGTCGCAAGAGCCATCGAATCATTGGCACAGACAAATACATCGGGAAGTTTCTCCATCTTCGAGATCACATCAGGCAGTTTGTCCTCAACGATCGCATAGCTCCAGTATCCATTAAAAGTCCTCGCAGGATCAATGGTGAGACCATGCTCTTCCATCACGCTGACAATGGTCTTATATCTTGCAACACTATCTTCGTTATCTTCAGGACCGCTGATCCAGAATACGTCTTTGACACCGTGAACGGTTATCAGATGCTCCATGAGTTCCTTCATGCCGTTGGTGTCTTTGGTTCATTTCAGTTTCAGGAAGGCTGCACTTCCGCGGTTTTTAAGGGTTTCAGTTTTTTCAGTTTGAATATGAGCATCGTAAACAGTAAAGGTATGATCATCTGCAAAAGGAAAACTCCCGCGGACAAAAGTCCGGGATTTGCGTAAACAAGATCAGCGTAGGCCATATCTCCTGTAAGCTTCGGGAAGATGAATCCCCCGATTCTGTAAAGGTTAGTATCATATATATTCATATAGGCGGCTATCTGAGGAATTGCTATCATCAACAATCCGTTTACAAGAACCGGCACGACCGGGAATGCGAAAAGATATAGCCAGAATAAAGAAGCGGAATAAACTGCAATCGATGCGACGCAATCTGTCGCAAGTCTCAGGACAAACTGCCAGATCTGCACACCTGTACTGTGAGCACCCAAAACAAACCCGAGCAGGATAATAAAAAGTGCCATAACCGCATAGGCGGCAATAAGTATAACCGTACCAGATAAGAATCTGCTTATGACACACAGCGATCTTCCCAGGCCATGGTCTTCTGCCTGAAGGATGGAAGTCCTGGTGTATTTTTTGCGGTACATACTCAGTATCAGACCAAGTCCGATCACCGGAGTAAATACATAAGAAACGTATCTTTGAACTGCGAAAAAATAAGTCAGATCATTCCAGTATTTGTTCTTTGTGATAACAGCCATAACGATCAGTCCGATGAAAGCTGCAGCCGTCAGCACGATGAATCTAATCTTCTTTAATACACTTAAGATCTCTTCTTTAATCATTCCTGTCATGATCTGCACCTCACCATACAAAGACACGCTGTTCAGGAGGCAGATACATGCCGTCTCCGGGCTTGATGCCGTATGTCTCGTAAAACTTTTCGAACTGCATCAGAGTGTAATTGATCCTCATATACATCAGAGGATGCTTGTCGCTCTTAATATCATCCATTTGTTTCTGTTTGGAGTTAACGGATCTCCAGTGCATCGCATAACTTCTGAAGAAAAGATCATAATCAAAATTCTCATAACCTTCCGCGATCATTAAACAGACCTTTACACCTTCAATGTCAGCGATCGCTTCACCAGCGATGTTGGATGAATAACTGTACTTTCCTGATCCCTCAAAAGATTCAAACGTGGAAAGATGATTGATTATCGTGTATTTTGCATCCGTCCATTTCGACAGTTCATCAGCCGTTATAACAGAGGTAGGTTGGTTATCCGCATCATAGAATATGTTATTGCTGTCAAATGCATGTGACATCTCATGGCCTAAGATCGTTCCGTATGTGGCGAGTTTCACCTCGAAGGGATCATCCGG
Organism: Saccharofermentans sp.; assembly: GCA_016288885.1. GTDB lineage: Bacteria > Bacillota > Clostridia > Saccharofermentanales > Saccharofermentanaceae > Saccharofermentans. Next base: position 19,315 of record JAEFAV010000015.1, read on the forward strand.
ATAACACACCGGAGCGCCAAGGATACCCATCTGGATGTAGATCGTATTTTCTCCTATGTAATAAGTTGAATTAACAGCTGTGGTTGACAGGTTGCCGTTATAGATATCCCAATAAGACTTTCCTGTCTTCATCTGGACCATTTCTCCGATATGCTCATTTTTTATTCTGCTGAGCACGCACATAACATCAAGGAATGATCCGCCATCTTCCTTTGGTTTCAGTTCGACACCGGAAAAATCTGCTCTGTTTGCAGGTTTGATGATATTAAATTTCATCCTGTCGAGCTTTTCCATTACAGACTTTTTACTCTCATCAGAAAGATTCTCATTGGCATTGATAAGAATACGATATTGCTCTCTGATCTCATTAAGAATCATTTCGATCTCATCATATGTCTCCTGATCAAAATAATAATCGATATAGGCCTGATCCATTGCCGCCGTCAATGATGTCTGCTGTACCTGATAGAAAAAAGCATAGTCAGGATCTCTGGGATCCAATTCAGCATAAGGATTTGTACGGTCCATTTTAGACTCAAGAAAACACTGATATGCTCCAGCATCAAGATAAATAATTGATTCAAGAGCCAGATGCACTTTGAAATATGCCTTCATGTCTTCGATGTTATTCCGGGTATAGATTTTCTCCAGATTATCCACATAATCGAGATATCCCGAAAATGCATTGCATTCAGTTATTGAATAATGATCGAGCATATCCCTCAAAGGATATTTTCCCGCCTTTTCGAGGATCTCATCTCTGGTGACATAATCATAATAATCGATAGTTTCGATCATTCCGTCGAGTTCTATCATCTTCGACTCAAATCTGAAGCACCCGTCAAGAGTATCTCTTATCTCTTTGTCCGAATATCCGCACCTTTCCAAAAGATACTTAACTTTGTATTCAACCTTTTCCTTGGCTTTATAAGCATCTTCTGTTACGTTGACATAATAATCCGGACTTCCCAGAGAAGTATCCGGCTCGGATAAAACAAGTACCTGATATCCGTCAGAAAAGATGTATGTGGCATTCCGAAGCTTTACAAGAGATATAGCGAACGGGTTTTTATCATTATCAAGCATATAATCCGTAACATCGTCCAGCGTATTGATCCCGTCAATGCAGTCCAGATACTTTTTTAACGGCTCAACACCGATCGAATCACGGTATTCAAAATCGCTGAAAAGATCATATGCCGTGCGCACCGCTTTGATATTTCCGTCCTGAAAAGAATCATCATCGATAATGGCTAACTTGTTACTGATCACGTTATCCGAGACTTCTCCGTAAGCCGAATTATTTGCATACTTATTACCTGTCTGCTGCGAAACCCACTCATAGTTGATAACCGAAGCATAATCATCCTTCAGTTCAGCCTCAGCCATCTTATCTAAATTCTCTATCAGATTTGAATCGGCCCATTGATACGGCAGCCTTTCGGCCGTATTTGTTACTTCTGAAACTTCGGTTTCTTCGCTGCAGCTGCATAACGGCAGCATCATCGCAGCAGCAAGCATTAAGGCAAATGCCTTCCTGATATTTCCCCTCATAATTAATCCGGACCTCTTCAAGATAACACCTCACTCAATTACTTATCTTATTATTTTATCATAAGAACATATGACAGACTCGGATTATCTGTACTTATGTTATCCGTTAGTCTGCGAGCATCTTTTTGTATGCTTTACTGTCTTTACGTTATTCACTGACTATATAATCAAAACTGCTCCTGATCTTCACAAAAGGCCTTACTTTATTCCTGTCTTGACCGCTTCCTTTTCAGAGTCACTCAGTTCATCTTTTAAAGTCCAGACTATAACATGTCTTACCATATATGCCTCCAAAATAGATTTTGAACATTATACATTACCTAAGAGCGGTTTCTGTCATAAGACCGTCGTAGAGGAACTGTGTATAAACGCCGTTTAGTATTCCGTTAGGTAACGGAAAATCTAACAGAAAAAACTATGTTTTCGGCGAAAAAGCCATTAAGTCTTCTGTTAGTTAACAGAAAAAATAACGGAAAAAGGGCCGTCCCATATTAGGGACAGCCCATAGTGAAGAATCTTTATTTCAGGTCAATTTGGTTTTAGTCGTTTTTTATCAGAACTCAGGTGCTACTGTGAAGCGCTCAACGAGCTTTTCCATCTGTGCGGGAGTAGCATTATCTGCGAAAACTCCGAAGTAAGCGGATTCTCCGACTGTCTTTACGAAGATCATCTCTCCGTCTCTCTGGAACATGACGCCGCCGTCCAGCTCCTTGCTGTTTGCGTCTTCCTTTGCTGCTGCTGCGTAGTCCTCATATGTTTCCTGGCAGAGTGTGAGGCCTATTGCTACGGTATTATCCTTATTATCCTGAAGGTAGATGGCGCCTCTTGCGATGTCACAGGAATAACCGTCTGTAAGGTCTACTGTTGCTGTGACGGTAGCGCCTTCCTGATCGAGGTAAGCTGTGGTTGTCTGCTTGACTGACTTCTTTGCGCATCCAGCGAAGCATGCTGCTGCGATTGCTGCTGTTACGATTGCTGTGATAGCGATTGTTGCGATTGTCTTTTTCATTTTTTTGCCCTCCTTGTTTTGGCATGTGTTTTTGTTTGATGGCCACAGTATGTCATGAGGGAAAACACCGAACAATCAGTAATATCGGGCTGTTTTGTTGATTAAACAACACTTCACAGACTCAGTGTTGCAATTCACAAAAAAAGTTTGAAAATCTCCTTGAAGCTAAAATTTCAGTTTTATCAGCCATTTATCGTTTTTCAATAAAAATTACTTGAATTTCGATAATGACGATGTTACTATGGATCCATGGGATACAAATACAGACATAAGAAGATATTTTTCATACAGACCGTAATAATTCTGGCCATATCAATGACAGCTTTACTTGCCGCGTTCCTGACCGGAATGCTCACAATGGCAGCCGTATCAGCGGTCACCTTGCTTTTCGGATTGTTGAAAGTCAGATCACTTTTCCGTCCGAGGGAAGTATACAGAGGAACAGGGAGTTTCATTACTGCTATCATGCTGTCAGTTTTCATCTGCACATTCACTTCGCCCATTATCTCAAGCTTTAAATTCCAATATCCTTTTGTACAGATGATAAGGGGCTCTCACCTTAAGGAAACATATATCAGTGAATTACCAAAAGGCGCAACCGGTTACAGTTTCGAAAGCATGCCCTCGATACTTCAGGGCGACGGTTTTGACAAACTTAGGTTCAATGCATCCGCCGAATATATTGAAGATCTCAGGAAGAAATGCGAGTCAGAATCTATCCTTTCTTTCAAGGTTTCCGATCCTGATCCTAAGGCAGATAACATCTTCAGGTTTTACTCCGAACTTTTCAGTGATCATCAAAAATGCATGCCATATGGTGTCTGACTATCTTTAAACATCATAAAAAGACGGCAGCGCAGCGTATTAACTGTTCCTTCGAAAGGCCTATGATCTCGCCGATCTGATATGCGGCGAACCTGTCACCTGCTCTGTAAACATAAACGGAAGGCTCAATATCGTAACAGTAGTTTGCAATGCTTGTGAGCTGATATCCGCTGTCCATATACATAAGCTGTGCAACCGTATGATAAACAGCCTGGCCCCAACGCATGTGATAAGACGAAGTAACTATCGTTATTGAATCCACCCCATGCTGACTTAATATCTCAAATGTATTAACCGCATTATCGGCAGTGGTAAGCGCCCTCTCATCGATGAATACTCTTTCAGGATCGATCCCGCACTGCTCGATGAGATATTCGCTCATCAATCTGGCTTCAGTATTACCCTCAGTATTGTTCGGACCCGTAACTCCTCCTGAACAGACTATTAACGTCTCTGGGTATGCATTTGCCAAAGAAGCAGCGGCATCGAGCCGTCCGACAAGCTCAGCCTGCATCTGACCGTTATAAAGCTCATATCCGAGAATGACTATGGCATGCTTGGCAGAATTGGTTATCCCGGCATTTTTAAGTTCAGGCGCACCATCATCTCCCTGATACAAATAAAGTGTATAACCCGGATCAAGGAACACCTCCCGCCAATTATCCGCGATCGATAAAGCAAGTTCATAATCAGTCTCACTGACTTCCCTTATAGCCTCAAGATCGCCTGTTATCTTATCTTCATCTGTTTCCGACGGTGTCTCATAGGCATAAACCAGATCCGTCAGGAGAGTGATGAAATTATCATCGTTTTCTTCCTCTATTGACCGGTCACGAAGAGTGAAAGGCACATACTTTTTCTCAGTTTCAGAGATGTCAGTAACAGGCGTTTCTGAAGTATTCAGTGTTGATTCCTCAGGTACCGCGGATGTCTCTGTGATCTCGCTTTCCGTGAATGTCGTTACCACATCTTTTGAGGTCTCTCCGCCGGCATTTCCGCATGATGATAATGACAACGAAATAGCAGTAACAAGGAATACCGCGGTTATCTTTTTGCTAAACATTTTTATATCTTCCTTTGAATTATTCATGTCTGTAATTATTGGGTTCATTATACTATAAAAATCACAGAAACAGGCCTAAATGATATTCGTGATTGAAGCGCTAGGGGCTGCCCTCAGCAGCAAATAAGCAAAAGAGCTGCCTCAATGGAGAGACAGCTCTTATATGGATTATCTTTGCAGCATTCCGGGCAGGTTTAGCCCTCGATCGCAATAGTGTTGTTTCCCGGCAGCTGCGGAAGTTCCTTCTTCGGGATGCAGAGCTTTAAGACGCCATCCTCAAACTTTGCCTTAACGTCTTCGGTCTTGACCTGATCGCCTACATAGAAGCTTCGCTGCATTGAACCGGCGTATCTTTCCTGACGGATGATCTTGCCGTGATGGTCCTTCTTCTCGGTGTCATGATCTTTGCAGGCACTGATCGTCATGTAACCGTCTTCGAGCTTGACGGTAATCTGATCTTTCTTAAATCCCGGAAGATCCATATCCATTTCGTAATCAGTTTCGGTCTCATGGACATCGGTCTTCATGAGGTTGCGGGCATTCTTCCCGTAGAGCCGCTTATCGATGTTAGCAAGCTCATGTGTAGGGAAACCAAAAAACTCGTCGAACAAATCTTCTCCAAATAAACCGGACATCAACATAATAATCATCTCCTTTGATCGTTGTTATCCGAGCATTAGAGCGGAGGTCTGATCTATTGATCTTCGTTCCTTTGTTCGACCTGATTATAGTCCCCTGATTAGCACTGTCAAGGTGAGAGTGCTAATTCAAATTCGAATAAAATCACCTTAAGTTTTTCTCTGAAGAAAAACCGCTAGATAATACTGAAGGTCCGAAATACACTTTGAATGTTCCGAATTTTACTTCTAGCATATCCATATCCCCTGTTTTTCAGTTCAAAACGCTTATGCTGTCACGGTCACTTTTTATATCTTTTCAGCACAGCCTTGATATCCGGGAGTGCCTCCAGGAAGACCTCAACAATCTTCGGATCAAACTGCGTTCCTTTACCCTCTTCGATTATCTTCAGAGCTTCTTCTAGCAGGAAAGGCGGTTTATATACTCTGCGCGAACACAATGCATCAAAAACATCCGCTACAGCCATGATCCTTGCAGAAAGAGGGATCTCCTCTCCCTTAAGTCCTTCAGGATATCCTTTGCCGTCCCAGCGCTCATGATGATATGCAGCCATGTTGCATGCTTCCCTGAGATAATTCTCACCCTCAACAGTGGTGATTGCTTTGTCGATTATCTCCTTGCCTATCGAGGCATGAGTCTTCATTATCTCGTATTCTTCAGGTGTCAGTTTTCCGGGTTTGTTCAGAACGGCATCAGCGATCCTGATCTTGCCTACATCATGCAGGGGTGCGGATTTTTCCACATATTCCATATACTGCGGAGTCAGTTGATCGACATAGTAACCTTTACGCTTAAGCCCTCTCAGGATGATCCTTACATACGCGGCAGTCTTCTGGATATGGTCACCTGTGTCAGAATCACGGTTTTCCACCATATCTGCCATAAGTAAGATGAGACCGTCCTGCATCTTCATGACATTTTCAGAATACTGGCGGATGTCACGGTATTGTTCAGCCATGTCGGATTCCATCTTACTGACGGTCGTATAAAGCTCTCCGATCTCATTCTCAGACCGGATGTCGATTGCCTTTAATTTCTGAACGCTTTTATCAATGGAATCCTGATCGCCTATATTCTTGATAAAATCCTTGGCAGATTCCGTGATCTTCGTGATCGGATAGATAACATAAAATTCCGATAAAGCCACGAAGATTATTGTAATGATGATCGTGAAAGCTGCGACAAAGATCACGATATTCCGGATATAACGGTTAAGCTCACCTTTGATATTATTGACATCGATCTCCACGCACAAAAGGCCGGCCGGATCATCATTACTGTCATAGATAACTTTGTAGCCGTTAAACATATGGCCGTAGCCTTCGGAATAGCCTTCAAGAACACCGCTGTCCCTCTTTTTTGTCTGCACGGCTTCCTGTAGGATCAACAGCGTTTCTTCCTCAAAACTTCCCTCTTCACACGGTGTTCCCAGATAAGAATAGGTCCCGCCGTTTTCAAGTTCCTGAGCAGTCTTGGTATTGATCGCATATGTCAGGCTGTGAATGTCATTGACATCATCAAAATATACCGCATACAGATAATCAATGTCGGAGCTTTCCTTAACGTGATTTAATCCCGATCTCATTTCCTCATATGCTTCAGGCATGTCACGGTCTGTAATCATGTCTCCGAAAGAATAATCCTGGGCAACACTATATGCGTACTCGAGCACAGTCGTCGTATATTTATAATGTAGTGTTCCCTGACATGCTTCTCATAGAGGCTGTATCCGACGACCACGGTGATGATCGTCAACACAACAATAACTGCAACAGAGTACAGTGCAGTAACTATCTTTATGCTCAGGCCTTTACGATGTGTCTTGCTCAAAACGGTATTACCTTTGTTTTTTCAATATTATATAAGTTAATTATTTCATATATGTGTGATTATCCTGTTGAAAATGTATTAACTATCTGTTGATAAATCTATTCATTCTACGATAATGCCAATGTCTTTAACCGACAGATTAGAGGCATCGGTCCTGTCTGTTTTTTACTCATTTTCCTGAATAAGCCTGATCTGCAATACCGGTACCAGACCGATATCCTGGATCTTGTAATCGTAAAATCTTTTGCCCTGTCTCCATATGAAATGCGGAATATTTATCGTCTCCACTTTGCTGCGGCTTATATCAGCTCGGTCAAGCAGGCTTATCAGTTCCGAAAAGCTTTTTTGAATATCCTCAACGGCCTCATACCTTTGCCGGGCAGTCTCCACACTCATCCTGAGGAGATACGGATCATTGTTGTTTATATCTATCGAAAACAGGCTCATAAAGCCCTTGTAGGTGTAAAAGTTATACTTGCTCGACTCCACATACATGCCCAGATCCGAAAGACCGAAAAACAACAGAGTATCAAAGGCATTTTTACGGAATCCATCATAAAACATCCGTTGAATGCATAAGGGCCTATCTCCTCAACAGAATAAGGCAGTTCCAAAGCCTTGAGCGAGGTGCATTCGGAAAAAGCATAACCGCCTATCTTTTTCAGCGCATCCGGGAAATGAACCGTCTGCAGATTATCACACCCTGCAAAAGCATTGTCTTTTATCTCCATTACGGAATCAGGAATAATGACATATGGAGATGCACCGTTGTATCTCAAGAGGACTTCGTCTTCCGTTACGAATTCTTCGCAGATCAGTTCATTTCCGGTTTCATCATTCGCGGTAACAAGCTTGATATAGTTTAGAACAATGGCATCTTTAACAACGAAAGGCCTGCCGCAGCGGCTGCAGATAGCAGCACTTTCATCTGAGTCTATTCTTAACTCAGTTCCGCAGGAAGGACATTCTAAAGGAATAACCGGTATATGACCTCACGTTTTCTTTTTATTTTATAGAAAAATGCTCGAGGAATAAATCAAAATGAATGATTTATTTTATCTATGAGGAGATATATTCAGCCATATGGTGCTTGCACGTAAATGTGCTGATTTTTCTTAATTTCTGCACAACATCGTGCAAAGCTTCGTATTTTTACTCGCTAGCGTGCTATTTTCTTCAAAAATCAGCACACTTTTGAGCATCCGTCATAACGATCAGACTTAGGATATACCAGACTATACAAAACAAAACGGGGCATCCCAAAGACTTTGAGATACCCCGCATTACAGTTATTATGCTTTAAAACAATCAGAGATCGTAATACATCTCATATTCCATAGGTGTAGGCATTGAGATGTGGCGGCCGAGGTCTTTACGGCGGTTGGCGATCCAGATGTTGATGAGCTCGATCGGGAAAACGCCGCCGGCGGTGAGGAAGTCATGATCCTTTTCGAGAGCCTTCAGAGCGGAACCCAATGACTTCGGGAGACCCTTGATCTTTTTCTTGTCCTCTTCGGAAAGATTATAGAGATTGAAGTCATAAGGGCCATAGCCTTCGGCCTGGGGATCGATCTTGTTCTTGATGCCGTCAAGACCTGCCATGAGGATGGCAGCATAACAATAGTAAGGATTACATGTGGCATCGGGATTGCGGAGCTCGAATCTCTTCTTATCGGGCGCCTTAGCATAAGCGGGGATACGGATAACTGCACTTCTGTTGGCGGTAGCATAGCCGATGGTAACGGGGGCTTCAAAGCCCGGAAGCAGTCTCTTATAAGAATTCGTGGAAGGATTGGAGAATGCGCAGATAGCAGATACGTGTCTTAAGACGCCTCCGATGAAATAGAGCGCGGTCTGCGATAATCCTGAATAACCGTTCTCGTCATAGAAGATTGGCTTGCCGTCCTTGAACATGAGCATGTGAACGTGCATACCGGAGCCTGCTTCACCGTATATGGGTTTGGGCATGAACGTGGCCGTCTTGCCTTCCCTGACAGCCTCATTCTTGATGATGTATTTGGTAAGCATGGTCTTGTCAGCCATCTCGGTCATCGGAGCAAACTCGACTTCGATCTCCATCTGTGCGGATCCGACTTCATGGTGATGGTATTTTACCTTGATGCCCTGGTTCTCCATCATCATGGTTACCTGGCTTCTGTAATCATACTGAACGTCCTGCGGAGGTGCGATGTGATATCCGCCCTGGTGAGGTGTCTGGAAGCCCTGGCTTCCGAATTCTCCGGTATTCCAGAACGCTTCAGCTCCGTCAAGAGTAAAACCGGAACTGTTAGGTTTGTTGTTATATGTGACTTCATCGAAAACATAGAATTCGAATTCGGGTCCGAGCAGGAAAGTATCGGCAACACCCAATTCCTTCATGTATTCTTCTGCGCGCTTGCTGACGTTTCTGGGTTCCTGATTAAAAGGAACGTTTTCCTTTTCGCCGATGATCCTGACGTCGCCGATCATGGAGAGAGTCTTGATCTCACAGAAATCATCAATGGCAGCGCTTGAGAGATCAGGAATAAATACCATGTCACTCTTTTCGACAGGAGCAAAACCATAGTTGCTGCCGTCAAAACCGATGCCTGCAGTCATGATGGATTCAGTGAATCTGTCTGCGGGGATCGTCAGATGATGCCATCTTCCATTCAAGTCTATCATCTTGAAATCGATCATCTTGATCTCGTTCTCATCGATGAAGATCTTCGCTTCCTCAAAGTTACTTAGCATATATTCCACCTCCGCTAAAGTATTAAAATTATTTTAGCATAAGGGCGCGTTCAAAAGGCCCCCAAAATACAATAAAATTAACGATTTCAAGCTTTGAATATCTTCGTTGTTGAGAAAAGGTTCTTAAAATGTAAAATAGAAGGATCCTATTATAAATTCGGAGCGCTATATGAAGGTTGAATTCGGCTACGGCAAAGGAGTACAGACAGTTGACATTCCCGATAAGAATCTTGACCAGATACTTGTCGCTAATGATATCGAGCACGAAAGGCGCGGGCCTGATGCCGTTAAGTATGCTCTCGAAAACCCGATCGGCTCTCCCCGTCTTAAAGACCTGGTAACACCCGGCCAGCAGATCGTCATCATCACGAGCGACATCTCCAGACCGATTCCGAGTTTTGACGTAATACCTTCCATCCTTGATGAGCTCTATCTTGCAGGTTGCGATAAGAAAGACATAAAGGTCGTTTTCGCGCTCGGATCGCACAGACCTCATACCGAAGAGGAAAAGATCAGACTTGTCGGTGAACGCGTTTACAGCGAAGTAAAATGCATCGACAGTGATCCTTCTGACTGCATCCACATGGGAACCACTTCCAGAGGCACTCCCGTCGACATCACGAGAAGCGTTGCAGAAGCTGATTTCAGGATCGGTGTCGGAAACATCGAGTTCCATTATTTCGCAGGATATTCAGGTGGCGCGAAAGCACTTATGCCCGGAGTCTCCACCCCCTCCGCCATACAGGCAAACCACCGAATGATGGTCGATGAGAAAGCATGTGCCGGTAATCTTAACGGCAATCCGATCAGAGCAGACATCGAAGAGTCGGAGACGTTCTGCCATTTAAGCTTCATCGTCAACCCCATCCTTGACGAGCATAAGCATATCGTATACTGCGTTGCCGGTGACGTCACCAAAGCTCACAGAGCCGGATGCAAATATCTCGATAACATGTACAGAAAGCCCCTTAAGAGAAGGGCTGACATCGTCATCGTCTCCCAGGGCGGCGCTCCTAAGGACGCCAACCTCTATCAGACACAGAAAGCTCTTGATAACTCAAAATACGCAGTAGCTGACGGCGGTACGATAATAGTTATCGGCGCATGTAACGAAGGTCTAGGAAGCGCCAAATTCGAAGAGTGGCTCACTACCGCAAATACTGCAGATGAACTGATCGAGAGAGTCGGAAAAGACTTCCAGCTTGGCGGCCATAAAGCAGCAGCTATAGCCATGGTACTTAAGCACGCCAAGATCGTTCTGATATCAGAGATGGATGACGATTTCGTAAGGAGCATTTTCCTGGAGCCCATGCATTCTGCACAGGAAGCTTTCGATGAAGCGTATGCAAGATACGGAGAAAATTGCTCGGTAATCTGCATGCCGTTCGGCGGGGCAACCCTTCCCATGCCTCCGGAAGAATAAACTTCATTCATTTGTAACTTAATATAAGAGACATTAGTATTACAATTATTTTATTAAGAATAATTGTGAGGATAATTATGGCTTGGGAAGCAGATTTTCTGTTGTATATTCAGGATTACATAAGATCGGATATATTAAATCCGATCATGACGCTTCTCACTCATACAGGTGACCATGGAATTCTTATGATCGCCCTGGCGGTATGTTTGCTGATCATTCCGAGAACAAGGAAGATCGGCTTTATAGCCGGTATAAGCCTTGCATTTGAAGCTATTCTCACTAATCTTCTGATAAAGAACATCGTTGCCAGAACAAGACCTTATGAAGAGATCAGAGGGCTTGTCAATCTTATAGAAAAACAGGAAGATTACTCCTTCCCTTCCGGACATACGGGCGCTGCATTTGCTGTAATGGGAGTCATACTGATCATCGCTCTGATCGGTTTGCCCGTTGCCGAAAAAAGAGGAGACGTTTCCCGTATGAAAATGTCTGTCATATATAAGATCTTTGCATTCCTTGCAATTCTATATGCGGCTTTACTTGCATTTTCAAGAATGTACGTAGGAGTCCATTATCCGACGGATGTAATAGGCGGAGTAATCCTGGGGCTTGCTACAAGTATTATTTCCTATTCGTTATTCTGGCTGATACTAAAGTTTAAATCTCAGAAATCAGAATAAAAAAGGCTGTGAAAAACAGATTGGAAAGATATAACTACTGTACCTAAAGACTTTCCTGTTAAGGTAAATCTCGGGAGGTAGTTGCTTTTAATTGTTCAATTTAACGCAAATTTTCGTTTTGCAAATTTAGGTTAAGATTTGAGAGGAAATCTTAACCTAAATTCTTAATTCTCGAAAAAGCGTTAAATGGTGTGGAGCCATATACTGAACTACTTTATTTCAATAATACAGTTGCGGATTAGGCGAAAACCAAAACTGAAAATGAGTTTGACGACTCAATCATCCTCCTGAGTTTTTCACAGCCCCTTTTTACTGTTGAGTTGTCCTGCCCGTCTTTTTCCTTATCTTCTCCTGATAAAGAAGCTGGTCAGCGTTGTTCATCATCTCGTAGATATCCACTTTGCCGATGATCTTGAACTTATAGATTCCGGTACTCATTTCGATCGTATACGGCTTATCGGCAAACTTGTTATAACGCCTGGTTACTTTTTCAAGTCTCGCCTTCATTGAATCGACATCGCAATCAGAACCGGTGATGGCAAGTGATAAGAATTCATCTCCGCCGATCCTTCCGATGATATCCGTATCTCTGAACGATTCCTGAAGGACCTGTGAAATGGTCTTGAGCGCATAATCACCGTCATCATGACCGAACTTATCGTTTATTGTCTTGAGGTTATCGAGATCCGCATAACAGATGATAGCGACCTTACCCTGATTGGACGGTTCTTCGAGCACTCTCTCAGCATTGGAGATAAATCCTCTTCTGTTGTAAAGACCTGTCAGTTCATCTTTCTGCGCTATCTCTTCAAGCTTCGTATTGTCCCTGATGAACCTTTCGAGAGAGATCTGCAGAGACTGCCTGACTTTGTTCTGTTCTTCGATCATAAACAACGACCTGAGAGTAACGGACAACTGTGTGGCTATAGAAGATACGCTGTAGGAATTAGTTATTTCGAGTTCGTTTACGAGCAGACCATACAGATCCGCACCGACAAACAGCGGTGATACCAGCATGGTACGGCGTTCATCTCCCGTGATGTATTCATTCTCGAAAATGTTTTCCGTACGTAAAAGCTGCTGCTCGTCAGGCAGAGTCCTGAGACCGTTATCATCGCAGATTGCTTTAAGAAGGATAGATGCCGGCGGCATCCAGTCAAATGTTCCGTGATGCTTGACCTTGCCCTGGAAAAGATAAAGAAGTGATCTCTTATATCCTATGCCGTTAAGGCTTCCCAAAAGATGTTCATAAGGGATCTCAGACTTATTCTCGATCAGGAAAACATCGCCAACCTGACGGTTAATGACTCCCTGCATTCTTTCAGTCCTTCTTCTTGCCGAATTGGCAGGAAGGATTCCTGAGAAAGCCAGACGTCTGTAATATTTGGAGAATGTCTCATTGATCAGAAGACGTTCATCATCATTTACAGACAACATTGCCCTGTTCTGCAGGGTCTGGAGAATATTGAAGCACTTTTCGCGCGAAGACAGCACGAAAAGATCAGTCCTGAGCAATCTTGAAAACTGTTCATTCATCTCTTCAATCGGCTTCGAATTGTCGTCGGCCTTGATCATTTCAAGATAAGCATTTAAAAAGCCTTCCAAAGGTTCCGAGATTGATTCGGAATCCACAAAGTCATTAAACAGATAATCCTCTACCTCATAAAAGAGTTCATGTATATCTATCCCATCATCTGTGAGCTTTAATCTCTCACACATGACATCCGCATCGAAATCATCACAGCCGCATGAATTTCTCTGTACGAGATGAGTCTCGACAGTCATATCCTTCAAAGCAATGCCGTTGATATAGTTCTCGGCATTAAGGACTGCCTTATAAGCGAGTGATGCAGAACTTGCCTCAACAGTCGTGAGAGGCGGTTCAAGCGAGATGGCAAATATATCGTCATCAAATCCGCCTACCAGAATATCCTTTCCGGGAACCAGGCCTCTCTTCTTAAAGGCTGCATATCCTCCGACAGCCATAGAGTCATTCGCGAAAACGACCGCATCCAGATGTTCATTATTGTCCAGAAGTTCCTCAACCACGCTCTCGCTCGCCATCGAGAAATCGCCGTAGCCGATCTTATACGGATCAAAAGGAATATCGTATTCCTTAAGGATCTCTTTATATATGTCAAGTCGCTCACGTGCGTCACGGTTGGTAATCGGACCTGATACAAAACCTATATCTCTAGCCTTGTGTTTTTCAATAAGATGCTTCAGAAGTCCTCTTAATCCGGAACGGTTATCAAAGGTAACGGAATGATATCCTTCAAAATCTGAGAACAGACATACTATCGGGACTTCGGGCATCATCTTAAGGAACCTTGTCTGAACGTCCAGATCTGCCCTGGAACATATCAGTCCCTGAAGGATATAGATGATGTCTACGTTTCGCTCGGTAGGGAGATTGAAGATGGAATTATACTGGTATTCATATTTCTTGTCAGCATATCTGCTGTCTGTCTTTCCGATATAGTGACCGGGGAATACAAACAGATTCGCATCGAGAACTTTTGCAGCCTGCTCAGCACCAATTGCTGCCTGATTCGAGAAATAATTATCAATGTCATCGATAACTAAACCGATATTTATCCTTCGTTTCATATTCCGGCACTCCTTTCGGGGTCTGACCCCATCAAACGCCTCTGAATCTCTTTCTGGCCATCTTATCCGCATACATCTTTGAATCAGCTTCAAGGATCATGTCTTCAATGTCTATCGAGCTGTCAATGATGCGTTCAGCAACACCGAGACTTGCGCTGACTTCGAAGGGCTTGTCGGTCATCGCAGGATCGCTGTCAGCCGACTCTTCGATCTCATTTCTTATCTTCTTGATCTCTCCTTCGAGTTTCTTATCGCCGATTATCGCGAATGCGAATTCGTCACCGCCGTATCTGGCAGCTATTCCGTCATCCCTGACATACTTCAGGATCGCTCTGGAAAGCGTCTGAATGGCTATGTCGCCGTGTTCATGTCCATATGTATCGTTGATGGTCTTGAGCTTATCCATATCGATGGAGAACAACGAAAGTATCCTGCCCGAATTAGCAGGCGCATTGAGAAGCTTTTTAAGAACCGTAAAGAATCCTCTTCTGTTGTAAAGACCGGTAAGGAAATCCTGCTCGGACAGGAGTTCGTTAGTCCTGCTGGTGGCAATGAGCTTACGGTTATTGTTGACTGCATTGACCGCAGCATTTATGAAATGTCCGAACTCCTCGAATCTCTGCTCGGATCTCATCGTTACTTCGTAATATCCGTTTACAACATAACCGAAAGATTCGGTGTTGGATCTGATCTGCTTGAAAAGAAGGACATTTATATTGCTGTCATTATTTAAGATCAGATCATAGTCCGGGATCGGATATTTCATGCGGTAGAATTTCTGCGCGAACGTATACTTGTTTGCCCTGCCGTGGAATATGCTGTGACAGCATCCTTCAGGCTCGACAACACCAACAAAATAATACTGGCTGCGCCACATCCATATGGAGTTCTGAAGATTATCTGCAGCCTCATCGAGGTTGTCAGAAGAAGTCATTCTTGAAACGAAACGTCCCATCTCGAGCATGTGTCTGAATGAATCCTGATTCTCTTCAGCAAGTTCGTCAACTATCGTAGACCACGGGAATTCGGAACGGTGCTTGCATCCGCAGGACTGAAGGAACATTGATCTGTAAGGTATCAGGAATGAATCATTTTCGATGTCTTTCACTTCATTCCATTCACGTATCCTTTTTAAGATCTGCTCTGATATCTGCTTATAATCAAGCTCGCATGTCGTTAATACAGGATCGTTGTACTGGCCCTGCCAGATACCGTCAAAACCGGTAACTATAACGTCTTCGGGAATGTTCTTTCCGTTCTTGCGAAGCGCATCTATGACGCCGATCGCCATCGAATCGTTGGCGCAGATAATGGCATCAGGCATGTCATATTCACCGCTCTCAAGGAGTTCATTCATAACGGTAAATGCGGGAGCCTGCCAGAAATCACCATAATAGATATTTGCTGAATTCGGATCGATTCCGTGTTCTTTAAGAACTCTCTTAAAAATACTGATTCTCTCTTCAGAGAACGGGTTGTCTCTGAATCCGCCGAACATGTCCAGCCTCCTCGCACCGTGCTCTTCTATGACATGCTTTACTATCGTCTCGAATGCGGTTCCATATTCGAAATCAGCATTGATACATCCTTTTACAGGATGCTGGAAAGTAATGACCGGAACGCCTTTTTCGTGTCCGATCTCGGCAAGCCTTTCTATAACTTCCCTGGTCTTTATCATCTCACCGAAAATTATGATGCAGGCAAGTTCCATCCTTAAGAGAAGGTTGGCAAAATTAATCTCAAGTTCAGTCTGTATGGGATCAGGATTATCTACATTAAACGTAAAACTTGAAACAATGTAATCCTTGTTGATCTCTTCCGTCTGCAAAGCTCTCAGGAAAAGACTGTAGTTATCAGAATCGTCCCAGACTCCGCATACAGCAATGAGTTTTCGCGTTTTCTGAGGTCCTACTCTCTTTCTGAGCATTATATTCCTGATATGTATCGAAGCCTTTGATATGGCATTAATGGCAAACACGATGGAAGCGCTGTCATAATCCTTAGGAGCTTCGAAGACCATCCTGTGTTTCTGCCAGTTGCGGTCCAGTCTGATGACATACGGCTCCGTTATCATTTCGCCTTCATCTTCATCAGATTTGAAAATGCATCTTATGGTGCGTTCCTCATCCGCTCTTCCGTCAAATGAGAACTCATAGTACTCGCCTTTCTTGAAAGGAAATCCGCCCTGAAGGAGTCTGGTCTCACCTGATACGCCGGATATAAAAGACGGAGTAATGATAAGCTCATCTTCCATGAAGCTTACATTCGCATTAAGATCGCCTTCTGCAACATAGAAAGCATTATTCTTATTGGCATTATCTTCGCCTTCTGTATTAAGTGTCAGGACACGTGCGGGTCTGGTAACTTTTCTGTTGTAAATGGGCTTCTGATAGAGTCTGACATAATCGACAAGGAGTTCTGCATCGTTATCCTCAAGCTCTGATTTAGTATCGGACTTCTTGTTCAGTCTGTCTTCCCCGACAGATACACCGATGACCAGATGGAAAGGCTTATTGAACGGTGCCGGATAAGGTTCTTCATCCTCTCCGGTTCTTTGGAACCAGTATGAGGTCCTGTAATATTCCTTGCCGTCACATGAGAATATGATCTCATCCTGATCCCATTCGCATGCGAAAATATGGAACTCGTTGGCAAAATCAGCATTCAGTCTGTGATAATTACCGGAACGCTGTGTATACGGATATCCGAACGCTATGCCAGAGAATGCTTCATTAGTCCTTGAACCTGATATCTCGACCAAGTTGATCTGGCCGTGAAGCGGAAAGTCCTTGTAGCTGCCGGTGGATTCATCATAACCTTCGGTAGGCATAAGCCTGATATAACTGAGAATACCGCTTGCCTTCGGAACCTTGATCCTTGCGATCAATTTACCGTATGTGAAATCCTTCTTGCCAAGCGTGGTGATCCTTCCGGATAAGTATCTCATCTCACCGGAATTATTGGTCGTGATCTTAGGTCTTATGGAAAGACAACCGTCATTTACTTCAAGACACTTGCTGCCGCAATACTCCTGACGCTCGCCGTCAAACCAGCCAGGAGCACGAGTCTCTGTGCTCCAGACTTCTTCATTAATCGCATTGCTGTTAAACTCTTCAGACCAGACAATATGATATCCGTCCGGCAGCGAGACCTTGTTACTCATTTAAAATTTTCCAAAAAGAATGATTAGATTACTAGTCTGCTCCAACAGCATCAGAATCACTGCTATTACGAGCCATCATATACTTGTAGCAATCGTCGGCACAGACTTCAAATGCTTTGAATATATCCTTTACTGCATCATAGATGGCTTTGCACCTGATGATATCAACTGTATCGTGAGCCTGTGAGAAAAGTCCGAAGATCAGCATGTCATACATCTTATAGAAATCGACTTTAAATGCATCGAATTCATTTATGGCTCTGATGAACAATTCTTTTTTCTCAGGTTCATACGTACGCATGATGTTAAGAACATACATCTCCTTCTTAACACAACCTGCAATGGCATTAATGCTTGCCTTGATGCCCGGATTTACGGTCCTTGTATTGTATCGTACGATCGTCATGGAGAGCTCGTCGATCATATCAACACAATCTTCAACATGTCTTGCCATCTGGAAAATGGTCATGCGGCGTTCAGTGTCCTGCTCAACTTCATGCAGTTTATCGGCAAATGCGTGAAATACATGATCACCGTCATCTTCAAGCTTATTGATACGTCTTGAGATCGCGACTCTGTCTTCGATTTTCTCGAGCATGTCCAAAAGCTCGACACACTCTTGGTTTAATATCTCAGACAGCTGCTGAGCATGGTCAAATAAGTATTCGCGGTCTTCGCCTGTCATCAGAATAAGCCTCCTGAACCATCTTCTAATTCATTATAAGAATCAAAATGCCTTTATTCAATAGAACACATTTGTCATATAGCCGTATGAAAAGACAAAAAAATGCTGTCTCTCGTTTCTTCAACTTGAGACAGCATTTGAATTTATATATTTATAAGATTAAAGATTAGAGTGCTGAAACCTTTGTGCCGATCTGCTCGATCTCCTGATTCTCAACTACGAGGTTAACAGACTTAGGTGTGCAGACAAAAGTCGTCTTAACCGGTGTAGGTTCTACTCTTCCGCCTAATGCATAAACACCGCCGGAGATGTAGTCAACAACACGCTGGTTCTTATCAGTATTTGTGAGATTGCAGATGACGATGTGACCTTCACGGATGTGATCGCAAACGATCTGGCTTGTTCTGATGTCATAAGGTGTAAGCATTATGACTGTTGCGTTCTGCTGCATTACAGGTGTAGTAACTGCGGGCTCCTGAACGAAGGTGCGAGGCTCCTCTGCATAAGATTCCTCTGCGATAGGCTCTTGCTCGTATGCATCTTCTTCAATGTAGCCCTCTTCCTCACCGTAATAGTTTTCCTCCATCTCATCTTCTACAGGTGTGAACATGCTTCCGAAGAAATTTTTAACGTTAAAAGTGCCCATTTGTTTTTCCTCCTTAAATATTCGCCCGACCAAGGACATTCAATAACATAATCGGATATTAACGAAAATTGATTTTCGCCTCAATAGTTTTGGGCAATATGACACAAGAAGGTAACTTAAAACGGGGTTTTATTACAAAATGTAACAAAAATCAGAGATTATTGATCGAACATTGTTACAAAGGCTTATATTCAGCTCTGTTTCCGAATATGGCCGTGCCGATCCTGACATGTGTAGATCCCTCTAAAATAGCACTCTTATAATCCTGGCTCATACCCATGGATAAGACATTCCAGCTGTCAAGACCGGTATAGTCTTTCAAGTCTTCAAATATTACTCTGGTTCTGGCAAAGACTTCCCTTGCCTGACCTTCATAAGTCTCAATCGGAGCCATAGTCATAAGACCGCATATAGTAACAGAAGGCAGATCCATTATCTTGTCTATGGCAGGCTTCAGCTCATGCGGGGCAAAGCCGTGCTTGCTCTCTTCACCCGATACATTTGCCTGCAATAATATCCTCGAAGTAACATTGTTACTCTGTGACCTTTTCGAGATCTCCTCTGCCAGTTCGACGCTGTTTACAGAATGTATGAGATGGGTCTTACCAATAATATATTTAACCTTATTCTTTTGAAGGGTTCCTATCAGATGCCAGTTGACGTCTATGCCTAGTGACGAAAAGCGCTCGACCTTGGGTACCAGTTCCTGCACCCTGTTCTCTCCGAGATCGGTAAGACCGCTCATTGCTGCAGCCTCCGCATACTCCACGGGAAAGACCTTGGTAACGCCGATGAGAGTTACGCTGCCCTTCTCCCTTCCGGAAACAGCCTCTGCATCTTCTATAGATTTTTTAACTGACAGAATATTATCAGAGATTCTGTTCTTAAGATCTTCAGAGTAATCAAATTCCATATCAGTCGACCTTATCTCCCGGTTTTACAGTCTTAGGGTTAGTTATGATTACGGTATTGAGATTAGGCACAGAAGATTTGCCTACCTGATCGATGATCGCAAATTCTCTGTCGTTATCCAAAACGATTACGCGCACTTCCTCAACAAAGCCCTGGTTATTCGTATAGAGGGATGCCATACCCGAGAAATCCGAGACTATTATCTTATCCGTCGTCATGCCGAGACCGGTCGCAGTATCGACAAACGATGCCATATAGCCTTCTGTATAGAGCCTGTCTATCTTCTTAAGGCCCGAATAATCGTTAGGCGTCGAGAATGCTACGACATATCCGCCGTTCTCCATCGCTTCCGTATAAATGACGGTACAGCCGGCAACGGACGTATTCTGCTGTTCGACGGGATTACCTTCTTCATCAGTCTTGGCGTTAGGAATTATCGTTACGTTAAACATGGATTCCTGCGTAAACGTGTCAGGACCCACATTGGCACCCGGAGCAAGATATACGCAGAACGCGGGATCGCCCTTAGGCGCATATACTTCATTCACAAGGCTCGGTACGGCAACTCTCATGCCGTTTGTTTCTGTAATAACGATCTCGATGTCGACAGTTCTTAAGTCCAACAGTGCCTCAACACATCTTGATGTCTCAAATGTGATAAGCATGCCCGAAGAGTCATTCTCGCAGCGGACAACTTTGCAGTTATCTATCGCTATACCTTCCGCACGTACATTAATGTCATGGAGCGTTCCTACGGCGAAGTCGGAAACGGCCGCATCGTTAGATGACAGATAAACCGACAGATACTGGCTCTCGTTCTGGGCGATCCTTACGACCGGAGTATCAGCATCAACGCTTAAGTCAGATGAGATCGCTCCGACGGAATTATTTATGTATCCTTTGATCTCCGACATCGGCAGATTAAGGAATGAATCATAATTTAAGGCATCCTCCATACCGTCAAGTCTGAAGGATACGATGCCTGGTCTGTGAGCGGAAACAACGGAAGCATATTTCTCGACCTGGGCTTCGTAAACGGCTTCGTCATTTCTTAGAACGGATATTCTCGCGTCATCGAAATCGATCTTACTCATCTCGTCTTCACGCTCATCAAGGATAACATTGACCGATGAAACATAAGAAGACATATTGCTGAGGTTTCCTCCCATGGAATCATATCTGACCATATCGAGGATTGCCGAAAGGTTCTTGTTATAGTTCCTGTATATGACATCTGCCTCGTAAACACCGCCTGCAAGGATAAGTTCCTGCTGGACGTCTGATATCTGTGACTGGACGTTTCTTAAGTCCTGTACAACGGATTTCATCTCTTCGGGAACCACTATCGCAAGTTCCTGATCCTTGGCAACCCGCGAACCCTCGGTGATCTGTGTAACGAGTTCGCCGGCATTTACGCAGTTGATGGTATCCTCATCTCTGACGATAAGGGCTCTCGCACCGATCGTATGCTCTACGGCACCAGTCGTAACAAATGAGAAATTAGGCTTCTCAGCAATGTAGTCGTAAAGGTGATGTACCACGAATGCGAGTACGAAAAGAGCCGAGGCTACTGCTACAGCTCCAAGAATGCCGTTCCTTATCGCACGGCTCTCAGCGCTCTTCTGAGAAGGATTCTTGCGCTTAAATGCACTCTTCTCGATCTTTTCCTGTTCCCTGATCTTGGCTTCTTCTTTACGCTTTGCCTGCTCTAATATCTTCTGCTGTTCTCTCTGTCTTGCAAGTTCCCTTGCTTTTTCCCTGTCCTTAGCAGTTGGCTGGCGCCTTGCTCCTGCCTGGTTTTTGGAATATACGGGCTTCTTACCGGAAGAAGACTTAGCAGCGGGATTGACGCGCTTTCCGGATTGCCCGTAAACATTTACAGCATGTTTATTTGCAGGTCTCTTCTGAGCACCTGTCTTCATGGGGTCCATATCCGGAATGATGCTCTTGTCGGACTTTACGGCATTTCCCTTAAACCCACGGTTCTTTACCGGAGCTTTGGATGCGTTTGCGCTGCCGCTCTTAAAAGATGTTTTGACTCCTGAAGCTGTCTTAGAACCGGCCAAAGGCTTGGTTCCGCGCTTGACCGCCTGAGGATTCTTTCCGGCAGGCTTACCCGAAAGACTGGCGGAGGTTTTTCCTGCAGGTTTTCCCGACAGATTACCGGAAGGCTTGCCTGAAGGAGCAGCCGTTTTTTTCGCAGACGGATTTACACCGGGCTTTAAAGGTCTCTTTGCAGAGTTCGCCGGTTTACCGGTTGGTTTCTTTGAAGGTCCTTCCTGAGGAGCGTTATACCACTGCTTACCGTCTGCCATGTTCATTAACCTCCGACAGCAAGCATACAGGCGAGCTTAGCCTGTTCTTTTGCAAGGCTTCCCTGCATATATGCGATATAAGGCGGCTTTATGGGGCCGTCACATGAAAGTTCAGTAGTGGCACCCTGGACAAATGCGCCTGCGGCCATGATGACCTGATCGTCATAACCGGGCATATCCCACGGTACCGGCGTAACAAAAGAATCCACGGGTGAACATGACTGGATGGCAGCACAGAACTTCGACATCTTTTCAGGATCTCCGAATTCGATCGTCTGTACGATGTCACCCCTGACTTCCTTGGACGAAGGACTCGTATTATATCCTTCATTTCCAAGGATCTCTGCAGCGAAAACAGCGCCCTTAAGGCACTCTCCCACGCATGCAGGCGCCGTGAAAAGCCCTCTTGCGATCATGGCATTTGCGCCGAGCGTAGGACCTACTTCACTGCCCAGGCCGGGAGTGGTAAGGTGTCTTGCGGCATTTTCCACGAGATCCGCTCTTCCGGCAATATAACCGCCGGTCCTGGCAATTCCGCCGCCGGGATTCTTTATAAGCGAACCTGCGATAATGTCAGCACCAACTTCCAAGGGTTCTTTCTTTTCAGTAAATTCGCCGTAGCAGTTATCGACTGCAACGATTATGTCTTCCCTGACCGAATGAACGAGCCCGGCGATCTTTTCTATGTCCTCGCAAAGAAGCGCCCTTCTTCCCGTATATCCTCTGGATTTCTGGATGAATACCATTTTCGTCTGCGGCTTTATAGCAGCCCAAATGGCATTAAGGTCCGGCGAGCCGTCATCTTTAAGGTCGACTTCCTCATAACCGATGCCATAGGACTTTAGAGACATGTCATTATTTTCGGATGAAAGGCCTATCGTGGCCATAAGCGTATCGTAGGGTCTTCCCGTAACGGAAAGCATGATGTCGCCCGGTCTTAACACACCATAAAGCATGGCGGATATTGCCTGGGAACCGGTGCTGATCTGCCATCTTACATAAGCCTTTTCAGCTCCGAATACTTTCGCAAAGATATTTTCGATCTTCTCCCTGCCGGCATCGTCATAGCCATAGCCGGTCGTCGAACCCATATGAGTATCGGAGAATTTCTCGCTTCTGAAGGCATCTAACACCTTGAGTTCAT
Source organism: Saccharofermentans sp. (assembly GCA_016288885.1). Classification (GTDB taxonomy): domain Bacteria; phylum Bacillota; class Clostridia; order Saccharofermentanales; family Saccharofermentanaceae; genus Saccharofermentans. Next base: position 42,546 of record JAEFAV010000015.1, read on the forward strand.
TGTAAGTCACAATATCGTCAATACGGGCATAGACGTCAGAAAGCGCCTCCTCGGCCTTAACCGCAGCCTCGATCGCTTTGTCACCGACACCGTACTTTCTGTAATTCTCGATATTGTTTTTTACCAAGCTACCCATAACTTGTAATTATAACAAAATAAACAGTCAGAACAAAATAAGAAAAAGGGCAAAATTCAGACAGTCCCGGTTTTCTTCATTTTCCCCAAAAAGAAGCAAAAATAATTTACTGCCCGTACACTGCCAGCTTCAAAGCTCCGGGATAACATTCGAAGTACACTTTGTGGCCAGAGAAATCCTCTCCGTCGTAATTGCCGTTAAGATCCCTTGATCCGGTGGCTTCCACTGTAAGGCTTGTGGTAACGAAAACATCCGCTTCCTTATAGCCCTCGTGCCTGCCTTTTTTGTACTTGGTAAGCAGATAAAGGGATCTGAAGATATTTACGGATTCGATGGCGCAACAGTTAATGAGGCCGTCATCTGTCTTTGCATGCGGAGCCGGACAAAAACCGTCGCCGTAATAGGATGCATTACAGATCGCGATCAGCGTGAAAACCGATTTAACAGATTCGGCAGGCTTACCGTCACCTCTTAGAGCCTTGTATTTGAAATCAAACTTTCTGTTTCCGAAAAGACATCCCAATGCAGACGTAACGTAAGCGGTGCTTCTTACCAAACCCGAATTCGGATGAGCCAGCACCTTACCCTTTGCCCTTAGCTGGACTTCGGTATCAAGGCCTATCGAAGCCACATTAAGGCACCATGCGGAGCTGGCCTCGATCTTATGGCCGCTGCGGTCAAAGGATGTGACCTTGATGAGATCAGTATCCTTTATCGTGAAATTGTCCTCGAAAACGTCTTTTACACAGATATCGCAATTGCTCCTGTGATCTTCATTCATCACGGATCTCGTAAAATCATTGCCGGTACCCAAAGGAATAACAGCCAAAGGAGTCTTTGATTCTGCCAGTGCATTTGCCACTTCATGGATGGTTCCGTCACCGCCGCACGCAATGACCAAAAGATCATCTTCAGCCGCAGCTTTCTTTGCTGCTTCGCTGGCATGACCCGCAAATTCGGTATAGATGATCTGCGATTCGCCCGGATGCTCTTCAGATAACCTGGAATATGCCGATTTAAATCTAGCCAGAGCTTTTGAATCAGCTCTGCTGTTTACGATAAAAAGCTTCTTCATTAACGTCAGATCATTTCTTCTCTGAAAGCTTCACTACAACATCGATCATGTCATTCACGGTCTTTACTTCATCAAGAAGTTCATCGGGAAGACGGATGTTGTATGTTTCCTCCACATCGATTACAAACTCATAGAGCTGCAATGAATCAAAAGGAAGATCGGTATTGAACGAAAGATCGGACGTAATCTCCTCAGGAGATATTTCGAGCGTTTCAGACATGATCCTGATCACGTCTTCCGTGACCTTAGCTCTCAGGTTGTCAGAGTCAGCCATTTTACTTTTTCTCCTTCGTAGTATCTTTAGCAACCTGTCTGGCGGTTGCTCTTACGTTTTCACTGCTGTCATAACGTCTGAGCTGCTGCTCAACATACCGGTCGACCTCATCAACAAGATCCAAAAGATGCTTTCTGTCATTGGCATCGTATCCGGCAAGAATATGCTTTGCCAATACTCTGTGGAACTTGCTGTTCATTCTGCAAGCAAGCTTTCCGTTATGTGTAAGGCTTATCCTTACAATTCGCTTATCGCGCTTATCACGTTCTCTGTGGACATATCCCTTCTTAACGAGCCTGTCTATCGCAACCGTAAGAGTACCCGTGGTAATACCCAGGTCTTCGGCCGTGTTTGTCATGGTACGGGCATCGTAAGGACCAATTGCAGTAAGAGTATGCATCTCAGCGATAGACAGGTCTTTAAAATACCCTGCCTGAAGAGATTTCTCCTCTGTCAAAACAACATTCTCAAAGATCCTTACCAGGGCCTCTGACATCTGTTCTTCTTCGTTCTGCAAAATCATCTCTCCCATTCGATTTGATGTACAAAATTATAATAACACAAAAAGATAATATCGAGCGACGAATATATCAAATCTTCCTAACTTTTAGCTTCAGGCTTATACGCTTTCTTATCACCGTTAACGAGAACGAAAACAAATACGATGATGAACAGAGATATACCGCCGAAGATCAGCATCAGGCCGTCACTCATTCCGGACTTATCTATGGCTTCACTTAAGAAAGTTCCGAGAATATTAAACATCATGTGTATAAAAATGGTAAAACCGACCGATCTGTACTTATATCTCATATACCCGAAGAACAGCGATAAAAACATTGCATACAGCATCTGAAGAGGAATGGCTATATGCATAGCTCCGAACAAAAGACTTGATATGAGTATGATGAGTCCGGGTCTGATCCCGGAATCCTCAAGTATCCCGAAAACGACTCCGCGGAAACACAATTCCTCGAGTATCGGGGCCATGAAGATCGTATAAACAAAAAGGACAAAGAAGTTATCGACCAATCCCGACATCTCAATAAGAGCATTATAATCTTCGATGATCTGAGGAGAAATCCAATTAATAACTATTGCCGCCGCTTGAACTGCAAAATACAAAGCAACAGTCATGAAAACGGCAGCGGATAAAGATTTAATGCCGATAAAATCTCCGAGTTTTCTTTTCGGGCGTTTCTTGTAAAAGCCCTTGTAATACCATATGCCGAAAACAATAATGCCGGCAACAGCATAAATGGCATAAACAAAGTTCAGATAATTGTCCTTAAGGTCCTGTTCCAACGCAACAAGGAATGCGTAAATGTCATTGGCAGAGTATCCTTCATTGATGACATTTACGGCAGACATTATGTAAAAAGGGATCTGCGCCACTGTCTGGATCGCCACCATAATTGCAGCCGGAACTATCGAAAAGAATATCAGGCTTTTCTTTATCTTCTTTTTCGAAGATCCGTCCTGAACGTTTGCTTCTTCATTCTGCGGTTCGTTGATAGTGTTCTCGTCCATGTTTTTCGCCCTCATCTGAACTTAACGATCGTAACGCCTGCATCTCCCTCGCCCTGTTCTCCTGCACGGAAAGAATCAACACGGTCATCTTTTATGAGCATATCCTGCACGCAGGCCCTTAATGCTCCCGTACCTTTTCCGTGAACGATCCTTGCTTCCTTTATTCCTGCAAGAACGCAGTCCTCCAGATACCTTGCAAGTCTCGATTCGGCTTCAGCCGTAGTCATGCCGATCAGCATTATTTCCGACGTTGTGGTAGAAGCGCTGTTGAACCTGACCTTTGAAAGATCTTCCGCGCTTCCTGTAACCTGTCTGCCCTTGGCCTTTGAAGCGGCTTTGCCGTTCTTTGTCCTCAGGAATTCATCACGCTGCACCTTGGTTGGCATCATGAGCTGGCTCTTCTTGACGGCAATCTTCATATTGCCGCATATGATATTTACGGTTCCGCTCTTCGAGAGATCGGATTCGGCTATTCCGGTCTGGTCTAACGAAGGAACATAGTAGCACTCGCCCTTGATGACCTGCTTTACAGGCTCCCCGCTCAAAGCAACGGAACCAACAGCTTCATCATCTTCTTCCTCCAGATCGTTTATGCCCGCTCTGAGCTTGCGTCTTATCTTGTCCAGTTCCTTCTCGCGCTCCGCCCTGTCCATGTCTTTGGATCTTTTCCTTAATTCACGGAGTTCATCGCTCAGTTCTTTCTCCTGTTCCTGGAGAAGCCTCTTCTGCTCTGATCTCATGTCATTCAATATCTTTGTCTTGGACTGCTTAAGCTTGGCATTCTCTTCTTCAAGACGCGCCTTCTCTGCCCTGAGCTCGACATTGAGCCTGTCGTTCTCTTCAGCAAGCGTCTGGGCTCTCTTTGATTCCTCTTCAGCTTTTGCAAGGAGCTCTTCATACCGGAGTTCATCTGAAGACATCATTGTTCTGGCGTTATCAAGAATATGCTTTGCCAGTCCCAGTTTTCGTGAAATTACAAATGCATTCGAAGAACCCGGTCTTCCGGTAATGAGTTTATATGTCGGAGCCAAAGTCTCGGTATCGAATTCACAGGAAGCATTCATTACGCCTTCTGTTGTCTCAGCATAGCCTTTAAGCTCTCTGTAGTGCGTCGTGGACATTACGATGCAGTTCTTCTTTCTGAGTTCCTCGATGATCGATATCGCGAGCGCAGCACCTTCAGCAGGGTCAGTGCCCGAGCCTAATTCGTCAAGAAGCACAAGAGACTTTCCTCTGATGTTCTTCAGGATGAAAACGATATTGGACATATGTGATGAGAACGTAGAAAGACTCTCTTCTATGCTCTGCTCATCTCCAATGTCAGCCAGCACCCTGTCGAAAACACAGACTTCGGAGCCACTCTCTGCAGGAACAGGAAGTCCGGCCATGGTCATGAGCACTAGAAGTCCGCATGTCTTAAGTGATACCGTCTTACCGCCCGTATTGGGTCCCGTAACTATCAGTGCATCGTAACCTTCGCCGACGCTTATGTCGACCGGCACAACGCTGTCTTTGGGAATCAGGGGATGCCTTGCACCCTTAAGGGCGATCCTTCCTTCGGTATTAAGAACAGGACAGAACGAATTGTTCTCCACGCCGTATTCGCCTTTCGCGAAAATATAATCCAGGCGTGAAGCTATAGCCATGTTGTTTTCGAGCAGCGCGCCTATGGACACGACTTCGTTCGTAAAGCTCTTCAGTATCCTCTGTATCTCTGCCTGCTCCGCAAATGTCAGTTCCGCGATCTTGTTATTCGCATCGACCACACTCATCGGTTCGATGAAGAGCGTCTGTCCCGAAGATGAAGCACCGTGGACGATGCCTTCGATCCTTCCGTTGAAATCAGCCTTGACGGGAATGCAGTATCTTCCTTCCCTGAGCGTAACTATGCTTTCCTGAAGCATGTCAGCGTGATTGGAAATGACGCGGTCCAACAATGACCTTATACCGCTTGCAATGTTCTTGCGCTCCCTTCTTATCGAAGAAAGTTCTTTACTCGCTTTATCGGAAACCTCATCCTGACCCAATATCGAAGACTCGATCTTTTCCAGAAGTTTGTCACAGGTCTCAAGCTTATCAATATAAGAACAGATATCGGGTTCAGTCTCGTCAACAACCGGTGATCCGGCTGATCTTGCCTTTGTTAAGGCTTTCCTGATCTCACCCGATGCTCTGAGAAAAGAAGCGACTTCCAGAAGCTGTCCGCATGTCAGGGTACCGTCTGCCCTGGCGTAGACAAGCGGTTCTCTTAAGTCTCTCATTCCGCCCAAAGGAAGCATTCCGAATCTCAGGATGTGATCCATCGCCTGCCTTGCGCATGAAAGCTCTGAAGTCACATAATCAACATCACAGCACGGAGCCATGTCAGCACAAAGTTCACGTCCGTATTGTGTTCTCGCTTTAGCGGTTACCGCTTCTCTTATTTTATTGAATTCAAGCGTATTCAAGACACGCCCGCGGATCTTCTTCCGCTCGAGGCTGTCTTCAAAGCTCATAAATTCGTACATAGTATCGTCTTTCCTTTTAGACCTGACGATCAGCCGAGTCTTTTAGCCTTTGCTATGACATCGGGAGTAATAGTCTTGGTCATCTCAAGACCCTTTTCGATGTCGACATCAGTGATCTCGCCATGCTGCATGCATACAAGTCTGTTAAATCTCTTCTCGACAAGACAATCGATTGCCTTTATTCCCATGAGGCTCGCGATCGTTCTGTCCCTTAATGTAGGCGAACCGCCTCTCTGGAGGTGTCCAAGGATCGTAGGACGTGCTTCAATACCAGTCGCTTCCTCGATCTGCTTGGCGATATCTTCTGCTTTGCAGACACCCTCAGCAACTATAACGATATAGTGCTTTTTACCGGTGTTGCGTCCGTCAAGTATGACTCTTAAGACATCCCTGTTGAAATCATAAGGAACTTCCGGGATCAATATGCTTTCAGCACCTGTAGCAATACCTACGTTAAGAGCGATCCAGCCTGCGTGCCTTCCCATTACTTCGATGACACTGCAACGTTCATGGGACGAAGCCGTATCTCTCAGCTTATCGATGCACTGCATGGCAGTATTCATTGCCGTATCATATCCGATCGTATACTCGGTCGAAGAAATGTCATTGTCAATCGTACCGGGCATTCCGATAACAGGCATTCCGATCCTTGCCAGGGCTCTGGCACCTTTATAAGATCCGTCACCGCCGATAACGATCAACGCGTCAAGCTCGTATGCTTCCATCATCCTGGCACCCTTGAGGACGCCCTGATCAGTCATGAAAGTCTGTGATCTGGCCGTCATGAGGAAAGTACCGCCGCGCTGCAGGGTCTCGGATACGCTTCTTCCGTCGAGCTGCTTGATCTCACCCTTCCAAAGTCCGTGATATCCTCTGGTTACGCCATACATTTCAAAGCCTGCATTGATACCTGCCCTTACAACGGCTCTTATAGCCGCATTCATTCCGGGAGCATCACCACCGCTCGTAAGAACGCCTACACGCTTTATCGGTTCAATGGTCTCTTTATCTACCGTATCATAATCCAAAGCCTTGAGACTGCTGATCTCAGGGAGATTACTCTCATCATAAAGAAGTCTGCCCATACTATTTCCTCCGAACCATATAAATGATTATCGGCATTAATTATACAATAAAATGGTTTTCATTCACTATTGCCCAATTAATAGTTTGATAATCAAAATAAAAGTTTTATGATGTTTATATGGTTTTCGGGGGCGTTCTATGAAAAAAGCACTTTCTATCCTGCTCTCCTGTCTGTTCCTTATGGGAACATCTTCATGCGCGCCCAAAAACGCAAATCAGCTTATCTCGCAGGCAAGAAGAGAACACGGCAGCTGTACGGTCGTCTCAAAAACCACTGCAGACGGAGAAACAACTGTTGTTCTTCACGATGAACTCCAGGATTTCGATTACACGGTAAGGAGCTTCAGGAGCAAGATCAACATAGACGGAGCAAATGCAGGAAGCTATCCTGATTCCAGAGATTCTTTCGATGAAGATCTGTCTAAAAAAGTCATATCAAACGTTAAAGATGACTTAGACCGCATCGCCGAAGAAACCGGCACGATATATTATGCCGACAGCGAAAAGACCGGTAATCTCTATCCTGTCATCCTTGCAAAAAACACTGAATCTGGCTCAAAGGCCGCTATATCTTTTGCAGAAGTGATACAGACCCAGAACATCGATCACAGATTGGATAATGTTGAGATCACAGTATATCAGGACAGCGAGATAACGAGATCATCAGAACTCGGTCCTGCTTACCGTACGAGACTCGGCAGCGTCAGGCTTCCCGACATAACTTTCAGGGATATCGAAAAAGAAACTGAAGATACTTTTATTCAAATAGGTCTTGCGCATGACAAGAAAGCAGAATATCTCGGAAAAGAACAGAAGACATTTGCAGATACGGGACTTGATCTTGAACGCGTCGTCATATATGACGGCGAATCGAATCCCACAAGACCTGATTCACCTGTAACGCTCTATTATTTCAGGGCATCAGACGGGACCGATTTCTGGATAGGAGATTTCTCCTACAACTACCCCGGAGATGAATACTTCGATCGTGCGGCAAGCTTCAGAAATTGATATTAAGTCTCACCGGTCCGAACCGTATTTCTGCTTGAACAGCGCCTTATCCTCATACATGATCTTATCAGCGCGCTTAAATACAGAGTCTATCGAATTATCTTCTGAAGTTTTTTCGGCCATGCCTACTGCAGCAGAATAACGGAGCCACGGCTCTTTATCTTCCTGGCTGAACGAACTCATGAAATACTTTTTGAGCTTCTCCGTAAGCGCACGACGGTTGTCATAATCATAGTCTCTTAGGATAGCGACGAATTCATCTCCGCCGATCCTGAATACGGGTGAATGCGCCAAAATGTCGCATATCATATTACAACAGCCCCGGATATAAATATCGCCAGCCTCATGACCACATTCATCATTAACGCGCTTCAGATTGTTTATATCGACCATCATGATCGCAAACTCTTCGCCTTCCTTCTCGATGCGGTATTTCATTTCGTTGCACTTCTTGATAAGTGCAGCTTTGTTTCCGACGCCGGTCAGAGCATCCTTGTAAGACTCATCACTAAGCTTGTCGATCCTCTGATCCTTGTTCTTGATATCGATCTCAGATCTTTCTTTTTCTTTGAGGTAATCGATGATGCTGATCTGCATATCCTTGATGCCGTCATAGATCTCGGATATCTCATCATTACTCCTGATATCAAGATCCATTACTCCGGCCGTCTCATAATCCTTGTGATTGGAAGGATTAAATCTCTTCATTTCTTCAGTCATGGACTTAATGGGTCTAGCAACTACTTTGTTAATAAAAAACATGGAACCGATCAGAACGATCACTATCAAGCCTAAAGCACCAGCGAAAATACTGGCAAAAAAAGATGTTCTTTCAGCCATTACTTCTTCCATGCTGTAATCACATCCTACTACGCAGACGCAATTGCCTTGCGAATCATAGACAGGCATAAACGCAGAACAGAGCCAGCCCCAATCACCGTTAGAGATCGCCGGTTCATTAAAATGCGTCAGATCCATGCCGAGAAGCTCGTCTTCCCTTACTTCATAATATCCGGTCTCATAAAGAGGCATTTCCTCTTCATCAATAAGATACATATCATATTGGGCATCCTGGTCACCGTGGGCAATGACATAGATATATTCGATCTCCTCCATGTTCGAAAGATACCCGGTGATCATGCTCCTGATTTTGCTGTAACCATCCCAAAGGTCATGCTCCTTGAGATATTCTTCTATAAGTTCTTCGTTATCCTCTTCTTCAGCCCGGTCTCTTAGAGCCTGGAACTCCTCCGATTCAACAACCGGCCTGAGCCTCGCGAGATAATCCCCGTCGACCATGGAAGCAAAATTGCGCGCATTATCAGATGCGCAGTGTTTGTAGAACGTATCAATCTGGTTAACGCTCGTAAAGAAAGCAATAGCAGCAGTACCAAAAACCACTACCAAAACGGTGACGGCTATGAAGATATACATTTTCCATCTTACTGAAAATAACTTCTTGCCTGACTGCATGTAATACTCCTTGCCGGATATAGCAATAGTATATCATGGAGTGTCTCATGCAAACGAATCCGTATGCATATCAGTCTTCAAGATTTATTGAATCCAATACCTCGGTAATATTGTCGTGGAAAACCAGGTGAGCATTTCTGTCAGCAAACGTCTTGTCTCTGTTGATTATGACAAGATATTTACCGCTGAAGTCATATGCCAATGACGCAGCAGGCTGAACAGCCAGAGAAGTGCCTCCGATGATAAGACAATCAGCTCTGAATACGAGTCTTTTAGATTCGATCCAGGCACTTTGGGGAAGTCCTTCGCCATACAATGTAACGTCGGGTCTTACCATTCCTCCGCACTTGGGACACCTGGGGATGGGACCTTCTGATTTGAAGATGAAATCAAAAGGATATTTCTCATGACATTTCATGCAGTAATTGCGGTATGTCGTGCCGTGAACTTCCTGAACGTTTTTGCTTCCTGCTCTCTGGTGAAGTCCGTCGATATTCTGGGTTATTATTCCGTCAAGTTTGCCGGCCTTCTCCATCTCTGCAAGCTTATAGTGAGCCCTGTTCGGTTCAATTCCCGCGGTGTTGAGCTTCTGTCTGTAAAACTCGTAAAAAACATCCGGGTGATCAACGAGACAATCTATGCTCAGAAGGTATTCCGGACTATATCTGTCAAACTTGACATCATGCTGATTGTAAAGCCCGTCCTTGCTTCTGAAGTCAGGAATACCGCTCTCGGTGGATACTCCGGCACCTCCGAAAAAAACGATGTGATTACATTCCTTTATGATCCTGTTAAGCTCGGCAACTTTCTGTTCGTCCATGGTCATGCCTCCTTTACGTCATCTCTATATTATCTTCACCGACAAGTTCTGCCAGTTTACTGAGCACTGCCTCATCAGGGGCTATCCTGCAAATGTCATCAAGTCTGGTAATGCTGTTATCTGATTCGAAAAGGATCTCTACAGGAATATTACCATGAAAATATGCAAGAAAATTCAGGAGTCTCGCAAATCCCCCGGAATCCGGTCTGCCCGAATAACGGATCCTCAAAACGTGTTCCCTGTTGTCATCTGACGGCTTTGAATTTACAGGAACAGCTGCCGCCTGCAAGGTCACTTCATTCTGAACTGTTACTGCAGGTACTTCCGTCTGTGGAATAACAGGCTGAACAGTCTGTCTTAATGGTTGTGCTCCTTCCCTTTCCCTTAAAGCGGTCTGGTAACCTCTGTCATTTCTTATCATACTCAGAAGTGCAGGATCATCCGACAATTCAAAACAGCTGTCGGCAAACATCGAGAGTTCCCCTCCCTCTCTCATCTGCCTTCTTCCGACAAACAGATAGGGCTTGTTCTTCTCGACCATCCTGTTATATGTATCGAAGTTCTTGCCAAATAAAAGCACCTCGAAAGATCCGCTCAGATCTTCGCAGCTTATCGTGCTCATCATGGTCTTTTTCTTCGTATAACCGGTCTTCTTATCCGTCACCATTCCGCACATGGCTACCTGTTTATTGTCATCCAATGCTTCACTTCCAGAAAGCGCAAGGATATCAGCAGCTTCTGCCATATCGAAAGTCGCGATCTCTGAAATCATCTTCGTATATGAAGCCAGCGGATTTCCGGAAAGATAAATTCCGACCATTTCCTTCTCATATCCGAGCTTCTGGCTCTCAGGAAATTCCGGAATATCGGGAATAAAGATAGATGGTACCGAAGCACCGACATCACCGAAATCAAACAGCGACAGCTGACCTTCAATATTCCGGCTGTCTTCATGCGCTATTCTCTCCAGTTCAGTCTGTACACATGCAGTCATCTGGGCTCTGGTAAGACCGAAAGAGTCCATGCAGGACGCAAGGATCAGTGATTCGGCTACGGGCTTTTTGACACCTGTCTTGGCTGCCCTGATCACGAAATCATCAAATGATTTATAATCTCCGTTCTTTTCCCTGTCGCTCAATATATCAAGGACTGCGCCCTCACCGACATTCTTAATGACAGACAAACCTATCCTTATCTTGCGGTCACCTTCTGTCGTAAAGCGCTCCCTGCTCTTGTTGATATCCGGGGGCAGGACTTCGATTCCCATCGCAGGACAACAGGAAATGTAATAGGATGCTTTACCGAGATCATTCCTGAACGAGTTAAGCGTAGCAGCCATAAACTCCGTAGGATAATAATATTTGAAATAAGCTGTCCAGTATCCTACGACCGCATAGCATGCCGCATGCGACTTGTTAAATGCATATCCTGCAAACCCGGATACATCATCAAAGATCTTGGCTGCAACATTCTCGGGCACACCTCTCTTGATGCACCCGTCGATCTGACGTCCCTTGTCATCTGTTCCGCCGTACATGAACAGATTCCTGTAGTTCTCCATTATCGACTTCTTCTTTTTGCTCATCGCACGTCTGATGTTATCAGACTGTCCCATGGAGAAACCTGCAAGATCTCTTACGATCTGCATTACTTGTTCCTGATATATCGCACATCCGTAAGTAACGTTTAAGATCGGTTCAAGAAGCGGATGGTCGTATGTGATATGCGAAGGATTCTTCTTGCAGTCAACATATTTCGGTATCTGATCCATAGGACCAGGTCTGTATAGAGAAATGCCTGCGATGATATCTTCGAGACTCCCGGGTTCCAACTGCTTCATGAACGAAGTCATTCCGCGGCTCTCAAGCTGGAATATGCCGACTGTATCTCCGCGGCCTATCATCTTAAACACTTCCGGATCGTCTAAAGGGATCCTGTCGAGATCTATATCCCTTCCGTAATTGTTCTTAACCAGTTCCTTTACGTCCTGCAACACCGTAAGCGTCCTGAGCCCCAGAAAGTCGAACTTCAAAAGTCCGATGCTCTCTACGTCCGCCTTAGCAAACTGGACCGCTACCGTATCATCGTTAACGGCCAGGGGCGCTATATCAGTAATATCCTTGCCGGAAATTATAATTCCCGCAGCATGAGTTCCCGCATTTCGCGGGAGACCTTCGACACGCATGGCCATGTCGATCACTTTGTGAGCCTCTGGATCAGTATCGTATGCTTCCTTGAATTCCGTGCTTATCTCAAGAGCCTGCTTCAAAGTCATTCCGACTGAGAACGGGATCATTTTCGTAAGCTTATTGCTCTGTGCGACAGGCATATTGAGGACTCTCGCGACATCCTTGACGGCCTGCCTTGCTGCAAGCGTACCGAACGTGATTACATGCGCGACTCTTGTCTTGCCGTATTTGGCTTCAACATAATCTATTGCAATCTGCCTTCTCTCATCGTTGAAATCAACGTCGAAGTCAGGCATGGATACTCTTTCCGAATTAAGGAACCTCTCGAAAACCAGACCGTATCTGATAGGATCGATATCAGTTATTCCTACGGCATAAGCGACCAGTGAACCCGCGCCGGAGCCTCTTCCGGGACCGACGGTAACGTCATGTGTTTTGGCATAATTAATGAAGTCCCACACTATGAGATAGTAGTCGGTATAGCCCATGCTGTTGATCACGGAAAGCTCATATTCCGCGCGCTTCATATAATCATCAGCGCTTCCCGTGGGAGGTGTAACTTCAAATCTTTTCTTAAGACCTTTATAAGTCAGATCCGCAAGATATTCCTCGTGACTGCTGAAGCCTTCCGGGACTTCATAAACAGGAAGATGTATCGTATCAAAATCATATTCGGCATGACACATATCAGCAATCTTGCCGGTATTGTCGATAGCTTCCGTTAGTTCAGGGAAGAATCTCCTCATCTCGGTCTCTGACTTTACATAGAACTCATTACATGACATCCGCATCCTGTTCTCGTCATCTATCCTTGCGGCGGTCGAAATGCAAAGAAGGATGTCCTGTGCTTCATAATCCTCTTTCATCAGATAATGGCAGTCATTGGTAGCGACAAGCGGAATGCCTGTCTCATGCGAAATCTTTACAAGAGCCGCATTTACTTTTGCCTGTTCGGGAGTGGTATTGGCCTGGATCTCAAGATAGTAATTGTCTCTTCCGAAGAGCCTGTCATACCAGAGGGCTGTCTGCACAGCTTTATCGTTCTCTCCCTCCAAAATAAGCGAGGGGACCTTTCCTGCTACGCAGGCCGAAAGACAGATCAGACCTTCATGCCATTTCTCAAGAAGTTCCTCATCGATCCTCGGTCTCCTGTAAAAGCCCTCGGTAAAACCCGCTGATACGAGCTTATTAAGATTGGTAAGTCCCTGATTATCCCTGGCCAGAAGTATCAGGTGATTGTAGTATTTGTCTTCTCTTCCGGAATTGACAGTCTTATCAAATCTGGATCCGGGCGCAACATAGACCTCGCAGCCTATAACGGGATGAATACCGTTGGCTTTCATCTCCCTGTAGAAAGAAACCGCGCCGTACATCACTCCATGATCCGTAATGGCGCAGGAAGTCATTCCCATGTCCTTAAGCCTTGCGGCAAGATCCTTGATCTTAATGGCACCGTCAAGAAGACTGTATTCGGTATGAAGATGTAAATGACAAAAGCCGCTCATTATTTCTTTCCCTTAAGCTCGATTATTATGTCTCTTATCTCGGCCGCCCTCTCGAAATCGAGTTCCTTGGCAGCCTTGGTCATCTCTACTGTAAGCTTCTCGATGAGCTTCTTATTCTCTTCTTCGGTTCCGCCGGATACTCCGTCATTGATAAGTCTTGCAGCATCTATGCCGCCCTTGGAGGCCTTTCCTCTGCCCTTGCCTCCGGATGTATCTTTGCTGTTCTCGGCAACGATGTCGAAAACATCCCTGACAGCTTTCCTGATGGTCTTCGGAGTTATTCCGTTAGCGTCATTGTACTCCTTCTGGATCTTTCTTCTGCGGTTTGTCTCCGATACGGCATTCATCATGGAATCAGTCACTTCATCTGCATATAGAATTACTCTTCCGTGATCGTTCCTCGCACACCTTCCGATTATCTGTATCAACGATCTCTCTGACCTTAAGAAGCCTTCCTTGTCAGCATCAAGGATCATCAGAAGAGATACTTCGGGAAGATCTATTCCTTCCCTTAAGAGATTGATGCCGACGATAACGTCGATCTCATCATTACGGAGCTGGTTTAGAATCTGCATTCGCTCAACGGCTTTAATATCGGAATGCAGATACGTGACCCTGATATCTTCCTTTTTAAGGAAATCCGTAAGGTCTTCGGCCATTCTCTTGGTAAGAGTCATGATAAGGCTCTTATCACCGGTCTTCTTCTGATCCTTGAGTTCAGCAAGAATGTCTTCTATCTGTCCTTCCACGGGACGGATGAATATCTCAGGCTCCAGAAGGCCCGTCGGCCTGATAACCTGTTCTACCGTCTGTTCGCTGTGTTCCTTCTCGTAATCGGCAGGAGTCGCGCTGACAAATACCGTCTGCCCCATGCGCTGTTCGAATTCATTAAACTTCAAAGGCCTGTTATCGAAAGCCGAAGGAAGTCTGAAGCCGTACTGGACAAGCATCTCTTTCCTGGATCTGTCGCCGTTATACATCGCTCCGACCTGCGGGATCGTCTGGTGGGATTCATCGATGAACAGCAGAAAATCTTCCGGGAAGAAATCCATCAGCGTGCAGGGCGGCTCGCCTTCTGCTCTTCCGGCAATATGTCTTGAATAATTCTCTATTCCTTTGCAGAAGCCGGTCTCTCTTAACATATCCATGTCATACCGGGTACGCTGCTCCAGTCTGTACGCGGCGATCATGTCTCCTGCTTCCCTTAATTCCTTAAGTCTTACTTCAAGCTCGGCTTCGATCTTATCGATGGCCGTATTAAGCTTGGCTCTTCCTGTCGCATAGTGTGACGCAGGGAAAAGCTCAATATAATCTCTGGTAAATTCGGTCTTGCCCGTAATCGCATCCACATAGCTTATCTTGTCTATCTCGTCTCCGAAAAAGCTTATCCTCGTAAGCGTGTGTTCTGAATCGGGAGTCCATATGTCTATGATATCGCCCTTGCGTCTGAAGCAGCCTCTGGAGAGGTCAAAATCATTACGCGTGTACTGCATATTAATGAGCTGTGCCATAACCGCATCCATGGGGATCTCAAGACCGGTCTCGAGCATGAGAGCAAGGGCAAGATAATCTTCCTTCTCACCGATACCGTAAATGCAGGATACCGATGCGACAATTATGACATCTTCCCTTGTAAGCAAAGACTTGGTAGCTTCGTGACGCATACGGTCGATCTCATCGTTAATAGATGAATCCTTCTCGATATATGTGTCCGTCGCGGCAATATAAGCCTCAGGCTGATAGTAATCATAGTATGAGATGAAGTATTCGACGGCATTCTCCGGGAACAACTCCTTAAACTCGGCATAGAGCTGACCCGCCAGCGTCTTGTTATGCGCAAGAACAAGAGTAGGCCTCTGTATCTTCTCTATGATATTGGCCATGGTAAAGGTCTTACCCGAACCGGTAACACCGAGAAGGGTCTGGGCTCTCATCCCGTCCTTAATGCCACGGACCAGGGAATCTATCGCTTCCGGCTGGTCACCGGACGGCTTGAATTCAGAATGCAGTTTAAAATCCATACTATTCCAAAAACCTCGGCATATCTTTCGTTACTAATTTCTTTTCCTAAATTCAGCTTCAGCAAGATCAATTTGCCTGTTAATCTGTTCCTGTGTAGGCATTTGATCAATTATATCTTTTGTTCCAATATTATCATATGTCGCAACCCCCATAGGAGTTGTTATTCCCTGGAACGAAAGCTGCACCTCAGTGCGATCCAAATCTCTGCAAATCAACAAACCAATAGTAGGATTATCACTGTTTTTTCTTATAATGCTATTGACTGCATTAACATAGAAATTAAGCTTTCCAACATATTCAGGTTCAAAGGGCTTAACCTTTAATTCAACAACCTGCATTTGTTTATTCTCTGCAATTTCTGAACCAACCTGGTTCAGTTTTACACTTTTCATATCAATATGCTGTCCATAATTAAGTAAAAGATTTGAAGTATTCTTCACTTTCGCATAGAAAAAAAACCACTGCTTCATAAACCATAGATTACGCGGAGAAAAACCTTTGGCATTAGGAAATTCAGATTGAAGCTCACGACTAACTTGTTCGACAATCCCTTTACCCCATTTCTCTTCAGCTCGTCTTATAACAAGATCTCTCCCAAGTTGCCAATTAAATAACAGCATTTCCGAATTAACTTTAACAGCAGCCTTTATTTGAGAGCTCCGATAGCGATCTTTAAGCTCATGAATCCATTCACAATATTCACTATCATTATTGATTAAATCCGGATTTATATGTTTCAAACCATCTTCTTTCATTTTTGCCATGATCAGAATCCTCTGTAATTTCAAAAAATACAACGGTATAACTATTCCATACTTAAACAGCAATGAAATCCATTGCATAAGAGAAATCAATTCTTTAGGAAAATAATAGAACGTTTGTTCTTTGCTTGCAATACTATATACGCTTATTGGCCGCAAAACAGACTTCCGTCATATAATTCAAAGATGCGATCCTTTGAAGGAGGATCAGTTCCTTCCGTCTCAGCCTCTGCTGAAGCTAGTGCCATGCAGAGCTTGAAAGTATCTGCGGAAGACATACCGTTATCAAAAGCAAGCCCGGCCGTCATGGCATCGCCGCAGCCGGTAGTACAGCTGACCTTTACGTCGATTGCCTCTGAATATAAGGAAGCTCCTTTATCATCAGCAAATACCGCTCCGTCTCTTCCCATCGAGATGAGGCAGCATGAGATGCCCTGAAGGACAATATTCCGCGCTTCTTCCAAAGCGCTGTCAGGATCGTTATAAAGGCCCAATTCCTCACAAGTCGGTTTGACGGCAAAAGGCTTGGCCCTGAGTCCTTCCTGAAGGTATTTGTCAGAACTGTCAAGGATAACTCTGACGCCTGATACCGAGCCGAAACTCCTGACAAGATCCGCATAGATGCCGGAAGGAGAACCTAGGGGCGGTCTTCCGGAGATGACAACGATGTCTCCGTAAACCAGTTTTCCCGTTATCAGCTCCTTAAAACGTTCGATGGATTCTCTGTCATATAAAGGGCCGTCGCCGTTGATATCAGTTGTTACGCCGTTCTCTCCCGTGATCTTAATATTTGTTCTTGTATTTCCCGAAGGGTAATCGATGCGCAGCACTTCAAAATCTGTCTTAAGCATATCCTGAAGCTTATTGCCGTCCTCACCGCAAAGTCCGACACAGACCACGGATTCTTTTCCCAATACCTTGAGAGTCTTTGAAACATTGATCCCCTTGCCGCCGGGATCAGTCCTCATGCCGTACGACTTATTGATGCTGCCGGGCATGAGTCCGTCTTTGACATGAAGGCTCAGATCTATCGCAGGATTAAGGGTTATCGTGTAGATCATGGCATCATGCCTTTCTTTTCAACGTCTTTAGATATTCCTTCTGTTCGGGAGTGATACGGTAACTCTCTACCGCTTTCTGAATCGCTTTGTTATGAGTCCATTTGTCCAGTTTCTGACCTTCAATGTAAGGCAGGGCAGCCTCGTACTGTTTGGCAAGAGCAGTCGCGAAATACCATGCGGTCATCATGTTGACATAGTATTCATCGGAACGTATCTTCGAGACTTTCGTAAGATAAGAAGTCTTGAAATCTTCATCAAGGAAATGCTCCATCAGCATTCCAATGGCAAATCTCTTAACGTAGGTCAGATCTGACTTCATCCACTTTTCGACGTATTCGAGTAAGAGATCCTTATTCTTACGGAATACCTTCGGTGACATCTGGTCACATGTCGCCCAGTTATCAACATAAGGCAGGAAAGCATCTACAAGCCTGATGCAGTTTCCGGCATCTTTCATTCCGGAAAGTATAAAAGCATGGAGCTGGTTTTCCTCAAAGTACTTGTGCGGAAGTTCACCGAGAAACAAAGATATGTCTTCTCTTTTTGAAAGGTCTTTAGCGAGCTGTCTTAACGCTGGGGTCCTGACACCGATTATCGAATCCGCATTAACCGTAGGAATGATGGTCACCTGCATGTCGCGGTAACCGGTATCCTGGAGCTTTATCAGTTCTCTATAGATATCATCGGTGATCATGGAAAGACATCAGAAAACAATATACATAATTATCGCGGTAGCGATGCCCAGAAGGCAGCCTGCAGCAACCTGGAGAGGCGTGTGTCCGAGAAGTTCCTTGAGCTTCTCCTCATTGGGAAGATCAGCTCCGGTAAGCTTCTCAAACATGTCAGCCATGACATTAAGAAGTTCTGCCTGCTTTCCGGCCTGATACCTGACGTTCATGGCATCGTGCATTACAACGATAGCAACGATCATGGCTACGGCAAATAAAGCAGAATCAAAGCCTTCGTACAGGCCTGTCGCTACAGCAACAGAAACTACCGTTGCAGAATGCCCGCTCGGCATTCCTCCGTCGCCAAAAAGTCTCTCGAGGCTGAATTTTTTTGTCAGGATAAGATTGCTGATGCACTTAAACACCTGAGCCAAAAACCAGGATACGACACCTACGATCAGGATCCTGTTTGTAACTATCTGTAGGAAAAACTCCATGCTATCCCTTTCTTATTCCAAATAAGTCTAATATATTTTACTCTATCAATCGAAAAAATAAAGGCTTGCAGGATAAGCAAAAAAAGATGCCGCAAGTCTTCCCTGCGGCATCCTACAAACAAACTCAAAACTTATATATAGTGGTCTCGTTCTTACGCTTTTGATGATACATTACAATAAAGGCACCACAAGGGAACTTCTGTTAACAATTCGTGAACATAAGCCGCCAATTTTGAAGTCTTAGTCATAATAATCAAATTCCAGGTCGCAAACCTTGACCGTATCGCCCTCTTTGACGCCCATTTTTTTGAGTTCCTCAAAGACGCCGGCGTTCTCAAGAGTCCTCTGGAAGAAGTTTGTGGATTCGGTATCCTCGAAATTCGTGGAGTTAAATATCTTATTGATCCACTTGCCCGTGACTTCAAAATTGCCGTCTTCATTAATGATGATCTCATACTTCTTTCCTTCATCAAATGAGTAGACTCTCTCTCCGCCTTCGGCAATGTCATGAAGGATCGTGGGAGGAAGCTTTGATACTGCCTCCGTGATCTTGTCTGATAACTCCCTGATTCCTATCTGACCGGCCGCGGAAATAATAAAAACATCATCATATCCCATTTCAGTAACGGCATTTACAAACTCCTGAGCTTCCTCATCAGTTACTCCGTCACACTTGTTGCCGACCACTATCTGAGGCCTGGAAGCAAGTTCAAGGCTGAATTCTTCAAGTTCTTTGTTGATCGTCTTAAAGTCCTCCAGAGGATCCCTTCCGTCAGTTCCGGAAAGATCAACGACATGAACAAGAAGTCTCGTCCTTTCGATATGTCTAAGGAAGTCATGACCGAGACCTGCTCCTTCGTGGGCATTCTCGATGATTCCCGGAATATCGGCGATCACATATGAGAAATCATCCTTGGGAACAACACCGAGAACCGGTTCCAAAGTCGTAAACGGGTAGTCTGCGATCTTCGGCTTGGCTCTCGTAAGTACCGAAAGGAGCGTTGATTTGCCAGCATTGGGAAAACCTACAAGACCGACATCAGCAATGAGCTTTAACTCTATAGAGAGTTCACGTTCTTCACCCGGCGCACCCGGTGTCGCAAACTGGGGAGCCTGCCTTATTGAATTTGCATAGTGCATGTTGCCGAGACCGCCCTTGCCGCCCCTGGCGACAACGATCTTCTGGCCGGCTTCGGTCAGATCCGCGATAATGTCACCACTTTCCAGATCTTTTACGACAGTTCCGACAGGAACACCTATGATCAGGTCTTCACCGCGCTTGCCGTACATCTTCTTGCCCATGCCCTTTGCGCCGTTCTCGGCGATAAACTTATGCTTGAATCTGAAATTCTGAAGGCTCGTCAGATTAGGCGCAGCCTGTAAGACGACATTACCGCCGTCCCCGCCGTCTCCGCCGTCCGGTCCGCCATTGGTAATGTACTTCTCAGTATGAAAACTGAGCGCGCCATTACCGCCGTCTCCGGCCTTAACATAAATCTTAGAGTGATCTATAAACATCTGATCCTCCTTCAAAATCAAGAGCAGTCCACGCCTATATAGCGACAGACTGCTCTGTTTGGTTCTTCTGAATACCTGTCTTAAGCTACAGGATAAACGCTAACCTGCTTCTTATCCTTGCCCATACGCTCATACTTGACCTTACCGTCAATAAGAGCAAAAAGTGTATCGTCAGATCCGATTCCTACGTTTGTTCCGGGATGGATCTTAGTACCACGCTGTCTGACAAGAATATTGCCGGCCAGAACTGACTGTCCGTCACCTTTCTTCGCTCCTAATCTCTTGGACTGGGACTCACGGCCGTTCTTGGTGGAACCCATTCCCTTCTTATGTGCGAAGAGCTGTAAATTAAACTTAA
>JAEFAV010000037.1 GCA_016288885.1 Saccharofermentans sp.
CCTTGTTATAGACACTCTTATAAAGCCGGAAAACAAAGATATAGAAGATGGTCATGGTGATGGACGTGACGAGTTTTCCGAAGCCCAGATACCATGTGAAATCAGCATCGACAAAGTAGTTTAAAACTCTGGGGACCAGATGGAATGAATCTCCGAGACCTAAAACCAGTGCCGCCGTCCCCATGAGGACATCGTTCTTGTTGCGATGCTTTATAAGGATCACGATGCCTGTTATTATCGCGAAAAGAAGATACAAGATATCAAATGTGGATTCACCGTACTTCATAGTGGTTTTGATCCTGCCGTCAGGCTATAATTCCTCATTTATCCGCGTCCAGGAACACTCTGGAGCCTGTCGCGCCCTTCTGGCCCTGATACTTGCCGTCATAAGGATTCTCGGCGTGATCATCCATGAGGGCAAATACTAACTGTCCTACTCTTCTGCCGCTCTTAAGCTCGATCGCGCATCTGTTGGCGTTGTAGAGCTCTAACGTGATCTCGCCCTTAAATCCGGGATCTACCCAGCCCGCGTTCTGAATGAAAAGACCCATTCTGCCTAATGAGCTCCTGCCTTCAACAAAAGCAGTGAGATTATCGGGAAGTTCAAAATATTCCATGGTCGTAGCCAAGACAAACTGGCCCGGTAATATCAGATAAGTATCGGTGGTAATGGTCTTATAGTTGATCTGAGATCCCAGTGTGATAACACCTGACGGAGAGTCATCGACAACGCTGAAAGTGTTGCCTAATCTGATGTCCACGCTCGCAGGCTGAATCTGTTCTTTGGTAACAGGTTCGATAACAAGTGTTTTCTCTTCGAGCATTTTGTTGATGGTTTTATCTGATAAGATCATTTGCGGTTACCCCGTTCTATGTGGATTGTTGTGCTTGGGTCTTCATTATACCAATCTTTATTTGCTTCCCGAAGTAAAATCAATAGAATATATACGTGAAAAACCGAACCGAACTTTTGAAGGAATCCGGCACTGATGAAGATCTATTTCGCGCCATTAGAAGGCATCACAGGTCATATTTTCCGCAATGCTTATAATGAGATCTACGGTCACATTGATAAGTATTTTGCGCCGTTCATTTCTCCGTCTGAGAAGTGCCCGATAACGCCCCGTGAGCGGAAGGAAGTCACGCCCGAGAATAATCAAGGTTTCTGCCTGGTTCCCCAGATCCTCACATGCAGATCTGAGCACTTTATCGAAGGCGCAAGAGAGCTTCAGGCAATGGGCTACAAGGAGATTAATCTCAATCTCGGATGTCCTTCGGGGACCGTCTGCGCGAAGGGCAAAGGCGCGGGGTTCCTGCCCGAGACATTGGCGCTTCAGAAGTTCCTCGATGACATCTACTCTTATGCCGGATCTGACGGCGTGAAGATATCGATCAAGACGAGACTCGGTTACTTTAATCCGGACGAGTTCTATGACCTTTTGGATATCTTTAACAAGTACCCTGTGAGCGAGCTGATCGTGCATCCCAGAATTAAATCTGATTTTTATAAGGGTGAGCCCCGGAAGGAATATTACGCATATGCTCTGGAGCATTCCAAATGCCCTCTTGTGTATAACGGAAACATCTTTTCGGCAAAAGACTACGAAGAGTACTCTGGTTCGTTCGGCACCGGCCTTGACCCGGTAATGCTGGGCAGAGGTCTGATATCAGATCCGTCTCTTGCAGACAAGCTCAAGGGCTTTACGGCGGAAACCGACTTCGCTAAGTTCAAACGCTTGCACGACACCATCTATCACGAGTATCAGAAGGTCATGTCACCTGACATTAATGTCTTATACAAGATGAGAGAGCTTTGGTCTTACTGGCAGACTCTTTTCGACGGCAAAGAGCGCGACATCAAGCGCCTGCTGAAAGCGAAAAAATACGAAGAATACGAGGACGTTGTATATCACGGGCTGCTTTTGGAAAACTAAATATTTCAATTTCTCAGGCTCTTTTCTTTAAGTTCTGCTCTAATCCAACACGTCATACAATCCCAGCATTGCTTCGTGTGCCACATCGATATAATAATCAAGCAGGGTATATAGCCAGTCTTTCAGGTCAGTAAAAGCGAAGCCGAGTGATTCCGCCTTGTCAGTATTGATACTGTAACCGGGTTCACCGTTATAAGGAGCCGGATCGCCATCGTCACTAATAACAGCTTTTATTCCGGTCTCCTTTTCGAGATAATCAAGGATCTCTCTTATGGAGATCGTGCCTTTTGAGCTCCCGTTTATGGCGCCTTTGAAATCTTTATCGACCAGAAACGACAAGAACTTACCGGCTTCATCTGACCTGATGAAGGCCATCTGTGAATCAGGATTATCGATCTTCATCGGGAGCTGATTCAGAACGTGTTCAACGTAAAAATACAGCCGCTTTGTGTAATCGTCTTTGCCAGTCACAAAAGGGTACCTTACGGCGATCCAGTTCTTGTCAGGATACTTTTGCCAAAGGGCATATTCTGCTTGTCTCTTTATCACATCGTACGGATAGTCTTGTCTGTCACACCAGATAAGGCCGCCGCCCGCACCGTCAAAATCCTCTTCAACGGTATTGATGCGTTTGGGATCATAGACCGCCGTGCTCGACATGTAAATATACTTATCACAGTCGGCTGCTTCCATGATCTTGCGGATATCATTTGAACAATAAGCGATCTTATCTATGATCACATCGTAATGTGTGCCGGCTATCGCAGCTTTTATGCTGTCCTCATCCGTCCTCTCGAAACGTATCCTTGAGACCGAATCACCGAACCCGTCAGGGGTATTCCCTCTGGTTGCTATAGTAACATCATGGCCTTTCTCAATAAGGTCATTGACCATATGGATCCCGAAAAATCTCGTCCCGCCCAAAACCAGTATTTTCATATACGCTCCTTATTATCACTAATTGCTATGATTATGAAATCATTTCAGAGTTTTTCAAATAGAAGTAGCTTTTCCGTAAAGCGGAAAGAATAATGTCCGGTTAACGTTGTCCATATTTCTGTTTATTTATTCTTCCAAGACCAGCCATTGATTCATTCCGGCCCCTGCATCTTCATTCGGGCGTTCCACGAATCCGAGTTTTGCATAGAAGGGTTCTTTCCCTTTAGCAGAATTAAGATTGAGATTCACTATATAGCCCGGCTTCATATCGTCCTTTATCCTTTTGATGACAGCCTCAACCAGTGCTTTCCCTATTCCCTGTCCCTGATACTCAGGAATAACGATTACGTCTGACAGGAACGCTACATATCCGCCGTCCCAAGACAATCTTACAACGCCTATGGCTTTTTCATCATCTCTCACACAAAGAACCATATAAGCGTTCTCTACACACTTCTTTGCTTCTTCGAGCGGGAAAAGCCTCCATCCGACCAATTTACGTAATTCCAAATATTCTTCAGGAGAAATGTAATCATCGTATCTAATCATTTATTATCCGCATCCTCACTACATTCACTAAAGCGGGAATGCAACTGCTTCAGTGTAAAGCTTTTGAAGCGTCTTTATAAAGATATCCAAGCTCGTTCTGTTATCTGTTTTGTGCGTGCAAAGCACGATGTGAAAACATTCCTCACACTCAAACGGTATCCAGGCAAACTGGCCGCTGTGATCGTTAAGGAATCCGGGCGCGAGGCATATACCTTTCCCAGCAGCCACATTAGTCAAAGTGCTGTCGTGGTCCGGACTGTTGAAATAGCTTATCCTGCCAGAAGCTATAAGCCGTTGCTGGACAGCTCTTAATGCATCCGGAGAACCGCCTCCGACCATCAGTGTCCTGCCGTAGATATCTTCTTCCGTAATAGTATTCTTAGCCGCAAGCGGATCGTTTTTGTCTGTTATCAGATAGATACGCGAATCAAACAACTTGTGGACATTTATTCCCGGAATATGCTTCGTCTGTTCTGTAAGCGCAAAGAAGATATCAGCATCGTTTTTCAGGAAGACCTCAAGACCGTGGCCGTAATTGAACATCGGTGTGATCTGTACACCCGGCTGTTCTTTCTCGAATATGCGTATTGCTTCAGGAAGGAAATACAAAGCCTGGCGGACAGACATTACGATGGAAATGTTGTCACTGTATTTGGCACTGAAATTCTGCCCCTGTTCGATCGCACGCTTCATCTCTTCGCGCATGTTGGTCAGATATGATACGAACTGCTGTCCCGCAGGAGTAAGAGATGCACCTTTGCCGTTCCTCTCGAAAATAGAAAACCCGACCTCTTCTTCCAATAACCTGATCTGATATGAGAACGTGGGCTGGCTCACGAACATATTCTCAGCGCCTCTGCTGAAGTTCTGTGTCCTGGCGAGTTCTATGCAGTAATCTATCTGTTTTGTGTTCATGGCTGCTCCATTCGTTATTTAAATTTTAAATCGGATATCCAGTCTTTCTATTGGATATTTTATCGGTCTGATGTGAGAATGTAAACATAGAAAACAGAATACGGAGGCAGTATATATGGCTAAGACATTGATAGCATTCTTTTCGAGAGCTGATGAGAATTACTTTGGCGGAGCGATGAGATATGTAAAGGTTGGTAACACCGAGATCGTGGCAGAGATCATGAAGGAACTGACAGGTGCGGATACCTTCAAGATCGAGATGAAGAACCCTTATTCGCCTGTCTACATGACCTGCATCGATGAAGCCAAGAAAGATCTGAGGGAGAACGCCCGTCCTGAGCTCACGTCTTACATCGACAGCATAGACGGCTACGATACCATCATCCTGGGATATCCCAACTATTGGGGAACGGTACCCATGGCTGTTGCAACCTTTCTCGAGAGATATGTTTTTGACGGCAAGACCATCCTCCCGTTCTGCACCAACGAAGGCAGCGGAATGGGATCTTCCGAGCGCGACATAAAGAAGTACGCCAAAGGCGCTGATGTTAAAAAGGGCCTTTCGATCACAGGCTCACAGGCGGCAAGCTCAAAAGATGCCGTAAAGAAATGGCTTGCTGCAAACGGACAGATCTAAGGAGAAGATATCTGATTATAAGGAGGAATTCAAAATGGAATACGTAACACTTAACAATGGTATTAATTGCCCTGCAGTAGGAATCGGAACATTTATGCTGACACCTTCTGACGCTGAAAACAGTGTCAGAGAAGCTCTTAAGATGGGATATTCACTTGTGGATACAGCAAACGCTTATGTCAACGAGAGAGCCTGCGGAAGAGGCATCAAGGAAAGCGGCATCAACCGCGAAGAAGTCTTCCTTTCAACCAAGCTCTGGCCGAGTGAATATGAAAATCCCAATGCTGTTGATGAGACTTTAGAAAGACTTGGAGTAGACTATGTCGATCTTCTTTATATCCATCAGCCCGCAGGCAACTGGCTTGCAGGTTACCGCCAGCTCGAAAAGGCATATAAGGAAGGCAAAGCAAAGAGCATCGGTATCTCGAACTTCGAAGGCAAATACATTGAAGAGCTTCAGACAAAGTGGGAGATAGTACCTCAGTTCATTCAGGTTGAGGCTCACCCCTACTTCACACAGAAAGAGCTCCGCAAGACACTCGACAAGTACGACATAAAGCTCATGAGCTGGTACCCGTTGGGCCATGGAGATAAGTCACTTATCAATGAACCGGTTTTCGCTGAGCTCGGAAAGAAATACGGTAAGAGTCCCGCGCAGATAATCCTCCGCTGGCACACCCAGATGGGCTTTGTTGTAATCCCGGGAAGCAAGAACACAGATCACATAAAGGACAATCTGAATATCTTGGACTTCACTCTTACAGACGAAGAGATGGCTGAGATCGCAAATCTCGATAAGGATCAGAGATATTATCACAGAACAGAAGAACAGCTCGTGCAGTTCGCAGCATGGAAGCCATCTTTCGAAGTCAAATGAGCAGACTCAAAATGAACAGATTCATTATTGCCTCACTGATCCCTGTCCTCCTTGTAACTTCGTGTTCACGTCAGGAACCGGTCTCTCACGAAGAGAATATCCCTTTGGAAGAGACCTCTATCAGCATAGTAATTTCCGAGACAGAGAATACAGCTGCTGAAAAGACCATTATAACTACCGTAACTTCTGAAACTGAGAGGAGCACATCTATGGATGAATATGATTTTTCCGTTTTCGAGAATGTCGAGATCACGGGAGCCGATCTGTCTTCACTTGGCAATGACGAACTGGCAGTGCTGTATGTCCAGGCCAGATATTGTCAGGCCATGACGGATGCAGATATAGATACGATGCGCCAGATAGTTTCAGAAGATATGGTATTTACCCATATGAGCGGGTTGAGACAGACCAGAGAGGAATACTTTGCAGACATCGCTGACGGAAGTCTTGATTATCACACTATCGGGATTGAGGATCCCGTGGTGGTGGTAAATGGTGGCAGCGCTGAGATTACTTTCACTTCTGTCCTTTATGCCAACGCATATGGTGCAACAGGAACGTACAGGATGAACGGCACTCATCACTATGAATTGAGAGACGGCAATTGGATCGCTGTGAACGGCACACGCTGATACCTGAGACAGGAGGGAAAAACACATGAAAAACATCAAGAGGATCCTGAGTCTGATACTGACACTGCCTTTGGCTTTATCTGCGGGATGTGCCGGAAGCAGTACAGTTAATGAAAGCAATGCAACAACAGGCAGTTCCGCTGCAGTTACCGAAACGAGCGGATCATCAGAAACGACCCCTTCCGAACAGAATTCCGGAATAACAGAATCAAATGTTCCGGAAAGCAATATTCTTGTCGTTTACTTCTCCAGAACCGGAGAACAATATACTGTAGGTGTAATCGATAAGGGAAATACGGCGATCGTTGCTGAGATGATCGCAGAAGAGACCGGTGCAGATATGTTTGAGATCATGCCGGCTGATGATCATTATCCGATGACATATGATGAGCTGACAGAAGTAGCATTAACAGAACAAGGTGAAAACGCCAGACCTGAATATGCAGGCGAGGTTCCGGATCTTGCTCAATATGATACGATCTTCATAGGAGCTCCCGTATGGTGGAGCGACTGGCCGATGATCATGTATACATTTTTTGAATCCAATTCTGATTCATTAGCGGGGAAAAAACTTATCCCATTCTCTACACATGAGGGTTCAGGATTATCCGGTTTTGACAAGAAACTCGCTGCTGTCTGTCCTGATTCAACAATACTCGACGGGCTTGCCGTAAGGGGCAACGACTGCCAGAACAAACAAGAAGATGTGAGATACAATGTCAAAGAGTGGTTGTCAGCGCTCGGATATTAACTGATCTCCATGACTTAAACTCAAAAACCCCGGAAAGCCATTCCGGGGTATCCCCATATATTCTGACCAAGTTGATCCCTTTCTCTACACATGCTGGAAGCGGACTATCGGGTTTTGATGATAAGCTTGCAGATGTATGCCCTAATAGCACTATCGGTGAAGGACTTGCGATATCAGGTTCTGATGCTCAGAATGATCAGGACAGAGTCAGAAATACTGTTAATGACTGGTTAACCGGACTCGGTTACTGATTGAAAAACCATACTCTTTATTTGACAGGGATTGTATTTAGCCGTGAAAAAGAATATCCGTATAATAATTGATATATTGATGGTAATATTGCTTCCGATATTGATGGCATATTCACTTGTCGGGGAGACTCTTCATGAAGTCGCCGGATCGGTATTATTCGTTCTGTTTATTATTCATAACCTCTTAAACCGAAAATGGTACGGAAGCCTGCTCAAAGGCCGTTACAGCTCTGTTCGGGTCTTCCGGACGATACTGAACCTGTCACTTATCGTTATAATGATCCTCCAACCCTTAAGCGGGATTTTAATGTCCAAACATTTATACACATTTCTCCCGTCACTTCCGATTTCTTCTTTGTTACGAAGAATCCACATGATCTTGGCATACTGGGGATATGTGCTGATGAGTATTCATGCCGGCTCCCATCTGGGTCCGTTGTTTCATAAACTGAAAACAAGGAATAAAGTCGCACGTATAATAGTATGTGTAATCCTTGGCAGTATATCTGCATATGCCTGCATTGCATTTATAGGAAGAGGATTCCCGGGATACATGTTAGGGAGGGTAGCTTTTGCTTTCTTTGATTATAACGAACCCAGAATACTGTTTTTCCTGGATTATCTTTCAATTATGTTATTGTTCATGTTGATAGGCTTCTTCATCGTATATTGGTTCGGCAGGAAGAGACAAATAACTGAATGACGGATTCTTGAATGATATCCTGTATATTAATCAAACTACTTTCTGTCTTCTAATATCTTCTTTATTTTCGTTTCTGCGTCAGCATTTTTGCCAAGGTGCCATATTATGTTGACATTTTGTTGACATTGAAATTGAAAATGCCCTGTTTTAGGGCATTTCCAGCGTTTTGCAATTATTCAAGCTCAATGGGGAGAACTGGAAATCAATCAGATTTTAGTATACTGAATACATGATTCTTAGAATTATATTATGGAGGTATTAATAATGGGGAATAATGTATGTCCTTTTTGTGGGTCTGATAAATGTATATCAAGAATTATAAATGAATCTTACACGTATTTTGAATGTTCTGGACCAAACAACGGAGCATATATAGGTGCATATATAGGTAATACTGTACTTGAATCAGATCCTGCTACCCAAAGAAAACTATTTAATTTGATATATGAATATGTTTTAAATAAACCTATGTGTGGTGATCAAAACTGGCGATTCTTTTATCAAACGGATTACAAACTGAACGAGCAGGATGAGGAGTATTATGTTAATTTAGCTGATATTCCTTATCCATCATCGCTATCAGAAAAAGCAGATAGAGTGTTGATAAATCTATATAAGCTTTTTCCCGAGTATTCTGATGAGATCATAAATGCTTATACTCCCTTTAGAGCAGTTTTCTCTAATTCTGAAGAAGAAGATAATTGGTTAGGTTTTTTATCCATTCTTTGTGATCTTGGTTATCTAAAAGAAACAAATAGAGAAACATATAAAATAAGCAGTAAGGGCCTTCAACGTATAGAGGAACTCTCACGAGATGGTAATACTCTTATTCAAGGATTTATTGCAATGAGTTTTGATAAAGAGTTAACTTATATTGCTGAAGCTATAAAAACAGCAATTAAAGAAAGCAATTACTTTCCAATGATTATTAACGAAAAAGAACATAATAATCAGATTGTTCCTGAAATTATGCATGAAATTGATAATAGCAGATTTTTAGTAATGGATGTTACCAAGCAGAATTTTGGTGCCTATTATGAGGCTGGTTATGCATTAGGAAAAGGAAAACAAGTTATTGTATGTTGTAAAAAAGAAGTATTTGATAACAGTGAAAGCAAACCTCATTTTGATATAGCTCAAAAATCCATTGTTGTTTGGAATGATGAAAAGGATTTAGTTGAAAAACTAAAGAAAAGAATCAGAGCCACTGTAAAATAAGCTTTGTTATAAAGCTGAGTGTGTTAGGTAAGCTTGTTGAACTCTGTCACTAAAATCAAAAACTTATTTCTGTTGTCTTTTTGTTGTCCTAAAAAACTGAAACGCCCTATTTACGGGCGTTTCCAGGGTTTTTTCATTATTCGAGCTCTTTGCAGACTCCCATATCTTGTGGTCGGTTTGTTCCAAAAAACACAATATCTTGTGGTTATTTTCCTGCTATTCCACGTGTTCTATGGCTTTCCAGATGCAGAAGTTGGCTTTTTGTTGGCTTAGCATTTCAATCTAAAAGCAAAAAGAATTGATTATATAATTCTTTATCAATTGCAATCATTCGCGGCTCAAAATCACCCTCAAATGCAGCTAAGATTTGTTTGTCATTTATACCGACTACAACACCAATTTCTAATTTGATCCATTTATTCCTCTCCAATCAGTTTTGGGCTTATTCCGCCACACGATAGTGTTGAGTTGAACGATGCACCAGTTTTGGAGTATCATTCAGGAGTAAGTGTCGTCATGGAGATAAAGGATAACCGGAACACGTTTAAGCTCAAGCGCAGTTTTCCTGACACGAGCTCATATGCAAGGAATATCGCGGAGAAGTACGGCATTACATACGAACAGATGAAAGAGATCGGAGAAACATAATTCACCCCTTGTTTTTCAGGAGGAAAGTAAGATGGCTATGAGTAACAGAGATGAGGATCTGATGTGCGGAGGGACCAAAAAACACGAGGATCCCAATGCCCCCAAGGTCATTAATTCCAAAACCATCGTGGATCTTGATGTGCATTGCCGCCATAGAAACATTTGGAGCGGCTTGGTCGAACCGGTTGTTTTCTCAGTCCGGAGAGAGACCGAAAACGGTCCCCTGATCCTTACGAGAGGCGATCTCAAAGTCGAGACTGACACGTCTTTTCTCGCTAAAATCCAGGAGATAATCGATGAATTCGGGTTGGTAAAGATCAACGGTTACTACGAGTACACAGACGGTATCCTCCCGGAATTCAACAATTACATTATCACGGCATTATATGATTCAAGTGAAAGACTTCATTTCGATACCAAAGGAACTCCGGAATCAAAATGGTGTGCGGCCATGAGGAAAGCCTTATGTGACGAGCTGGTACGGCACGGCATCACTGACATGCTTCCTCCCGAGGAAGACCGCAAGCTAAGACGGTTTACGCTTGAATACAATGAATGGCCGCTTCACACGGATTATACGACGATCAGGACACAGGACGATGAAGACGGAAAACCGACAATGCATTTCCTGAAAGGGATCTGGAACAGTGAGACCAAGGAAACGGAATACCGGAAGATAATAAGGATCCCCGAAGGTTTTTACGACCGCATTACCGAACTCGTCGAAGAAACGGATCTGAGGTCATTCAGCAACGGACAGATCGATTTCCCGAGTTCTCCGTTTCCCGGTGCGATGATTATGGGCAACGGTTTTGGCACAATGTTCGGCACGCAGCCTGCAGAGGAGATCGACAGGAAACGCACGCCTTCCATACATTACTGTGCGGAAGGCGAGAGCGGAAAACAATTTAATGCATTCTATTACGGTGACAAGATTCCGGAAGGCTTAATGGAAGCGGCCGCGGTCATCCGTGAATATCTTGACGGAGTGTTCAGCTGATTATCAGGTGAGATCCATCTTCAGGAAATCGTCGATCGAATAGACGTTTCTGTAGTCTCCGGGGAGGGTCATGCAATCGCAGGAGTTGTGCTGCCTTGCGACCTCTACGATCTCTTCTTTGGAGTATTTTATTCCAGACGAGTCGAATCTGTCTCTCCAGAAAGTTGAACCCCATGAGACCGTTGTGGATGTGACATTGATGTATTCGTAATAAGGCTGATCAGCTGATCCGTCATCATGGTAATAAACATAAGTCTTATATGCTATCTCACCGGCGCCGCCGTTAAGGACCGCACAGTAATCTTCGGGTACCTGATAGCCGTCTTCATCAGTAAGATCGTAGATGATGTTAAAAGTTAATCGACAAAGAAATCTCTTTTCTGTCTACCCTATTATACCATCGCAAAAAAAGCCTGTGTTCCATTTTATGTTGGCTTAATGTTGGCTTAAAAAACTGAAACGCCCTATTTTAGGGCGTTTCCAGCGTTTTGAGACTATTCGAGTTCTTTGCCGACACCCATATCTTGTGGTCGGTATGATTCAAAAAACACAATATCTTGTGGTATTTTTCTTCCTATTCCACCTGTTCTTTGACTATTTAAGTGCAGAAGGTGGCTTTTTGGTGGCTTGCTTTGTACCATTAATGGCTTTACCGCAATGATATAATTATATTGTCGGTTTCAGCATATAGTTTTTGTATCTATCAACAGGTAAATAATATGGCAATAACAGTAGATAAGCAAGGATTAAAAAAGTTTGTTGAGAAATGGACCGGTCGTGGCAAAGAAGATGAAGATGATCGTTCCTATTGGATAGACCTTTTCCAGAACGTATTCGCACAATCCGATGTTACCGATCGTATTGATTTCCAGAAAAAAGTCATAGGCTTTGACGGCAATACCAAACGTATTGATGCTTATATTCCTGAGACGAACATAATAATAGAGCAAAAGAGTTTAGGCATCGCATTAGATAAGCCTCAAGCCGGTCATGGAGGCATGACCCCATATGAGCAGGCCAAAATGTATGACAATGGACTCCCTCGAAGCGAGAAAGCCAGATGGATCGTTACTTCCAACTTCGAAGAAATTTGGGTTTACGATATGGAAAAACGCAAGCCAGAAGATAGTGTTATCAAGATCTATCTGGAAAAACTCGATAAGGAATATCCAATGCTTCAGTTTCTCTTCGATCCGCAGGTTGAACAGATACGTCGTGAACTAAAGGTGTCTCAGGAAGCAGGAGATCGTATTGGCAAAGTTTACGATGCCCTGTTATCACTCTATCCAGGCGAACCTACAGAGGAAGAATATAGAAGTCTTAACCTGTTCTGCGTCCGCCTCGTTTTCTGCTACTATGCTGAAGATGCAGAACTCTTCGGGAAATACCAGTTTCGTGATTATGTTGCATCATTCAATCCAAAGCACCTTCGCAATGGTCTTAAAGACTTGTTCCGCATACTTGATACCAAGGAAGAAGAACGTGATCGTACTGAAGAGCCTGAATTACTTGCATTCCCTTATGTTAATGGTGGTCTATTTGCAGATCACAATATAATCATTCCTCAAATTGACGAGAAGACGCAAGCTTTAATGACGGAAACGTCTGATTTTAACTGGTCTGAAATCTCACCTACTATCTTCGGAGCGGTTTTTGAGAGTACCCTCAACCAGGAGACAAGGCGCAAAGGCGGTATGCACTACACGTCGATTGAAAACATTCATAAGGTTATTGATCCACTGTTCCTTGATGACATAAAGGAAGAATATCGAACAATATGCGAATCCAAACAACCTAATATAAAACGTCAGAGTCTTAGGGATTTTCAGACTAAACTCGGCAAACTAAAGTTTTTGGATCCTGCTTGCGGTTCCGGCAACTTCCTGACAGAAACATATCTTTCACTCCGAAGAATTGAGAATGAGGTTATTAAGGACATCATTGAACTCGATAAAACCGTTCTAGATAATCAGATTGCTTTGGGTGAACTCGGTTCTGCCAATAGTATTATCAAAGTTAATCTTTCTCAGTTCTATGGTATCGAGATCAATGATTTCGCGGTTGCGGTATCAAAGGCAGCATTATGGATAGCCGAGAGCCAGATGCTCAAAGAGACAGAAGCTGTTGTGTATCACAATATTAACTTTCTGCCATTAAAATCCTATGTAAATATCGTTGAAGGAAACGCCCTGAGAGTTGATTGGAAGAAAGTAATTGAACCCTCAGAATGTTCATACATAATGGGCAATCCTCCATTTGTTGGTGCCAGACTAATGGGGGCACAACAAAAGGATGATGTTTTTACCATATTTGCCGATGTTAAGAATAACGGAAACCTTGATTACGTTTCTTGCTGGTACAAGAAATCCGCTGACTTTATGAAAGGAACCAATATTAGAACTGCACTTGTTTCTACTAATTCAATTTGTCAGGGTGAGCAAGTCTCAATTCTATGGAAAGAGCTGTTTAGGCAAGGCGTTCATATTGATTTTGCCTATAGAACTTTTAGATGGGACAGCGAAGCTAGCCTTAAAGCCCATGTGCATTGTGTTATTGTTGGTTTCAGTATTGCTGAGAATGATAAAAAAAGAGTTCTGTATGATGAGGGCGTTTATAGGGTTGTAAATAACATAAATGGTTATCTTGTCGATGCTGATAATGTAACTATAGATAGCAGAACCAAACCAATATGTGACGTTCCGCAGATAGGTATAGGAAATAAACCGATTGACGGAGGAAACTATCTATTTTCTGAATCTGAAATGAATGATTTCATTCAGAAAGAACCGAGATCAAAGGATTATTTTAGGAAATGGGTCGGTTCTGATGAGTTTATAAATGGATACTATCGTTATTGTTTATGGCTGGGTGAATGTACCCCAAAAGAATTATTATCAATGCCAGAATGCCTTAAGCGTGTTGATGCAGTTAGAGAATTCCGATTAAATAGTAGCAGCTCAACTACACGAAAGATTGCGGAGAAACCAACAAGGTTTCATGTAGAAAACATGCCTCAGGGAACGTATATTTTGGTTCCTAAAGTTTCATCCGAAAAAAGAAAGTACATACCTATTGGATTTATGACACCTGATATCCTTTGTAGTGATCTTGTGTTTATTATTCCTAATGCTACTCTGTATCATTTTGCTATTTTGACTTCGAGCGTCCATATGGCATGGATGCGAGCTGTTGCCGGAAGACTTGAAAGTCGATATCGTTATTCTAAAGATATAGTTTATAACAATTTCCCTTGGTGTAAGCCTTCGGAAGATCAATTATCAATCATAACATCAGCTGCTCAAAGAATTCTTGATGTTCGATCAGCTTATGCAGACAGTAGTTTTGCGGATATGTATGGTGAAAAAATGTATTTATATAATGATCTTGTTAAGGCGCATGAGGCAAATGACAAGGCGGTAATGAAAGCATACGGTTTCCCCGCAAGTATGGAAGAACCGGAGATTGTTGCTGAACTCATGAAGATGTATCAAAAACTCACGGAGGAAAAGTAATATGGCAAAACTTGTAAGTGCTGAAAAGATTTACTTAAAGAACAATCCTGAGATCAAAGAAGACAATATTCAACAGTTCATTTTTGATAATCCTCAGGTACTCGGACTTGGTGATTTAACTCCGATAAGACGTGAGAAGACACAGCCTGCAGGCGGCAGATTAGATATTCTCATGGTCGATGATAATGACACAAGATACGAAATCGAGATCCAGCTTGGTGCAACCGATCCGAGTCATATCATTCGTACTATCGAATACTGGGATAATGAGAGAAAGAGATATCCGCAGTATGATCATTGCGCTGTTATTGTTGCCGAAGAGATCACCGGACGTTTTATGAATGTTATTCAGCTATTCAACGGATCTATCCCGCTCATTGCATTACAGATGCAGGCAACCAAGATTGGTGATGATATCCAGCTCAGTTTTGTCAAAGTACTTGACCGCATCTCTCTTGGAACTGATGAGGAAGAAGAAACCGAGCCTACAGACAGAAACTATTGGGAGAAAAAGAGTTCTGTTCTTAAATATGTTGATACCATCTTCAAAGACGTTTCTCAGTATGCTCCCGGCTTCGAACTTAAGTACAACAAGTTTTATGTTGGCTTGGCTAAAAACGGCACTGCATCCAATTTTATATATTTCAGGCCCAAGAAAAAGTTCATTTATATACTTGCTAAGTGTCCTGAAACACCAGAAAGAAGTGAGTTGTTAGATAATTCAGACTTGGAATGGATTTATGGATCCAGAAGCAGGGCTTATCGCATAAAGATTAACAAGTTAGAAGATTATAAAAACAATAAGGAGCTAATCGAGTCATTTATCCGAGATGCTATGGAACATCGAAATATCGAAATATAACACTAAAGGAGAGGCATTGCCCTCTCCTTTTCATTATGAGTCCGTTTAATGGAACTCTAAATCTCGGATTTGCTGATATTATGTAGATGGATTCATTTGGAATCTCCTGGAAATTTTAAAAGGTGAGCAAAGCGGTGGCGATTAATTCGTCACCGTTTTGTTTGTCGTAAGATATTTCGATGCATAAAAAAAACGGGGAGAACCCGCGATGGATTCTCCCCAATCTTTATCTTCTACTCACTACCAAAGCCCGTACTCCTGAATAAGCCAGAAACAGGCCTATTTGGATCGCGAAGAGATTTATAGGTGCAATACCCTTTATCACATTTGCAAGGAATATGGTGAACGCCAGGGTCGTTATAGCGGCTATCACAGTGTATCTGTCGAACTGGTTCGCCTTCAGATATCTCACATAGGTGATAATGAGGCTGTATATCGTCAGATATACGATTCCGATCACTATAACGGATATGAGTATCAGCAGCACCCAGAAGACGATGCCGGATGCTGTAGGGTTCGGAATAAGGCTGCTGATATTAGCGATCTTGTGACTAAAACCGATCACATTCGCGTCTAAATCCACTAGAGCCTGAAACCAGTATGAGATGAACTGTATGGCACCTTCCATTAACTTTGGTGTAGCGATAACCTGCAGTGCCGTTACGATAACACTGTAGAACAGGATTATCGTGAATTCCACCTGATACCTTACCGTCAGTTTCTTGTACTTGTCTTCGGTTGCCTGCTCTCTTAAATGAGACATATGCCAGATATGCTCTTCCTTGCGCTTATACTCCTTTTCAAGCTCGTTACGGGCATCGACAATACGGTTCTCTGCCTCTGTATCAATCTCTATCTCAAGCTCACCTTCTTTGCGCCTGATCTCAGCCTCCCGGTCATCAAGCTCGGACTGTTTACATTCGAAGTTGGAACGAATCGTTTCCGCCTCTTTTAGGGCTTTCTCTCCGGCTCTCTTTGCTTCCTCGCTCTTCACGAGATCCCCTTCGATCAGACACTGGTCCTTCAGTTTCTTGTTCAGCGATACTATCGTGTCGCTTTTCTTCTGAAGCTCGCTCCTTAGCGTCGAGTTCTCTGAGGAAAGATCCGATGCTGTCTTGAGTGCTTTGTAGTTCTCCGTGCGCAGCGTTTCCAGTTGCGTATGCTGCTTCTCCAGCTGATCCTGCATACTCTCCATCATGGTAAGCAGCTCGTCTGGCTTTAAGTCTTTCAAATCGTTCATATATGCTTTCTTTTACCTCCTTGATCATGTTTTTAAGTTCGATAATTCGTTTATCTGTTCTTTCAATCGCTTGTTCTGTGTCGTCAGCTGCTCGTTTAACTTCAGCGATTCTTCCAGCTGCTCTTGCAGAGAATCGATCTCCTGCTGCTGACGTTCCAGAATGTCCTGCATCTGCTCTTGCGCCTTCAGGATCTCCAAGAGCTCTTCTAAGTTTTTCAAATCGTCCATATATAGACCTCGCTTTCTCAGTGATAAGTTTTGTGATCTCTCCGGCTATTTCCCGGATCTGTTGTTTGATAGAATTCCGTTCCCGGATCTCTCTGTTGATCTGGCATCTGTCGGCAGTCTTCCCTTCCGCTTCCATCTGTCTAGCGAC
>JAEFAV010000038.1 GCA_016288885.1 Saccharofermentans sp.
CGATCTTAGCGGTCTTCTTAAGAAGTACCGGTACCGGCGGAGTCTTCGTGATGAACGTGAACGAACGGTCTGCATAAACTGTAATGATTACAGGAATGATGAGACCTGCGTCCTTAGCTGTTCTCTCATTGAACTCTTTGACAAACTGCGCGATGTTGATACCGTGCTGTCCAAGAGCTGGTCCGACCGGCGGCGCGGGTGTTGCTTTTCCTGCAGGTATCTGAAGCTTTACATAGCCTGTTACCTTCTTAGCCATACTGGCCACCTCCCAATTAATTATTTTTTATTATCAGAGGTCTTAAAGACCTTTAATAAACGTAAATTAAACTTTTCTTACCTTAATGAAGTCGAGCGTTACAGGCGTCTCACGGCCGAACATGGATACCGTAACAGTAACCTGCTGCTTCTCTTCATTGATGTCCTTAACGACAGCCTTGCTGTCCTTGAAGGGTCCGTCCGTGATGATGATGAGATCACCGACACGGTAATCCACCTCAACACTTGTGGGAATTATGAGTCCCATCTTAACAAGATCTTCATCCGTCATCGGAATCGGCTTGTTGGGGTCGGGAGCTACGAAACCCGTAACTCCGTTAGTATTGCGGATCTTATACCAGAGATCCTTATCAACCTTATCATTGTTGCCGTAAACGAGCTTCAGGAAGATATAGTTGGGGAATCTCAGCTTCTCAACTTCCTTACGCTTGCCGTTCTTCGTCTCTACAACGATATCTGTCGGCAGATAGACCTCCTGGATGATGTTCTCCATATCCTGGGCCTTAGCATAATTCTCTATGGAAGTCTTAACTTTCTTCTCATATCCGCCGAAGGTATGGATTATATACCACTTGGCTTCATTATTATCCGGCATTTATATACTCCTAATTAAAGCTTAGCCTTCAGCAGAGGACTCGGTCTCTTCAACAGTCTCAGCTGCTTCTGTAGCAGCAGTCTCTGAAACAGCAGCCTCTGTGGACTCTACCGTAGTCTCAACAATATCGTAGAAACCGACCTGGTCGAGGATCCAACGGCCGCCGTTACCCAGCAAAGTGAGATAAACAGCGAAGAATACTATTACAAGCAAAACAACAGCTGCAGTTTTTGCAAGCTTCTCGCCTGTAGGCCACGTAACGCGCTTTAGTTCGGCAAATACATCGGAGATCCTCTTGCCCAGGCGCTTGAAAATGTTACCTTTATTGTCAGCCATCTTAAACGTCCTTTAAGAATTACTTGGATTCTCTGTGAATTGTGTGCTTACGGCAGAAGGGGCAATACTTCTTGAGCTCTAATCTCTCCGTATTGTTCTTCTTGTTCTTGTATGTCTGATAATTTCTCTGCTTGCACTCTGTGCATGCAAGAGTCAGCTTATCGCGAGCTCCGGCCTTTGCCATGGTCCAAATACCTCCAAACGTCGTGTTACAGGGCCTTTCAGCGGTCCTGCGCGCCAATTTCCGCGCAACTAAAAACAAGACCTGAACGGTCTAGCGCGAAGATTGTATCACACCCTGGGGGTTAAAGTCAACGAAAATATCAGTTTCTGCGCGATCTCAGCTCAGCTTCAACGTCATCGATCGTGATACCCTGATCTGCCATGAGCACCAGAAGATGATATTCCAGATCCGCGATCTCGGCAATGATCTCTTTACGGTCACGCTGTGATGCAGCGATAACGACCTCTACAGCCTCTTCGCCAAGCTTCTTGGAAATCTTGTCCGTTCCCTTGTCGAAAAGATAGTTCGTGTAAGAACCCTCTACGGGATGCTGCTGGCGGTCCTTAATAACGCTGTAAAGTTCTCTCATGATATCCATTGATCATTCCTCCTTGTCGCGGGCCGGATCCCAGTCATTAAGTAATGTATAAAAACAAGATCTGTTGCCTGTATGGCAGGCTGCTCCGGTCTGGTCGATCTTATAAAGAAGAGTATCCCTGTCGCAATCGATGCTTGCAGATATTACCTTCTGAAAATGTCCTGAAGTCTCACCTTTCTTCCAAAGGGTGTCCCTGGATCTCGAATAATAGTGCATATAGCCGGTCTCACATGTAAGACGGAAGGCTTCCTCATTCATGTAAGCCATCATGAGGACTTCACCGTTCTCATAGTCCACAGTGATCGCAGGAACGAGACCGTCAGAATTCTTTTTCATGTTTTCCCACATTTCCCGTGGTGAAAGACCTGATCCGCTCATGAAAGCCTCCTTACCGGAATGCCTTCATTTGCCAGATAATCCTTAAGATCCGATATCCTGATCTCTCCGAAGTGGAAAAGGCTGGCGGCAAGTACAGCATCTGCCTTGCCGATATTGATGGCATCGGCAAAATCCTTGCAGGTTCCGGCACCGCCCGAAGCGATAACCGGCACTCCCACGTTCTCTGAGATAAGGGCAGTAATCTTATTATCATAACCTGCTTTGGTTCCGTCCCTGTCCATCGAAGTGAGGAGGATCTCTCCTGCTCCGAGGGCAACGGCTTTTTTCGCCCACTCAAGAGCATCTAAGCCCGTAGGTTTCGTACCGCCTGCAATAACGACTTCATATCCTGAAGGGAAACCCGTATCCCTGTATTTAACATCAATGGCGCATACGATGCACTGCGAACCGAACATGTCTGAAGCTTCCTTTATGAAAGCGGGATTTTTTACCGCAGCGGAATTAAGTGAAACCTTATCGGCACCTGCATTAAGAAGAGCCCTGATGTCTTCTACGGTCCTGATGCCGCCTCCGACAGTGAACGGGATAAAGATCTCGTTGGCGACTCTTCTTGCCATGTCTACTGTAGTATCCCTGGATTCGAGCGTTGCCGTGATATCCAGAAAAACGAGCTCGTCCGCACCTGAAGCATTATATGTCTTGGCACACTCTACAGGATCTCCGGCATCTCTTAAAGATACGAAGTTAACGCCTTTGACGACTCTGCCGTCCTTGACATCCAGACACGGGATTATACGTTTTGTAAGCATTTCGCCAGGTCCACCTTTCCTTCGTAAATTGCCTTGCCGATGATGACTCCGGCACATCCTGAAGTCTTGATCAGTTCCACGTCTTCGTCAGAACCGATGCCGCCTGAAGCTATTACATCAAGGCCCGTAGCCTCTACCATTTCCTTTGTCTGCTGCACGGCGGGTCCCGTCAGCATTCCGTCCCTTGCGATATCTGTGAATACGACGGTAGAAGCTCCGGCTTCCTTGCACTTCAGGGCAAAATCAACTGCCTTGAGTTCGGAATCGGAAGTCCATCCGTCGACTGATACGTATCCGTCATGGGCATCAATGCCGATCGCTACCTTGTCGCCGAATCTTTCGAGGGCACGTCTTGTGAATTCGGGATCCTTGACCGCAGCCGTTCCCAAAACGGCTCTTGATACTCCATATTCCTCGATCCACTTAGCTAGCGTATCCATGTTGCGGATGCCGCCGCCCGTATCGACCTTAAGTCCAGTCTTTACTGCGATCTCCTTGATTATCTCATGGTTAGCGGGTATACCGCTTTTCGCTGCATCAAGATCGACCACGTGGATCCAGGAAGCACCGGCTTCCTTGAACATGAATGCCTGGTCTAAAGGAGAATCATTATAGACTGTAACGTCATCGTATCTGCCCTGTCTGAGCCTTACACATTTGCCGCCGATAAGATCTATTGCGGGTAATATGATCATGCTTTTGTCTCCGCTACAAATTTGGAAAGTATCTTAAGTCCTGCTTCGCCGCTCTTCTCGGGATGGAACTGCATACCGAAAATATTATCGCGCTCGAAAGATGCGCAGTAGCTTACGCCGTATTCGGTCTTTGCCGCGCAGTCCCTTGCGTCGCCGAGCTGGCAGCAGTATGAGTGAACGAAATAAACATAGTCACCTTCGGTAAGAAGCCTTCCCGTAACATCTGTCAGATTATTCCATCCGATCTGGGGAACCTTAAGTCCGTTGTCGGGAAAACGTCTCGCAAAACCCTGGATGATACCCAGTCCGGATACGACACCTTTGGTCTCTCTTCTCTCTATGATGTTCTCTTCAGAACCTTCGAGTAAAAGCTGCATGCCGAGACATATACCGAGAAAAGGCTTGCCGGAGTATGCACAATCGATAAGAGGCATTACGAGATCTCTTTCGACAAGCTCATCCATTGCCGGGCCAAAGCTTCCGACACCGGGAAGAATGACGCCCGATGCATCATAAAGGTCATTCGCATCAGATGTAATGATGCAATCGCTGCCGATATGCCTTAAAGCTTTCTCGACAGAACCCAGATTGCCCATTCCGTAATCTACTATCGCTATCAAAGGATCAGATTTCCTTTCCTGTTATGCGTGAATAACATTCGCGGTATTTTTCTGCAGTCTTGCTGATAATCTCTTCGGGGAGATGCGGAGCAGGATATGTCTTGTCCCAATCCAGCGTCTCAAGCCATTCTCTCAGGAACTGCTTGTCAAAGCTCTTCTGCGCATGACCCGGTTCATACTCTGAAGCATCCCAGAATCTTGAAGAGTCGGGAGTGAACATCTCGTCGCATACCGTAAGGACACCGTCGATCTTGCCGAACTCGAACTTGGTATCTGCAAGGATGAGGCCTTTCGTAAGAGCAAACTCGGAAACTTTCGTATAAAGAGCAATGGATGCATCCCTTAATGCGGAAGCATCAGCTTCGCCGATAAGGTCAACGAGCTGCTCATATGTGATGTTGATGTCATGCCCTTCATCAGCCTTGGTGGAAGGTGTGAACAAAGGCTCCGGGAGCTTATCGCCCTGGACCATTCCCTCGGGCATCTTTATGCCGCCGACCGTACCTGACTTGTTATATTCCTTGAGGGCGGATCCTTCGAGATAACCTCTTACGATGCACTCTGCAGGAAGCATCTCTGCTTTCTTTACGAGCATGGATCTTCCCTCTAACTCTTCCTTATACTTATCAAAGCCCATCGGATACTTCGATACATCAGTCGTAATGACGTGATTCGGGATGATGTCCTTTGTAAAATCAAACCAGAAAGCAGAGATCGAAGAAAGGACTCTGCCCTTATCGGGGATCAGTTCATCGAAAATGACGTCAAAAGCGGAGATCCTGTCCGTAACGACTAAAAGGAGCGAATCGCCCAGATCATAGATATTCCTTACTTTGCCCTTGGCAAGCACCGGCTTATCGATAAAATCAGTATCCTTAATAAGCATTTATGTATGTCCTCCGTAACAAATTATAAGCTGCCCTTTGTCGAGACGACCTCGCCTTCAAATCTCGGGTCGATCTCCGTTGCTTCTCTTAATGCTCTTGCCAGAGCCTTGAACATCGCCTCTGCCTTGTGGTGGTCGTTAGCTCCGTAAGGGCAGGCAATGTGCAGGGTTATTCCCGCATTAAAAGCAAATCCTCTGAAAAACTCTTCGAAGAGCTGTGTATCCATGGTGCCGCAGAATTCATCCGCGAATTCACAATCAAATACGAGATAAGCTCTTCCCGAAATGTCGAGCGAACATGTGCCCAAAGCTTCATCCATCGGGATCGAAGCAGAGCCGTATCTTCTTATGCCGACCTTATCTCCGATGGCTTCCTTAAAAGCCTGGCCAAGAACTATTCCGACGTCCTCGACCGAGTGATGAGCATCGACATTAAGATCGCCCTTGCAGTAGATATCCATGTTTATACCGGAATGCTTCGAAAGAGCCGTAAGCATGTGATCGAAAAAGCCTATGCCCGTATCGATCTTATTCTCGCCCCTGCCGTCAAGATCTATACTGATCCTGATGTCGGTCTCTTTTGTCTTTCTCGCGATTTCAGCTGTTCTCGGCATTTTGGACCTCCTGCCTAATAGCTTTCAAGAGTTCATTCATCTCTTCGTCCGTGCCTATCGATATCCTCAGATATTCATTCAGCACGGGTTTATTGAAATATCTTACAAGTATACCCTTTGTGCGCAGATTTTGGTACAGTGTTCCGCAATCCACGGGAGGTTTTGCAAACACGAAATTTGCCGATGACGGAGGCATCTTAAAGCCAAGTTCCTTAAGTTCCTTCTCCACGCGGCTCCTCGTGGCAATGATCTTTGCACGTGTCTCATTGTAGTAATCAACATCCAGGAGCGCAGCTTCCGCTACCTTTTGGGCAATACGGTCAACAGGATATGAGTTAAAGGAATCCCTTGCCCTTCTTAATCCTTCGATCAGTTCTTCTGAACCGACGGCATATCCCAGACGGATCCCCGCAAGGGAGAAAGCCTTGGACAATGTCCTTACAACGCATACGTTCTTATAATCGTTTATGAGCGATACCGCAGATTCATAATCCTCTTCGAAAGCAACATATGCCTCATCTACGATGACAACGGAATCAGGATTTGCTTCGGCGATCCTCGCACAGTCCTTTACGGCTATCGCTCTGGACGTAGGCGCATTGGGGTTGGCGAAAACTATTCCGCAGTTCGGAACGCCGATGTAATCGTCGGGATCCAGCCTGAAATCATCTTTCAAAGCTATAGTCTTTCTTCTGATGTCATAGAACTCAGAGAAGACCGGATAGAAGCTGTAGCTGTAATCGGGCATCAGCACCGGAAGTCCCGTCAGAGCCTTTTTCTCGAAAAACGTCTGAAAGCAGATCGCTAACACTTCATCAGATCCGTTTCCGCAAAAAACATTCGCTTCAGAAACTCCGTCAAATCCGGCGGCAGCTCTGAGAACATCCGTCGAATTGGTATCCGGATAAAGTCTTAATTCACTTAGATCAAACTTTTCGAGAGCCTCCTTTACCTTTGGTGACGGCGGATACGGGTTCTCATTCGTATTGAGTTTTATCACCTTCTGCCCCGGCTTAGGCTGTTCGCCCGCAACGTAAGGCTCTATGTCATTAATTAACTTGTTCCAATATTTACTCAAATCTTTCAGTC
The DNA here is from genome assembly GCA_016288885.1 of Saccharofermentans sp. GTDB lineage: Bacteria > Bacillota > Clostridia > Saccharofermentanales > Saccharofermentanaceae > Saccharofermentans. The sequence goes on from JAEFAV010000038.1 coordinate 6,862, forward strand.
CTCAAATCTTGCCCTGACGGCATTTGCGTGACAGGTCAGTCCCTCGCTGTCGGCAAAAGCTGCCACGTCTTTATAAACTTCCCTGAGCTTTTCTTCATTGTAGTTGATGACGCTCATTTTCTTATAGAAATCACCTGTGTTGAGAGGCGAGAAGAACCTCGCCGTTCCTGATGTCGGGAGCGTGTGGTTCGGTCCTGCGAAATAATCTCCCAAAGGCTCGGGTGAATAATTGCCAAGGAACATCGCACCGCAGTTCTTGATCCTGTTGGAAAGCATCTCCGGATTCTCGACACAGAGCTCCAGGTGCTCGGGAGCGATCTCTTCCGAGAAATCGATCGCCGTATCGAGGCTGTCACATACGATGATCGCGCAGTAATCTTCCATCGACTTAGCGAGAATGTCTTTTCTCTCGGCTTTCTCGGATCTCTTGTCGGCATATTCCAGAACCTTCTCTGCAAGTTCCCTGGAATCAGTAAGGACAATGGCAGATGCCATCTTATCGTGCTCGGCCTGCGAGAGCATGTCCGCTGCAACATAATCCGGATTGGCAGTCTTGTCCGCAATGATAAGGATCTCTGAAGGACCTGCAAACATGTCTATGTCGACCTGACCGAAAACAAGACGCTTAGCGGTATTTACGTAGATGTTTCCCGGACCGCAGATCTTATCTACTCTCGGGATCGTTTCTGTTCCGTAAGCCATCGCAGCTACAGCCTGGGAGCCGCCCATCCTGTATATCTCGGTAGCGCCTGCTATAGATGCTGCCGCAAGGATAACGGGTGCAATGGTTCCGTCTTTTCTCGGAGGTGTCGCGAAAACGATCCGCTCAACGCCCGCAACGGAAGCGGGAATTACATCCATCAGTACCGTTGACGGCAGAGGAGCCGTGCCTCCGGGAACATAGATGCCTGCAATGGATATCGGTCTTACACGCACACCGATCTTCGCGCCTTTGCCGCAATCCATCATGAAGCCATGCTCTTTCTGCTCCTCGTGGAAGCTTCTGATATTTGCAGCAGCCCTCTTCATTACAGTAAGAAGCTCCGGATCAACAGATGCGATCGCATCTTCTATCTCCTTTTCAGTAACCCTCAGCTGATCAGCCGTAAGCTTTACTCCGTCAAACTTCTCGGTATATGCGAGAAGCGCTTCGTCACCATTCTCCCTGATGTTATCGATAACATCCTGAACGGTGTCTATGACAGGCTTTAAGTCCATCTTGCCTCTTACTCCGAGGCTCTGGACCGTTGCTTTCAGGTTTTCCTGTGTACCTTCGATCAATTTGCAGCGCATGTATTATCCCCCTTTGCTTCTTACCGTTAAGCCTCCTGGGCCAAGGTGTTCTTAAGCTTGGCTATCATCGGCTTTATCTCATCTTCCTTCATCTTCATCGAAACGCGGTTAACGACAAGTCTTGCCGAGATGTCGGCAACAGTCTCCAAAACGTCGAGGCCGTTTTCATAAAGAGTCCTGCCCGATTCAACTATATCCACGATGACTTCCGCAAGTCCCGTCAGCGGGGCAAGTTCTACGGAACCGTTGAGCTTTATGATCTCAACGCTCTCTCCCCTTACGCCCTCAAAATAATTTCTTGTGATATTAGGATATTTAGTTCCGACTCTCTTGTTCGGGATCTCATCGAATTTATCCTTAAGCTCGGCAGGCCCTGCGACACACATCCTGCATTTTCCAAGGCCGAGATCCAGGACCTCATAAAGCTGTCTTCCCTCTTCAAGCAGGGTATCCTTACCAACAACGCCAATATCGGCAGCGCCGTACTCAACGTAAGTCGGAACATCTGAAGGCTTGGAAAGAATAAACCTCAATCCTGCATCCTTGTCTTCAAGTATCAGTTTTCTCGACTTGTCCCTTGCGGCAGAAACATCGTATCCTGCCTTTTCCATAAGATCCAGAGTCTGGTCGGCAAGCCTTCCCTTAGGCAGAGCAATAGTAAGCATCAGGCATTACCTCCATCCATAAACATAACAGTATCTATTCCCTTTTCCTTCGCATAATTTTCCAATGATTCCTCGTCCATTCCGGTAGTATCGAGAATGGCCGGGGTTCCTTCTGCTCTCAATGCTTCCGCTGTTATAGAAGCAGCCTGGAAATCACCTCCGACGATGACCTTGGCGCCTGTCGCAGGCTGGTATTTCTCCTGTCTCATAAGCGCGGTAATGGAAAGCGTCAATGATATAGAGAATCCGACCGCTTCGATCTCCTTGCCGAAAGACTTGGCAACGTCGTCATATCTTCCGCCTGCAAGGATCGGGAATCCTACTTCGTATGTATATCCTTTGAAAACCATTCCGGTATAGTAATCCACACTCTCGATCAATCCGAGATCTACCGAAACATACTTGAGGAAACCGTAGCTCTCCATGATGTCCAGGATCTCCTTAAGGTTCCCCAGAGCTTCCTTTGCTCCTTCATCCGTGATCCTCGGAAGGATCATATCGATCGTGTCATAAGTACCGCCGGACTCAGCAAGCATCTGCAAAGTCTCTTTGTCTTCCTTGCTGATGTCGAGCTTTTCCAGCGTTACGGTATCTCTGTTCGCGATGGCATTCTTGATCTTTGCCTGCTCTTCTTCACCGATGCCGAGCTGTCTCATAAGTCCCTTATAGAACCTTACCTGACCGATCGATATCTGCAGATCGGTAATTCCGATCTCAAGAGCTGACTTGATCGCAATGGCAAGAACTTCAGCATCAGACTTGGCTCCGCCGGCACCCAGAAGCTCTATTCCGCCCTGGGTAAAGCCTGAAAGCTTGCCGCCGCCCTGTTTTCCCGAGCGGTACATGTTTTCGATATATGAATAGCGTACCGGAAGCGTGTCATTCCTTCCTGCACAGAACCTTACAGTGGGGATCGTTCCGTCGTAGCGGTTGCAGAGCAGTCTTCCGTTGCCGTCAGTAAACTTAAAGAGTCCTTCTTCTGCGACAAACTCCTTATATACGTCAAAATACTCCACTCCGGGAGTCTCGATCTCTTCATAACCGTTCAGCAGGAAAAGATTGCGGAGCTTTGATTCAAGCTCCCTCTTAAACCCGCAGATGCCCGGAAACTGATCATTGAAGCCGTCCGGTGTATAAAACTTTTTTCCCATTTTTATTCTCCGCTTTTTATTTCTTCTATATTTTACTTGCCCCGGTTACACAGGGCAAATGACTATAACATGTCATTTTGATAGTTCTTTAGTCGACTAAAGGATTATAATTGTGCATTGGGTATATGTCAAGCGTTTTCTTTAGTCAAATAAAGTAAATATAGGGCTGCTTTTCCACAAACCTACCGTTTTTCGCCTCTTGGTGAAAAAATAAGCCGTATTCTTTCACTAAACTTCTTATTCCAGATTTTCGGTGAAAAGAACAGTATGGTTTTTTTCCTTTGGGAAAATAGAATGAGCCGGAAAATTGAGACCAGTCTCAATAATAGCCCTAAAGTCTCAACTTGCTCTTAAACGGATTACATTAATGACTCAGGAAAATATAATGTGAGAAATTCGCGAAGGAGGATTGTTTATGAATCATATTGTTGACGATCTGAAGGCGCGATATATATTGATCGATAAAACAGTTACGGCACTCGAAAACAAGATTAGACTCATGCCGGAAGGAAGGATCTCGATCAAGAGGACCAAAAGCGGAATCTATTACATTTATCATAATGGAAAGATTGAGGAGTATCTCGGTAAAAGCAATAGTAAACTTGTTGAACAGTTAATTCAGAAAAATTATCTTGAAAAAACATTAAAAGCAGCATTAAGCGAGAAGGCAGCACTTGAAAAGGTCATAAAACTATACCCTTCCATTGTAGTAGAAAACATATATGACGAACTCCCGGCAGAACGAAGAAAATCAGTAAAACCTTTGGTTCCAGGTAATGATCAATTTGTCAAGGATTGGTTAGAGACACCATACCATCACAAACCGTTTAAGGATAATGCGCCATTCTTCTTAACAATGCGTGGCGAACAGGTCAGATCAAAGTCGGAGGTTATTATCGCCGACAGGCTTTGGTCAAAAGGAATACCATACAAATATGAATGTCCGTTGAAGATAGGAAAGAAAATCATCCACCCCGATTTTTCTATACTGAGATTGAGCGATCGTAAAACTGTCTATCTCGAACATTGCGGAAGAATGGATGATTCTGGATATGTTAAGGATATGGTCAGCCGTGTGGATTTATATTCTTCAGCCGGGATAATTCAGGGTGATAAGTTGTTTTTTACCTTTGAGACATCTGATATACCTCTCGATATACGGTTACTTGATGAGATAATTGAGAAGCATTTCAGATAGCCTGTGTTACTTGTGGTACTTCTCGCCCTTGGCGATCTTAAAGCCGCGGTATAGCTGCTCTGCGAGAACCAGCCTTGTCATCAGGTGGGTTAAAGTTATATTGCCAAAGCATATTCTCCTGTCAGCACGAGAACGCACTTCCGGAGATATTCCGTTGCTCCCGCCGATGACGATCTTCAAAGTTCCCCCGCCCTTCTCGATATCAGATATCAGATAGTCCGAGAGTTTTTCAGATGTTACGTTCTCGCCACCCAGATCCATGGCCCATACGATCTCGCCCGGCTTAATGTGGGATAAGATCAGTTCGCCTTCCTTCTTCAGTGCATCATTCACGGGAACGGAATCGGGACAGTCGGCGACTTCGATAAATTCCAATGCGGCAAATCTCGACAGACGCTTTTTATACTCGTCGATACCGTCTTTCAGCCACTTATCCTTAAGCTTTCCGGGGCATACAACAGTTATCTTCATAACACGTAACCCTCAGACGGCATGTCTTTTTTGGCGATCTTCACTTCATAGTCGATTCCTTCCACGAACCCCCTGTCACTCAATGCTGAAGTGAATGTCTGCCTGGCTATGTCAGGCGTATTGTTATGCGGGGACAGGTGTCCCAGAATGAATTTTCTCGTTCCGTTATTGATGAAGAATTCTGCCACTTCCGCAGATTCGGGATTGCTGATGTGGCCGTGGCCTCCCGATATCCTTTTCTTTAAAGGCCAGGGGTATTCGCCGTGTTCGAGCATGTATGGATCGTAATTGGATTCAAGAAGTATCGCGTCGCAAGCTCTAGCAAATCCCTTCATGCCGTCGTTTACTCTGCCGAGATCGGTCATTACAGCAAAAGAGATCCCGGTATCTGGATTGATTACCCGGTAGCATACGGAACCTGCAACGTCATGCGGCGTCGGGAATGCCCTTATCTCGGGACCTCCGTCAAGCTTTATGATATCGTTTTCCTCTATCTCCGTGACCGGTGAACTGAGTCCGTCAAGAACTGCCAGAGTAGCCTTCGTTCCGTAAACCGGGGTGTGATATTTTCTGGAAAAAACGGGAACCCCGTTAATGTGATCAGTATGTCTGTGTGTAAGAAAAATGGCACTTATGTCTTCGGGATAAACGCCGCATGAAACGAGAGCTTTGCTCATCATTTTGCATGACATTCCGCAATCGACAAGAATATAAGTGCCCCGGGATTTAATAAGTGTCGAATTGCCGCTGCTGGAGGAATAAAGTGGGACGATTCTGTCCGGACCCGTCATGCTTCTGTATCCTCTTCGCCATATTCGGGAGTGTGGTTGACCCTCGAAATGGTAGCGCCAAGATCTGTGAGCTTCTGAACGATGTGCTCGTAACCGCGGTCGATCCTCTGGGCATTCATGATATATGTGGTGCCGTCAGCTTCGAGTGCCGCACAAACAAGCGCAGCTCCGGCCCTTAAGTCTGTTGCTTCGACGGTAGCACCGCGGAAAGCCGTCTTACCGTTTACCCACGCGATGCGTTCATAAACATTGATATTTGCGCCCATTTTCGCAAGCTCCGGAACATACTGGAATCTGTTCTGCCAGACATTTTCGTGCATACGGCTCTGTCCGTCCGCGGAACAGAGTAATACAACGGTCTGAGGCTGAAGGTCCGTGGGGAAACCCGGATAAGGAGAAGTCTTTACACTTGTTGAATAGACTTCCTCATCGTAATCATATCTGAATACCCTGATCGATTCGTCACCTTCCTCGATCTGGTAACCCATTTCGCGCATCTTGGCAGACAAGGGTTCCATGTGGGTAGGGATCAGATTGTGGATGGTAACATCCCCGTTCGTTACTGCAGCAGCGATCATGTACGTTCCTGCTTCTATCTGGTCAGGGATGATCGAATAGGTAAAGTTACCCGGGAGAACCGGAACACCGGTGATCTTTATGACATCGGTTCCCGCGCCCTTGATATGGGCACCCATCGAGTTAAGGAAGTTCGCCACGTCAACGATGTGCGGTTCCTTGGCTGCATTTATTATCTCAGTCTTACCTTGTGCCTTGCATGCTGCGAGCATCGCGTTGATCGTTGCGCCGACGCTTACTATGTCCAGATAGATCCTCGCACCATGTAAGGGATCTGCTTCAAGGTTTACGATACCGCTGTTGATATCAGAAGGTCTTGCGCCCTTGGCTCCCATAAGCTGGAATGCTTTAAGATGAAGATCGATTGGACGCTGGCCGAAATTACATCCTCCGGGAAGTCTTATCGAAGCCTTGCCGCATCTTCCCAGAAGAGCCCCCATGAGATAATAGGAAGCTCGTATCCTTGATACAAGCGGACCTGATGCCCTAAAAGTATTTATCGATGTGGGGTCTATTCTGTATGAGTGATTATCGATCGCATCAACCTTTGCACCGAGAGATCTCAAAAGATCAAACATTACATGAACGTCAAGAATATCAGGAACATTCTCTAGGGTGCATGCTCCGTCGACCATGATCGAAGCGGCGATAACGCCAAGAGCGGCATTTTTACTGCCGCTGATCTCTATATCACCTCTGAGCGGTTTGCCGCCCTTTATCTCATAAGCGTAGCTCTTGCCAGCGCCGAAATTGGTTTGATCCATCTATACTCCAACAAATCACTTAAGCGTATCAGATTCATCAAGTATCTTCTTCAAAGAAGACTTAACTGCAACATCATTCTTTTCCTGAACTGCCGCATCTTTAGAGTCCGCACCGTCACCCGGTTTTGCGCTCTTGCTATTATACCTTTTCTGGACATCAATTGGGTGAATTACGCGTTTTTCGCGAGATTCACGATTTATTTGGGATACAGTCTTCCTTTGTTCGGCACTTATCTGAACAACGGGCTGTGTCAAGAGCTTTCTTGCCTCTTCTTTGGCCAGCTGTCTTGCTTCCTCCCTCGCCTGGATCTCGGCTTCAGTCAATTGCTGATTCTGGTCATTTACATCCTGCGTCTGTGAAACCGGATGGACCCTGTTGATCTGCTTTGCAAATACGCTTTGATTAGCCTGGGCATTATCATCAGCCTCTGCTCCTGACACTTCAACGGGAGCCACAGGTTCCTGCGGGAGTATCTTTTCGAGCGGGATCGAAAGCTGTTCGCTCATCGGAGGCATGGGAACCGCCGCACTTACCGGAACTTCCTCAATGGTTGTTTCCTTAGCGATCTCGCTCTCGAGACCTGATACCGGACCATCGACAACTTCTTCGTAGTCTTCGACATAAAGAAGCTCATCTTTAAGTTCTTCGAATCTTTCATCGCCGAAGGATGAAAGCAGTTTTGCCAGAGCCTTGTCCCTTGCAGCAACCTCCGGCTCGGGGATGAGTTCATACTCATCCACAACGCTTTCAAGGTCTTTATAGCCAAGTGATCTTACTGCCTCACATTCCTGAAGTCCCAGGAAATAAGCTGCCGCCCTGTGAAGAGGCTTATCGCTTACGATTCCGGCTTTCGCATCACTGTATGCCGCATCGAAAACCGTCTTTCCCGTAGGCAGACTAAATACGAAGGTAGCACCCTGTCCGAAGGTCGACGTAACGCTGATAACGCCGTCATGCATGTCGGCGATCTCTTTTGCGATTGCAAGTCCGATACCGGATCCGCCGACTTCCCTGTTGCCGGAATTATCCACTCTGTAGAATCTCTCGAAAAGATGATCGATATCCTTTGCGGGAATGCCTCTTCCATTGTCATCCACCTGAACGGCGACTCGGTCATCTATGACTGAAATGCTTATATGGACCTGATTCTGAACGGTCTTTCCTTCAAAGTTAATGTATTTGATCGCATTGGTAAGAAGATTGACGATCGTTCTTATGATCAGCTTGGAATTGCCGTAAAGAAGAGGGTATGCGCCTTCATCCGGCAACGTAAACAATACCGTATTAGCTCCGGGATAATCCTGAATGTTCGCGTAAGCTGCAGCTACCGCATCCCTGATGTCGAATATCTCCATCCGGCTCGTATGTGAACACTGGGACAATACCAGGAAGTCATTTACGATATCCTGCATCCTCACTGTATTTTCTTCGATCCTTCCGCTCCACGTAATGAGTTCTTCTCTTGTGGGACCGTTACCGTCCTGACATGATCTCTTGATAGAGAATACGGAACTCTTGATGGAAGTAAGAGGTGTCTTCAATTCATGTGAGACATTTGCAGCAAGGTCTTTCTGTCGTCTTTCATCATCTTTGATCTGCGTGATGTCATCAACGATGACGATATTCAGTTCTTCGTTGCCGAAAAACTTCGAATCAGGCTGGGCAGGTCTTCTTATGATCTTTATCTCATAGATCCTTCTGTTGTTGATATAGTTGACCCTTATGAGGTTGACGCCGTTCTCAAGACTTAAGATGTAGTTTGACTTCAGCTGGTTGCCGTTATCAAAGGTCTCAAGAAAATTATTCAGAGTCTTCGGAAGTCCGCCCTTTAAGAAATCGGGCAGTCTGAATATCGTCTCATTGCAGAAAAGCGCGCCTTTTGAATCATATACGGCAATTCCGAGACCGACCGTATCAAGAACGGCTTTCTGAATCAGCTTGTCGCGTTCCAGATTATCGATGTTTCCGGTAACAGTCGACCTTAATGTGGTGTTGCCTATAAGGTACCCCGCCATAACGCCGAGGAGGATCAATATCAAAGCCAGAACCACAAGTAATATCGGGTTCTTGAAGGCATCCATTACTGATAATGAAATCATGTTGCTCAAGATCAATCTAAATCATTAGGGAAGAAATAGCCGAAGCCTCTTCTCGTAAGAATGTATTTGAAATTCTTCTGGTCAGGTTCAATCTTCTGTCTTGTTCTCTTGATGGTAACATCGACAGTTCTCTCATCTCCAAGGAAATCGAATTTCCAGACCTGCTTTAAGAGTTCCGATCTGGAACATACTCTTCCCATGTTCTGCTCAAGATACTGCAATAACTGGAATTCCCTGTTTGTAAGATCACATGACTCCTCATGCTTAAATGCCTGCATGACGTCTCCGTCAATGATGAGTTCCCCGCCGCAGTATTCGTGCCTGTTACCCTCAGCACCATGAGGCTTGTTGCTGTATTCAATACGTCTGATCATGGCTCTTAATTTCTCTACCAGGATCATCGGTTCATATGGCTTTGAAACATAATCATCAGCACCGGCGCGTAAAGCTTCCACCTGATACTGGGACAGATCTCCCTTGCCGGTGAGGAACAGAACAGGTGTCTTATATCCCTGGTCCCTATAGTCTTTTATGAACTGCATTCCGCTGTAACCCGGCATCATCCAGTCGAGGATAATTACGTCAGGTCTTTCGAGATCAGCGAGTTCGAATCCTTTCTTTCCGTCGGTAGCGGTAATTACGTTAAACTCAAATGATTTGAGCATATCGGCAGTTGAATCAACCACCGCCTTATCGTCATCGATTATAAGGATCTTAGCCATATTCACACCTCTCAATAGGACAAGGAAATTCAATACACTTTGTATTTTACCAATAATCGATTTTATGTAAATTGTAATATTACATTTTTATTGGGTTATTTTTTCAAATTATTACAAATGAAAAGTCCCTCCGCGTTTGTTCGCGAAGGGACTTATATAATCCGGCAGCAATCTATCTTCCCGGGCCGTTGCCAGCCAAGTATTGTCGACGCCAGTGAGCTTAACTTCTGTGTTCGGAATGGGAACAGGTGTGGCCTCACCGCAATCACCACCGGAATGGTTGA
>JAEFAV010000016.1 GCA_016288885.1 Saccharofermentans sp.
TAGAGTTAGGTACGATGTTAGCAGCACCAGCTCTTGCTCTCTGGAGGTCACCCTTTCTCTGAGGACCGTCGAGGATCATCTGGTCGCCTGTGTAAGCGTGAACTGTTGTCATGATACCGCTCTGGATAGCTGCATAATCATTAAGAGCCTTTGTCATAGGAGCAAGGCAGTTTGTTGTGCAGGAAGCTGCAGAGATGATCTTGTCATCAGCTGTAAGTGTTGTGTGGTTAACGTTGTAAACGATTGTAGGGAGATCGTTTCCTGCAGGAGCAGAGATAACAACCTTCTTAGCGCCGGCATTGATGTGAGCCTGTGCCTTTTCCTTAGATGTGTAGAAACCGGAGCACTCGAGAACTACGTCAACACCGAGGTCGCCCCAAGGACAATTATTTGCATCGGGTTCCTTGTAGATCTTAAGTAACTTGCCGTCAACTGTGATTGTGTTAGCTTCGTCGTCAGAAGTAACTGTGTGCTTATTCTCGCCGAATACACCAGCATATCCGCCCTGAGCTGTGTCATACTTGAGAAGGTGAGCGAGCATGGAAGGCTTTGTAAGATCGTTGATAGCTACAATCTCATAACCCTCAGCACCGAACATCTGTCTGAAAGCAAGACGACCGATACGACCGAAACCGTTAATCGCAACTTTTACTGCCATATTGAATTCCTCCTAAATTCCCTGACCGGGATTATTAAACTTAAAATAGTGCTCTTTGATCTGCACCGTAAGAATTCTACTCCACTGATAATATGTTTTCCACAGAATAATTGTCATAATATTGTAAATTTTAATAAAAGAAAGGCGGATTGCCCCTTTTTTTCCTCAAACGATTTTTGCTTGGCTTCAGACAGCCGTTTTACCGAACCCCGTACGGCCTTACATCCGTGTCATGACTAGGAAATATCAACCAAATTCGTTACATGTTATAATATTTTTTATCTTCAAACGGAGCATGGTTTATGACAGAGTCTCAAAAATCTTTACAGGATAATTCGAAAATTCTTCCCAAATGGTGTAAGATCCTGATCCTTGCATTGCCTGTATTTGTCTCATTCTTCCAGGTGCGCGTACTCGATAATGATTTCTTTTTTCTGCATGCTACGGGTGAATATATAGTTAATCACGGAATGCCTTTTACGGATATGTTATCAATGCACGTATCGATGAAGCTCGTTGTGCAGCAATGGCTCAGCTGCGTGATATTCTACGTCTGCTATAAACCATTGGGAGAATACGGCATTATCATTCTTCTGTATCTGGTAAATGTGATCATCATTCTCCTTACTTACCGTTTTCTCTCACTTATTACCAAAAACGAAATAATATCAGCCTCACTCACGGCAATGACAAATATAATGATATTTGACGGATTTATGGTAACCAGGCCGCAGATCTTCACATATGCGGTCCTTCTGGCTGAAGTCTGTTTTCTTGAGCAATACGTTCAATCCGGAAAGGTTAAACATCTGATCGCGATTCCCGTATTATCTTTGCTGATGATCAATCTCCATGCCGCAATGTGGCCGATGTTTCTCGTACTGATGCTTCCATACCTGATCTCGGCGATCCCCATACATTATAAATCGCTGAAACACGAGCCTACCGGAGACATCATCACAATGTCAGCCGTATTCGTTGTCTGCGCCGTTGTGGGTCTGATAAATCCATACGGAGTGGAAAATATGATTTATTTGTTCAAATCATATGGAAAGAACGGGCTGGACGCTATCGCCGAAATGAAACCGACGAGCCTTGCTGCAGTCGAAGGCAAGATCTTTTTCTCAGTGCTTGCCGGCATTTTGATAATCGCGTTTATAATAAAAATCAAGCGTTTTCCCATGCGTTTCCTTTTACTCTTTGCAGGAACGATGGTATTGGGATTTTTGCAGATAAAGGGCATACCGTATTCACTTCTTTTCGGTGTCCCTGCTTTTGCATATCTGATCAAAGACTTTGATAATTCAAATCTGTCCAAACTGTTTAGCGTTGTAAAAAAGAAACGCACTAAGATAATAGTCATAATTTTCCTGTGCAGTGCTCTTCTTTTCTTCTGTAAAGAAAGGCTTTTGACGACATTGGATATCAGGAAATCCGTCATGACTCATTATGACAGTTTATATGGAGCAGTCAAAAAGCTGAAGGAAACCGATAAACAGGTCATGCTTTATACAAATTTCAATGACGGTCAGTTTTTTGAGTTTTACGGTTTTCATCCGTACATAGACGGAAGAGCCGAAGTTTTTTTGCAAAAAAACAATAATGAATATGACTATTTTGGTGAATATTTGATGGTATCGAACTGCATGATCTACTACAAGGATTTTATAGACTGCTATAGATTCAATTATCTGGTTATTGACAGGGGAATCGACAATTATCTCTATGCATCACTTATATATGATGAGGATTATGAGATAGTTTATGAGTCAACAGATTCAGATGTAGTACTCTTTGCAAAAAAATAAGGAAAACAGACAAAGGCCGGAAATCAGGGTTTGTTCAGGACCCGGTCTTTGTCGTATCGATCCTGGCTACAACTCTTTTGATCGTAATACCCTGATCGGCAAATTTCTGCTCGAATTCCGTGCGTATATTATCCTTGTCAAACGCACTGTTATGAAGATCTCTGGTCTCATCCTCAAGAATAAAGCCGGTTTCCCTTAACTCATTCAGTGAAAAGTCAAAAAGGTCATCATTATCAGTCTTGAATTCGATAATGCCTCCATCCTGCAGCATGACCTTATACTTATTGAGAAAATCTCTGTAAGTCAGTCTTCTCTTGGGTTTATTCTGTCTTGTCCAGGGATCCGAGAAATTCAGGAATATCCTGTTTATCTCATCTTCTGCGAAGTAATTCTCGATGATACCGGCATCGCCTCTGATGAAGAAAAGATTCGGGATCTCCAGTTCATGAGCTTTCTCGATTGCCGCAAGAGTTACCGAAGCATCTCTTTCCATGGCAATATAAAGGACCTCCGGATGTCTTAATGCCATCTCGGTACAAAACTTACCTTTTCCGCATCCTATCTCAAGCCAGACCGGAACGTTTTCATCAAACCCGCAGGCCTCTCTCCACCTGCCGCGGTTTAACATGGGCGCATCAAACCAGCGCTCATGGCATTTCTCCATGCGCGCGGGAATATTGCGCTTAGTCCTCATTCTTGCCATAGGATCAGATAAGCTTCTCCGTAAGATCTGCGCCGGCAATAACGTGGAAGTGAACGTGCATAACGGTCTGGCCAGCCCCTTCACCGCAGTTATTGATCGTTCTGAAAGCGCCGCTTACGCCCTTGATTTTTGCTACTTCAGCAATAGCCTTTGTTATCTCGGCTGAATAGAGCGCACCCTCAGGATCTGTTGCAAGTCCGTTGATGTTGTCGAAATGCTTTTTCGGAACAACAAGAACATGAACAGGTGCAACAGGATTAATATCATCAAAACAAAGAACATAATCGTTCTCATATACTTTGTTTGAAGGGATCTTGCCCGCAACTATATCACAAAATAAGCACATAATTATTCTCCTTTATGCGTTAACCTGGGAAGCAAGAACTTCTTCTGCCTTAGCGAGAGCCTCAGCGAGCTTGCTTACATCCTTACCGCCTGCCTGGGCCATGTCGGGACGTCCGCCGCCACCGCCGCCTGCGACCTTGGCTGCTTCCTTAATTATGTTACCGCAGTGAGCTCCCTTCTCGTTTGCAGACTTTGTAGCCATTGCCGTGAAAAGAAGCTTATCGCCGCCGTTTGCAGCAAGGAAAACAACGCCGCAGTCAAGCTTGTCTCTGATCTTGTCAGCCGTATCTCTTAATGCTGCTGCATCAGCTGCATCGCAGGCTGCGATAACAGCCTTTACGCCGCCGATATCCTTAGCGCCTGAAACAGCGCTGTCGGCAAATGAACCTGCCTTAGCCTTCTCGATATCAGCAAGTTCTTTTTCGAGAGACTTAACTTCCATATGGAGAGCTTCGATTCTCTCAACGATCTTATCCTTAGGAGCCTTAAGAGCTGCAGCAGCGTCATTAATGAGGCTTCTGTCAGCCTTGTTCATCTCATAGCATCTAGTACCTGTAACAGCTTCGATTCTTCTTATGCCTGCTGCGATACCGGCTTCGGATACGATCCTGAACTGACCGATCTGAGCGCTGTTTGTAAGGTGTGTGCCGCCGCAGAACTCGAGATCGAAAGGATCACTGAAGTCGCCTACTGCAACGACTCTTACTACTTCGCCATACTTCTCGCCGAAGATAGCTGTAGCGCCGAGCTTCTTTGCTTCTTCGATAGCCAATACCTTTGTCTCAACAGGAAGAGCCTGGAGAACAACGTCGTTTACCATTTCCTCGACCCTGGCGATCTCCTCGGCTGTCATTGCCTGGAAGTGGTTGAAGTCGAATCTTAATCTGTCACTGCCGACATAAGAACCTGCCTGCTCAACCTGAGGTCCCAATACATTCTGAAGAGCTGCAAGCAGGATATGTGTAGCTGTGTGGTTTCTTGCGATCGCAAGCCTTTCAGCCTTATCTGTTGTGATAGTTACCTTAGCTCCCTGCTTAATAGTGCCAGAAGCGATCTTCAAAGCGTGCAGGTACTTGCCGGACTTATCCTTATCAACGGAAATGACCTTAGCTTCAAATCCGTCGCCTGTGATAACGCCTTCGTCGTGGATCTGACCACCCATCGTAGCATAGAGGGAAGTCTTATCGAAAACAGCGATTACATCATCGCCCTCTGAGGCTTCTCCGGCAATCTTGAGGTTTCCTTCAGCGTCAGCCTTAATGAGGTGGAGAAGTGTTGCTTCCGTACCGAGCTGCTCGTAACCAACGAACTCTGTCTGCCTGTCATCGGCAACGATCTCAGCGGGAAGGTCCTTGGTTCCGAGTGCAAGATCTGATGCGTTCTTGAGCGTAGCTTCTCTTGCGCGCTGTTTCTGTGCTTCCATTGCTGCCTTGAAGCCCTCTTCATCAACTGAAAGACCTTCTTCCGAAGCCATCTCTACTGTGAGTTCTATAGGGAATCCGAATGTATCGTAAAGGTAGAATGCTGACTCGCCGTCGATCTCTTTGGAACCTGCCGTATTCTTGTCATCAAGGATCTTCTTAAATTCCTTGATACCGTTCTCAAGCGTGCTCTCAAATCTTGCGATCTCCTTGTCGAGTTCGTTCAGGATGAACTCACGGTTTGTTGTAAGGAGCGGATAGCTGTCGTTATAAACGTTATCGATGTAGATCTTGGCAAGACCTAAGATGTGCTCCTTGTTAAGGCCCAACGTTCTTACATGTCTTACGGCACGTCTGATGAGACGTCTTAATACGTAGCCGGCACCTGCGTTTGAAGGAACGAGCTTTGCAGCGTCGCCTATCAGCATGACACTCGTACGGATATGGTCAGCCAATACTCTCATTGACTTTGTGAGCTTTTCATCTGAATCGTACTTAACGCCTGAGGCATTCTCGATATAAGCGATAGCATCAGTAAAGAGATCTGTCTTATAAACATCCTTTGTTCCGTTAAGGAAAGCGAGGATTCTCTCAAGGCCCCAGCCGGTGTCAACGTTCTTCTGCTTAAGAGGTGTGAGATGACCGTCCTGATGCTTCTCATACTGCATGAATACGTCATTACCGATCTCAGTATATTTGCCGCAGGAACATCCGGGACCGCAGTCAGGACCACAGTCAGGAACGTCAGCAATATAGAACATCTCGCTGTCAGGACCGCAGGGACCGTACTCAAGTCCCCACCAGTTGTCGTCTGCACCAAGATAGTAGATGTTCTCGGGCTTAAATCCGGAAGCGATTCTGAACTGAGCGCCCTCTTCATCTCTCGGAGCATTCTCATCTCCTGCAAATACGGTTGCTGCAAGGTGATCCTTGTCGAAACCGAATACATCGGTAAGGAGCTCATAACTCCACTTGCATCTTTCTTCCTTGAAATAGTCGCCAAGGCTCCAGCTGCCCATCATCTCGAAGAACGTGACATGGCTTCTGTCGCCTACCGAATCGATATCATTTGTACGGACACATCCTTGGACATTGCAAAGTCTGGTTCCCATAGGGTGCTTCTCCCCGAGAAGATAAGGCATCAGGGGCTGCATGCCGGCAACATTGAACAATACGCCGGTCGAACCGTCAGATACTAATGATACGGCACCAACATCTACATGACCTCTCTCAATATAAAATTCCTTCCAGGTCTTCCGAAGTTCTTTTGATGTAAACTGTCTCATCGGTGCTACTACTCCTTAATAATAATAAAACTTAAAAATTATAAATCGTTTAATATCTCTTTGCAATCAAAGCTCCTGAAGTTTTGCAGCGGCAGCCGCCTTTTTGATATATTCCCCGTATTCACTGCAGATCTCGGGGTTCTCGATCTCAATATCGACATTCTCGAAGGTGCTGAGCTCAAAAAGATCCGTATAAAGCGTCGGAGTATGTCCGGTCCTTACTGCGATCTTCAGGATGCCTTTATCGAGTTTGGTATCATCCGTAATATTTATGTTATTATGAACCCTTGAAGCGAATGCTCCGTATGCCTTAAGCACATCTTTGCGTGTCGTTCCCTTTATCGTAAGCTTGACCATAATGGGGCTGGAGCTCGAAAAAGCCGACAGAGAATTGTCCACAAATGATTTCAGCTCCTGTTTTCTCAATTTTTCACTCATGAAATCAATATAAGGAGCTTTAACCCCTACCACCTGAGCTATCCTGTCGACCCTGTACCGTCTTAAAGCAGGTGTTAATGACTGGTCTCTGTCAAGATCCTTTGCTTCGGCATTGTCAATGGCGATTACATAATAGCAGTTGTTTTCCCAGTCAAGCGCCATCGGAGATATTATCTTCTCGGTCTTCTCCGTAAGGTCGCTTCCCAGTTTATAGCCGTAACTGATCTTTCTGGCTTCCTTTTTCTCAATACCGGTCCTGATGCTGTTAATATGGAAAATGCTCCTCTTATCGATCTTCTCATAGTGAGGGTAAAGCGCTCTTTGCTGGTAGTTATCATCAAAATATCTCGGGAACATCTTGATGATCTTATCACAGAGCTCGGTCTCAACGAAGTTGGTGGTGCTTATGGCATCGACTATGAGTCTTGCTTCATCAATGGTGATCTCATCTACCAGCTGGTTTCTCTTATATTTTCTGCCTTCGGAAGTTATCCAGCTGTCAGAGCCTTTTACCTTGGCTGTCATATTGACATATTCATTGATCTTGCTGATGTCGGCATAAATGGATTTGCGTTCAAATGTGTTTCCTGTCATGGTCTCAAGATATGAGATTATATCGCTCACTGAGACAGCCTCATTCTCGTCAAAAGGATTGACTTGATTTCTGAAATAATCATACATGAACAAGATCTTGAGCTTTGATAATTCACTGTTAGCCATAAGTCACCTCCGGGATATGATTCATTGAGTTAATAGTACCATTAACGGTACTGTAAGTTAAGCGGCAACATGTCATAAACGGCAGGATCCGTTGATTTCATGAAGCATGATGCAGAACATTTTTTTGGAGCGCCCGAAAAAACCAAAAAAGCCTGATTTTATTCCCAAAACAACGGTTGACCGTGATAGAATGTAAGACACTTTAATTGTCTTAAGTGGGGTATGAGAATTGAGAACCATCAGTGATCTCGGCTTTGCGGTGCCGGATATTCTTCTTCCGCAACAGGGAACAGATCTTAAGAAATGGGCTGTAATCGCCTGCGATCAATATACTTCAGAACCTGAATATTGGGAAAACGTTTCGAAAGAAGCCGGAGATGCTCCTTCCACATTAAATCTCGTACTTCCTGAAGTATATCTCGGAACAGAAAAAGAAACTGAAAAGCTCGGTTCTATAGCTGATACGGCAAAAAGATATCTTGATGAAGGTATCCTTAAAAACCTCGGAACAGGATTCATTCTGACCGACAGGGCTACAGAACTCCACCCTTCCAGAAAGGGACTCATGGCTGCTATAGATCTCGAAGGCTACAGCTTCGAACCCGGAAACAAGAACATTTGCAGGGCTACCGAAGGGACCGTACTTTCGAGGATCCCTCCGAGAGTAAGGATAAGAGCTAATTCTCCTTTGGAGCTCCCCCACATCATGATCCTCATTGATGATCCGGAAGGTCTGACTATCGAAAAGGCATTCGACATGGCCGGCAAAGAAGGCCTTAAGCCGTTGTATGATACTGACCTTATGCTCGGTTCAGGACACATCAGCGGAACGTTCATCCCCGATGGTTCCCCGATCGCAGACTCGATAATAAACGGTCTTTCCACTCTCAGATCAAGAAATGCGGACGGTCTTTTGTTCCTCGTCGGAGACGGTAACCACTCTCTGGCTTCTGCCAAGGCTCACTGGGAAAATATCCGTGAAGGTCTTTCCGATGAAGAAAGAAAGAACCACCCTGCAAGATATGCTCTTGCTGAAATAGTAAACATTCATGACAAGGGGTTGGATTTTGAACCCATCCACAGAGTTGTATTCAATATCTCCTCTGAAGAATTCATTGCTAAGGCAAATGAATATTTCAAGAATAACGGCATAGAGATCGATTCCGCTTCTGAAGGCGGACAAAGCTTCATCGTAGTTACCGAAGGAGCAGATGACGTAAAGATCTCTCTATCTGAACCTCCGCACACTCTTGCCATAGGTTCAGTCCAGATGATGATAGACAGTCTGAATCTTGAATGTGATTACATTCATGGTGAAGATTCAGTAAGAAAGCTTGCCACTAAAGGCAACACGGGAATCCTGGTCCCGGCGATCAGCAAGGATACCTTCTTCGGTACGGTCGAGAAAGAAGGCGTCTTCCCCAGAAAAACCTTCTCCATGGGAGAAGCTTTCGAGAAGAGATTTTATCTTGAGGCTAAGAAGATCGAATGATGGATCCTGATAACGAGTTTTTGGACGAGAAGAAAACCGTATGCATTATCGGATCCGGTCTTTCGGGTCTTACATGCGGCATGAAGCTGGCAAAAGCCGGCTTTAATGTTACTGTCGTTGAAGAGCTTGCATCTCCGGGCGGACTCCTGGCATATACAAGGATCGGAAGAGAATACTTAGAACTCCTTCCTCACCACTTAAGAAAGAGCGATAAGTCTTTGCTGGCGCTTTCCAAGGAAATGGGGGTCGATGATAAGATCGAATGGTTCGATTCCGCGTGGTCCGGAAAAGCTTCCCACCGTAAAGTAGGTTATTACAACGGAGGTTTTGCATGCCTTATCTCCAGTCTCATGCAGGAAATAACCGATAACGGCGGACACATCTACTATTCTACTACCGTAGCTGAGATATCCCGTCTCGGAAGCGGAATGTACCGCACGAGCTGTATCCTTTCGAATTCGACAAGAGTCGTTATCGACAGCGCATACGTCATTTTCACCGGCTCCTGCAGAACATTCGTCAATGTCAGTCACGGTCTTCCCATAAAGATGGATGACAGGGATATTCTCATGAACGTTACATACAGTGCAAAGATTACGGCCATGATGATCATGAAGCATGAGGTATCGCAGATGTTCTATCAGGTCCCCGCAAAAGACTCCGGGCTTCCTTTCAAGGCGATAATCAATCACTCCAGCGCATTCGGAGAGAGAGGATACGGCGGAGCGGTCGTATACCTTGTAGGTTCGTGCTCCATAACCGACGCTCTCTGGATAGACTCGGATGCCGAGATCATGCTCAAATATTTTGCCGGTCTTCGCAAGCTCTACCCGTCCCTTCGAAAATCAGACGTAAGATCATGGCGTCTTACCAAGACAAGATATGCCATTACATCCCAATATCCCGAGATAGATCTTACCAACCCCTGTGAGAACCTTTATGTATGTTCGACAGGTCTTACAAAATTTGCAACCAATGATACTCCCGAAAATCATATGGATTCAGTGGTCAGTCTCGCCGGAAGGATCAGTTCGGAGATCATCAGATCTTATGAGAAATCTATTCTCAGAATGTCTGCTCCCACACCGGTAACCGAACTCAATATCCAGGAGATCACCCTCAACGAAAATGCTGAAGGAGTTCTGTCATGAGCAGAAATAACTCTTCATCTGTCGAATCTTCTCCCCTCCGCTTTTTGTTCCTGTTGGTACCGTTTGTCATAGCATTTTTGCTCGGCATTTTCACCATGGGAGCAAAAGACACTTCACTATGCTTATGGTGGGCCGTTTTCCTTCTTCTCATAGGCTTTGTTACTTTGCCGCTGGCTGCAAAGCTTTGGGGCAACTTCTCTTCGGGCGGTTTTTTTCTTTCCCAGCCGATGGGACTTGTACTCACCTGTCTTGTCTTATGGACATTGACTCATCTGAAAATCTGCAGGCTTAATTTGCTCTGCATCATAATATCGGCACTGATCGTAGCAGCATGCTGCTACATTCCGAAATCATTCAGAGAGTCTCTGATAAAAAAATTAAACAGTAAAGGATTTATTGAATCCATTGTCGTTGAAGAAACGGTATTCCTCGTCATCTTCTTCCTGATGTGCTTCTTTAAAGGCTTCCTGCCCGACATCAACGGTCAGGAAAAGTTCATGGATTACGGCTTTATTATGTCCATGCTCAGAAACGGCGAGCTTCCGGCAAAAGACATGTGGCTGTCAGGTTATCCGATAAACTACTATTATTTCGGTCAGTTCATCTGGTCCGTAGTAATAAAAGCGACGTACATTCCTTCAGGCGCAGGCTACAATATCGCCATGTGCTCTGCGACGGCGATCCCTTTTGCCATGAGCTTCACGATAGGAAAATATCTCATTGAAGCTGCTTCCGTAAAAGGGTTTAAAGATAGCAAGATCATAAAGTATATTGCAGGTTTACTTACAGGCTGTGCCGTCTCCATTTGGGGTAATTCGCATTCATATTTTTATGATGAGAACAGTATCGGTAACAAGTTCCTTGACCTTTTTAAGAAAATGGGGATCGATGTCGGAAGAACGGATAATTTCTTCTATCCTGACAGCACCAGATACATAGGATGGAACCCGGATCTGCAGACAGACTACACGATAGAGGAATTTCCTTTCTATTCTTTCCTTGTAGGAGATCTTCATGCCCACGTAATATCCATGATCATCGTTCTTCTTATCATGGCGGTCATTCTGTCCCTTATTTCACTGGTCAGCCTTCCTTCAAAAGAAGACTTAAATGTAATCCACAGCCTGGACAATCTCAGCGGAGAAGCAAACAGACTGTTGCCTGAACTTGAATCAACCATATCATTGCATCTTGTCTTATGTGCCATCCTTCTGGGCTGTGCGCAGATGACCAATTATTGGGATTTTCTTATCTACTTTGTATTCTGTTCTATGGGTTCACTCATCGTAAATACGATAAGATCCCCTAAATTCGCAAACATTCCGGGTGCCATAGTCTTCGTGATAAACGTTGGCGGAATCCTTTTGATATATCTTGCAAAAGGAAACAATCCTCCGATGCTTTTTGCGCTCGAGCTCATTCTCATGATTGCGTCGTTCCTGTTCTGCGTTGTAAGTCCAACCGCTCTTCCGAGAACATCATTTCAGATGAGTTTCCTGTTTACGGTTTCCACGCTTACGGCTCTCCCGTTCAACATCAACTTTGACATGATCTCAAATTCACTCGGAGCCGTTAAGAGCCGCTCACCGCTGTATCAGTTGTTTATCTTATATGGTACGCACGTCATAATCAGCGTCTTCTTTCTTGTCGTTGTTTTCGCGACAAGAAATTACAGATATACTTCCGCTTTAAAGGCAAAAAAGAAGTCTTCTTCCCAAAAGGACACACCGGACGTGATCGGTGAAGAATACAATTTCACCAATCCCATCCAGGCATTCTTTGCCAAGAGAAACCTGATTGATATGTTCTGCTGCGGAATGACGGTCGTGGGGCTGATGCTTCTTACCGCGCCCGAGATATTCTACGTAAGGGATATCTATACCGGCGGATATCTGCGTTCGAATACGATGTTCAAGTTTGCATTCGCAGCATTCATAATTCTGTCAGTTACGATGATCTATTCGATAATCAGACTCTTCTGGTTTGTAAATAAAAAAGGTCAGTATTCATTGTTGTTATTTGCCATCACCATCGGTTTTGCCGTCTGCCTGTTCGTTCCCGCACACTACACGATGGCATCACTAAAGCAGCGCTGCGGTGATCTTAAACGCGAAAACTACAAAACCATCGACGGCACTGCTTACATAGATGATTATGCCAGCAATTACGTAAATGAATATTATGCCGGCAATCTTAAGCCTTATATGGCCTGTGCGGAATGGTTCAATAAAAATGTTAAGGGGAGTCCGGTTATCTGCGAAGCTTACGGAGACAGTTATACGGACAACTGCATCATATCTGCTTATACCGGTCTTCCTACTGTCTTCGGATGGCAGACTCACGAGTGGCTCTGGCGCTTCCACGGGATCGTCAACGAAGAGACCGATACATTGGAATCAGATCCCGACAAGGATGTTTGGAAGCTGTACATTACCCCGAGACATAACGACATAAACGTAATCTATTACAGCGATAATGTCACCGACATTCAGACGATGATAGATAAATATCAGATCGAATACATAGTTATCGGCGACCTTGAACGGTACAAATACGGTTATGATAATTCAGCTGCAATCTCAGAAGTCGGAACCGTAATTTTCCAATATGAGGATCTTACAGTCTATAAGGTTACTCCGGCTTCCGCTGTTCAGGATCAGATGTCGTCCGGGAGAGCTTCCTGAGGGTCGATCCTTACCGTGACCGGCTTTGTCCCCTCACCTTCATCATATGTTAATTCGCCGCATACAAGCGCAATACCGCACTTGATCCTGCTTCCGTATTTGCCGTCACCTGCCAGGGGATGCTTTCTTGAAGCAAACTGGGTCCTTATCTGGTGGGTCCTTCCGGTGTCCAAAACAACCGAAACATATGACAAGTCCTTTTCTTCGTTATAGTCCAGAACCTTATAACTCAGTCTAGCTTCCTTAACACCTTTTCTCATTCTCTTTACCGGGAACGTACGGTTGCTTCTTGAATCATGGAACAACAGATCTTCCATTACGCCTTCTTGTTTCTCGAATCTGCCCTGACAGAGAAGATAATATTTTTTATCCTTTACACGGATCCTTTTACCTGAATCGGCTGCAGCGATTATTCCCGGAACGGGAACATCAAGTCTGGACAATGCGGCAAATCCCGGAGGCGCGATCTTCTCGCTGTCTTCTCCTCTTTCTTTATAAAGGATCAGATATCCTTCTCCTGATTCCAATATCCTTGACATGATTATCAGCAGACAAACACGGACACCGTCTCACGACCGCCGTCCAGAAAGACCTCTACGGTACCGACATCTTCCAAAACTCTAATCTCAGGGCATTCCCTGTATGCCTTATCAAACAGTTTCCTGCCTTCGAAAAACACGCTCAGCCTTCCGGAACCATAAGATACAAACATGCTTTCTTTAACCGTTCTTCTGCTTATTTCACCATACGGGAGCATGCACACT
Source organism: Saccharofermentans sp. (assembly GCA_016288885.1). GTDB lineage: Bacteria > Bacillota > Clostridia > Saccharofermentanales > Saccharofermentanaceae > Saccharofermentans. Next base: position 13,471 of record JAEFAV010000016.1, read on the forward strand.
TCACCTTTTCTCGAGATAACGATCTCTCTCGGACAGCAGATTGCAGATGAGTTCATCTTCATGGAGAACATCCATCCCATAAGCACCACTGAACCATTCTCATCCTGACAGGTTACCGGATTATAAAAATCATTGCCGCTTTCAACAGATTTGAAAGGTTCGTCTTCATCATCGAAAACAAATCTTTCACCGTCAAAATCGCCTGTGGCAAACAGGACCTTGGTCGGATAATGTTTTTCGCTTTGGATAATGAAGACCCATTTCCCGTCAACCTCAACGATGTTGGGAGCTTCGACTACGCCTCCGAATCTTCCGTCTGACAAAATTTCCCCTTTATAATTCCAATTGATCAGATCATCTGATTCATATTGCAGGACTTTGGCAATGCCTTCTTTTCCCGATCCTATGAACATCCGGAAACCATTTCCGTATCTCATTATGAAAGGATCCCTGAACCTGCTTTCTTCTTCAAACGGCGAAGTAACTATTGGATTACCGGGGACTTTTGTAAAGCTGATCCCGTCTTCCGAGAAAGCCGCACAGATCTTCTCGCGGTAATCGTCAGATACGGACGTATAGAACAACCATATCTTTCCGTCATGCACGAATGCCGAACCCGAATTACAGCTGAGCTCATCATCCGGACCTATGGCAACCGGACACTCCTCCCAGGTTATCAGATCTTCCGATACTGCATGACCCCAATGCATCCTTCCGTATCTCGGGGCATAGGGATTAAGCTGGAAGAACAAATGATATTTATCCTTGAAATAAACAAGACCGCAGGGGTTTCCCAGCCAACCTTCTTTTCTTGAATAATGGTATTTCACGGGTCCTAACCTCTGCGGTCTGAAATTCTGTTAAATAGTTCTTTTAATCAGCAAGCTCTAAGAGTGATACTTTGAGTACGCCCTCAGCCTTGGAAAGCTCATCGATGATATCCTGTGATACAGGCTGGTCAATGGCAACGAAAGCCTGGGCATGCGGGTTGTCGGAACCGTCCTGGTTCTTTCTTCCCCAATGCATGGAAGCAATGTTGATATTGTGGCTTCCGAGAACGGTAGCGATCCTTCCGATTACACCCGGAACATCATCATTCTTAAGGGCAAGAACGGTGTCGGACAGAGGGCAGTTCATCTCATAACCGAAGAATGATACGATAACTTCCGTATCAGGTCCGAATACCGTACCGTTGATCTTAAGCTCTCTGCCATCTTCTGTGCAGAACTTAACATTGATCAGGTTGTTGTACTTCTGGATGGACTCAGTCTTAGTCTCAACAACTTCGATTCCGCTGTCAGCCATGCACTCCTGAGCATTTACGTAAGATACGTGATCATTACCCATACCCTTCAAAAGGCCCATCATAAGTGAAAGTGTGATGATGCCGGTTCCGGAGCTTTCAGCGAGCTCTCCTCTATATCTGACTTCAACCTTATTGATAGGTGTTGCTTCAGCCTGGAAATACATACGGCCGATCTTCTCAGCGAGTGAGCAGTAAGGCTTGATGTCTTCGATGCTGCCGGAGAACTGGGGCATATTGATAGCTGCAACGAGTTCACCCTTCAAAGCGCCGTCAATGAGCTCAACGATGCCCTGACCGACCTTTGCTGTAGCCTCAACCGTAGAAGCTCCGAGGTGAGGTGTGATATAGCAGTGAGGTGCATGAAGGAGAACGTTGTCGTAATCCTGTTCACCGGGTGCTTTGTTGTAAGAAGGCTCCTTGTCGAATACATCAATAGCAGCTGCAGCTACCTGGCCTTCTACCAAAGCATCAGCGAGATCCTGCTCGTTTACGAGGCCGCCTCTTGCGGCATTAACGATCCTGACGCCTCTCTTGCACTTATAAAGCTGCTCCTTGGAAAGGATTCCGTAAGTCTCCTTTGTCTTAGGAGTATGAAGTGTGATGAGGTCGCACTGGGGAAGAAGCTCATCAAGAGTCTTGCATCTTGTAACTCCGAGCTTATCGAACTTCTCCTGGGGAACATAAGGGTCATATGCAACTACATTCATTCCTACACCCTTAAGCTTTCTGGATACTATGGAACCGATACGGCCAAGACCGATGATACCTGCAGTCTTACCTTCGAGTTCGATTCCTACCCAGTTCCCGCGTCTGAAGTCGCCATTGTGAACACCTTCATTTGCCGTGCAGAGATTACGGAAGATGGAGAATGCGTGACCTACCGCAAGCTCACCTGCTGCCATGTTGTTGGCTGTAGGTGTATTAAGTGCAATAACACCGTGCTCTGTGCAGGCCTTAACATCAATGTTGTCGATGCCTGTTCCTGCTCTGCCGACAGCCTTAAGGCAGTCAGCATTATTCAAAAGCGCTTCATTGATCTTTGTAGCAGATCTTACGATGATAGCATCAAAACCCTTGATATACTGTTCGATCTCTTCCTGGGAATGACCTAAATATTCTTCTACTTCGTAGCCTCTGTCTCTTAAATACTGGACGCTTTCCTCGGCAATGCTCTCTGTGATAAGGATCTTCATTTTTTCTTTCCCCCGTAATTATTCTGCTATATGTGATCAAGCCTTAGCTTTAAGTTCTTTTATCGTTTCTTCAAGATCTTTAAGGTATTCTCTGAGACCTTCTTCAGTGAGATCCCCCATGTGTGCGATCCTGAATGTCTTGTCCTTGAGCGGACCGTAGCCGTTGCTCATGAGATAACCCTTCTCGCCCATGGCCTTTATAAGGTCTGATGTAGGAATACCTGTCGTATTTGTTACGCAGGTAACAGTTACAGAAAGGTGCTCCGGATTGGAATAAAGGGCACAATTCTCTCTTGCCCAGTCCTGAGCGATCTTTGCAAGTTTGCAGTGCTTCTGATATCTGTTCTCCACTCCTTCGGCAAGGATCTTGTCGAGCTGGTAATCAAGAGCAAACATATGTGACTCGGAAGGAGTCGAAGGATACTGATAAGGCTTTTCCTTAACGAACTTAACGAGTTCCAAATAGTCGAAGTAAAGACCTCTGTTCTCTACAGTCTCAGCCTTCTTGATAGCCTTCTCCGATACTGAAGCGATAGCCATTCCCGGAGGAAGACCTAAGCACTTCTGAGTTGATGTGATGCAGACATCGATACCTAACTCATCTACAGGAATGTAGTCACCTGCCATGGAGGAAACTGCATCAACGCATACGATGACATCGGGATACTTCTTATAAACTTCAGCAAGCTTATCCATCGGATTGTGGATACCTGTTGAAGTCTCATTCTGAGTGATCGTGATCAGGTCATATTTACCCGTGGAAAGAGCTTCCTCGATCATCTCAGGTGTCGTAGGCTGACCAAGCTCTGACTCGAAAAGATCTGCAGCTATGCCGTTGGATGTGCACATCTTGTGCCACCTCTTACCAAATGCGCCTATTGAAAAAACAGCTGCTCTGGTTTTTGTAAAGCTTCTTACGGCACCTTCCATAAGACCACTGCCTGATGACGTAGACAATACGATAGTGTTATTTGTCATCATTACCTTCTGGAGCTTTTCTGAAATACTCTGCTGAAGAGCGGAAGCATCCTTCGTCCTGTGTCCGATCATGGGGGTGGACATCTTCTCCAGAACATCCTGCGAAACCTCAATAGGTCCAGGTATGAACAGTTTCTTATGCATTAATATTTACCTCTTTTCGCGCGTATATATAAGAGCAATAGCATTATATACTTCAAATACTTATTTTTGTAGAAAACCGCCTTGACTAAATAGCCAAAAAACAGACCGCCTTCCGTGAAATACACGAGCAGGCGGTCCTATAAGTTTTTATGATTTTTACTTTAGATTACGTGATGTGGATCGAACTTGTGATCTCACCCTGCGTAGTCTCACCTGAAGCAGACTCACCGGTGGTCGATCCGCCCGCATTAAACGTGATCGGTATCTCGCCTGTCAATACGCCCAAAGGAGGCAGGAGGAGCTTGTCTCCGTTGTTAGGACCAGAATATGTGGCAGGATCGAGCTTATTGTATGTAAGGATCGTCGCAATTCTCGGATCATTGCAATTCTCGATATCGATGTCATAAACCTGATGGAAGAGATCCCACCATGTTCTGTATCCGATATGTTCAGAGAACTTAAAGTATCCGATAGGTGCCGAAGCGTCAGGCAATGTAGCAAGTGTGGACGGAGCCGTTGTCTCGGTCTCGATCTCCTCCGAAGACAGTGACGGAACGGTTTCCGTAGGCTTAGTCTTCTTGCTGCATCCTCTGGCGATCAAAGCGATTACGATAATTATGCAGATCAAAAGGATCGCAAGGAAAGCGATGAACATATATCCGTTACGGTTAAGCTTCATCTTCTTTCCGCCGCCATTGCCGCTTCTGCCGCCGGATGCGCTTGTGCGGGGACTGCTTCCTGTCGGTCTGCCGTTATTATTCGGACCTGATCCTGACGGTCTGTAGGATGTCTGTGCAGAATTTGAATACTGCGGCGGCTGCTGTGCATTGGGAGCTGACGCTGAGTCATCACCTGCAGGATTGAATCCGTAGCTCTGATCACCGCCATAAGTCTGACCGCTGTCATCTACACCCAGAATGTTATTGAACCATTCGTCATCAAGAGATGCTGAAGAGGAAGCGGAAGCCTGGGGCTGGGAATAATCTTCACCATAACCTTCCTGGGACTGTGCCGAGAAATCAGTATAGCCTTCCTGTTCCATGCCCTGCTGATAGCCCTGGTCATCAGGAGCCTGATATCCGGAATAGTCACCGAAGCTGCCCTGTGGAGCCTGCTCATAGCCGGGTTCATATCCGTTATCATCGCTTCCAAAACCGGTGTATCCGTTATTGTCCATAGGTACTCCTCCCTGCATATCTACAGTCTGATCGCCATATGTACCAAAACTGCTCTGATCAGCAGTCGAAAATGCTTCAGCTCCATAAGGCTGATAAGGCGGAACTTCGACGTTGCCCTGAGTTTCCGCACCCGCATAATCGCCGTAGACCGACGCATTATCGAAAGGCTGGGAAACATTCTGCTCAGAGCCGACGGCATTGACAGGATTATTGTAATTATCCGAATCATAGAGCGGCATCTGAGGAATGTCATCCGCTTTGACAGGCGCACTCTCCTCTTCTGCCTCAACAAATACGGAACTTCCGAACGGAAGAACAATATCATCCTGCGATCCTGTTCCGGTTTCTTCCTGTGGAACGACCTCTTCGATTGCGGGAACTTCTTCTGATGTTTCCTCTTTCTGCTTATCAGTTTCCGGGAAATCAACGTTCAGCTTGTCTTCATCCTTCAATTCCGGCTTTTCTTCTTTAAGTTCATAATCCGGAACCGGAATGGAAGATACCTCTTCTGACGGAACGGGTTCTGACTTGGGTGCAAGAACATCATCTCCGAATACGAGCGGAGGAGTGTTCTTAAGCTCCTGGGCACTGATATTTCCATAAGGATCAAATGTATCTTCTACAGCTGCGGAAACGTCGGACTCGCCTGAATTTGCAGTAACTTCTCCGGGCGCGAAGACGATCTCTTCGGGCTTGTTGACTACTGCCGGCGCAGGCGGTACGACAACAGGCGCTTCGCCAATGACCGGAATAACGGGAGCAGCAGGTTCTACGGGTTCTACAGTCGGGACCGGAACATCCGCAATGATGGGAACGACCGGTTCTTCCTTAAGGTCTTCGATGGAAGTCTCCTTTGCAGCTTCCTGTTCCTTATCCTTGAACAGGGATCCTGAACCGGTTGCCGTAAAGAAGAGCGCATTGATGTCTGATACAGGTTTTGTAGGAGAATCATCTGTATCGTCCGGAGTAAACTCCGTATTGGAAACGGTTTCCATTGCGGGAACTTCGAACTTGTCTTCCGGAGCTGCTTCCGTAACGGGATTTGCATCATCGATATTGAAAACAAACGGAGAATCTGAAGCAGCTGCTTCTTCCGCCTTGGTTACAGCTTCAAAATCATTCTGAGCCGATTCCTTCATCTCACCGAATATCCTCTTCATGGCTTCCTCAGCGGAAACTTCTTTCGGAGCCTCTACTTTATCAGGGAATTCGAGGGAATCATCAGGAACCTTCTGTGCATCAGGCTGACCGGCAAGATCGCCGAACTGAACGCTTCCGTCTGCCGGTGCGCTGTTTTCCACAACGGGTATCGCCATAGGCTCTTCGGGAGTAAGGCTGACAAAACCTGCATCTGCAATGGCCTTTGCAGCTGCACCCAGTTCGCCGCCTTCAACCGTAGATTCCAGGAGCTCATGGCCCTCTTCCTCATAATCCTTGTTCTTTTTCTTTTTGCCGAACAGACCGCGTTTTTCTTCCTTTGTTACGCTCTCGACGAATGAGATCGAGATCTGCATCGGAGTATTGGGCATTCTTGCGGAAGCCTGCGTGAGAATGAGTCCTGCGGCATCGCACTGGTCTTCAGCATCCGTAAGGATCCTGAGGATCTCTCTCTGACCGAGCGCATCGTAGATCGACTTATTGCAAAGGATGATGCAATCGTCGGGAGTAAGCGTAAAGAAATTGGACCAAAGCGCATTTGCAGTCTTCGAAGAACAGTAATACTGAAAATCACCGACCCTGTTGCCATATGCATCGATGGGTTCCATCGGGATGCCGGCATCAGTCAGCGGGAACAATGTATCATCCCTGTAAAGGAAAGCGAGACCGCCGCCGATGGTTACGGCAAAGGCCTCAGAATCTCTTACGATAACTCCGGTAAAATATGGATCTCTGCTCTCGTTATCAAGAAGCTTTGTTGTTCCGGCAACCTCAACAGCGGTTGAAAGGAACTTCTCGATCATGGAATCGATCTCTTTGTGACCGTTCTTTACTTCATTGCAGAGACCGCGAAGCTGAGGTTCAAACGGCGGAATGGTACCGGGTTCAAATCCTTCGATCGTAGGGTGGGTAAAAAGCGAGAAGAAAAAGCCTCTCTCATCTTTGTCTATAGTTATATCAGCCTGTCTTGTTTCTCTCTTTCCGCACAGTCTGCCGTCAAGATAGAAAGCGTCTGTAAGCGTGCTGGAAGGAAAATAGCGCGCAGTAAGCGTGCTAGCAAGCCTTGTTAAGGTAGCCATTAAGCCCGTCCTCCGTATAATTATTCATGCTAATTATAACACAAGGATAATTTTCTCAATCATTTTATATAAAATTTAATTAAATAGAAATTTTTCGGGAAATGCAGCAAAATAAAGCCCCCCGGGAGAAATCCCAAGGGGGCGGTCCGGTGTAATTCTGCGGCAAAGGATCAGCCTAACAACTTTTCCATGTTCCCGGCAATCATGTCAAACGTTCCGGTCAGCGAATCAAGATACGCAGTGTGGATGTCTTTATCCGTGGCATTCGGATATTTTGCATGCATATCCGCCATAGTCTTTTCGGTCCATAAATATCCCATGCCATATTTTGCATAATAACCTGGATCAGTAACAAGAAGCATGTAATATTTTTCAAAATCATCTCCGGAAACACTGAATCCGAAGCTTTTAAAGTAGTCTAAACAATCTGTCATAGACCAGTTTTCAACATGTATTCCGTAATCCGCCCGTGTACTTACAAGAAGACCCAAAACGGCTTCATCCTCCACGAGGATCATGGCATCCGTCACGGCCCCGCTGTCACTGAAGTATTTCATCGAATAATACTGTGTATAAGTTGCCCACCCTTCTGCATAACCGATGGATTCACAAATATACAGATAAAGGTGGTCGGTATGAGCACGTGTATAAAGAGACTGGAACATATGTCCCGGGTATCCTTCATGGGCTACCGTAGTTCCGAAATCTTTGTCAACCTGCCCGTTGTTTACGATGATCAGATTATCATCGTTGTTATCAAGGTGATATCCGAGATAAGCAGCAGGAGAAAAATTCTCTTCAAAAACTTCAGGAACGTCTAACAGATAGTATTCGTGAGAAGGTATATCGGGAAAATCTTTCTTAACAGCTTCATATAAATATTCAAGATTATCCTGAACATCACCCTTTGAGTATGAATGGTTCATATATTCATTGTACCAGCCAAATCCCGAAGTGATAATTCCCATAAAACCGTCATATACGTTTCCGATCTTAGCATCTAATGCTTTTATGCTTTCATCCACACTTGCATTATTGTTTGTGCTCTGTCTTGTCAGCATAGCATAGTAAGCATCTCCGCCTCTGAAACTGCATATTCCGGCATCAACTCCGCCCGATCCTTCAAGTGCCCTCATCCTTGCCGCGCACTCTTCAAATTCAGCAAATACGCATTCCTTCATTGCCTTTTCATGTTCTGAGATAAGCCTGCTTCTGTCCGAATCGGATAATCCTTTGATATTATCCAGGCGCTCTTCAAAGGACTCATACAGGAAACAGTCATCCTTTTGGGCAACAAGATTATCAAATGATTTAGCAGCTTCCTCATAACTCTTATCAGAAGATGCAAATCCGAGCGATGCCCTTGTCTCCTCATAATCACACATTTCATCAAAGTATCTGTCGGTATCCCTGACAAGCAATATGTAGTTTTCCGCGTCCTTAACGGTATCAAACGTGAAAATATCCAAAACGAAGAGGATTTCCGACTGGGGACCGACCAGGAAATTGAATAACATCGTATAATATCCGAAAGCAGTATATGAGTATTGGTAAACACATTCCTCGCAGTCGTAAAGAATCTTATCGTAGCAAAGCCTGTCGTCACCGGTCAGAGTGTTGTAGTCTATCGAAAGCAGCTTATCGATCTGATCCTGATAAAACGCCTTCTCATCATCGAAACCTTCAGCAGAACTATAATCACTCCAGGATACTTCCTTAATGTCAAATCCGTAGTCTTCAGGGTTCTCGAAAAGAATCTCAACATCAGCATAGCTGGTAATAGAGTGGTGTAAAATATCCATTTCAACTTCAGAGAGCAGCGAGACAGCCTGATCTCCTTTGACATTGCCCGGAGTGTGCGCAGGATGGACCTCTTCAGCCGTTGCAACATGATCCGGATATGTAAGCGTATCAGACGTAGGTATGTAACCGGAATTATTCCCTGAAGGGACAGTGGATGGACCTGCGGTCGGATCCGTTACACGTGTAGGATCAGTACCGTGACCTTCTTCCTGCTTCGTGCCGGTCTCGTGCTGTCTTCCGCCGGAACTGCTGCCCGGATCTTTCCCGCTGCATCCTGCCAAAGACAAAAGCACAGACAAACAGCACACAAGAGCCGTCGCTTTCAATGAAAGCCTTTTCATAAACAATCTACTCCTATACCTTAAACCATGTACATCCCGCATTATTAAATGAGGACAGGAAAGATAATACCACGAAAAACGGCAAAAATCTTATTCCGTGGATAAAGGCTCCGGTAATACATCATCCGCCACGTCTTCATTCTGGATCATTTCGACCTTTTCTTTTACCGCTTCATAATCTATGACACCCCTCGAATCTCTTGGCAAAGAAACAAGGAATGTGACTTCCGAGGGCCTCATGGCCTCATGGAGGGTCAATTCACATTCGGATTTTATCCTGTCCCTCAGATCTTCCATCATTGAATTGTCATAAAAATATTCCTCTTCCGGAACTACAGCAGATATCAGTACGGGACCTTCCGGATTTTCGATGATTACGGAACAGGCCTCTACGACGCCTTCCGTCATCTGAACTGCTTCGTCAACCATGTCCGGATAGACCGGATAGCTGTTGATCCTGGCCTCTCTCGATTTGCTGCCGACAAGATAAAACATCTTGTTTCCGTCCAGCTTTCCGATCTTTCCCGTAAAGTACCAGATCCTTCCGTCAGGAAGTTTCTTGTATCTTTCTTTGTCCGTCTTGCTTTCTCCCTCTTTCAGATAAGCCGAAACAGGCGAACAGACAGCTATCTCGCCTTCCGATCCTTCAGGCGCATCGAGCCCGGTCATACTGTCAGCGACTTTCATAATGACTCCCGGCAAAGGAAAGCCGAGCAATCTGTCGCTCTGCAGATCAGACGGTCCGTATGCATAAGTAAGAAGCTCGTCGCATCCGGTAATGGAACACAAGGACAGCTTTCTTCCTGAGGTCTGCGCGATCTCAAACAATGTCGCTTTCTGGCTGCTCGTAAGAAGACCTCCTCCGACTATGATGCGGTCTACCGACTTTAAGATCTCTGATCTTGCGCCAAGCTTATTGATCGAAGCAACAGTGTTGTTGTATCCGATAAGCACATCAGGTTTATACCTTTTGATCGCAAAGAAAAGTTTATCGGTATCGTACCAGGTAAACTGCAGGACCGTCTGCCCGCTTGACAGGACATTATGGATACCTACAACAAAACCAAAGGCAAAACAACTCTCGTTAAGGCACAGCATCCTGGCGGGTACTCCCGTCAGATCCTCGTTTGCTTTAAATACCATTTCCGTCAGGTTCGCCGAAAGGTTAATGCTCCTGGAGTTAAATACCGAAGCTTTTATTCCGTTTTCAGCCAAGCTCGGAAAAAGATACAGCGCGGGTCTGTAGATATCTCTGTCAAAACCATCATCATGCGGATCAGAAGACACATCCGGCAGAGCCAATACATCTTTCCAATACATAAGTCTTATTCCTTCAGGAACCGTTTTCGGCTTCGGATTATCATAGCCGGACAGCGGATAGAACGGATACGAGAACCTGTCCAGGCCAGAGATCATAAACTTGTATTTTCCGATTATCACGGTGCTTATCTTCGTATTCTTCAAAACGGAAGAATAGTTCAGATATTGATTACAGCTCATGACGCAGTACTTGGCGCCTACGGAATTTGCGAACTCCTCGAAATGCTCTGTCGCGAGATTGGGCACGCCCAAAGCCGCAGCAGCTCCAATCTTGTCCAATGCATATACACTGATGATGTTCATGGGATTATGACCCATGAGAAGGATTACTTTATCGCCTTTCTCGACACCGAGCTTCCTCCATGCCAAAGCAACTTCATCTATCCTGTCGAGCAGAGCGGTATAAGTGAATTTCCTGTATCCGTATTCGAGGGCGATCCTGGACGGGTACTTGGAACTGACTCTCCTTATACGCATATAAAGCGTATCGTTAGGGTCAGTCTCGGGATTTGAATATTTCTCGGGATAAAAAACGCTCCAAAGACTTTCCAAGATCAATCTCCGTTAACAAAAAACAAAGTGAAAAATGCCTGATTCGAACCCATTTATTATACACTGTTGTCCTCATATCAAAAACTTTTAACATCGGTGTTCCGATATAAAACTATCTTTTGTGCATATGAACGATAACTTTTTTTCCGTGCATTTCTGTCCGGATGTTAAAATGTTCGAAGATTTTTAAAGTTTGAGGTAAACCTATGGATATCAGACTCAATAACCATTTTTTAGATGTAAAAGAAACATATCTTTTCTCTGACATCGCAAAGCGTGTCAGGAAGTTCCAGGAAGAGAATCCTGACAGGGAGATCATCAGGATGGGTATAGGCGACGTTACGCTTCCGCTGCCCGGAGCCATCACTTCCGCCATGGAAGAAGCCGTAAAACAAATGGCTGACAAGGCGTCTTTTCACGGATATCCGCCGGAATACGGCTATGATTTCTTAAGGGATGCCATTTCGGATCATTACAAAAACATCGGAGCACCATCAGTAACTCCCGGGATCATTTACGTATCCGACGGAGCCAAGAGCGATCTGGGAAATCTTCCCGACATACTTGGCGACAATCCGGTTATCATTCCCGATCCCGTTTATCCGGTTTATGTCGATTCAAATCTCATGAACGGAAGAAAGATATCTTTTGTCAACGGAACAAAGGAGAATGACTTTCTCCCCGAGCCTCCGGCTGACACCGGTATAGAGCCTTCGGTTATCTATATTTGCTCACCCAACAACCCTACCGGTGCCGTATACAGCTATGAAGGTCTCACCGCATGGGTCAACTTTGCTCTCAAGACAGGTTCACTCATCATCTTCGATGCAGCTTATGAGGCATTTATTTCCGAGGACAAACCACATACCATATATGAGATACCGGGTGCTGAATCCTGTGCCATAGAGATCTCATCATTCTCCAAATTTGCAGGATTCACTGGCGTAAGGTGTGGGTGGACCGTTGTTCCCGATACTCTGGAAGCAGGCGGAATAAAGCTTTCCAAATTCTGGGCAAGACGTCAGGCCACTAAATTCAATGGCGTTTCATACATTACCCAGATGGGCGCAGCAGCTTCCCTTTCTGGCAAAGGTTTTGAAGAATGCCTTGCCAACATAGCTTATTACAAGCGCAATGCTACTGCACTTGCAAATGTGTTCACTGACAAAGGAATTTACTTTACCGGCGGTGTCAATTCTCCTTACATCTGGCTCAAGTGTCCCGGAGACATAGGAGGATGGGAATTCTTTGATTCGATCCTGGAAAGGTTCGGCATCGTCGGAACTCCGGGCGAAGGCTTCGGAGCAAACGGCAGCGGCTTCTTCCGCCTCACGGCTTTCGGTTCCTATGAGAATACTCTTAAGGCTTGTGAATTATTTAAGACGCTCTGATTCCTGCTGAAACACTTATTCAAACGGGTTTGTCATAAAAAGACAGCCCCGTTTTTTGTCCCATTATTAGACTTACGTCTGTGTTATTATTCAAATAATAAAGATTCAGGCGGATATTGTTATGGCTAAAAAGACTCTGTTTTTCTGCAAGGAATGCGGTTATGAGACATCAGGCTGGATGGGCAAGTGTCCCGGCTGCGGCATGTTCAATACCTTTGTCGAAGCACCTTCCGATAAAGGCCCGGCTAAGGCTAAAACAGATGCTCCCGCATTTACGGCAAATCAGTATTCCTGGACTGATTCGGCAGTAACCGTCAGGCTGAAAGATGCCGGAAAAGAGAATTACACGAGACACTCCACCGGAATAGCGAGCCTTGACCAGCTTTTCGGTGGCGGAATTACCGAAGGATCAGTTACGTTGGTCGCAGGCGAACCCGGAATAGGCAAATCCACGATACTGATGCAGCTCGCGGATTCATACAAAGCCGACGGAGAGATCCTTTATATTTCCGGCGAGGAATCACCCGCGCAGATAGGAATGCGCGCCTCGAGACTTAAGATCAAAAGGGATATCCTCGTCTGCGGCGAGACAAGATTTGAATCTATTGCCGAACAGATCAAGACATACAAACCCTGTCTTGCGATAATCGATTCGATACAGACTCTTTATTCCGAGCAGATCGCAGGCACACCCGGAGGCGTTGCCCAGATAAGAGAAGTTGCGGCAGGTCTCATAAGGATCGCCAAGACCAATAACATTACGATAATCATGGTAGGCCACATCGCCAAGGACGGTTCGATAGCCGGTCCCAAGACCATTGAGCACATGGTCGATACCGTTCTGAGTTTTGAAGGAGACACTACCGGCGGATACAGGATCATAAGATCCGCCAAGAACCGTTTCGGAAGAAGCAATGAGATATGTTTTTTTGAAATGGGCGAGACAGGTCTCATTCCCGTCGACAGTTCTAAGGCTCTTCTCGTTGCCGGCAGACCGCTCAACAGCCCGGGATCAGTACTGACGTCCACGCTGGAAGGCAATGATGCGCTCACCATTGAAGTACAGGCATTGTGCGCCGAAAGCGTTTATCCGAATCCTCAGAGAATGACATCCGGACCGGAACGCGGAAGAGTCCTGATGCTTCTTGCCGTATGTGAGAAGCTGTTATCTCTGGGACTTACGTCCAAAGATGTTTTTGTTAACGTCATCGGAGGACTTAAAGTAAGTGATCCTGCGACCGATCTGGCAGTATGCATAGCTGCCGTTTCTTCTGCCAGGGGAATTAGCTGCAAGCCTGATACTCTGATACTTGGCGAGGTCGGTCTTTCAGGCGAGATCAGACCCGTAAGCAGGATCTTGAAAAGGTGCCTTGCTGCCGCAAGACTCGGCATTACCACGGTTGTTCTTCCCGGAAGTTCCAAAGAAGCTCTTGAGAAGGAACTTTCCAACATTTCTCCGGAAGCATTCAGAGGCAGATCCGTTCCCGATTTCATATATGCTGACAACCTTAAGGAAGCTGTTGATATACTTTTCTCATAAACAGGATAAGGAGGTATTCTTATGAACCGCAAGTGTTATTTTCTTATACCTGCCGCAGGAAGCGGAACCCGTATGGGAGCAGGACAGCCCAAACTCATGAGGAATGTTGAAGGCAGTCCGGTAATCTTAAGAACTCTCGGCGCAGTTACGGATGTCTGCAGATGCAATTATGCCGGCATGGATTACAGGATCATTCTGATAACCACACAGGATCTCATCGATAATCTTAAAGCGATGTGTAATGAATACTTCCCTGACATAGACATAGAATTCACGCTCGGCGGTGATACCAGAACCGCATCGGTATCTAACGGTATCAAAGTAATATCTGATGCCCGTGATGATGATCTCGTTCTGGTTCACGACGGGGCACGCTGTCTTGTTACTACCGATGAGATCATTGCATGCATTGACGGGCTGAATGATCACACGGTATGCGCATCTGCCATACCGGTTAAGAACACTTTAAAAGAAGTGGAGTTATTGCCTTCCGGTGAGATCCGGGTAACAAGCACGCCTGACAGATCCAAGTTCTACGAGATACTGACTCCCCAGGGCTTCAGGTATAAAGACATTAACATGTGTTATAGAAGGGCTGTCGAAGAAGGTATCGCCGCTACAGATGACACTGCCCTCGCGACTGAATACGGTCTGGAAGTTTATCTTACAAAGGGATTATATTCCAATCTGAAGATAACTACACCGGAAGACATTGCGATCGCATCAGAGATTGTCAGATCCCGAGGCGAGAGCGAACCGTTTAGTGACTGAGTTTTAATTCAGAATTAATTATATTTCTCTTGCAAAAGACAGGATGGCAAATACCTGTATGCCTTCACCGCGGCCGAAACCTGTCAGGCCTTCTCCGGTAGTGGCAGTAATGCCGACTGATGATGCAGGAATGCCCAAAAGGTTTCCTATGGATTCTTTCATTTGGGGTATATGAGGCATGAGCTTTGGGCGAAGACATTCTATCGTAACCGAACAATGTATGATCTTCCCGTCCGTCATATATTCAAGGGCTTTTTTCAGGTATACGGAACTGTCCTTTATACCGTCTTCAAGACAGATCTTATCCGCTTCACCTCCGAGGATATTGATCCCGGTAAAGCCAGAAACGGCATTAGTGATGGCATGTAAAACCACGTCGCCGTCACTATTGGCTATAATGGGCTTTTCAAACGGGATGTCTATCCCTCCAAGCCTGATCAACGATCCTTCACAAGGATCTCCGAACCTGTGACTGTCCTGTCCGATAGTGCTGACCGATACGATATTTCCCATATTTCTCACCTTAAGCTATTCCGTTGCTTTGAAGCCATAATACCACATCATTGATCGTCCAATAATCGTAAGTACTGCTTTCAAACACCTGGTCTTTCTGACCCGATTTGATCAAAACAAATTCCGGAACGGCATTGATGTCGTATTTTTCCAAAAGTGCACGGTATTCCATGGCATCCAGCATCAGGACGTGCAGTTTGCCGTCATAAAGCTGGGCAACATCTTCAACTGAAGCAGTCATTATCCCGCTCCTGCTGTCCATGGAACTGTAAAAATACAGGAGCAACGTATTTCCGGAAACAAGAAACCCGTCCAGATCCTTTACCTCACGGTATTGTATGCCGTAGAAAGGCTTGCCGTTATCATCGAACTCATCTTCTACCGGCTCATAAACCATGCACACTGCCGGATCACTGTAAGAATAGTCTCCCAGATAATCACTCAAAACATCGGTATTGCTCTGTTCCTTCGAGCAGGAACAAAGCAATGCCAAAGAAATAACTGATGCAAGTAATATAGACAGATATCTATGTTTCACTTTTTTATCAGCTCTATGATCATCTCCGTAGTACCGGAAAGCAGCTCTTCGCTTACCTCTTCTGCTCTGCCGGAATCTACAAGTTTCGTAACCTCGGGATCGAGCGGGATCTTATCGGTTACTTTGGAACCGATCTCGGAAGCAGACTTCTCGATTGAAGATCCGTCTCCGTAAAGCCTTATCTCATCTCCGCAATGAGGGCACTTGATAAAACTCATGTTCTCAACCATACCGAGAACAGGCACCTTCATCATCGATGCCATATTGCGGGCCTTGTTAACGATCATTGATACAAGATCCTGACTGGTCGCTACAAGAACGATTCCGTCGATCGGAATGGACTGGAATACCGTAAGGGGCACGTCACCGGTTCCCGGAGGCATATCGATCAATAAAACATCAAGGGTTTCCCAATTTACCTGACCCCAAAACTGCTTAATAAGCGAGTTAAGGACAGGGCCTCTCCAGATGACCGGAGCTTCTTTATCTTCAAGGACAAGATTTACACTTACTGTCTTAATACCTGTGGATGTCAGAGCAGGTTCAATGAGCTGGTCGTCATTAGCCCTGAGATTATCATTGAGACCGAATGACTGGGGTATGGAAGGACCAGTTACATCCGCATCCATTATTCCTACTTTAAAACCTTTTCTAGCGAGCTGTACGGCAAGCACCGAAGTAACGAATGATTTGCCTACTCCGCCCTTTCCGCTTGCCACGCCTATTACGGTCTTGATAGAGGAACCGTTTGCAAGAGGATCCTTACCCATTGCTGAAGGGCAGGTGGACTGGGATGTGCAGCCTTCCTTGGAAGGACATGAATCACATGCTGATGACATATAAAGCCTCCTTATTCGTAAATAGCCTGAAAATTATATGAAATGGTTTTTCCTTTTTCAATCTCGGATCAAATGTCCAATGTATCATCGGTTTCTTCATTAATCTTGAAAATATCATCATTCCCGGGTTCTGATTTTCCTTTGATGAATTTCATAACGGCAGCACCGGCATCACCTGATCTCACCATAACGACCCTGACAAGACGCTGCTCGTTTTTCTTAAATGATCTGGCAAAAGACTCCATAGCATTTGAAGCCTGTTCCTTTGCAAGTCTGAGACTTTCCTTCTCGGCTTCGGTAAACTGATTCGCAAAAGCCCTCTCTTCAGCCCTGTGCTGCGCGGCAAGTTCTCTTTCCTGCTGACGGTTTTCCGCCAGGAGCTTCCGGTATTGATCATAGTGGTTTCTCGTAGGCTCGCTTACCGTAACGATAGTATCAACCGCACCGTAGATCTGCGATCCGATCAGATCGGATACGGCTTTAGTACCGGTAACCACCTTCTCCATTGCTTCAAACTTCTTCTTGAAACCGACAATTGTAATGATCGTCGTAATAAGATCGGCAATAAGGATCGCTGTAAAGAAGATAACAATCCCGAGCCTGACAGGATAATTGATGTGTGCAATAAGCCATTTGACTGCAGGATGAAGGACGTAAATGCCAAGAGAAGCTGCAATACCCCAGTAAATATAGAAACGGAGACAGATATATCCGCGGAAATTCAGCTTGTAATCCGAGTAATCCCACCAACGCATATGGAAAGCATGATAAAGAATTATACCTGCTATGAGTTCCACTATCGTACAGGCCGTCGCCATTCCGAAAAAGATTACCATGAAATTATCTTTCATAGGCTCAAAGATCCAGATCGCAGAATAAAAGCCCAGACCGTAAACAGGACACAAAGGACCGGCAAGGAATCCCCTGTTGATGAATTTTCCTTCGGTGATACCATAATAAACCACTTCAACTACCCAACCCACAAAGCTGTAGATAAAGAACATCAGGTAGGATTCAATAAAAGGATACGGTAAGCTCATTCTTTCCTCGCTCTCATTACTCTGTAGCCGCCATCGATAGACAACGTCTCACAATTTCCGAACAATTCTTTAAGTTTCTCCATCGTGGATGGCGCTCCCTGCTTTCTTTGTAATACAACATACAGGTATCCGCCGGGGTTAAGCACATCATAGGATTGCTCATAGAATCCGAACACAGTCTTTTTTCCCGCTCTGACAGGCGGATTGGTAGCGATGATGTCGAAACGTTCCTCTCTTACTGCAAATAAAATGTCACTTGAGATAAACCTGCAATTAAGACCGTTATTGACTGCATTCTCTCTCGCTAGTGCCACAGCTCTGGAATTAATGTCCACGCCCGTTACGTCAAAGGCCATGAAACATGACTTAATAACGACCCCGACAACGCCGACACCGCATCCGAGATCAACAAAGCGCTCCATCTTAGGACCTCTCTCTTTGATGTCTTTTACGAGTGTGGAAATAAGAAGATCCGTTCCGAAATCCACATTATTCCTCGAAAAGACCGAGGTATCAGTTAAGAACTCAAAATTGATCCCGTTCATTCTGTACGGAATAACTTTGCGTTCTGACGGCGTCATAGGATTGGGATCAAAATACTGTGTCATGGCAATATATTTTTAAGACCTGTTTTTTCATTACCAAAATAAGAGGAATGCCTAATACCACAAGCAACACTGCTTCACTTCCTGCCACGGAAAGCATGCTGATGAGGACTGCCTCAAGGGTGACCGTACTTCCGGCATCTACCAGAAGGAACGGGAGATAACCGCCTACGATGAGACCATTAACGACAACCGGAGGTATTAATCCGAGCCACTTGTTCTTCTTTCCGATGAAGTACGAAAGGATCCCGGCTATAAGCGTAGCTAGTGAGCCTCCGATAATATCAACGGGACCAAGATTGCCCGGGTTAACAAGGTTTGCTATAAAACAGCCCAAAGTAACGCCCGGGATCATTCCCCAGGAGAAAATGGGGAATACGGTCATTGCCTCTGCGATCCTTACCTGGATCGGACCGTATGCGATATTTGCGAACGGAGCTGTGAAAACGACATACAATGCAGCAACTATTCCATTGAACACAATGAACTTTATGCGTTTTCTGTTCTTTGAACGGTTTGAACTCTCGTCTGCCATAATTACATCATTGACCGTATAGTATCGTTTATCTGGGCAATCTTTATCGTCCTTGCCCACGGCATTTCTGGAGCCTGGATAAAGCCCTTGGAGATCGCTTTGGCACAACTCTCAAATTCATAAACATAACCGTGAATATAATTGCCCTTTGCCTCGACCTCATCAAGAAGCGTATCATCCTGGGAATAAAGAGCTATCTTTCGGTAATTGTTGATATTGGTGAACTTGATCTTTCCTCTCTCTCCGACAACAACCCCATCCTTGTCCGTATCAGCGCACATGGTAACGTAGAAATTGCCGAGGATGCTTCCGTCTTCGGACTCCATCGAATAAGTCGTGTCCCTGTCTATTCCTGAAGAGAGCTTTCTTGCAAAGACTCTTGACACCCTGATATCGTCACCCATAAAAGAAAGCGCGAAATTCGTTGTGTATACTCCGAGATCCAAGTAACTTCCGCCACCTAACATTGGGCTGTTCAGCCTCGGAACAGATGCGATGTCATAGCCTAAATTCGCTGTAACGTATTTGACAGCTCCGATCCTTCCTTTTTCTATCCATTCAATTGCCTTAGCATGAAGGGGCTGATATGAAGGCCACATTGCCTCAGCAACGAATACGCCTCTGTTCTTTGCCTCAAAAAAGATACTGTCGGCTTCAGCCTTGCTCATGGCAAACGGTTTCTCGATAAGAACGTTCTTATACTCTTTTATGCACATGATCGCATGCTCATAGTGATAAGTATTCGGAGTAGCAATGTAAATAAGGTCAATATCTTCTGATGCAGCGAGCTTCTCATATCCTGTAAACACTCTGGCATCCGGACAATGCAGTGCTGCAAATTTTTTCGCCTTATTTCTTTCTCTGGATGCAACGCCCTCTATGACAACGTTTTTATTGCCTTTCAGACTGTCTGCAACTTTTGCCGCTATCGTTCCGCAGCCGAGAATACCGACTCTGAGCATATATGGACCTCTTATATTATTTATTATTAACAACCCCCTAATTGTATTTAGCACGGTACATTGTGTCAATCTATGTTTTGAACAAGGCTGATGTTATGGACAACACGACTTCATTACTATATTTTTAATGCGAATGAAAATAAATAGAGGATCTTCATGACAATTAAACTTTTTGAAAGATTATCACCGAGAAAAAGAGGTATCGTATACCTTCTGTTGTCATCATTCTCTTTTGCATGCATGGCTTTATTCATTAACCTTGCAGGAGATATGCCCGTTTTCCAGAAGGCTTTTTTCAGGAATCTCGTTGCAATAGTAATGTCTTACATCATGCTTGCCAGATCCCCCGAAAAGTTCAAGATCAAGAAGGGATCGATGCCCGGACTTCTCATGCGCGCATCATTCGGCACCATAGGCGTCATCGCAAACTTCTATGCGATTTCCCACACAAACATGTCTGATGCGATGATGCTGAATAAACTCTCGCCCTTCTTTGCCGTGCTGACATCGATAATAGTTTTGAAGGAAGCTGCAGACGGTTTCCAGTGGGCTGCTATCCTCGTCGCCATTGTAGGTGCGGTATTTGTAGTAAAGCCCTCTTTTCTGTTCGGTGCCATCGGGGTAACGAATGACTCTGTTTTCCCTCTTGCCATAGCACTTATCGGCGGCATCTGCGCAGGGATCGCCTACACATTTCTCAGGAAGGTTACGCTCAAAGGCGAACGAGGGATCGTTGTCGTAGCATTCTTCTCGACATTCTCATGTCTTGCTCTCGTTCCTTTTATCATCTTCACCTATCAGCCGATAACGCTGCTTCAGTTCTTCTATTGCGTTATGACAGGCGTTTCAGCCTGCTTCGGACAGATCTTCATAACCTCGGCATACGCTGCCTGCCCGGCAAAGGAGATATCGATCTATGACTATTCGACTGTGATCTTTACGGCACTTCTGGGATTGATATTCTTAGGAGAATTCCCGGACTGGATAAGCATCGTCGGATACGCGATAATCATCGGCGCATCCGTTATGAACTATTTATATAACAACAATCACCTGAGGTTTAAGAAATCCTGAACGTCTTTTAACGAAGGCAGTATAACGTCCGCGAGGCTCTTCATCTCGTCATCAGGCTGAATGATGTCGGGAACCATAATAGTATATAAGCCTGAAGCCTTACATGATCTTACTCCGTTAAAGGAATCCTCAAGACCCACGCCTTCTTCAGGCTTCACGCCCAATGCATCACACGCCAGAAGAAAGATCTCGGGATCAGGCTTTGAATGCGTTACCTGGTCACCGCATACCAAAGCGTCGAAAAAAGGAAGCGCTCCCAAAGGTCCCATCTGTGAAGTTACTTCTTCTCTCGAAGAAGATGAAGCGATGGCGATCTTCATTCCGGCATTTTTCATTGCGCTCAGAAGCTCTATAGTATGAGGCTTTAAAGGCACTTTGCCATTATCCGCCAACACGTTATAGATCTGCCTGAGCTCCCTTTCGTATGGTTCTCCTGGCTCGCCGTAAACTCTTTGGAATTCATCCACGGTAGCCTGCTTGTTCTTTCCGATAACGCTGATCCCGTATGCACGGATACCGGCAAAGCCGTATTTGTCTCCAATCTGCTCCCATATGGATAGGACCGTCCTTTCAGAGTCGAGGATCAGCCCGTCCATATCGAAAACAGCTGCCTTGAAAGTCCTGTTTATGCTTTCCATCAGACCTCCATGGAACCTTCGAATACTTTAGAGCAGTTTCCTGTCATGTATACGGTATCGTCAGTATAGTTGATGATAAGATCTCCACCCTTGAGGATGACCCTGATGTCTTCACCCTTCTTGCAGAAGCCGTTCTCGCAAGCAGCCACGACGGTTGCGCATGCTCCCGTACCACAGGCCATAGTCTCGCCCGAACCTCTCTCCCAGACTCTCATCTTGAGAGTGTGCTCATCAATGACTTTTACGAACTCAGTATTGACTCTTTCAGGGAATATATCTGTAGAGTATTCAAACTTGGGACCGATGTTGTTGAGGTCCATGACATCGACCAGATCAGTAAAAACAACTGCGTGAGGGTTACCCATCGACACTGCAGTAATGTTATATTCATCGCCGTCTATGTTTACCGGAACGTTGATTGCCTTATCACCCGGAAGCGTGCAGGGGATCTTCGGCGGATAAAGTTCAGCCTTGCCCATGTCGACCTTTACTCTTGCGACGACACCGCCCAAAGTCATGAGTTCCAGAGTCTTGACTCCGCTCTTGGTCTCGATCTTCATATGCCTCTTCTTGTGACCGCGTTCATCGTACATGTACTTGGCAACGCATCTTATAGCATTACCGCACATCATGCCTTCCGAACCGTCAAGATTGAACATGATCATTTTGCAGTCTGCAATCTTCGAAGGAGCGATAAGAACAATGCCGTCACCGCCGACACCGAAGTGTCTGTCACTCATGTAGACTGACAATGACTCAGGTGAAGATACCATGCTCTCCATGCAGTCGATATAGATATAGTCGTTGCCTGCGCCCTGCATCTTGATGAAGTTGATCTTACGGCGCTTGTCACGCATATTGTTGATGTCTACGAGCTCCGTATTGATCTCGGAGAAGTGGCTCATGAGTGAATCAGCAAGAGCATCTGCCGTATCGATGGCCGTGAGGCAGGGAATTCCGAGCATGACCGCACGGCGGCGGAGTTTGACGGAGTCTCTGGCAGGAAGTCTTCCCTTTGCGGAAGTCGAGATTATGTAATTGATCTTACCGCTCTCGATCAGGGACATCGTATTGTTTTCATCTGACTCATGGATCTTTGATACGGAAGTTACTTCCATGCCTGCTTGTCTGAGGCTCTCTGCCGTACCGTGAGTTGCATAGAGCTTGAATCCCATCAGATCGAACTTCTTGGCGATCTCGACGATCTCCATCTTGTCGGAATTTCTTACCGTGATGAAGACACCGCCGCGCTTATACATCTTGTAGCCGGCAGCTACAAGTCCCTTATACAAAGCTTCGGAGAGATTTCTGCCAACGCCTAAGACTTCGCCCGTGGACTTCATTTCAGGTCCTAACTGTGTATCAACGTCCGTAAGCTTTTCGAATGAGAAGACCGGGACCTTGACTGCGGTATAAGGTGACTGCCTGTAGAATCCCGTGCCGTAATCCATATCGGCAAGCTTTGTTCCAAGGCTTACTTCGATGGCAACATCCACCATCGGAATGCCTGTAACCTTGCTCATGTAAGGAACGGTTCTTGATGCTCTCGGATTGACCTCGATGACATAGATCCTGTTGTCCTTTACGATGTACTGGATGTTTACGATGCCTGTTGACTTGAGTCCGTCGCAGAGAGCGATCGTTGTATCAGCAAGCTTCTTATACATGTCATCATAGATATGCTTTGCAGGATACATGGCTATCGAGTCACCTGAGTGGATACCCGCGCGCTCGACGTGCTCCATGAGACCCGGGATAAGAACGTCCTTGCCGTCGTAGATTGCATCCACTTCGATCTCCTTGCCCTGGATGTACTTGTCGATGAGGACAGGATTTTCGATGCCCTGTGTAAGAATGATCTTCATGTACTCGTTGACGTCTTCGTCATTGAAGGCAATTATCATGTTCTGACCGCCAAGCACGTAGGAAGGTCTTAAAAGGACCGGATATTCAAGTGTGTTTGCTGCCTTCAATGCTTCTTCCAGTGTAAGAACGGAGAATCCCTTAGGTCTTGCAATACCCAAACGCTCTAAGAGCTCATCGAATCTCTCGCGGTCTTCTGCCATGTCGATGGAATCAGCAGAGGTTCCGATGATGTTGATGTTATTCTCGGAAAGGGTTTTCGTGAGCTTGATGGCCGTCTGGCCTCCGAATGCAACGACTACGCCGAACGGATTTTCCTGATGAACGATATTCATTACATCCTCAGGAGTAAGAGGCTCGAAATAGAGTCTGTCGCCCGTATCGAAATCAGTAGATACGGTCTCAGGGTTGTTGTTTACGATTACTACTCTGTATCCCAGATCTCTTAATGCGTGTACGCAGTGAACCGCAGCATAGTCGAATTCGATACCTTGGCCGATGCGGATCGGACCCGAACCGAAAACGATAACGGTCTGCTTATCCTTATCGCCTGCCTTCTCGAAATCAGCTTCATTCTCTCCGCCTTCTTCAGGTCTGTTGAATGTCGCATAGAAGTAAGGCGTATGTGCTTCGAACTCACCGGCACAGGTATCAACCATCTTAAATGTAGGCTTAAGCTCATAAGTTACGGACTTTCCCGTGATCCTTGCGATTGCCTTGTCGGTGAAGCCTAACTTCTTTGCCTTTACGTATTCATCGAAAGATATGTCTCTTCCTGCGATAGCCTTCTCGAAATCAACTAGGTTTCTGATCTTGGACAGGAACCACAGATCGATCTTTGTCTCTTCGTTGATCCTGGAGATCTCTACCCCTCTTCTTATTGCCTCTGCAACATAAAAGAGTCTTTCATCCGTAGGTGTGACGCAGCGCTCCATGAGGTCTTCATCGGCTACGTCCTCCATCTTCTTAAGGTGAAGGGTATCGGCCGAGATCTCGGCGCCTCTTACGGCTTTCATGAGTGCGCTCTCGAACGAATCGGAGATCGCCATGACTTCTCCGGTCGCCTTCATCTGCGTGCCGAGATTTCTCTTGGCATAAACAAACTTATCGAAAGGCCACTTCGGATATTTAACAGCCACATAGTCAAGAGCAGGCTCGAAAGCAGCATATGTGTGACCCGTGACTGCGTTGACGATCTCGTGAAGTCTGTAACCAATAGCAATCTTTGTGGCAACCTTTGCGATCGGATAACCTGTTGCTTTTGAAGCAAGAGCGGATGACCTTGAAACTCTGGGGTTGACCTCGATTACCGCATACTCGAATGAATTTGGATTGAGAGCGAACTGGCAGTTACATCCGCCTTCCACGCCCAAAGCTTCAATGATGTTAAGTGAAGCCGTTCTGAGCATCTGATATTCTTTGTCTGAAAGCGTTACCGCAGGAGCGATGACTATCGAATCACCCGTGTGAACGCCGACGGGGTCTAAGTTCTCCATTGAGCAGACCGTGATGACGTTGCCGTCCTTATCCCTGATAACTTCGAACTCTATTTCTTTCCATCCTGCGATTCCGCGCTCGATCAGAACCTGGGTGATTGGAGACAAAGCAAGACCGTTTCTTGCGATCTCGTGGAGCTCATTCTCATCATTTGCGATACCGCCGCCTGTTCCTCCTAATGTGAAAGCAGGTCTTACGATGACCGGATAACCGATCTCTTTTGCGAAATCCATAGCATCTTCAACTGTCGTAACGACCTTGGAAGGAATGCAGGGCTGTCCTATCGACTCCATCGTGTCCTTGAACATCTGGCGGTCTTCGGCCTTATCGATACACTCGGGAGATGAACCGAGGAGTTTAACGCCGTGCGATTCAAGGAAACCTTCCTTTGCAAGCTGCATGCACAAAGTAAGAGCAGTCTGTCCGCCAAGACCCGAGAGGATGGAGTCAGGCTTTTCAGTCTCGATTATTCTCTTAACTGTAGTAAGAGTCAGAGGCTCGATGTAGATCTTATCTGCCATCGACTTATCTGTCATGATGGTAGCAGGGTTGGAGTTAAGGAGCACGATCTCGATGCCGTCTTCTCTTAAGGCTCTGCAGGCCTGTGTGCCTGCGTAGTCGAATTCGGCTGCCTGTCCGATTACGATCGGACCTGATCCTATAACAAGGACTTTTCTGATTGTTTTATCAAGCGGCATATTATTTCTCCTCCTTTTCTTCCATCATCTTAATGAACATGTCGAAAAGGAACTCCGAATCCTTCGGTCCTCCGCATGCTTCAGGGTGGAACTGTACCGAGTAAGCAGGCTTGTTTAAGTATCTGATTCCTTCGTTTGTACCGTCGTTTACGTTAACGAAGAATTCTCTTGCGATGGAAGTATCAATAGAATCGCTTAAAACCTGATAACCATGGTTTTGAGATGTGATATAGACTCTGCCTGTCTCAAGATTTTTAACAGGGTGATTAGCGCCTCTGTGTCCGTACTTGAGTTTAGAAGTCTTAAAGCCATGTGCCAGTGCAAGGATCTGGTGGCCTAAGCAGATGCCCATGATCGGTATGCCTGAGTCTTTGAGCACCTTCATTGTCTCGATCGCTTTTACATTGTCTTCAGGATCTCCAGGACCATTGGATAAGAAGATACCGTCAGGATCGATCTCCAGGACCTGTGCCGCGCCCGTATCTGCAGGAAGAAGGTGCACTTCGCAGCCTCTCTTTGCGAGTTCTCTTGAGATGTTCCTCTTGATGCCGAAATCGAACATGGCAACCTTGAACTTTACTTCGTCTTTTGCTTCGACGATCTCTTCAGCCTTTGTCGTAACTTCTTCAACCGGATCCTTGATCTTATATGCCTTGATCTCATCTAAAGAGAACTCATCGGGACGGTCGCAGATCGCACCGTTCATGGTACCTGACTCTCTTAAGCACTTGGTAAGAGCTCTCGTGTCGATTCCCTTGAGGCCTGGGATGCCCTGCTCTTTCAGGAATGTATCGAGGTCAGTCTCGCATCTGAAATTCGAAGGAAGATCGCAGACTTCTCTTACGATATAGCCCGAAACATTTACTTTCGAGCTCTCCATATCGGGAGTTATTATTCCGTAGTTACCTATCAGGGGGAATGTCTGGACCACTGCCTGACCTTTATAGCTGGGATCTGTCAGTGTCTCAAGATAAGCTGTCATCGCCGTAGTAAAAACTATCTCCGAGATGACGCTTCCTCCGGCACCCATTGCCTCGCCTTCGTAAACGTTGCCGTTCTCCAATACAAGATAACGTTTCATTTTTTCTAACCCCCTTTTATAAAAAAGGCTTTTTCTACGGAAGAAAAAGCCTCGGACTGTAAATTAACTGAGAAGGATCCTGCGCACCATTCTTCCCATCTGATCCTTTTCGATGACATCCTTATGCCTGATTTCAAGAGACGGCAGTTCGGCGATGGACTGAGGGATCTCGAGTCCGCTCTCTTCGGCAAGTTCGGCAATGATATCCGGTATTGACTTGTCGTCAGAATAACCTGCTCCTCTTAATGCATCCATAACTGCCGGTGCAAACTTGAACGGTGATGCCGTGGAAGCAAATACCGTCTTGCTCTCGTCGCCCGATCTCTGGTGATATCTTCCGTAGATGTTAAAACCTACGGCAGTATGAGGATCGATCACATGGTCAGTACGGTCATATACTTCAAGGATTGTCTTCGACACGCCGGTCTCATCGGCAAATCCGCCGACAAAAAGTCTCTGCAGGGCCTTTAACGTATCCTTATCCACGTCGTACTTTCCTTCTATGCTGAGCTTCTTCATCCATTCATTTACCTTCATAGGATCCTTGTCAGCAATCTCGAAAAGAAGTCTTTCGAGATTCGATGAAATAAGGATATCCATAGATGGAGAAGTAGTCTTGAAGAACTCTCTGTTGCGGTCATAGATTCCGCTCGAGAAGAAATCGCACAATACCTTGTTACGGTTGCTTGCGCAGATAAGCTTATGAACAGGAATGCCCATCTGTTTTGCAAACCAGGCAGCAAGGATGTTGCCGAAGTTTCCCGTAGGAACCACGATGTTGAATGATTCGGTAAGATCTATCTTTCCTTTTCTTACCAGTTCAACATATGAATATACATAATAAGCGATCTGAGGAGCCAGTCTGCCCCAGTTGATCGAGTTAGCTGAAGACAGCATGATGTCATTGAGTTCAAGCGTTGCCGCAAGTTCCATGTCACCGAAGATATTCTTAACACCTGTCTGGGCATCGTCAAAACAACCGTTAACCGCAATGACATGAGTATTATCACCGCCGGTCGTAACCATCTGGAGCTTCTGGGCTTCGGATACTCCGCCCGTAGGATAGAATACTATTATCTCCGTTCCGGGAAGGTCCTTAAAACCTTCAAGTGCAGCCTTGCCTGTATCTCCCGAGGTAGCAGTAAGAATGCATATCTTCTTGTTAAGACCGACTTTTTTTGCGGAAGCCGTCATAAGATGAGGCAGGAGCTGTAAAGCGACGTCTTTGAAAGCGCACGTAGGTCCATGCCACAATTCCAGGATATATTCGCGGTCGTTATACTCATTAAGCTGTACCAGGGGAACGGGATTCTCTCCCCACTTCTCTTCGGAATAAGCCTGTCTTGTATATTCAAGGAGTTCTTCTTCCGTAAAGTCAGACAGGAATTTGGAAAGAACGAAGGCAGACAACTGATAAAACTGCATCGTCTGCATGGCCTCAAGGTCTTCCTTGGTAAGCTGGGGGATAGTCTCCGGTACGAAAAGGCCGCCATCAGGAGCGATTCCTCTTATGATCGCTTCACTTGAAGAAAACTTTCCTTCATATCCTCTTGTACTTATATACTTCATTCATCCTCTCCTTCATACGTCGTATCGCCTTCTTCAGACGTTTCTTCCGGTGCGGAAGTAGTCGTCTCGGCTATGAACGCCGTAAGCTCGGTCTGAGTTGTAGTCGCTTCCGTTGTCTGTTCAGTCGTGCTCTCCGACGGAACGGGATCTTCCTGAACTCTTTCGTAAATGGTACCGTAGCTTGACTCATAGGCACTTACGATGGCCTGGACTTCCGGATCGTACCTGTTCTTGTAAAACTCTTCATGCAGGTATTCGAGCCTGTCCTGAGCCTCAGCTCCGGCTATGATCTTATTTACCAGAGGAATAATACCAAATATGATGAGCAGCGTCACTAGCAACATTGACAGAATTACTATGCATGCAATGACTAAAGTTCTCATCTTCTCTCTTGGAGATTTTATATCCTCAATATCTATTGAATCGTCGGGGAGCTCATCTGCCACTCCGCCGGAACGCATCAGAATATCTCTGCGTTCCTTGCTCGAAGCCATTTGGGGAGCTTCTGAAGACTTCTGGGCCTTTGTAAGGATCGGTGCCTGGAAGTTCATCCTTGCTGCAGGAGATGAGCCTGATGACATCTGGGCGTTCTTCAGCTTTCCTGCAATATCGGCAGGGGGAAGGTCTGCAGGCGGATTCTTTATGTCTTCCCTTACCATCCGCAATGCTTCCTGGGCTATCGTCAGGTACTGCTCTGAACCCAGAACTCCCTGAATCGCAAATGCCAGGCTTCCTTCTGCTCTCTTGAACTGGCCCTCCCTCGCAAGGCAGAGTCCGAAAAGCAGTGCCGGATCACCCCACTTCTGATATTGGGCGATCAATGGTTTCAAGAAAATCTGGGCAACGTCAGTACCTTCACTCTGGCTGTTCTGCAATGCCCTGTTGTACTGACGGACAATGCGTATCTTCTCTTCATTGCTGACGTCGAAAAGAATGAGACTCGACTCATTTATAGGTTGTATCATCATGCATAAGCTTAAATAGTCGTGCATTTGATCAATCCTTTCAGGGTAGCCCTTATCTGACCCGTAAGATAAAGCGATCCGGTCGCAAGCAGGATCATGCCGTCTTTGACCGATCTCTCATATGCCAGCCTCACACCTTCTTCGGTATTCTGGCAGGCCGTCAAATCGTCGCTGATATTATACACATAATTAATTTTCTGTGCGAGAATCTCAGGCATCTCACTTCTGGGATTATCAGGCTTTACGGTTACTGCGCTTCTGATGTTAAGACCGCACGCTTTATAAGCCTCGAGTATACCCGAAACATCCTTATCCGCCATGACTCCCATGAGAAGTCTTACAGGTTTGCCTCTAAGAGAACCTCCGAGCATCTCATTCATTGTCTCGCCAAGGCTCAGGGCACCCTGCGGATTATGTCCTCCGTCAATTATCACCGTCGGATCAGTGCTTAATAACTCGACTCTGCTCTTCCACCTTGCAAGTGCAATGCCTTCCCTGACCGCATCTTCAGAAACGCCGCACTTTCTGCATGCTTCGATAGAAGTCACCGCATTGCCGATCTGGTGTCTTCCGTTAAGTGCAGTCTTATATGTAATGCCCTCATAGGTAAATTCCATCATACCGTCCATTGTAAAACGCGCACTGTCAAAAGTTTCGTTATTACCGGCAAATGTTATGTCGATATTCTTTTCACGTGCCTTGCAAAGCAGCGTGTCTCTTACATCGCCTTTCATCTCTTCAGGCAGGATCATGAGAGAGGGTTCAAAACAGACACAGGGAGAACCCGCTTTGAAGATCCCCGCCTTCTCACCGGTTATCTCCGCAACCGTATTGCCGAGCACGCCGCAGTGGTCAAGGCCAATTGCGGTGATAACGGTAACCAACGGATCAGAAACGATATTCGTGGAATCAAGTCTTCCGCCGAGTCCTGTCTCAAGAACAGCAACGTCGATCTTCTGATCTGCAAAATAGAGAAAACATATAGCTGTGATAAGTTCAAACTCAGTCGGCTCATCACACAGACCTTCAGAGATCATCTTATCTCTGGCCTGCTTAACCATGTCTGAATACCTGTCGAGATCATCAGAAGAGATCTCTCCTGTCCTGTCATCTTCAGCAAATTCTTTAAGACCCTTTTTACCATCCAGGATCCTGATTCTTTCAGAAAAACGCTCAAGATAAGGAGAAGTAAATATTCCGACTTTTTTGCCGTCAGCGGCCATGATAGAAGAAATAAAAGTTGCAACGGAACCCTTGCCGTTTGTCCCTGCAATGTGAACGGATCTGAAACTGTCCTGGGGATTACCCAGAAGGTTCATGAGGCAGGTGATGCGTTCGAGACCGGGTTTTATTCCGAACTGCAATGCTCCGGTCAGAACTTCAGGCACCTTATCATCAGGCATCGGCTTCTTCCTCTCCGGAAGTTTCTTTGTCCTTGGAATTGTAATCCACCATGTCCTTCTTCTTAAAGACCATGACTTTGCTCAATACATAATTAGCAATGATTACGAAGATGCAATTGATCAGTTTGACAAGATAATCGTAAGTGAAAGCAAAAGGTCCGATATATCCCATCGGAGTTGATACGGGGACTTTGGTTATCGCTTCACAGATCCAGACCATAATATACATTACGCCCAGTTCAAGAACGACAAAAGATAACACTCTGGCCCCGGCAAAAGTAATCAGTTCCCGTAATACATTGCCCTTTGATCTGAATACCGTGACCCTGTTAAGTATATAAGCAACAATGACTGCAACTATCCAGCCGACGATCTGTTTGACTGCGATCTTAAGCGAGAATTCAAATCCGAGAAGTGAAACAGTCATGTCTGATTTTACGAGCAGATCGAAAAGAATATACACGATCCAGTTTGCGACAGTAGTAAGTCCGCCGCTGACCAGATACATAAAGATCTTTCGTTTCTTTTCCTGACTTTCGGTAAGCTCTTTGCTGCCGAATATGATCGTCTTTAAATCCATTATCGTTCCTTTATACCCTTTTAGGTCTCGGATTGGTCCTGTCGGAAACCAATCTTCTTAATAAATATACAGTGACAGTAATTATAGCCGCCTCAATAATAGCAATCACAAGAAATACGTCAAACAGATAAAAATACAATAATTCCGCTTTTCTGTTCGCAAATCTGTACAGACTGATCGAACCATTGGTCTTATCATAATAATAGAAATCACTGTTGCCGTTCTCATCGGTAAGATAAACGATAAAATCTCCGTCTTTGTTTGAGTATCCGGATAAGACCATGGAACCCGTATCAAATTGATCAGGACTGAATTCATCCGGTATCACAACGTCAGCCGGGACATCCTTTACCTTAAGGATCGAAGAAGTCTCTATAAGAGTTTTTTCCGGCTCATACCTTGTTACCGTCTTTGCAGTGCTGTTATAGAAATAGAATCCCGGAGATTGGGATCCGTCAAATAAATATAAAAGGATACTGGATACGCCGTCCTTTACATATGCAGGAACACTGTATCCGTTTATATTCTTGGTTGTCATAGTGAATCCGTTCGGAATGGGGACATCTCCCGGAGCATCAAGGAACGTATAAGTATTACCCTCAAGGTCTACAAGTGAAGCATCGTTCGGGACGTCGCTCTCCCGCCTGTCAACATGGATCGTATAACGCACATGACTCGAGCCGTCCTGGGCAGTAACACTGATGGTGACGATATTCTCGCCCATATTCAGATGCTGGTTTCCGTCAATGATAATGGCTGCCCAAAGATTACTCGCCAATACACTGACTTGCACCTCAGTTACGGAACGCTCTACAGAACAGCTGTAATCAGTGATGTTTGGATTAAATTCCGGTGTAATTGTAGCACCCCTGATCTTCAGTGAAGCGAGGGTCGCATCACTGGATAATCCGGTTCTCTTGATCGGAAGGGTAACTCCGCTTCCGATCCTGGCATTAATGGTCTCCTTCGGTGAATTAAAATCTCCTGCATCACTTATCCAGCAGTTCACTTCCCCGTTGCATTCAGGATAGAGCCTCAGCACTACGGAAAATAACGTAACCTGCGCTTCGGAAGAAAAAGATGAAGCAACTGATTCAGCACCTTCTTCGTCAACACTGATATTCATCAACTGGTCCATTGCGGTAACACTAAGAGTACCGCCGACCTTAGTCTCATAAAAGACGAAATTGGCGAGATCTTTTCCCTGTTCAAAAGATACATATTCGGCCTGATCCGCATCGAAATTGAAAATGACTGGACCAAATTCGGTAACGCCCGGCATTCTGTCCGCCACAACGTCTATAATAAGGATATCTCCCGGACCGATGTCCGTCTGTTTAGCTACAGCAGAAATGACAACTTCAGAATCAGCATTGACCTGCGAAGTCATAAAGGAAAGACAGAAAACGGCAGAGAAAAGAAATGCGAACAAAACTGATAAAGTCTTTGCCGCCACTTTGCTTTTTTTCCTGTCGGTCAGCTTTCTCATTCAGGCAGACTCCCATATGATTCCGGCATATTGTTGTAAACAGGTATTATGAATTCAAAACCGGCATCCGTCATGCCTATTGAATCATAACTCCTGTAATACCTCAAACCTTCGGAATATGCCATCATTATATTCTGGGCATATTGATGGTTGTATCTGTCGGTCCCGTCATCCAGGACATCAAACTTCTGGAAATAAAGCGTATTCTGGCCCTTTTCAATATATCCTGATGCGATCCATAAGGCTCCGCCCTTGATCGATCTCTCGACAGATGTCCAGGGCAAAAGGAAAGAAGCTTCCGTATCAGTGATCTCCTGAGCTTCCCAATCCCTGCCCCACTGGGCATATTTAGCACCGTTGATCACCGCACCGCCCGGTTCCGTCGTGGCATAAGCGCCGATGTCAAAGAAATTGTAGTATCCTTCATAACCAGTAAGATCGCCACGGCACAAAGCTGATTCGCCGTTAAAGCCCATCTCCTGTATTATCCTGCTGGCAAGAAAATATGGTGACACACCGGCATTCTCACCTGCTTCATAGATTATCTGGGCATAATCATAATCAGCAGATCCATCCATGAAAGATCCACGTATGATCTCCCTGACACCTTCTATCGTATGTACCCTCGGGTCAAATCCGAGCATTTCAAATGCAAAGATCCTCTCCGGAGTAAAGTAATTTCTCGGATCCATGAAATAGCTGACTACCTCAGTCCTGGCAGCCATCCAGTCGGGCTTGTCAAACACCTTGCTGTTCGGCTTAACATAAGACGGGAAAGAGGAATTCTGGATAAGGCTTCTTCCCTGACTGTCCTCTGCCGCAAGCGCACTGTCAAAAGACAAATTTGTATTGTAAGCAGTAAATACATAGCCCGGATGAAGGCTGTGCAATAACCACAGTCCGCTGTAATAACTGGTCGGGAATTTCGAAAGCGTATTTTCAGAGAAATCACCCTCGTCATTTCCGTTTAAAAGATAGAATGAATAATTCCCGGATGTTCCGTCAAAACCGGTAACGGTACACGTGATGACAGTCTCACCCTGAGGTATCTCATAGAGCTGTCCCTGTTCAAGTATCACTTCATTTCCATTTGAATCAGCCTTGATCGTAACGTTCGCAGAATAGCCTTCGAGAGGCGTACATCTTATTGCAATGCTTTTTGAACTATTCATGTAATATGCATAATTCCGGGTAAGATAATCAAATTCCGGATAGATATCCAGAAATTTATCGACAGCGGAATCATTGATGATGCATGCAGAAAGCGCACCGTTGATGGGAAGTATCCCCGCCTTTTTCCTCTCGACTTCGTAAGTGATCTTATCCTTGTCCGTAAGCTTGACTTTACCGTTGCCGTCATCTCCGGTAACTGCCATATAGCATCCGTCGAAATAAGCGCATTCCCTGGACTGTATCATGGTAAAGTCGATGTCTTTTTCAATGTCACTTCCGGACCCGGTCCTGCTGGCGCAGATGTAAAAGCAATTCGATACTCCCGTAATGCCGGTTTCTTTGGCAACCGCATCAGTGTTCTGTTCCTTTCCTCTGAGCATCGCATAGGGAATGCCCGGATTCTCATTGGAACCTATGAGATTGCCCTTAAGGTCATATAGTGAAACGCGGATATCGTCTGAAAGACCTGCAAAATTAATATAGCAGTCGCTATCCGCGCAATCGATCATATACCACGCATTTGTATTTCCGCTGGGAATCAGGCCCTGGGCAACGGAACCCGGATAGATGGTGACTTTTTCCGGTATGGTGATCTCCCCTCCCGATATCACCGTTCCGCGTCCGTCTGAGCTTCTTAAGAGTGCATACACTTCGTGTCTTCCGGGAGCACAGTCTGCTGTATCCCAGGACAGCACGAATTCACGGTAATCTGATTTCCCGTTCTTGCCGTCGGTGAAATTCAGATAGCCGTAATAAAGCGATCCGTCAACGAAAAAGTCTGTTCTGACTTCATCACCGGTTGCAGTATAAGAACCTGAAGCTTCTCTTATTCCGACAGTATATTTTTCGGAAGAATCTATCGTGGTCTCAAGACTGACATTGGATATCACAGATCCTTTTCCGGAAGGATTTCCGGTTGCTCCGAGATTCTTGTCCTCTGAAGTGATCGCACGGTCTATTGCCGAGATCCTCGAATGGTCTTTTAAGTCTTCTAAAATGTAATTGACCTCATCCGGTCTTACCTCACCGTAAATGACGCTGCAAAGGTCTTCTGCGAACTTGTTATCCGAAACACCGGTCAATAAGTATTCGGGAGATGTCATTACGGAGATAACGTAATCGCCGCAGGATATGAATCCGTCTTCAACGCGGTCTTTAGCGATCCTGATCTCTTCATCGGAGCTTGATGTCAGTGAGCCCGCGCGGACGACAATGTCATCCGCCTTTTTCAACGTCTTTCTGTCGGGTTCGGTAATGCCGGTATCAAGGCTCATTACCGTAAATACCGAAGCGGCGACAGCCAAAAGCCCGCCTAAAGCCGCAACCGCAAAATATTCAGGTCTTCTAACAAACATTGTTTATTCGTCCCTCCCGGTTATCCGGTCCAATGTGTAACCGTAAGAAGGAACGAAATGTTCCATGAAGTATTCCACTTCCGGCATATTCATATTGCTTATTATCCTGCCCGTAGCTTTCTTAGCGGCAGAAAACTCGGCATTGCCGCTGCTTTCTTCCCTCAGGCATTTGATGTAAGCCGCTATCTTGTCTGCAGCTTTAACGAGCTTATGTATCAGCTGCTCTTCTTCACCCGACACGGAAGGAGCCAGAAGTTCAAGGTATTCAGCCCTCATATCCGGATCTTCAGGCAGAAGATCCACAAGACTCGCCGCAGCTTCAGATTCGACTTCCTTATAAGCTTTGGTGATCTCTTTGTTGCGGTATTTGATCGGTGTGGGAAGATCTCCCGTCAGGATCTCCGTGCAGTCGTGATACAGAGCATATGCCTGGACCTTGTACGGATCAGGCAGTATCGCACCTTCTTTATCTTTCTCAAAACTGTTATGAAGGAGCGTCAAAGCGTGTGCGATGACGGCAACGTCAAAACTGTGTTCCTTTATGTTCTCAGTCCTGCTGTTGCGCATCAGTGCCCATCTCTCGATATACTGCATGCGGTCGAGCATCGCGAAAAAACCGTATTCTTCCTTTTGTCCCATATTCAATTCCTTTATTAACTTTTATAGATCTCGTTAAAGCAGCTTACCGCAAAAGAATCCGTCATTCCTGCAATGTAATCGGATACGTAGACCGGCAGCGGAGTATTATTATGAGCCCTGAAATCAGGATGGTTATAAACGAATTCAGCAAATTTCCTGATCGCGGAAGACTTGGAATCTGCCGCCTTGTTAATATTCTGAACAGCCTCATAGAAAGCATCGAAAAGTCCTTCGAGCATTACGTCGCAATACTTCTCATAGGTCTTTACTTTTTGTGTGGTATAGATCTTATCAACATTGTCATTGAGTGTGTGTTCCAAAGCATCTCCCGCATGGTCGCTCATCATGATGCATCCCTTATCCATGCTGTTTTCGATAATGTCCTGGACCAGGAAATTGATTATCTCCGAATTGGAACTCCCCATCACATCCGCGACAGCAGGAATATCGAACTCTCCCGCTATCACTCCCGTTCTTAATGCGTCTTCAATGTCTCTTCCGACATAAGCGATCTTATCCGCAAACCTGACAACACATCCCTCTAACGTGGCCGGTCCCTTGCGGTCTTTCTTTGGAATCAGATAAGAGATATCCTCTTCCGTCTTATCCCTGCAGGGTTCCAGCTTTCTTTCGGAATATACTTCACCGCAATGTGAAATAATGCCGTCCCTTACTTCGAACGTAAGGTTCAGGCCGTTATTTCCGTTGTGCTTCTCTATGATATCGAGCACCCTCAGCCCGTTGGATTCATGTTCGAAATACAGCTTACTGTCGATCTCTTTCAGCTTCTTGTTAAGTATCCTCTCTCCGCTGTGGCCGAATGGCGTATGTCCGACATCGTGACCTAAAGCAATTGCCCTTATCAGATCGACATTGAGATTTAATGCATTTCCTATCGTTGAAGCAATATAATCAACATAGATAACATGCTCGAGACGCGAGCATATATGATCGTTTGACGGATTGAAAAAGACCTGTGTCTTATGCTTGAGACGGCGGAAAGCCTGAGAATAGATGATCCTTCCCATATCACGCTCGAAGCAGTTCCTGATATCGCCGTCCTTCTCAGGAAGCGTTCTGCCTCTTGACTGACTGCATTTCGTGGCATTGACGCTTAAGATCTTATCGCGCTCATCATGAAGCATCCTGATCTTGGCCCTTGTCACTTCAGATATCTTGTCTGACTTACCGATACTTGCTACGCTGTCGGCATAAAGATCATGGAAACTCAGATTATCTGACATCAGTTTTAGTCTCCTTTTAATACACAGTTGGAATATTATACTACAAATGACCTGTCTGCTTCTTGGCAAACCTTACGCTTTCTTAAGACCGGCCGCATTAGCAAGCATGTTTTTGCGCATGCCATCAAAGTCAACCGTTATAAGCGCATCTCCTCCAACAGGCTCTACTTTCAAAATGATGCCTTCACCGAACCTCGGATGAACGACTCTCATTCCCTCGGTCAGATCATCGGGCCCCAACACTCCTTCCTGCGCGCCTGAAGACTTGTCCTTCTGCTTTGAAAACTGTGATCTTATGGCAGAGGAAATGGATTTCTTAGACTTTTCCCTGTTTGTCTCACCGTGCGGTTCATCTTTTGGTGCCT
This sequence comes from Saccharofermentans sp., assembly GCA_016288885.1. GTDB lineage: Bacteria > Bacillota > Clostridia > Saccharofermentanales > Saccharofermentanaceae > Saccharofermentans. The sequence continues at coordinate 50,890 of JAEFAV010000016.1, forward strand.
CTCTCTTGGAACCCATCAGATACAGAAGTCCCGGATCGATCTCTTTGATAAACCTGGAAGGCTGGTTGCAGTTAGTCTGTCCAAAGAGCATCCTCTGTCTTGAAAGCACGATGAAAAGATTCTTCTTGGCTCTGGTAATGGCCACATACATGAGACGTCTTTCCTCTTCGGTATCTTCCATGCTCTGAACGGATCTGTAACTCGGGAACACGCCTTCTTCCAGGCCGATAATGAATACGGCTCCGAATTCAAGTCCTTTCGCGCTGTGTATGGACATGAGCTTAACAAAGTCATCGCCGTCATTATATTCGTCACCTTCAGTGAAAAGAGAAGCATTCTCCAGATAAAGACCGAGTATCCCTTCCGTAGTATCGGATGTCACTGTATCAAAGAAAAAGTCATCGTCAACTTCAACGGGGAGCCCGTCTCCTTCATCGATCTCAAGAGTATCCATGTCAACCGGCTCTGCACGGTGCGCCTTATCGTATTCCTTGGCTTCTGATAAAAGTTCTTTCAGGTTCTCGACCCTGTCGATTATCTCGCCCTTCTTTTCGCGCTGTTCGGTAATCTCCTCGATTATGCCTGATTCATTCTCGACATAATCAACGAACTGGGCAAAGTCCATTTCATTCTCTTTAAGCTTATCCCTCATCTCATTAATGAGATCGGTAAAAGCGCATATCCTTGATGCTGACCTGACGAGCTCGGGATAATCGACGGCATGCATCGCGCATTCGAACATGCTGATACCTTCATCGATGGCATATTGTCTTATCTTCTCTATGGTCGTATCACCGATCCCTCTTTTGGGGACGTTTATGATCCTCTCAAAAGCAATATTATCCTTCGTATCATTTATGAGCCTTAAATATGCAAGGATATCCTTTATCTCTTTTCTGTCATAGAACCTCATGCCTCCGTAGACCCTGAAAGGGATACCGAGATTATGAAGCGTGGTCTCGATGTTACGGGAAAGAGCATTCATTCTGTAAAGGACTGCGCAGTCCGAATACTTGAATTTGCCCTTATCCGCCATCATCTTGATGGTCCTGCCCACAAAGTCGGCTTCGCCGTTACTGGTGTCGGCATTCATGACGATTATCTTGTCGCCGTCTTCTCCCTCGGTCCTAAGGTGCTTGCTCTTACGCTTCTTATTATTCGAAATGACACAGTTGGCCGCATCAAGTATCGTCTTCGTGGAACGGTAATTTTCTTCCAGTTTTATGACCTTAGCTCCCGGAAAATCCTTCTCAAACTTAAGGATAAGTCTTACGTCAGCTCCTCTGAACGAATAAATTGACTGGTCATCGTCGCCTACCACGCAGATGTTGCCACTGCCCTTTGCCAGCTGCATTACGGCACGGTATTGGGGCATGTTGGTATCCTGATACTCATCAACCATTATGTATCTGAACTTATTCGTATAGGGCTCCCTGATATCGGGATAGCGTTCCAGGAGCTTTACCATGTTGATAAGGATATCATCAAAATCCATCGCATTATTCGCCAGGAGCTTCTCCTGGTATCTCTTATAGATCCTGGCAACGACTCCGAGAAAATACTCCTTGCCTGCAAGAAGTGAATATTCCTCGACATCGATAAACTTGTTCTTTGCATTGGATATCTCATTCTGGACAGACTTCGGCTTAAACTGGCTGTCGGCTATGTCAAGCTCCTTCATCGATTCCTTTACAAGCTTCAGCTGGTCATCCGTGTCGATTATCGAGAAGTTCTTCGTATATCCCAAAAGCTCGGCATGGCGTCTTAGCATCCTCGCAAAAATGCTGTGGAACGTTCCGCACCAGATATACTTTGAACGTTCACCGACAATACCCTCTATTCTCTGCCGCATCTCATTGGCGGCCTTATTTGTAAAAGTAATGGCCAATATGGACGAGGGAGCGACATTATGCTTCTTCATCATATAGGCTATGCGGTATGTGATGACTCTGGTCTTTCCGGATCCTGCTCCGGCCAGGATAAGCAGAGGACCGTCCAGATGAACTACAGCCTCTCTCTGCTCTTTGTTAAGGCCTTCCAATAAGCGGTCCGCATCCTGATCATCCGGACATCCCGGTTCCTGACCGTAAATACCCTCCAACTCTCTGAAAAAGTCATCGGAATTGTTATAAACGTCGTCTGTCAATATAATCTCTCCCTGAAAGCTTTTCAAATAAAAAAGATTATATCAGTAAATGAAATCTGTTAGTCGTCCAATATTGGGACATTTTTTCTAATTTGGCTCTCCCGGATAAAGAGCCCAATTATCTTCAACAAAAATATTGTCGTGTACGGTCAGCCAGAAACCGTCCGGATCAACAAAACGGGTACCATTATTGATATATATGCTCGTTTCACCGGAGCAGTAAATCAATAACTCCCCTGACTTGTTTGATTGATTAATAGGATTATTAGTAAAGGGATTAACCGGATCTTCAACAATTCCCTCCAGAGCAATAGAAGGCATATCAGCATTTGTCATGAATTCTTCAGATACTTTAAAAGATGAACTATTAAAGTCTTTTACAAGAAGTATTGGGTTTACCGATTGGGCATCAAAATCAAGATCATCTACATACAAATCGTCAAATTGCTTTAGTCCAAAACCATGATCTGAAACAATTATTATTCTCGTATTATCATAAAGTCCATTTTCTCTGAGATAATCAAACCATTTCCCAAGTGAGATAAGCGCTTCCATGCTGCACTGATATGCTGCATAAGTACAGTAATCAGTATCCATATGCATTGTTACTCCGTCTACGGTAAAACGGTCTTCGTGAGCTGCATCATATTCAGTATTGTCGACGTAGATTGCCGGCGTATAATCCGGTTCTTTAAGAAGACTGACATCATGAGTAGAACCATTTGACAAAATAAAGAAACAATTATCAGGCTCTTGACTTATGTCTATTACATCAACTAATGAATCTAAAACAAGCTGTTCTTGTATGTGTTTCTCGTATAATCCATACTGTATATGAGACGAATTGGCAATATATGAATTATTAACGTTATAGTTTAAGAAACAATACGAACCATAGCTATATGCCACCGGTTGAAGAATATATGGTAAAGTTTTCATAAACCCATAACAAAACATATTACGATTAAGACGTATTTCCAGTTCTTCACCGGCATCTGTGAGTAACGGCATCTTATCATTAAATACACCAGACATGTGATATGCATTAATTCCATCGTATTCATCATAAATACTCAGATCAGGTATCCACTGATAATTTGCATAAGAAGGATCACCCACGTTTACTATCCATCCTCTTTCAGAAAAGATCACAGGGAGCGTGAGAAGAGCCTCGTTATGCTTGTCCTTCAACAGCTCATCTGAACGTGCATCTATCATTTCGGGTGTATAATCGTATCCACCGTACATTGCAGGTGAAGCAAAATTTGTAAATTGACCAAAAGATACTGTATTTGGATAATATGTGAAACCACTAAATTTGGCTGCAACATCAGGACGTTCATTAAAAATATACGGTATATATGAGCCAGTCATTTTATCCAGCATAATAACCACAACATTCTGGCCCGTCGCCGATAATTCAATATTGACATCTTCGGAAGTGTTCCTGTACATATAATTAAATCCGGAAAGCGTGATGACTATAGCTATAACTCTTACAGCTGAAATCATGCAAATAGCCAAAAGAACTACAGCCATTAAATGTTTGATGATTTTTTTAAACTTAACCGAAAGAAATAAAACTGTTAATACGACTGCTAAATCAACAAGTAAATTGATCAGAATCTCTTTCAAGTCAAAACGCATATCATAATTGTAGATTAATTTATGTGATAATAAGCCAAAATTTTTATTAAAAACAAAATAGTTTATTACTGATGCTATTGTAATGCATGGCAAAAAATACGATGCAAATAATTTAGCTCTTGCATTTGAAAAACAAATAAATACAGGGATCCAAATCAGAAATACTCCAATCGCAATAAATGCACTGACTAACAAATAAAGAAGCGGGCTGTGCGGATCATAGCTTAATGTATTAGTCATTTCAAAAGGACTTTGAAACACAACATCCGACGGAATCATAACACCGGTGAGTACTGCTAAAGATACACAGGAGAGCATTATCACCGCCAGGCTCCTTTTCTCAAATTTAAATGTGACTTTATTAAGTTCAGCTTCAGGCTTAGACTTCCTGAAATGCATGACGATATTCTTTCCAAGCGAGAATATATTGTTTAATGTCCAGTAGAAGACGAGACCCGCAGGAGAATTGTATAGCAGTACGAGGAAGATAAGCGCTATCAGTACCAGTTTGATCTTATCCCTGATGTTTCCCTTTTCAGAATAAATGAAGCTTGAAACTATATTAATCAGCGTCATCAGGATCGGCAGAGCATTTATGCTGAAAGCTCCTATACTGATGAGCGAATCGGGAGATGCCAGATCAGCAATGGGGCCCAGAGAGACACCCTGAAGGATCTTCAATTCCGAAAGGAAACTGTAAGCAGCCATAAAGAACGGGATCTGAAGGAACAGGGAGACAGATTCTTTGAATACGCTTGTTACCTTGTAGTCATTTTCGCGGTAATAAGCCTGGAGCATCATAACGCGCTCATCACCCTTGAAAGATGCTTTTATGCGGTCTGCCCAGGGCTTAATACTCTGCTTTTTTTTGCGTTGTTCCTTCTCAAGCTTTTCAGCATATTTATAAAGTGGTAATACGAGTAAGTTTATGACGAGACTTATAACAACAATTGAAAGTGCAACATTACCGGAAAACTTGTAGCTATAATAAAAGACCACTTCAAAAAGAAGTTTCAGGGGCTCTATTAATACGATAAATAAATAATCAAATAATGTCATAAACAAAATATACTATAGAACAATAATTATTTGTAGCAAGCTCAAAGAACATATAATTCATGTTTTCTTATGGAAAGTCCATAATGCTAATCGGGCTCTCCGGTATACAGATTCCAATTATCTTCATCAAAGATATTATCGTGTACGGTCAGCCAGAAACCGTCCGGATCTGTAAAGCGGTTTCCGTTATTAGTATAAATATTCATTTCCTCAGAAGAATAAATCAAAAGGTCTCCTGATTTAACATCCTGATAAATGGGATTATTCGTAAACGGATGAACGGGATCTTTGACCAATCCTTCAAGTGCAATGGAAGGCGTATCGGCATTCGTCATGAATTCCATGGAAGTGACATATCCGGTACTGTAAAAATCCTTTACCATTAATACCGGATTAAATGCCTCGGCATCAAAATTCAGATCATCCACGAAAAGATCGTCAAACTGACCCATTCCGCTTCCGTGATCAGAAACGATTATTATTCTTGTATTATCATACAAATCATTTTCACGAAGAAAATCAAACCATTTCCCGAGTGAGATAAACGCTTCCATGCTGCACTGATATGCTGCATAAGTACAGTAATCAGTTTCCATATGCATTGTTACTCCGTCAACCGTAAATCGGTCTTCATGAGCAGCGTCGTATTCAGTGTTATCTATATAAAGAGCAGGTGCATATTCCGGTTCTTTCAGAAGGCAGATATCATGCGTTGAACAATTTGCCATAATGAAGAAACAGTTGGTCGGATCCTGTGATACTTCCGTAACGTCGCTCAACGCATCCAGAGCGGCATATTTCTGCATATGCCACTCATAGTATCCGCGTTGTACATGCAGAGAATTACCTAAATATGAGGTGTTATTCAAGTCCATCCCGAAGTAATTGCCATTATCATACAGAAAAGGCTGCAGGAAAAACGGCGTCGACTTCATAAATCCATAACAGAACATATTCCTGTTTAGTCTTGCTTCAAGATCAGCACCCGCATTTGCCAATTCAGGGATCCTGTCATTAAAAACGCCTTCCATATGATAAGCGTGTATATCCTCATATTGGTCATATATGCTCAGATCAGGAGTCCACTGGTAATTTGCATATGACGGATCTACAACGCTGACATTCCACCCGTTATTTGAAAACAGCAAAGGCATCGTAAGAAGAGCCTCGTTTTGTTTATCAACCAGTCTCTTATCTGATCTGGCATTTATTTTCTCAGGAGTATAGTCATATCCGCCATATAAAGCCGGCACTCCGAAGTTTGTATACTTTCCGAAAGAAACAGTATTCGGATAATACGTAAAACCGTCAAACTCGGCTGCAACATCAGGCCGCTCATTAAACAGATAAGGAACATAAGCGCCATTCATCTTATCTATCATTAATACAACTACATTCTTACCTGATTTCGTCAACGGAATGCTGACTTCCTCAGCAGTATTGCTGTAGTAAAAATTGTAGTGTGAAGTATCTATTGAGATCGAGATCAGCCGGATAAGCGACAGGAAAGACACCACAACGAGTGCAACAGTCAATAAAAGCCTTGTCATCTTCCTTCTCTTGATCGTAATAAACAGTATGACGGCAATAACGGCAGCATTAACGGCAGAATTAATCAATAGTTCTTTCCAATCATAGATAACGTCATATGTATAAATCAGTTTATTGGACAATAAACCGAAATTCTTATTAAAGGCAATGTAATTGACTACACCCGCTGCTGCCAGACCGGGAAATATCAAAGAATAAGCTTTTTCAGCCCTTTTGGTCATATAACAGAAAACAGGGATCCACAATAAAAACATTCCGGCAGCAGTAACCGCACTCACCAAAATATAGAGCATCGGATTATGAGGGTCAGAACTGAAAAGATTGGTCATTTCAGAAGGATTCTGGACAACTACATCTGAAGGGATCATAACTCCGGCAAGCATAGTAATCACAGCACATGAAAGAACTATCAACAGGAATCCTTTCTCATTTAAGGCCGGCTTGTTTTCTTCAGGTTTAACCGTTTTTTTGGAACTGATCAACCGGCCTAAAGCATTCTTTACCAGCGAGAAAACATTATTTAAGAGCCAGTAGAATACAAGACCCGAAGGTGAATGATAGAGCAGCACAAGGAACACGGCTGCCAGTCCATAGACCTGTATCTTCGCCTTTAACGGATG
>JAEFAV010000017.1 GCA_016288885.1 Saccharofermentans sp.
AAGATTACATTGAGTACTACAACAACGAGAGAATTCAGGTCAAACTGAAAGGACTGACTCCTTGCCAGGCAAGGAATCAGTCCTTATACTCTTTTTAATTCGTTCAACTTCTGGGGTTCACTTCAGAATGCGAGTGTTTTTTTCATAAAATGTACCTCCTGAGATATTAAATCATTGTACTTTCAAGGTAATAGGGCTGTTTGCACCGTTTAATGAGTTCATTTCCTCATCATTGGTAAAACAAGTATAAACCAAATTTGCTCCGTACTCTCCTGTTTTCAACGGACGGGTCAGGACGACCGGCTCGGAGCTTTCTCCGGGCTTCAGCAGTTCCGATTCCCAAAGCGTCTCGTCATCAAGCACGATCGACACACGAAGCTGTACATAGTTCTGCGGCGGGTTATCAAAAGTCAGGGTTTGTTCAATTGTATCCGCCTTCAGGTAGAGCCATGCGAACTGTGGTAACGCGATAGTATCCGTCAGTTTCTCAATGGGTTCCATTGTTTCTTCAGGGCTCTGAGCCTCATTTCCTGGGGGACCATCATTTCGGGTGGCTATTGCCCAAACTGCCACGATCACCGCAACGACGGCTATGACCGCAAAAACAATCAACATAAGATCCCTGCTGTCCCGTTTTCGCTTGCGGCGTATCGGCGTTTCATGTCTTCCGGCGATAAGCGTCACCTCCCTGCATCTTCATTTCTTCGGGTATGTAAAAGGCGCATCACGTCCGCTGTAATACGAGCGCAATGCGCCTATTAAATGCGTAAAATAGGTGTTAACAACAGAAAAAAAGCAGAGCTATCCTTGACTGACTGACAAGGATTGTCGACTGCTTCAACATCACTGTCAACTGCTTCCCGAAGCTTTATATCCTAATATGAGCACACTTAAACCTACCTATAAAGTATAATTTAGCACGAACAGCTTGAGATTTCAATGAAAAACGTGACGGCAAGAACTATGTAAAGGTAGATATCTACTTTACTGCAATTGGTATGTTTGATATACCATCAGAGAAAGAGATTAACGCAGTTATGAGACGCATGGAAAGTGGACGAGAGACAGCGTAATCGTAAAGGAGTATTTTCACTGCCTTATGACTATAAACCATGAGAATCCCGTTATCAATAAATGGCAGTTATGTATAAAGGCGTGTGAGCCGACAAATGATCTGTATTATTCTTCGCCGCTGTCAAAGCCGCTATCAAGCGGTTCGCCTTTATTCAGATCGTCAAACATCTGCTTCACCGAAGGAGCATTCTTGGTGAGCTTCTTGATGCTCAGGTCTTCAGCCTTGTTATTGGCCAGTCTTAAATTATTCTCAGAAGACAGGAGATTCTTCTTAACCTTCTCGAGATGCTCAATGGTCTTATCGATCTCTTCGATCGCCGTCTGGAACTTCTCCGAAGCAAGCCTGTAATTCTTGCCGAAAGCATCCTTAAAATCCTGCATATTGCTCTCGAAGTTCACGAGATCGAGCTGCTGGTTCCTTACGATCGCAAGTTCCTTCTGGTACTGCAGCGAATTAAGCGCAGCATTCCTTAAGAGCGTTATCATGGGAATGAAGAACTGCGGTCTTATGACATACATCTTCGGGTACTTGTAGGAAACGTCAACGATGCCGTTGTTATAGTAATCATTGTCACTCTCAAGAAGCGAAACGAGCACTGCATATTCGCAGCCCTTCTCCTGCCTGTCCTTGTCGAGCTCCTTAAAGAAATCCTCATTCTTATGCTTGGTCGCAGTGGTCTCCATCTCATTCTTCATCTCGAACATGATGGAAATGAATTCCTGTCCGTCATCAAAATCCCTGAAGATAAAATCGCCCTTGCTGCCGCTCTCACTGACCTTGTTATCCTTCTCGAAATACGCATTCGGAAATGCAGTCATGCGGATGCTGTTAAACTGGTTCTGGCAGTGCTGCTCTAAGCTCTCGCCGACCATCTTCGTGGACTGGCTCGCCTTGAAATTCTTGTACTGCTCTATCTGATCGTCCTTGAGTTTAAGCTGGGTCTTGTAAGACTCTTCAAGGCTCTTCTCTTTAAGAGCGCTCTCATTCTCCTGGTTCTTAAGCTGACCCTTGAGCTCAATTATCCTGGCTTCTCTTTCTGCGATCTCTTTATCCTTATCGCTGACTGCCTCATTGACCGCGAGCTTCTTCTCAGAATCGTTCATGGCGATCTGGTTCTTAAGCTTCTGGATCTCAAGATCCCTGTCCGCGATCTTCTTGTCCATATCACTGATGGCCTCGGAAAAACTCTTCTCCTGCTCCATCTTCGCAAGCTGTATATCGGACTTATTCTTTGCCTCCAATTCCTTGGCACGCTTATGAAGCTCTTCTTCAAAAGCCTCATCTCTTACCTGGGTAAGGAGCTGGGCATAACCGGTCTCATCTACCTGAAAAACTTCACCACACTTCGGACACTTGATCTCATGCATACAGTTATAATCCTCCTTATTCGAACCTCATGACTTAATTATATTCCATCCGGAATCTTTTATGCGGCCAATAAACGTACTGAAAAACGCCCGGTTTTTAAATTTCCGGGCGTTGTTTTCTTACATAGCATTAATCATATTATTTCCTGTGTCTCTTCTCGTAATCCTTGCGGATGTCGCTGAGCATCTCATCGGAGTCGAAAGCTGCTTCCATCTCCGCTGCGGATCCGCAGGCTCTTGCACAGGAGACCATCTTGGACATTACCTTGTAGTTAAGCGCTGTTCCGGCACCGTCGCACTCGTATCTGACCGCCCTGCTCCTGTCGACGCCGAACTTGTTCGCAACGCTTACCGCGTCGATATTTGCACCCATGAAGATGAACTCCCAATGATCCTTTTCCTTTCTTTTTTCGACCATCTTCTTGACCTTGTCGTAAGAATATTCTCTGCTCGAATTCTCCATGCCGTCCGTCGTGATGATGAACAGCGTCTTCTCCGGAACATCTTCTTCGCGGGCATATTTGTGAATGTTCGCGATGTGATGGATCGCGCCTCCGACCGCGTCAAGGAGCGCCGTCGAACCTCTTACGAAATACTCCTTCTCAGTGATGGGCTCGATCTTGCCAATCGGCACTCTGTCATGCAGGACTTCCGTCTCGTTGTCGAAAAGCACCGTCGAGATCAATGCCTCTCCCGCTTCATTCTTCTGCTTCTCTATCATGGAGTTGTAGCCTCCGATCGTGTCCGGCTCAAGACCTGCCATTGAACCGCTTCTGTCCAGGATGAATACGATCTCCGTTAAACCCTTCTTCATTTCCTTTTCCTCACTTTCTTTGCGCTGTTATTCCGTCAGCGAAATGTTTTATCGTGGCTTCAGTATAGGTGGATCGAAGGGGTGAGGGGTCGCCTGCGAAGCGACATTTTCGGTCGGCTCGAAAACACGGAATTGCTGTCCGACTCAAATGCCGACTTATTCACGATAAAAAGTCGTAAGAAAAGTCGGAAAATGAAAAATCCGACTTTTTCTCCGACTAAAACGGGTCAAATAGTCGGCATTCAGGTCGGAATATATAAATATAACCCCGCGGACATAAAGTTCGCGGGGCATTTTCCATTCCTACACCCGGATAATATCAGAGCTTGCTGAAATCAATACTGTTTACGAGCGTTTCGATCTCAGCTTTTGTATATTCCTTGAGATTGCCATCGTAATCGAAAGGAAGGATATTCAATGATACAAAGCTGTCTTCGAGATTTGCGGTGACGATCCATCTGTTCTTGAACACTTTGTCATAACAGTATGAGATGGTAACCGTAATTCCGCTCTTTGTCGTATATTCATACTCTTCATATTTGCCCGCGTTTCCGACGTTGAGATATGTAGTGTCAAAATATCCTCTCATGCATCTTCCAATCTGGAAGTATATGCCGTTACACTCTGCGTCCAGACTGAATGTTCCGTCTTCGTACATGTATCCGGCACCTGAAATGCCGTCGGAAAATACATCGCCGCACATATCATTGACGGTCTTCTCGTCGCAGTCATCAATATTTTCATGCAGCTTGAGGTTATATTTTTCCGTAATCTCGTCGATCTTGTCAGCCATTTCCTGAGAATAGACAGTATAAGCACCGTATTTCTCTTCAAACGGGTCTTCACCTGTGCGCTTGACTTCCGCATCATATGCATCGAGGATCTTCCAGTCACGGTCATAACCTGATTCAAATGCCAGCCACTCCGCAGTTGCCTTGTGTTCAGGTGAATCGGCATATCCCTGTAAGGAAATGAACTCCCGCTCAGGCAAAACAGCCAGGGCTTCTTCAGGGATTGAAACATCATCGTCGGCTGCGATCTCATCTGCCCAGGAGCTCTTTCCGAAAGATAATCCTTCGAGTCCGCCCTTGATCGCTGCGAAAACTGATACTCCAAGCGCAGCTACGACTGCTACGGCGATACCGACCGTGATTATTCCCTTCTTAGATCTCTTCTTTTCCGTAAACCCATATCCGTTAATCTTCATTCTTGTCAACTCCTTTATCCTTTCAGAGGAGACGACATTCTGTTCTTCGATGTTTACTGAAGAATCTTCGATGTTGTTCATTAGTTCATGAATATGTACTTTCATTCAGATCGTCTCCTTTCGAATTATTGCTGAGGATCACCCGGAGTCTCTCGCGTCCGCGCCTTAATTTGGTCTTGACCGTGGACGGGTTCATCTTCATTTGGTCTGCGATCACCGACACGCTCTGACAGTAGTAATAAAACCTTAGGAATATCTCTTTGTCCGGCTGTGGCATTGCATAGACTGCTTTGCGCACCATCTCGTCCCGGTCTTCCTGGGCAAGTCTGTCAAATTCAGAATCGTCATCTAAGATAAGAATGTCCTCGTCCAAAGGGAGCTCGGCCGCCTTGTCCCGCAATTTCTGCATGGAAAGGCTCCTTGCCACGCGGCTCAAGTAACCTTTAAGGTTCAGAGGATACAGTTTTTCCGCAGACTGCCACAAGGTCACGAATACATCTGACGTAACTTCTTCGACGTCCTCGTGTGTCATTGAGCCCTGCAGTATGTTATTTACAATGGTTCCGACATAGTTGCTGTACTTGTCGATAAACCAGGAAAGAGCTTCCTCGTCGCCTTTTTTAAGTAAAGCCAGCGCCTTCGCTTCGTTCACTCGTTTCACCTCAAAATCATTATTCTGAACGGCCGTTCACATATATAAGTGCAGTTCAGGTTCAAATGGTTTCACTTTTTTCGAAAAAATTTTCAGGGCATCATCCCAGAAGGGGTTCGTTGTGCTCGAAAAGCGCCATATTGATCGTCATGAATTCATATACTTCATTCTCGATAAAGTATTCAACGATCAGGTCGAATTTGCTCGAAGGCGAGAACGCGTAACCCGCGCGGCCGATGAAGTCCTTGGTCTCGTCGAGATTAAGCTTTAATGCGAGCGCAAACGCAACGGCCGTGCTTTTTTTCGGCTTGTAATCCTTATTGCTCCTGATCTTCGAAAAGAGCTTCCTGTCAACGTTCGCGCGTCTGTAAACTTCGACGTCGCTGTAGCCCTTCTCGGTTATCATGCGAAGAAGGCTCTCGGACCATGTCTCTGAGATGTTTTTGACTACGTCATCGAGCGAACGCTTTGAACCTCCGCACGCAGATGCCGCAGCAGCCTTGGCTTCATATGCCACGGAAGCCGCTGCCGGCGGAGGAACGTCTCTATATGCTCCCAAACGGAACATATTCTGATGAAATTTCCTGCGCTCTTTCTTATAATCTGACGGTCCGGCATCTTCGGCAATTTCAGCGTCTTCACACGCTTCAGCCACTGCGGCTCCGTATTCTTCTTCAGTCTTCTCTTCTACGTAATTCTCGTCGATGAACTGGTTGACGCCCGCGAAGATTTTGCCGGTCAGTTCAAATGATTCGTTATCAAAAACAACGAGCGTTATCTCAAGATCATTTTCAGCCAGGAAACTGCTGAAGACCGAAGTTGCGATCTGCAAAGCCTCAGCTTTTGGAAAGCCGTAAACGCCGGTCGCGATCAAAGGGAATGCGATGCTCTCAATGCCAAGTCCGACAGCCTTGTTCAGACAGTTAAGATAGCAGTTCTTAACGGTTTCTTTCTCGCCTGAACTACCGCCCTGCCAGACGGGACCGACGGTGTGGAAAATGTATTTCGCATCAAGATCAAAAGCAGGCGTGACTGCGACCTCACCTTCAGCGATCCGTCCGATCTTTTTACGCTCTTCGAGGAGCTTTTCGGCGCCTGCCGCAGCGTATATCGCACTGTCGGTTCCGGCCATGTAAACAGGCTCGGGATTTGCAGTGTTGACGATCGCATCCGCCTTGATTTTCGTGATGTCATTCCGAACTATCTGAAAAGCCATTTCCGCACCTTTATCTGTCAAGTATTTTTGCTGATATCCCATATTATAGTCTGATATGTAAATGTGACAAACATGTAAGCATTACGTAAGCAGATCAAATGGAGCTAAAACCCCCTGTTTATCTATACTTTGGGTGATCTGAAAAGAGCAGAAAACTTAAGAAAATCTTAAGGTTTTCTCTATTTCTTTTTTATAGGCGCTTTGTGATAATGTTGCACGGGGAGAAAACAAACATGGAAACAATCAGGATCATCAATTTCATCATTACGGCCATCTTTGCCGTTTGCTATTCATATCAGTTCATCTACGTACCTGTCTCGCTCTGGTGGCAGCACCGCGAGAAGAAGACCGCGAAAAACTCCAGCGCAGCTGACAACGAACTCTGCAAAAGAAATCTCAAGCGTTATGCGGTCCTTATCTGCGCGAGGAATGAAGAAGCCGTAATCGGCGATCTCATCGACAGCATCAACAACCAGACATATCAAGGCAGCGTTACTACATTCGTCATGGCTGACAACTGCACCGACAACACATACGACGTTGCGCTCGGGCACGGGGCAGCCGCTTATATGCGCAGCTCGCGAAAATTCGTCGGCAAAGGCTATGCCCTCGAAGCGCTTCTTAAAGAGATCAGAGAAGATTATCCTCTGGGCTTTGACGGTTATTTTGTTTTCGACGCCGACAACGTCCTCGCACCCGATTACATCGAAGAGATGCACAAGTGCCACCTCGAAGGAAATGAAGTCATCACGTCTTACAGGAACTCCAAAAACTACGGAGATAACTGGATCAGTTCAGGCTACAGCCTGTGGTTCTTAAGAGAGACCATGTATCTCAACTACGCAAGAAATAAGATCGGCTCTTCCGCAGCGATCTCGGGAACGGGATTCTTCTTCTCTGATTCAGTGCTTAAAGACATCGGCGGATGGCCCTTCCACCTTCTCACCGAAGACATCGAATTCACGATCAACCGCGTATGCAAAGGCCGCAGGATAGCCTTCTGCAGAAGCGCAGTTTTCTACGACGAGCAGCCCACTTCACTCAAGCAGTCCTTCACGCAGCGCATGCGCTGGGCAAGAGGCTACATCCAGGTTTTCAAACACTACGGAAAAGAGCTTATGTCCGAGACTTTCCACGGCAATTTTGCAGCATTCGACATGGCGATGAACATAATGCCGGCATTCCTTCTTACTGCGATCTCGATCACCTGCAATCTGCTCTACGGCGTTATCGGCGCGATAGCCGGCGGCGACATCACGATCGCCCTCTGGTCGATGTTCGAGACCATCTTCAATGCATGCTCACTGCTCTTTGTCCTTGGCGGGATCACGCTTATCACCGAGTGGAAAAACATTCACGCGGGCGCTGCCAGGAAAATATTCTCGGTCTTCTCATTCCCTCTTTTCATGCTCACATACATACCGATCGCATTTACCGCCCTGTTCGTAAATCCGGGCTGGAAACCGATCAAACACAAGGCAACGACTTCGGCGCTGATGACAGAGATCCGCCATGCCGAACCGAGCGAAAAGATATCTTAAAGAAGGTTTGAGGCAAAATTCATTTGGAATTACCACTGCATCCGCCGACGCCGTGCTTCTTTATGCACTCAGCGCAGTTTCCGCTGCAGCACGGACTCGTCTTTTTCCGCCTTACCGCGAGGATAACCGCAGCCACCAATACTGCTGCGATAACGGCTATCAGAATATAATCCACAGGTCTCATATAAGTCCTCCCGTGAAAGCCAGCATGATGATCCTGAACAGGAAGCTTACGATCCACGCAAGAACACACTGCCAGATAACCAGACCGGCGGACCACTTCCAGCCGAGTTCACGCTTGACGGATGCGATCGCTGCAACGCACGGCGTGTAAAGAAGGCTGAAGATAAGGAGTGTTGCGGCCTCCACCGTGCCCAATACCGCATTGATCCCGCCTTCTGCTCCGAAGAGGACTTCAAGTACCGAGACGACGCTTTCCTTTGCCATGAATCCGCTGATCAGAGACGTCGTGATGCGCCAGTCGCCAAGACCCAGCGGCCTCATTACGGGCGCGATGAATCCTGAGATCAGAGCCATCATGCTCGTGGAAGAATCGGTAACGAGATTGAATCTCGTATCAAAGCTCTGAAGGAACCATACAACAACAGTCGCGA
This sequence comes from Saccharofermentans sp., assembly GCA_016288885.1. Taxonomy (GTDB): domain Bacteria; phylum Bacillota; class Clostridia; order Saccharofermentanales; family Saccharofermentanaceae; genus Saccharofermentans. The sequence goes on from JAEFAV010000017.1 coordinate 8,487, forward strand.
TAAGGATTACCGAGAACGCTTTCTGCAGGAAGTCTTTCGCCTTTTCCCACATGAGCTGGAGCGTGCTCCTGAGCGAAGGAAGCCTGTAGTTCGGCAGCTCCATTACGAAAGGAGCGGCCTCGCCCTTGAAAAGGATCTTCTTATAAATAAACGCTATCAGTATTCCGATCACGATGCTGAGCAGATAAAGTCCCGTCATGATGAGCCCGCCTTTTCCAGGGAAGAACGAGCTTACGAAGAATGCATAGATCGGGAGCTTGGCGGTGCAGCTCATGAACGGTGTCAGGATTATCGTCATCTTACGGTCCCTGTCGGAAGGAAGCGTTCTCGTCGACATAACCGCAGGAACCGTGCATCCGAAGCCGATCAGAAGCGGCACGATGCTTCGTCCGGAAAGACCGATCTTACGGAGGAGTTTATCCATGAAGAACGCGATCCTCGCGATGTATCCGCTGTCCTCGAGGAGCGACAGGAAGAAGAACATTACGACTACGATCGGCAGGAAGCTCAGTACGCTTCCGACGCCCTCGAAAATACCGTCGATTATCAGGCTGTGGATGACATCATTAACGTTCGCGTTCGTGAGCGCCTGTTCGGTAGTTTCGGTAAGCCAGCCGATGCCCATTTCGAGCAGTGTCTGGAGCCCGGCGCCGATGACGTTAAACGTCAGGAAAAAGACCAATCCCATGATAAGAATAAAGATCGGGATCGCGGTAAACTTGCCAGTTAAGACCTTATCCACTCTCTCGCTCCTGATGCGCTCTTTGTTCCTGACCGGCTTTGTAACGCAGCTTTCGACCAGCTGCATGATATAAGAAAATCTCATGTCGGCAACTGCTGCCGCGGGATCCAGGCCCGACTTCTTTTCGACCTTGACCCTGATGTGCTCCAGAAGATCCTTCTCATTCTCGTCGAGGCCAAGCTGGTTCAGGATGAGTTCGTCTCCCTCCAGAGCTTTGCAGGCCGTAAATCTCAAGGGAAGTCCCGTATTCTTGGCCTTCTCCTCGACTAAGTGTTCGACAGCATGGATCGAGCTGTGCACCGGGCTCTCCGGCGCGCAGAAATCCTGCTCAAGCGGCTTTTCGCAATATTTCGCGATATGGATAGCGTGTGAGATGAGCTCGCCGATACCCTGATTCTTCGCAGCGCTGATCGGTACGACCGGCACGCCCAGGATCTGCTCCATCAGGTTGATGTCGACAGAACCTCCGTTGCCGGTCAGCTCATCCATCATGTTAAGCGCAACAACGACCGGTCTGTCAGTCTCGAGAAGCTGCATCGTCAGGTAAAGGTTACGCTCGATGTTCGTCGAATCAACGATGTTGATGATCGCATCGGGTTTGTTGTTAAGTACAAAATCTCTCGAAACGATCTCCTCTTTGGAATAAGGCGACATCGAGTAAATGCCCGGAAGGTCCGTGATCACGGTATTCGGATGTCCGATTATCGCGCCGTCCTTACGGTCAACGGTAACGCCCGGGAAATTTCCGACATGCTGGTTAGAACCCGTAAGCCTGTTAAAGAGCGTGGTCTTTCCGCTGTTCTGGTTTCCTACCAGCGCGAAAGAAAGTACGTGGTCGTCAGGCAAAGGGTTCTCATGTTTTTTATCGTGGTGGATACCGGGCTCACCGAGATTCGGATGCGCGACTTTCGACTTGTCCTTGCGCTTCTCATCTGTTCCCGCTTCAGCCTTTTTATCAAGTTCGGTAATGGCGATCTTCTCCGCATCATCCAGTCTAAGAGACAGTTCATAACCGTGAATCCTTACCTCGACCGGATCTCCCATCGGCGCAAACTTCACAATGGTGATCTCCGCGCCGGGTATGATTCCCATATCGAGAAAATGCTGGCGCAGCGCCCCTTCTCCGCCAACGGATTCCACCCTGCAGCTCTGCCCTGCTTTAAGTTCTCTTAAAGTCATAACGTGCTCCCGTCTAACGTCAATGTCCACTGAAAATATTGACTTCGGACACGGTCCTTAATGGGCATTGACTACCTGATCATTTCATTTTCGACATCATTATATACTCGTAATAATGGTGTCGGAATTGACAGTTAGCACAATCTAACTCACTTGATTACCTTGTTGATTTTGGTTGGTTAGCACAAGCTAACTGCAAACAGCATTTCTTCATCACCCGTCTTGCCAGGATATTCAACCCCCGTTCTTCCCTCCAATACCTTTTCAATACCTAAATCAACCTCATTTGTGCTCTGAAAAGGTATTCAGCCGCTTTATTACTTTTTCACTGCACAAAATCACTTCTTTTATGCACTGAAAAAGTATTCACCCCATATTCAATGCGCGCATTAATATCTATAACCATACATTTCCAAATTTCCCTGTTATGATGTAGCATAAAGTATCTTTGAAAGCGAGGCTTTGCTATGGACAACAAGAAGATCATCAAGAGTGCCAATCCTTATATGCCTTTGTGGGAGCATGTCCCTGACGGTGAACCGAGAGTATTTACTTATAACGGCGAGACGAGGATATATCTGTACGGGTCGCATGATACTTTGAAGACCGAATACTGCGGTTACGATTATGTCGTGTGGTCGGCACCTGTTGATGATCTTACGAACTGGACTTGTCACGGCGAGTGTTACAGGGCTTCTGACGGCGGAGAGCTTTATGCGCCGGATGTCGTTCAGAAGGGTGATACGTTCTACATGTATGCGGCAGAGTCAAGGGGATCAGTGATCATGCTCGCGACTTCAAAGACTCCCTGGGGACCTTTTACCAATCCGGTCAAGACTGAGCTTGGATTCGATCCGGGCATCCTGGTCGATGATGACGGAAGGGTTTATGCATTCTGGGGCTTCTGCCAGTGTCATGCGGGCGAATTGAATGATGACATGTGCACGGTCAAGAAGGAAACGGTCAGACATCACATTATCGGTCATTCAAAGCCTTTCTTTATCAAGGAAGATGACGGGCATGTGGATCCGGTCGACGGATTTTTCGAAGCTTCGAGCCCTCGAAAGATCAACGGCAAGTATGTTTTCGTTTATTCGAAGAGATATGAATACAATAAGCCGGAACTCGGTGTTTTCGGAAGCTGCAACGGTTTCCTGAGCTATAAGTGGAGCGATACGCCTCTTGGTGATTACAAGATGGGCGGAGACATCAGCTTCAACGGCGGAGAGGTCATCAAGGGACCTGACGGAAACGGCATCATGACATATCAGTGGGGCAACAACCACGGTTCGCTGATGCAGATAAAGGATCAGTGGTACATCTTCTATCACAGACAGACGGGCTGCAACGAGTTCGCAAGACAGGCTATGGTGGAACCGGTCGACGTAGCGCTCGATAAGGACGGCAGGATCTTTATAGGCAAGATCACATATGAGAACGGAGAGCCGGTCAAGTCTGACGTTGTCGAGGCTACTTCGCAGGGTTTCAATAAAGATGGAATTGATGCGTTCGCGGTCATTTCCGCAGGATACACATGCCACATGTATGACGGCAAGGGCAAGCCCATGTACCAGGACAACGCAGAAGGTACGAACAAGGATGTAAGGGTCGCTCATGTCCAGCCCGTTTATGAGGGTGATTCATCGCCGGTCGTTGACATACAGAGCGGCGCGACGATCGGATTCAAGTATCTGAATTTCGGAACGGCAGGCGCTGAAAAGGCAACCATTACGGGCGAGTTCCCGAAGGGCTTTAAGATCAGCATCAGGATCGATTCTTATGACGGCAAAGTGATCGCTTCCGAGACGGCCAAAGAGGATGCGAAGGAAGTTCTTTTCGATCTGTCCGAAAAAGTAACCGGCAGGCATGCGGTTTACTTCGAATTCGTTACTGACGACGAAGACGCGAGATCTGTTTTTGACACTTTCACTTTTGATTGATATTCGGGAATTTTTCGTAGATTTTAATAATTTTTCGATAGGCTTTATCAAGAAAATGTGATATCCTTTCTCATATTATACAGTGTCTTTTATGGGGAGCATGCTATGAGGAAAGTAATAACCAAAGCTTTCATCGCTGCTTTTGCAGTGTCTTTTATGTGTTTGATGTTCGTGTCCTGCACGGAGATCCAACAGCCCGCATATTTTTTGGTATCCTCTGAAGAAGACGACCTTGTCACTGTTTACAAGGCTTATTTCGAGCTTGACGGCAGCAACATAAGAGCTGTATTAGAGAATAATTACGAAGCAAGGATCCTCAACAAAAAGACCAAGTACAGACAGATCCAGCAGACAACATACGTTTTTGATGCGCATGCGAAATCTTCCAATCCTACGAAATGGGAATATGAGGAATCCGAAGAAGATAAAGAGCTTTTCGATCAGGACAAGCTCATCAAATACTTAAGCCAGATGAGGACGTTTTATACAGGTGACATTCACATCATAGTCACAGTATTTGACGACTATACGGTTTTAGAAGTCTGGCGCATGGAAAACGATGAGATCGCCGAAATACAGACAGGATTGTTCAGGTACAATTCCATAATAGAACTTCCCCGCGATGTTAATCTGAAATCACTCGCGTACATTTACAAACTGTCATCTTAACGAACGAATCAAAAACAGCCTCCGGTCAGGAGGCTGTTTTATTTCACTTTATTTTTCTTTCTCGAAAACGACCAGTCCGATCTTCGTGGGGTGATCTAACAGGATGACATCCTTGCCCTTTGTCTTATAGAAGAGCAGCATGCTCGAGATAAGGATATCGCCTGCACCGCCCATGGTCTGAAGGATCGCGATTATCAGGACCGCAACGTTGCCAATAAAAATAGAAACGATGCCGATAACTATTCCAAGGATCGTCATTGGCATCATGGAACCAAAGATGTAAATTGACTTCGAAAGCGGAGATTTGCAGGTGCAATAAGGCGTAAGGTTCTCCTTCTGAAAACCGAACTCGATATCTTTTGAACCGTTCTCGGCACCGATCGACCAGCACCAGCCGTGGATCTTCTCATGAACCACGGTAAAAACGAGCGAGGCTGCGATGATAATACCCATCCATACGAAATACATGACAGGGTTATTTGCCAGCATGCCGTCGAAATCCGGAACACCGTTCCTCAAGATGAATCCCACGGTCATCAGCGCGATGAAAGGAAGCGTGAGAAGTAAGCCGACCACGTTCGCTTTGAGAACGGAGATTATGATGTCGTGACGCTTATATCCTTTGGCCAGGAGCTTTTTCTCATTCTCGTCAAAAAGCTTCTGGCGCTTGATCTCTGCTTCTGTCAGAACGTGTCCGTCTCCGTTCGTTACCGGTTTTGAATCTTTTTTGTCTTCAGTACCGTTTAACTGATCTAATAATTCCTGCCTCTTCGCTTCGTTCTCGCTCATATTCATTCCTTAAATTTGCTCAAGTCGACTGCTGCGTTGTCTCTGATGTCTGGCTCTCAGTCGTCTGGGATTCGGAAGCCTGTGTTTCTTCCGTCTGAACCTCGTTGGCATTGAGGCACTTACCCTTAGGCTTATTATCCGTGGGGATATGTACCTGGCCCTTGTCGCGTCTGTCGCGGAGAAGCGCGATCAGGGACTGGTTGTCTACAGGAGCTTCCAATACTGGATGCAGAGGCTTCTTGAACTCGAAAACGCTTCCCGACTGTGATGCACAATAATTCGGAACAACTACTCTATACTTAGTATCCGTTCCGTCAACATCGATCGAGGTTCCGTTATCCATAGTAATGCTGACGATCTCGATGTTCGGAGCTTCATCAGTTCCGCGGTTATTGTACTCGAAGGTAAGACCTGACACCTGGTCGCCGAAATCGGAATTTTCGATGCCGTCAGATAAGAGCTTCGCGATCTCCCTGCCGGTAAGATCGTAGATCAGCCAGCGGTCATTATACGGATTGAGTGAATAGATGTCACTTACGGAGAGTTCCAGTATCTCGCCCTCGGGAACGGTAAAGTCTGCATATACGCCGTCCCTGTAGTAGAAAGCGGCTACAACTCCTTCACCCTTTGTGGCTTCAAGCATCAGACCCGTTATGAAGTTACCGCCTGTAGTGGTCTTTCCGTTAACAAATCCGTATTTCTCGACACTGGAATCAATATAACCCAAAGCCTCATTCATCTCTTCGCTTACTGCATCCCATGCTGCATGTGAAAGAGCAAGGACGCGGCCATTGAAATTGCCTGAGTTCGACATGTTGTCGTAGAGAAGCTCGGGCTCTTCCATGATGGATGTGCACATGGTGTCTTCTACCGTTACGTTGCCCTCAGGATCTATGACGATCACGGCGCTCGCATAACCTTCCGCATTGCTTGCTGCCTGGATGAAAGGGATGCCGTTGTCGGATACTCCGAAGATCCCGTCATTATCCAGTCCGCCTGTAACGAGGTCAACGTCCTCATGATCCAAAGCTTTTGCCACAGCGACAGGGTCATCGTGAGCTATTACTATGGTGACGTCAGGCTTTTCGGACTCATTGATCTCCTTAACGCGGTCAGAAAATTCTCCTAGATCGCCGTGTAACTCATAAGGCTCGATCTTGGACTGCAGGATCTCTTCTGAATAATCGGGGATGTAACCGATCAGGGCTATCCTGTAACCTGCCTTCTCCACGATAACGTAATCTTTCGTGAAGAGAGACCTGTTGTGATTATTTGAAGAATAAAGCGTAGCAGCGAGTACCGGGATAGCGGGATCACCGGAAAATTCGCCGACTTCATATGCAGGTACCGTTGCCATGGTATCAGTCGCATATGTCGTGATGTCCCAGTCGAATTCGTGGTTGCCGAGCGTTACGGCATCGTAACCCATGACGTCGAGCGCAGCCCTTAAAGCCGCGCCTTCAGTAAGATTCGATACAGGTGCACCCTGATAGATATCGCCGCCGTCAACGAGAACGACGTCATCGAAGTCATCTGATTCTCTCGCGTTATCAACGAATTTTGCAATGCGGGCGAGCCTGTACTGGAAAGTCTTCTCCTCGCCTCCTGTAGTATCCATGATGTATCCGTTAATGTCGGAAGTCTGGAATACGGCGATCCTGACGTCCTTGGGAGCCTCCGTCTCCGTCTCCGACGGAGATGTCTCGACAGTTACATCAGTCATCAACTGCTCCGTAAGCTTAGGCTCGTCATAGTAAGCGACCTTTACTACGAATATCAATCCGACTACTAAAAGCGCAAGGAACAATACTGCGAGGACCGCACCAAAGTTTCTGCTAGATTTAGACATGTTATTAAACCCCATTTATTATTTTTTATAATAATTCGTCCCATTTTATCCTATAAAATGCCAAATCTTCAATTAAAAATAGATTACAAGTTTTCGATCCGGCTCATGAAAGTGTCCAGAGTCTTATTCTCTTCACGGCTCAGAAGAAAGCATCCTGCCGTATACCAGGAGTGGGTATTCCTCTTATCTTCGACCTCATAGATCTCGCAGATGTTGCCTATTGTCCGGGCCTTGTCCGCAAAGTCTTCGGCACACCCGAATTCGATCACTCCGTCATGCCTGCTCTGTATCAGGAGCATCGGAACGTGATTCTTTGTCATGAGCGACCAGGGCTCAGCCTGCTTTCTGTCATAACCTTTCGCGAAAAGCATCCCTTCCAGCATCTTCACGGTCATTGACTGGCTCTTCCTGAAGCTGTAGGGGCCTCCGAAACCTATATATCCGATGACGTTCGATATGTCGACTTTATACTCGTCCTGAACCTTTTTGCTGTATGTCAGGATCGATGACAAATGCGCTCCCGCTGAAGGCCCCGAAATGATTATCCTTGATGTGTCGATACCCTTGTCTTTAAGATATCTGAGTGCTGCGTTATATCCGTTGCAGACGTCTTCAATCTGAGCGGGATATTTGTTTTTCGGTGACAGGCGGTAACCCAATGATACGAAGCGGTATCCTGCCCCTGCCATATACTGTCCGACAAAATCAAAGAACTTAGGATTGCCGGCATTCCAGCCGCCCCCGTGGATCCAGATGACGACCTTGTCACTTACTGCCTTTCGGGGCTCGTAGTACAGAAAATACTGTTCCTTGTCAGTGCCGAAATCCACGCGCTCAGGCGTGAATTCCTTCTTCGCCATGAACAGCATTCTGTAGTACATCGGATAGTAACTTAAGTTTTCCCTTATGTAATCGATCATTGTTTTTGTGCCTTTCCGCCAAGCATGAGCACCACCGATGCCGCGAGATTCCTGTACAGGTCTTCAGGCTTGTATTTACCTTCTATATGCTCGGTCTTGAAGCATTCGGATAATACATATCCTGATTGGATGCCGTTATAGTTCACGATGAAAAACTGTATTATCTCATCTACTGTCGTTGCGGGTTTCAGCTTGTTTTCCGTCACAATTCTCGTCAGGAATTCCGTCATGACCTGCGTCGCATAAAGCAGCGGACTCAGTTCATCTTTTCCAAGTCTTGCCGAGATCCTCATCGCACGCTCCGGATCGCTCATCGCCAGCATATCACCGTATATCGATACCTTGAGCATATCCGTTCCGACTTCTCTCATATATGCTGCAAGCATCGCGCAGATCTCATATATCGTTTTTTCCCAATCTTTGATGTCAGACCTTGCCAGGATCTCTTCAAGCCTGCCATCTATCCTGTTCTCCGAATTGATCGTTATGATCAGATCCTTAAATACCTCATCCAGATCTTTGTAGTACCTGTAGATAACACCGTGCGAAAAGCCGGTCTCAGCGATGATGTCCTTCATCTCGATCGAAGTTATCGGCTTCCTCACGCACACACGGTAAGTAGCATCGATGATCTCCCTGCGCTTCTTCTCATAGTATTCTTCGCTGACTTTAGGCATTGGTTAATCCTCGCTCATATTAAAATGACACGGTGTCATTTTAATATGAAGGGCAGGGTTTGTCAAAGTTGTTGGGGGTGAGGACCCATTTTTGAATACCTTATACCCCGGACCACATACCCCCACGGGGTATGTGCGATTTTTCGAAAACAAAAATACCGACTAAAAGCCCAAAAGTCAGGTTTTAGTCGGTATATTTTTGCCGGCTCCTCTGTTGATAATAGCGTTTATAGCCTCGAAGACCCCTTTTTGCCCTCGAAATTCTCGAAAAACCGATAAATCGGTCTGTCTGACCGGCTTTTTTCGATCAATCAGGTCCTAAATCAGGCGATATACCCCCTCCCCCTTACCGACTAAAATGGCAAAAACAGCGTTTTAGTCGGTATGCCGTGTCCAGACGGACGCTTTTAGTCGGTATGCCGTGTCCGGGCGGACACCAAGAGCAGGTGTTCCGTGGCCGGCGGCCAGCACTTATCCGGTATGTCAGTCCGGACAGCCTCGCCCCCTTACAGCTTCGTCGGTCCTTCCCTGTACCTTCCAAAGAATACCCCGTCATCAACGAACTTATCGGCGTCAGACACCCACATCGGGAATTTGCCCGTAGCAAGCGCCGTCTGGCCGTTAAGCATACCCGTGTGGAAAGACAGATGACGGAACTGGCGGAGGACCAGCTCCATCCTTGTGAACCTGCAGTTCTCGGGCTTCTCGTATAGCATGTCGTCTGTGAGAGAATCAAGGTAAGACAGTGTCTTCTTTTCGATCGAATCAAGATACTCGAGGAGCTGCTCGTCGGAGAGCACTACCGATGTCGGATTGTCGGGGTTATCCATGCCTTCTTCGTGGAACGACGGCTCTTCGTAAACATTCGGATTGATGAACCATTTGTCCGCGGAATGAAGTGCGTGATATGCCCATCTCCAGCAGGGCGCACCGCAGCAGAGGGCGTCTCTGTCGTATGCTTTTATAGAAGTCCTGATGTTCAGGAAATTTGGCAGTACTGTTTGCTTTATTATCATGCATAAGTCATTCATTTTTAGTGTCCTCCTTCCTTTGATGGGGTCTGACCCCATTATGACCCCATTATGAACCCGTAAAATCATATTTTCTAACGCCGAGCATCCAGAACTTGTAGCTCAGGTAAAAGAACACAAGTCCGAACAGGGGGGCGATCCACGACAGCAAAGGAACGTTGTCAGGCTCAAGGATCACGAGGCTCGGGTAGTAGGCGATGAATGCGATCGGAATTATGAACGTGAAGATCACCTTGAAAATGCCTTCAAAGATGCTCGCCGGGTATTTCGCGAAGTCCTTGAAGCGGAACATGATGACCATTACATATCCCGAGTTCTTGATCCAGAAGCACGTTGCCGCGGCGAAGTTCATGAGCGCGATCATGAAGAGCGATGCCGTGATCAGGAACACGAAAAGCTTCAAGAGAATGAGTGCATTTACCGGCAGGCCGATCTTGATCCAGGCGTAAACGATGGTTCCGATTCCGAACGCAAGCTGGCCTAAGCCCTTCACGTCAAACACTTCCGACATGAAGTAGAAGAACACGTTGACCGGCCTGAAGCAGTACTTGATGAAGTCGCCGCTCTGCACCATGAACCGCAAATTCCAGTTATTGTCGAAGAAGCACTGGACGGGAGTCAGCGCAACCAGCGAGAAACCGTACAGGAACAGCATGTGATGGTAGTCCCAGCCGTTGATCGTCGGGAAGTTCTTAAACAGGATCATGAAAGTCACGAAGCCCGATAGGTTGGTCATTATCATTCCGAACGTCGAGATTATAAAGTCAGCACGGTAGCTCATCTTGCTCTTAAGATCCTGGATGAGTATCTTGCGGTAGATACCGGCATAGAATTTTAATCCTCTTTTTTTGCTCATATCAGCCTCCGTTCACGGTGATCTTCTTCACCGCAAAGTTCCAGAAAAGATTGCCTGCGATCGTGAGCGCGACGAGCCATACGAGCTGGAATCCGTAGAGCTGCAGGAGCCCCTGCCAGTTATCAGAGCCGCTCTTCTCTAGAAGGATCGAGAGCGGTACGTCGTAGACTGCGCGGAACGGCAGGCACTGCACCACGACCCTCGCCTTTTCGGGGAAGAATGCCAGCGGTATCGTCGCACCGGACAGAAGGAGTACGATCGTCTCCTTGACGATGTTGATGCCCCATGTCGATTCGGTGAACAGGCAGATCGGCGCAACGAGCATCTCGATGTTGTAGTTTATTATCAGCGCGAAGACCATCGCGATGATGAACCACAGAAGATTGAAGCCCATCTTGATCGCGCCGCGCGTGACGATCATGACCACGATGAAAGTCGGAATGAAGGTCAGGAAAAACTGGACCACATGGTTGCCCGTGTAACTCCAGAAAGTGTACTTCCTGAAACGCATCGGCTTTAACAGATCGAGGATGATCTTGCCCGACTGTATCGATCTGCTCATGTCCCAGACGACGAACATTTCGAGAAAGTTAAAAAGCGCCGTCGCAAGAATGAGGTAGATCATCGTGTCAGAGAACGTCATGCCGTTGACGACATCGGTACCGGATGAAGCGTAGATCGCTTTCCAAAGGTAGTAAACGAGAACGAGATAGATCAGGTTCGCGAAGAGCGTGACGAAGATTCCGAGTCTGAAATACAGTGACTCCATTATCCCGCCGCGCGTTAATGCGATCAGTCTTTTGGGATTCATTTCGTGCCCCCTTCGTAGATCTTCTTGATTACTTCTTCCGTTGAGATCTCGAGGATCTTAACGTCCTTTATCTTCTTTTCTTTCTGCTTTTCCATGATGACATCCATTACGTCGGTGGTCTTCTCGTCGATCAGATATTCTTCCCAGGTGTCGTCAGCGAGCTTGAGCTTCAATGTTCTGTACGATCCGAAATAGTTCTTCAGGTGATCGATGTCGTTGTCGTAGATCTTCGTGCCCTTATCGATGATGACTATCCTCTTGCACAGAGCATCGACGTCACCCATATCGTGGGTGGTAAGGATAACGGTAGTATTCTTTTCTTTATTAAGTCCGAGGATGAGTTCGCGGATCTTCGACTTCATCGATACGTCAAGTCCGATCGTCGGCTCATCTAAGAATACGATCGCCGGATTGTGCAGGAACGCCGCGAGTATGTCGCTCAAGGTCCTCTGCCCCAGAGACATCTGTCTTACGGGCTTATGGAGGATCGGCTCGATGTCGACGAGCGAACGGTAGAGCTCTATCATCTCCTCATATTCTTTCTCGGGAACCATATAAAGGTCTCTTAAAAGCTTGAAGGATTCGATCAGCGGGAGCGACCACCAAAGCTGGCTTCTCTGTCCGAAAACGACTCCGATGTTCTCGCAGTTCTCGGTCCTGTTCTTGTAAGGCACCTTGCCGTTTACGATGATCTCGCCGCTCGTCGGCTCCAGGACACCTGTCATCATCTTGATCGTCGTGGACTTGCCTGCGCCGTTGGGGCCCAGGTATCCGATGATCTCTCCCCTGTTAACTGTCAGGGTTACGTCCTTAACTGCGGATACGGTCTTATAATCTCTCGAAAACAGGTCTTTGATGCTGCCCTTAAGTCCTTCATGACGGTTAAGCACCTTGAAGTCTTTACATACATTTGTCATTACAACTGCTTCATTGCCCATATCAAATTTCCTCTTCCTTTTTTGTTCAATTGCAAGTATATTGTGAGTAAGCATGCAAAAACACCGCATAATTGACTGGTTTTTATAACTATCTTCCACACAAATGGAATATTGTTATAGTTTTCGGGTTTCGGGAGCAATATTGTTATGAAAAAAGAAGTGATGGGTCTCATCGTCAAGCGCGATGACGGCTCTGAGATAATCAATTACGATGACCCTAACTTTCCCTCATATATCTACGACGGATGGATAGCGCCCAAAGTCACATGGGAAGGCGTGCCGCATTACCACGAAGACATCGAGATCATGACCGTTAAAGAAGGTCAGGTCGCTTATTTCGTAAACGGCAGGGAAGTTCTGCTCAAAGCAGGTGACACGATAGTAGTAAATTCAAACCAGATACACTACAACCTCTGCGTGGGTGACGTAGCCAAGTACGTCATTGCCATCATCCACCCGAGGATTCTCGCCAACTCGGTTGCAGTCGAAATGCAGGCGGTAAAACCTATAACGGACAATCACGAGATCCCTTATCTCCGTTTCCGTTATATAAATGAATACACCGAACAGATAAGAAATCTTGTATATGATCTTCCGAAGATCAGACACGATCCTTTTTCCATAACCATGCAGTTCTATCAGATATGGGACATCATTAGAAAACAGGCTGAATACCTTGGCGCGACACAGGAGGATGCCGTATCGGATCCGAGGATGCAGTCGTTCAAGGCAATGATGCATTTTATCTCCGACTCGTATCAGGACCAGATCTCATTGGGCGACATCGCGGCAAGCGGCAACATCAGCAAGTCTTTGTGCAACACCCTTTTCCACCAGTATGTGGGTGAATCCCCCATCAGTTACCTGATGCACTTAAGATGCCGCAAAGTGGCTGAATTATTGCGTTCCGGCAATATGTCGATGTCAGAGATAGCCTCCAGGACGGGCTTTGGAGGAGTGAGCTACATGTCCGAGACCTTCCGGAAATTTTTCGAGAAATCGCCCAGAGAGTACAGAAAACAGTGGGAATAGCGTTTACTCAATCTTTACAGTTTGTGTTCATTATGGTCATTTTAGAAACATTTTGAGTATGTATTATGTTTTTTATCCTGATAAAATGACGGTAATATATCTCGAAATGTCAGCTCAAGGGTGATGTTCCAATGGATAAAAAGAGCAATAACAATATCGATAAAACCTTAACAAAGCTCTCTCTTAACAAGGAAGCTCCGAAGAGTGCGTTCATTCTTCTCATGCTTATCTACGCGATCTCCATTTTCATGACTATAAAATCTTCGACTACGCAGGGATTCGTATCAATAGGCGATGATTATATCGCTTATTCTTCATTTACCGGAATGTTTTCCATGCTTGGCAACATCTGCATTATCTGCCTTGTCATGCTGTTCCGCAGGGTAGGATATATCGTCTCGATGACAATACTCCTGATGCAGTTCCCGATGATGATCGTAAACGTATTCCTGCGAAATAATCTTTCTGCCATATCAGGTTTCTTTTCCAACATTATGATCATCGGTGCTATATCGATCTTATACTTCAGTTATCGTAAGGTCCTTCAGTATCAGAAGCACATCCGCGAGCAGGCCGTAACCGACAGGCTCACGGGGCTCCCGAACCGTTTTGCGTGCAGCGAGCTTATGGCGGATTTTCACAAGCGTTCCGAAAGATTTGCTCTTGTCTCGATCGATCTTAATAATTTCAAGAGCATCAACGATACCATGGGCCACGATTCGGGTGATGAGACATTAAGAGAAACTGCAAGAAGATGGAAGGACCTTGCCAATTCCGGTAAAACGGGAACCGTTGATTTCATTGCCAGAAAAACAGGCGATGAATTTCTGCTCATTGTTTCAGATTACGATTCTGTTAGCGATATTGAGAAAACGATCGAGGCATACAAGACCGAGCTTGAGAAAAAGTTCACGATAGACAACTGCGACTTTTATATGACAGCCTGCTTCGGTTATACCCTTTATCCAGAAGACACAGACATTATAGATAATCTTTATCTTTATGCCGACGCAGTCCTGCACGAAATAAAGAAAAAGGGCGACGGCGGAAGGATCTTAAGATTTACTCCTGATATCTTAAATTCCGAGCGGACTCTGGAGATAGAACGGAAGATCCGCACCGCGCTTAGCGGAGACAAGATCTTCTTCCATCTCCAGCCCCAGTACGACATGAATCATAAGCTCAGAGGCTTCGAAGCTCTCGCACGCATGAAAGATGATGACGGTTCTTTCATCAGTCCCGTTGATTTCATCCCCGTAGCCGAGAAGACCGGCCTCGTCGACCGCATCGACATGCGGGTTTTCGAGCAGTCTCTTGATTTTCTGGACAAAGTATCCAAAGAAACTGATACAGACGTCACGTTGAGCTTTAATGTCTCCGTCAGACACCTCATGAAGAATAACTTCATAGAAGACATTAAGAAGATCATTGATTCTCACGATATCGCTCCCGGCCGCATCGAGATAGAGATCACCGAATCCATCATGATCGACTCTGCCGAAAAGGCCCTGCAGCGCATCGACGAGATCAAGGCAATGGGCATGAAAGTTGCCATAGATGACTTCGGCACAGGTTATTCCTCCTTAAGTTATCTGAACAACTTCCCTTCCGATATGCTTAAGATCGACAAGTCATTCATCGATCAGATGAACCTGAGCGATGCGTCAAGGCAGTACGTTGCCATGATCATTTCGATCGGTCACATCCTTAACCTGAAGGTCATCTCCGAAGGCGTGGAATCCCAGGACCAGGTTGCCGTTCTCAAGAGCATCGGCTGCGACTACGTTCAGGGATTTGTCTGGGGCAGACCGATGGCACCCGAAGATGCAGAAAAACTGGTTGAGAAATCAGTATAAGTATAGGTTTACTTAAAAAATCAGCGCACACGAAAGGGGCTGTTTCAGTTTTGAAACAGCCCTGATCATTTGTCTTTGAATTAATTGATTGCCATTGGATTTATAACCATTGGATGAATGCCGTCTTGTCATTACTGTTATATCCGGCATTCTCATAGAACCTGAGCGTCTCCGGTCTCTTGGAACCGGTAAGGAGCATCATCTTATAGCAGTTCTCCTTTTGAGCTATCTCCTTAGCGTAGTTCAGGCATGCGCCCGCATAACCGTGGCGCCTGTAATCTGCGTGCGTGACAACGTTTTCCACGAAAGCATATGGTCTGACATTCCGCGACATATTCGGAATGATCACGCATACGCACGAAGAGACTAACCTGCCGTCGATCTCATAAACGATCAGGTGATGATTAGGGTCATTTATTATCTGATCCCACGTGTTCGTAAGATGATCGTTATGCTCGGGAATGCTGTCCTCATGAAGGTTAAGATATAGCTCCAAAATGGCTTCCAGATCCTCTTTTCGCGCTTCGCGTATCATTTGTAAACCTCGTCAATTAGTGTTTGTTTCCTTATCAGGAGCATGCTCAGATATCATCTGAATCTACCCCACAATTATATAGTCTCCGGAAGATTCGACAACTCCGGTGCAACATTTTGGCTTTATTAATTGTATCTATGGTAACAATGAAAAAATATTCATGAGGGGGATATATTCATGAAGATCGAAGCAAGACACAACACCGGAAAACCTGCTTACGCCATTGGCGCTGCAGCATTGATCGCAACAGCACTTCTTGCCGGCTGTTCGGATACTCCCAAAGAAACAACGGTGGTTTATGCAGGTGACATAGCTCCCGTAATCGATGATGTTACTGAACCGACTACGGTGGAAACCACTGCCGAAACGACTACGGCTGAAACTACTTCAGAGACGACTTCATCAGACATCGGAGAAAACTACTTTAAAGAACCGTCGTCGGACGACGTGGTCACTTATAACGGTATCTACTTTGTTAAGAACCAGCTGCTTGTAAGCTGCGAGCTCGGCACTTCAAAGGAAGAAATGGAATCGGTCTGCAGGGACGTCGGCGCAGATATCGTCGGATACATCGAGCTGACCGGCGACTTCCAGATCGAGTTCTCACAGGACCAGTCACCGGAAGACCTTGACGAGGTAACCGAGTACATGTACAGCCACTACCCGTTCATAAAATTCGTTTCACTGAATACAGTTTATGAACTTGATTACGATATCGCGGTGGAAGAAGGGTAACGGTTCTGTTCTTGCAAAACGGAATATTCTTTCAAAAAATAAAGCGGCGGACATTTATCCGCCGCTTATTTACTGTATCTGTCAGCGATTTCCGATGCAGCGTAGCTGTCGGGCTTTATCAGGCAGACATAACCCTGGCTTGTAACCCAGCTTACTATCTCCTTGATAAGGACGCTCGTCTTACCGGCTCTTCCGATGTCGCAATGGATCTGGAATGATACATCCAGGTCGTCGAGCAACATGTCGTTTTCGAGGAAGATCTCTACCAGCGAATCGAGAAGATCATTTGCAACAAACAAACTTCTGCCCGTCTCTTCGTTGATCTTCTGCTTCAGATTTGTGATCAGATGGATGAACTCGATGTTGTAAAAGTAGATTCCGCCCTTGCCCTTTTTATGGATGGCAATTACTTCAACCATCTTAGTCCTGTCGAAATTCTGACTGTCGGTTCCGACGGTTATCTCATAGCTGTCGTCCATGTCGGACATGATGTACTCGAAAATTGTCTTTGCGATGTCAGGGACGCTGATTATCTGTCCCTTGGCTGTCTTGAACATAATGATCTTCCTTTCTTTGTCGTATTTTGGTGGTCGCAGAGGGAATCGAACCCCCATTATCCGGTTCGTAGCCGGACGGTCTGTCCGTTAGCCTATGCGACCGGCTGGTAGGAACACAGAGACTCGAACTCTGAACCTGCGTCTTATAAGGGCGCTGCTCTGGCCTGTTGAGCTATGTTCCATGGTCGTAGCTGATAGGGTCGAACTATCATTACCCGCATATCAGACGGGTTTCCTGCCGTTGAAAGAAGCTACGATGTGGTGCCGTCTGAGGGTATCGAACCCACTCGAAGTCTCTGACTAACGGATTTACAGTCCGTTCCGTCTCCTTAACGGGTTACGACGGCATGTTTTGGAGTCCCATACGGGATTTGAACCCGTACCGACAGTTTGGAAGACTGTGGTGCTGCCATTACACCAATGAGACATCTGGGTGGAACACCGGGGATCAAACCCGAACCTGCAGTGCCACAAACTGCCGTGCTGTCGTTACACTATGGACCACATTTTGGTTGCAGGGCCGAGGGTCGAACTCGGGTCGACGGGCTTATGGGGCCCGTTTGGAAACCGATCCTCCCTGCAATTTTGGAGCTCCCGTAGGGATTTGAACCCTCATCCGCTGCTTACAAGGCAGCCGCACTACCGTTTGTGCTACAGAAGCATTTTGATTTTTCGAAAATCACAGCAAATTACACTGCCAGCTGTGATTTTGTAGTGAAAACAGATTCGCGAATCTCCGTTTTTCACTGCAAACTCACAGCAGTGCGTGAATTTTGCTGTGATTTTTGGTGTCTGACCAGGGGATCGAACCCTGAGAAAACTGATTCTGAATCAGTCATGTCTGCCGGTTGCATCAATCAGACATCTGGCACTCCCACAACGACTTGAACGCTGATACCCGGTTTAGAAGACCGGTGCACTATCCGGTTGTGCTATAGGAGTGTGTTGGTATCCGAGGCGGGAGTCGAACCCGCAAAACCTGCGTTCTTAGCGCAGTACCTGTGCCAGTTCGGTTACACGGACATATTGGTGACGCTTGGGGGATTTGAACCCGCCGTTTTCGACTTGAGAGGCCGACCTCCTGGACCGGACTAGAGGAAAGCGCCATGTGGTCACGCGAGCGGGATTTGAACCCTGCGAATACCGGATTGAAGGTCCGGCGAGTTTGCCACTTCTCCATCGCGCGAAATTGGTCGGAGTAGAAGGAGTCGAACCTTCGCCACGTGGTCCCAGGCCACGGATACTTCCGTTATACGACACCCCGGTAAATGAAACAGGCTGAGTAGATCCCCTGGTGGGGGAAACAGTTTAACAACCTGTTTCATACGCGAATCTTAAG
Organism: Saccharofermentans sp.; assembly: GCA_016288885.1. Classification (GTDB taxonomy): domain Bacteria; phylum Bacillota; class Clostridia; order Saccharofermentanales; family Saccharofermentanaceae; genus Saccharofermentans. The sequence continues at coordinate 26,942 of JAEFAV010000017.1, forward strand.
ACTGAATGCAAACAGTCTTTGGCGACCTCAAGGGGAGTTGAACCCCTGTCGCCGGCGCGACAAGCCGGCATAATTCCGTTATACCATGAGGCCGAATTGGTGGGCTTGGAAGGATTCGAACCTTCATTTCACCGATTAAGAGTCGGGAGGTCTGGCCGTTGAACTACAAACCCATATGGTGGATCCGAAGAGACTTGAACTCCCATCACCCGGATTAAAGGTCCGGTGTGTTACCGTTACACTACAGATCCATTTGGTGGACGGTGTTGGTTTCGATCCAACCTACCTTGGGCTTCAACCAAGTGCTTTCACCAGATTAGCTAACCATCCTTTATCGGGGTAACCTGAAGAAAGCGCTTTCCTTCAAGCTCCCCTGACGCTCTGCAAAGAGTGCCTGTTTCTTTGCAGCCCGTTTTACTGGCACCCATGGAAGGACTTGAACCTTCAACTACCCGGTTAACAGCCGGTTGCTCTACCGATTGAACTACATGGATGTGTTTGAAAATTAAGTTGTCAAGTTTCGCGAAGAATAAAAAAGGATCGTCCGAATTCTTCTTTTCCGGGCGATCCTGATATCAATTTCTAATTGCTTGTGCCTAAACAAAAAGTCAGATCAACATCGTAACCGCCCACTGATTCCGTAAATGTTCTCTTCATAACGCTTATCACTATCCTCATGAGCTATCGGGGCAAAAGAACATACTGAACCAAACGCTTTTTTGCCGAGCGTTTTGAGATTCGAAAACAGATTCTGTCTCATCATAGATAACTGCATTGTTCTTTTCCTTTCGTTTTAATCAATTTTTCAGTCATAAAAAAAGAAGTGCTGTACGATCCAAACTCAAAAAATTACGAGTCGGATGTCGGACAGGCACTTCCTTCATCGCCGTTAAGATAACACATCGAAAACGGATGCGCAACCCCTTTTTTGAAAATTTCCAAAATCCGCAAAGCCTAATATTCATCAGGGTTTCGGGCTCTATATTAATAATATTTTCAAGTTGTATTTTAGCGTCAGATAATCAGGAAAAATTTTTAAAGCTGAATTTATTTTCGAGATTCCTGTCATTAATTATCCTCGCATAAAGTTCGGGATATGTGCACGAGCAGCCTTCGGAAATCTCTTTCTGATTCTCATCATCAGGACGGTTGCCGACAAAAAAGACGATCGGCTTTTTCGAATCATAAAGCTTGATAGTCAATTCTCTGTAATAGGCACTGAAATGATGTACATACGGCGGTGTCATGCAGATATTCTCGATATCTTTATATGCAAAAACCTGATCGTTGATCTTCAGCGCAGCAGTATCAAACTTTATGGACGTGACCGACATCTTCTGAGACTTCTTTTTGTAGTTTATAGAGTAGATCAGGAAGCTGACCGTTGCTATGAAAATCACCGCGATTATCATGACATAAAGCAGATGATTGATCTTCTCGAATCCCATTGAAACGAAAACTGCCGCCATGGCGATCTCTATGATCATAGCAACGACGACTATCCCTATTGATTTACCGGAAAACACCGGTTCATATGTGCTCTTGTACTCGTCGCCTTCATAAGCTTTATACTGCTCACCTCCGCCGTATGTCTCGTGCTTTGTGATCATTATGCTGTCGGCGATCTTAACAAACAGTTTTGGCTTTACGGGCAGTTCAATATAAAGATTCTTATCAGGATCTTCTTTGTTCGCGAAAACTATTTCTTTCCTGACCGAAAATCTGCTCGTCGCAGCATTGCTGAGTTCAATCCCGATATAGTCTTCAAGCGGATAAACTCCGTGAGCTTTGTTTATGGTGACATCCACCATACCTTTGCTGATCTTAACGCAAACGTTTTTTGTCTTAAGCGCAGACCATAGTCCTACGATAATACTTGCAACAACTGCTATGCCGACCATGGCGAAAACAGCCAAAAACCTGTCTTCCGTTTTCTTGCTGTCAGAGATCAAAAAAGAAACGGTAATAAAGCTGATGAAAAATAACGCCACTAACATCACGTCCGCGAACTTCGTAAGAAACGCTTTCAGTTTTGCATTCTTGTTATATATTATCTGGTCTTCGATCCGGGCTCTCATAATTATTCATTCCTTTGTCAATCGTCAAGCTTAGCCAGATATTTCAGCACATCCAGAGACTTCTGCATCTCGGGGATCGATGCATATTCATACCTGCTGTGATAGTTATATCCTCCGGTCGGAAGATTCGGACAGGGCAGTCCTCTGCTGCTAAGTATAGCTCCATCCGTACCGCCTCTGACAGGTTCTGATGAAGGCTCGCCGCCTGCAAGAATTACTGCCTTCCGTGCGCGTTCTATGAGGTCCATATGATCTTTCAGATACATGGCCATGTTAGGATACTGATCCTCGATCGAGATCTCACAGAGTTCGTTTTTGTAACGTTCATTTATCGTGAAGGCCGCATCCTTCATGAATTCTTTCCGGGCCTCGAATCTTTCCATGTCATGATCTCTTATCAGGAACTGCATGCGCGCGTGCTCGCAGTCTGAACGGATACTGTCCAGATAATAAAACCCTTCATAGCCTTCGGTAGTCTCAGGCGTCTCATCATCCGGCATGAGGTTGATAAACTCATTTGCAACAAGAGAAGCATTTATCATGAGGCCCTTGGCGCTGCCCGTATGAACGCTTCTTCCCTTTATTTCCACAGTGGCCATAGCGGCATTGAAACATTCATATTCAAGGATCCCGAACTTTCCTCCGTCAACGGTATAAGCCTGCTTCGCATGAAACCTATCAAGGTCGAAGAAGAGCGTTCCGTTACCGATCTCCTCATCAGGAGTAAAAGCAACCGCAATGCCTCTGTGACTTACGTCAGGATTATCTTTGAAATAGGACAGCATCTCCATTATCTCGGCAATGCCGGCCTTGTCATCAGCTCCGAGAAGAGTAGTTCCGTCAGTTCTGATCAGATCCTCTCCGATGTGATCTTTAAGCTCGGGAAATTCACCGGGATCAAGTATGTCGTCGTGTCCGTCAAATGAACGGATAATATAAGGTTTTACGTCTTTTCCCGAGACCGCCGGAGAGGTATCCAGATGTGCTATAAAACCCAGATCCTCTGCCTGATCACCCTCACAATTTGACGGCAGATAAGCATAGACATAACAATGCTCATCATCGTAATCAACAGTCAATCCAAGCTCCTTTAACTCATTGACAAGAAGCTCTGCGAGCTTATGTTGTTTCTCGGTCGAAGGGTGTGAAGCTGATTCTTCATCAGACCCGGTATCGATCTTTACATATCTTAAAAAACGTTCAATAAGTGAAGACTGCTGTTCCATGGAAAAAACTGATTACTCCTTTAAATATTTAATCAGGGAACCGTGTGTTCAGAAGTTTTGTAGATCCCGATGTTAAGCTCACCGCACATGACAGCGTAGTACATGGATTTGATCTTTTAAAGATCAAATTCTGTTTGTCTGATTCCATATTTTCTACCCCTTTTGTCCGTGAAAGACCCTGATAGTATAGCATTTTCACCAACAAAGGAGCAAACGCTTCTTCGGAAGATTTCCGTGAGATTAAAGCGGTATTTCAACCCCGTTCAACCCTTCAATACTTTTTCGATACCTAAATCAACCTCATTTATGCTCCGAAAAGGTATTCAGCGGCTTTATTACTTTTTCAGTACACAAAATCGCTTCTTTTATGCACTGAAAAAGTATTCGCCCATACTATTTGTTATTATTTGATTAGTTTATCCTTATCCTCGTTCATCCAGAACTTTCTGAACTCTGTCCTGAGCGATCTTTATCACCTGATCAAGGCTCTTCTGACCTGAGAAATAAGCAGGCATTTCCTCTATAAGAATTATATTGATATCGGCATCTTCAGTCGTGGCGGAAGAACAGTTCAATATCGTATTCTCGAGAACGTCAATGTGCTCTTTTGTGTACCTGACCCTGTTTTCGGGAGTGTTTTCAAAGTAACCTCCAAATAGACTGCTGATAGTGGTCTGGTTATAGTATTCGATTGCCGCCTCTCCGGTCGATCTGAAATATTCACGGTTCAGGACAAAGCTGCCGTTCAATGAATATTCTTTCTGGAATTCATCAGACACAAGAAGTTTTACGAAATCTGCACAAGCATCGATATCGTATGCCTGCACAGATACGGCAATTGAAGAAGAAACAACTGTCACGGGTCCCTGGCCGTCTAAAGAAGGCAATCCGAGTATGGATTCGCCGGATTCGAGTTGCTGCAAAGTTATGAGATAATCAGCGAAATTGTTGCTTGTGGTATATATTGCCGGTTCGGTATATTCAAACATTCCGGCACCGTATGAAGCAAAGGATGAACTGGTTCCGTCATCCCAGGTTATGGAATTTTCAGGGACGTTATTCTTAACATATTCTGCGATCGCTGCAAATTCAGGCACCGAGAAATCCGCCTTGCCATTCCTGATAAACTCATTTCTCGATGTATTAAAAAGGCATGCAAAATAGTACGGCTGACCATATGGGATAACATCTTTTCCGTTAAGCGGACCGTTCAGGAAATCAACATATTCATCTGTTGTAAAACCAAAACCTGATGCACCTGCATATGCACCGTCAGTGAATATTCCGCTGATACCGAAACATAATGGAACGTTATATAACTTCCCGTCAACTTTTGCATTATCGACAATGTTAGTGAAGTATTTGTCAGAATCAAGATCTGCAACATAAGGCGTAAGATCAATAAGATAGTTGCTGTTATTGATCCGGTCTATCCGGCTTATATCAAGGAACATATCAGGTCCGTCTCCGCTCAGTATGTCCATGGACAGCTTATTTGAAATGGCAGATTCCCGTTCGTTATCTGACCGGGAAAGCTCATCATCGCTGTTTATACTGTTGAGATTGTCAGACCCGCTGCCGTAACGGTCTGTGACTTCGATAAAATACTTGTCATTTGTCCCGTTGTATTTCACCAGCGCATCACACATAGCCTCATCCAGATAACCGCTTGGCGAGTAAAGTTCAAGGATCCTCTTGCCTGCATGAGGGTTTTTAGCGGCTTTCGTAAACGAAATGACCTCGAAAGCGGATGCACTCCAGTCATTGAAACTTGAAAAAGGTGTCGGATCATATTTTTCGCCGTAAAGGATAAACGAGTCTTCACTGACCTGACCAAGACTGTAATCCTTGAGAGAATTTCTGTTTACCGAACACCAGCTGTAGTTGAAGATCTCTTCTTTAGTCTTATTCTTAATATCGATTCTGGATATTCCTGTCGGTGTAGCGGAATAAATATTCCCGTCTGAACCGCCTGTCATGTTAGAGATGGAAAAAGAATCAAGCCAATTGAATTCTGTCGGATCCAGCTTCTTTAATCTGCCTTTCTTCAGATCCAGTTCAAAATAGTCGTAACCGAAATCCACACCCAGGAAAACAACTGCTTTGTCTTCACCTTCAGGAACAATGTTGTCAACCGAGTATATGTATGTATTTCCGTCTTCGATCCTGATCTCTTTTTCATTTCCTGCAGGATCTGTCACAAAGAGGTATCCTTCCGGAGGATCTGTGTCCCAGTTTGTCGATACCTGTATCTGATAATCACCGATAATGAATAATTGTGATGCCTGCTTATAAGCTTCTTTGTCGGTGACACCAAGGACATCACCGGTATGAGGATCTATCAGGTATTCCCTGATGATCTGTCTGTTTGTTTCAATATCAAATGAACTGGCATCGGCTACGATATTGCCGTCAAGATAAATAACACCTTCCGGGTATTCCCCGTCTTCGAAAAAATGAAGAAGATCGATTATCTTTTTAGTCTCACCGCTTTTCTTATCGACAACTACAACATTTGAGATAAGCAGTTTAAGATAAGATTCATATTCCCCGTCGTAATCTTCCGGAGGCTCATAATTGCCCTGTGTGAGAAAAATATAGTTGTCTTCGTCTGAACCTGCCAGTTGTGAATGTATATATTGCGTTTTTCGGTCAGGATCCACACCGTTGTCGATCAGATAAGTTTTTGTCTCAAACCACGGCATATCTTCTTCGATCAGTTTGCCGCTGTGACTGCTTTCTGTTTTTTGGTTCTTGCCGTTCGTGCCACATGATGCAACTGAAAACATGAATGACACGGCAAGCACGGCAGCTATCGTCTTGCGTAATAAATGTGTGTTGATTGCTATATTGGTAAAACTAAGTATGATATTCACTCTTTAAAACCGAAAAAACAATAAGGTCATGATACTGCCCGTTTTTATATAGGCTTTCACGCAGTATGCCTTCTTCTACAAACCCGAGTTTCTGCAGCACTTTAATTGAACCGGCATTACCCTTCATAACCTTTGCAACTATTCTATTAAATCCATAATCTTCAAAACCGAATTTCAACATTGCATCCAATGCTTCTGTCATTATTCCCTGTCCCCATGATCCGCTTTTCAAACAGTAACTGATTTCTGCACTGCAGTTGAATTTATCAATATCAAAAAAGCCGCAGTGTCCAACTATAGTATTATCCGTTTTTTGAGCAATTCCCCATCTGATCCGCTGTTTCTCATCAAAAAAACTCTGCATTCCGGCAATCATTCTTTTAATGCTTTCGATATCATTAACAGCATTATGAGTCAGATATTTGCAGGTATCCTCATCAGATAAGACTTCTAAAAGACTTTGATCATCTTCCTGAGTAATCTGTCTCAATAATAGCCGTTGGGTATTTAACTTGGGAAATGATTCAAATATAAGTTCATTCATTTTATTGATTCTCTAGTAAATTAATAGTTAATCGACAAAGGGAAGTCCCCTTATCACCAAAATTATATCAGTTATCTCTCTATCCGTTTCTCAAATCTGAACATTCCTTCCGAAAACTGCTCATCTTCTGATCCGCCTGTGTCAGGATCGTTCGGATCTCTGTGATGACTGTTAAAAAACTCAACAATATGAAATCCGCAGCGATTAACGTAAAAATGTATGTTTCTCTTCTCAAAATACGGCGTTACCGTCTCCCAAACAGTAACTTCCGGGTGGATCTTTTCGACCTCGCACCATGCAGCATAGCCGATTCCTTTGCTGTGTGACTTAGGGGATACAAACAGAAGATCCAGATCTCCCTTGTCTCCATCAACTCTTATTACCAATCCGCCTGAGACAACGCCGTCACAAATGATCCTGTATGCCTCTCCTAATTCAATGGACTTTTCTATGGTTTCTCTCGAAATGATCTGATCTTCTTCTTCAAAGTGATCGTCTCTCTTTCCAAACTCTTCCAAAGCACCATAATTGAATGCTTCCTGGTTGTCCTTGATGAATTGTTCTTTGTCCGCGTCTGTTAATGGCGCTAATGATACTACCGTCATTATCCGAATACCTTATCCCAATATAGATACTAATCAACAAAGGATTCGCTCCCTTGTCCTCTCAATTATATCACCGGAGCAAAACGTTCTTGACAACTTTTTCAGACATCAATATGGACCAGAAATGTAAGTTCAAGCGTACAAATCAATCTGCTACTTGAAACATTCTGTAATCAGCTGGTTGCACCTTACGAACTTCAACATCAGAGAACCCGGATTTTTAACATAATTTGTCTGAGATATATTAAGCCCGTAAGCATTATGCTCACGGGCTTGTTAGTAAAGAAAATTGCGAGATAAAAGGCTATTCCTCATCCCGACAAACATGAATTTGTTAAATTGATATCCACCAGCATACACCATATTTATCAATAATGGTGGCGCAACATTTACTCCATGGAAGTTCTCCGATAGGTTCGATAATTACACCCCCATCGCTCAAAACCTGAAAAGCATTATAAACAGCTTCTTCTGTTCCCATTTCAAAAACGTTAAAAGTCATAGTTTCCCACTTGTTTTTGTGTACTACATCTATATCACAGGGATTTTTCGCTTCTGCCAATGCCAAAAAACCTTCCCCGTTTACAGATAGCTCACAGTGCTCATAAGCAGTGTTATCTTCGTTTTTAAACTCCCGTGTTATTTCTGCTCCAAAGGCTTTGCAGTATGTTTTTGCTGCTTCAAAACTGTTTTTAACATATACCTGTGTATAATTCTTCATCGCAACCTCCACAAAATCTGATTTGACTTAATCAATTAACTAAAAATATAATTCGCTTTCGTGAGCGAGTAAATCCAAAATATATTCCGATTTAAAGTGACCCCCATTCATTCCAAAGCCGGTCATAAATATCATTCAACCTGTCTATGATTTGTGAATTCACCTCAACCACTTTATCTTTATATTTTGTTCCTCTTTCCCCCATAAAATCAACGCAATACATTAGTGAATAAAAAAGGAACGCCTTACGCTGAATGTCATTGGCATCCATTTCATCCAAAATAAATCTCACGTAATCAGTGTCATATCCCATGTTCAGGAGTGCGACATACGTCAACGCTGCAAAAGTCAACACGTCGCCCATTCCAATCCAGTCTACGTCGATAATTCCTGATATATGCCCATCCTTGACCAAAAGATTCTTTGTAGTTACGTCATCTAAATACGGCGTTGGTTCAACCTTCTCAAAGTACATCTGCAATATCGGAATTTGACTCTCTACACGAATCACTTTCTCCGTTTCAAAAAAACCATTTTCTTCAATCAATACCTTTGCCCTGTCAAGTATTTCATGAACAAAATCCAGCCACGTCCAATCTTCTGCATGTTCTGAAAGCCTAAGAGATACTTCTCTCTGTAAGTGAACTATTTCCTTCGCAAGATTATTTTTATCTTCTTTTGTAAGTTGCTTATATACCGCCCAAAGTTCTTCTCCATCAATATAAGATAAAACGACGTAATCATATTGTTCAAAGCTACCGCAATACAATACCCGAGGCACCGGGATGCCTATTTCCGTGAGTTTCCCCAAAAGACGAACCGTATCGTTGTATGCGTTCTTCTCCGCGCTTAACCTAACGGTGTATTTACTTCCCTTTATTTCAACAATAAATACATAGTTTGCCAAACCAACGGAACAGCGTTTGATCTTCGCCGGCTCATCATGAAAAGTTGCCCGGCAAATATTTATAATTAACTCATCCATAATTCCTTGCCCATCCGAAACAGCATATAAACCGATTGTTAATTTACTTGCATTAGTAAGTAAAACCAAATTTTTCCTTCTAAATTATCTTCCAATTTTCCTGATTAATTCTCACCTGTGAATTCATACACTACATTTATGTGTATCGCCTGTAACTTATTATTAACATACTGTAAATAACTGATGCAGAAATTTGACGGATGATATTTGAACTTAATTTGTATTTCAAAAACAGACAGTTTTACATCTGGATACGTTTCCTTGTACTGCTCACTATCCACATACCAAATATAAGAATTCAGTTTGTCCTGAAGCAAAAACATATGATCCTTTTCAATTTCATCTGTAAATTCCCAGTGATCATATAGCTGAAGTATCAGTTTTTCCTCTTCATAGGCAATCCCATCTATAACTTCAGTATTATCTATAGCCATCTTCAATCACGCTCCTACAATTAAATTTAAAAAATTCATTCCGATTTACCATTTCATCTATTTAGAAATACTGAAAGTTTCCAACCTATAAACTAAACTGCCGTTTTAGACAATTTTTCAATAAACTCATCCATAGTATTTGCTAATACACCATTGGGATTTTGTTCATATACATTAAAATATCCGTATTCACAATCCATCCATTCAACTTTACCGGTTTCGTTATTAAAAAGTATCAAGATGTTTCCAATCTTCGTATAGAAATTACCCATAAGAAATCTCTGGCCAAAATCATTTTTACCCTTCCACTCATAAAATGCATTATTTATTCTGGTCTGAGCATCTTCCTGCGACTTAATTGTATTTAATTTAATCTCTATTTTTCCTTTAATTTTGTTGAACGAAAACCATTTATCAAACTTATCATTTCCCGTGGGTATAATATAATCTGCTTCTTTGAAATTAATTTCTCCTCTAATTATTCGTTCGTATGCTCTAGAATAGAAACTCTTTAATCCTTCGTTTAATTGAAATCCTAATTCTGTTTCAATTTCCTCCCAATCGAACTGTGCAGTTCCCACTTTTGAATTTAAAAAATCTACGAGATTCATCATATTATTTCTCCCCTTTTGCCAATACGATTAAAAGTACATTTATTTAGAAAAACTGTAATATTCTTAGTTAATTAACTTCCGATTTAACTCAATATCATTTCAGACCATCAATAAAATCTCTCATTTCTTCTGCAATTCTTTCAGATTCAAACTGATGTAAATAATGATCACAATCGAGTTCAATCAATTTTCCGTAAGTTGAAGCGTCAACCAATTCCTGGTGAGTGCTCTTCCAGTATTCATAATTACTATTGTAAGTTGAAACGAATTGCAATGTCGGTGTACTTGGTAAAGCAGTAGCATTAATTTCTTCGCACACCTCACCAATAGCATCGTTTTCACGACACACAGTATCATTCGCCTGATTCCTGCAAACCAAAGCCTTATATTGCCTTAACTCCTCATCTGTGTATGTTGCGTCAAATTCACTGATTGACATTAAAAAGCGATTTATACCGCTAAACCGTACAATTTTATTCAAATTGATTGCTGTTTTTTGCGCAAAGCCTTCTTTTATTTCTGCAAGTCCATCATAATTAGCGGACGACATATCAAGACCTACTATAGCTTCCACCTCTTCCGGATATTTTTGTGCCCAAAGAGTAGCCTCAAGTCCCGAAAGCGAATGCGGACACAATATGAAAGGACCTTCTATTCCCATCTTTTCCAGTGCCTCTCTGTCCTGACGCAGTATAGTATCAAAATCCCTTTCTCCGTCAATCTCATCGCTGAACCCATAGCCAAATTTCTCAATCACTACGCATTTATAATCATCGCTGAGTTTAGAATACAATGGTCTGAAGTCATAAATTGGTGATTCTGTTCCCCAACCGGACATAAATACAATGGTATGTTCTCCATCACCCTGTACATAAATATTCATGTTTCGGCCGTCTATCTCTATAAATTCACCGGGATGATCTATAAGCAAGTCCTTCTCCCGACTCATAGCAATTTCATTCCATATTTTCACAATAATTAAAAATGCTACAAGTATCGCTAATATTCCAAGCAGCACTCCCACTATGATTTTCAATATCTTTTTTACAATTCCCTTTTTCATATTACTTCCGTGCTATATAAAACTGTAAGTTAATCTGTTTATTGATTCCTTATTTAGAAAAACTGTAATTTTTTTATACATTTGTTATTGCTATTTAAGACTGTAAAAGTTCAATTGCCTGTTCAAGCGTAATTATCTTTGCATACCGCTCTCCCCACATAAATTCATTGTAGTACTTATATGCGGTTTCTTTGTCGAAATAGGGATTATCATAGGTTGAATTTGTATATCCGGGAACAAATAAGTTGAATCCCTTTTCAAAGCCACTTTTAATCGTAGCATCCATGCAATAGTCTGTTGATACACCAACAACTATGATATCTTTTTCACCCTTTGAATTCAGGTATTCCGTCAATCCTGTCATTGGATGAAACGCACTGTTAACATTCTTTTCAAAATGTCTTTCACCCTCTCTGGGAGTAAATTCATCATATATTTCATAATTATCTGTGTTTTTATCTAAGTAAGATCCGGGGCCATCATCATGCTGAACATATACGACTTCAATATTATTTTTTCTCGCTATATCAATCAGCAGTTTTATATTATTTTTTACAGTTTCAAACGAGTATAAGCTTTCGTTAAAGCACCCCTTTTGTGTATCAACAACTAACAGTATCATATAACAAATCTGGCAAGTTCTACATTGCCATCCCTTTCTATAGATTCTATATGAAATCCACATTTTTCAGTGTAAAACTTCACATTCTCTTTCTTGTCTATTGGTGTTACTAAAGTGAGTTTTTCGCTATCTTCATATAACGTCTTTGCAAATTGAATCGCCTGTGTCCCGATTCCTTTACCCTGATACTCAGGAACAACGCAAAGACAACCAATCTCATATACTCCCTTTTCCAGTTTTTTGCACGAAATACTGCCGACAGGTTCATTATCACAAAGAATAATGTATTTCGGATATTTGCTTATTGATTCCTCCATCATTTCTTTTGTCTTTCCGTATCCCGGACACGAACCATATCGCAAATAATCACTATAAAAAGAAGCATTATAAATATTTATCAATAACTCCGCATCTTCCAATGCAGCTTGCCTATACTCTATCGTCATAATTTATCATCTCTATTTGGGAAAACTGTAATATTCTTATTCAGTTAAATTCCAATAAAACGTACTATCACAGCAGGACGACAAACTTGAATTTGCGCATGTCATACAATACCACCATCGCTAATGACAAAATGCTCTCCCATTAATTCTTCCTTACCATCTTCAGAATATAGATAACTTCCGTCAGGGATTGCAATAAAAGTATGACCCATGCTATCCGGATATGTAATATCTTCAAAAAGTCTTTTACCATCTAAGAATCTGTCTTTTATATCTTGATAATGCGGAATGAGCTTGGTTTTTGTAAGTCCTAATCCCGTAATAAACCGCTTATAATCAGGATCTAATGATTCACCATCCAGCTCCGGCTGTGCATAAACTTCTTCCGCACTATTCATGCTTCCAGCACTAATTCCGAAAATCACGCCATCAAAATCCTCCAGGAGTTCCTTTAACCTTATCTCGCTAAAGAATCGATTTTGTGTTGGAACATGGCCTCCTCCCAAGATAATAAAATTGCTACTCTTTACCAACTTCGCAGCATCGTTTTGATTTCGTCTATCTAAAACTGTATAAGACTCAAACTCCATTCCTGAAATCTCTGCCGTGTATTTTATTCCAAATGAAAAACCATCTGTTTCATCATAATCATCCGGTGATGCAGTTATAAAAAGCCCCTTATTATACTTATGAATGGCCTTCTGCATTCGGCTGACAAATTCGTTTTCCGTGTTAAAAGGAAGTCCCCGTCCTGTGAAAGGGCTGCTTGTTAAAAATAGAATTTTGCTCATATATACATCTCCATAAACTCCGATTTGTCATCGTCTATAAAACTGAAATACAATACGTTCTTCTATACAATATGTTTTTTCCGAAGTTCTGTTATATCCTTAATCTGATATGTAGCAAAGCCGTTAACATCAGATGCATTATTTCTATTGATCCAAGCTGTCTTAAGACCAGTATTATGAGCGCCCACTATATCCGTCTCATAAGTATCACCGACAAACAACAGATCCTCTTTGGTGCTATCAGGATATAGATCAAGTATCTCGCTAATTGCCATATCAAAGAATTCTGTTGATGGCTTAACCCTGCCAAAATCCGCGCTTGACCATATTCTTTCAAAGTACCTGCCTATACCATAGGAATCAAGCATTAACCGGAGTGCACCTGCTCTGAATCCGCTATTTGACAGTACGAACATCGGTATTTTTTCTTTCCTGAAAACATCGAGCATCTCTGATAGTCCATCAAAGACTCTCTCTTCATTGCACCTGCTCAAAAACTCTGCTTCCTCTTCTATGCTCATATCAATTACATCACCGCCATATTTTTCTGCATACATCGGTAATTCATCATTTACAAAAGGAAACTCAAAGCCTTTCTTATGAAGATCCTGCATATATACAAATAATTCTTCACCATAAGCCTTGATTTCATCAAAGGAACATTTATCCCTATAATATGTCTCCCAAAGAGGTTTTAATCCAAGATTAAAGTCCATATGAATGTCTTCGACAAGTGTCTGGAAAAGGTCAAATATCAATATCATTTCAATCCCCTTATCAGGTTTTCCGGAATGTCGTTTTTAGATAATCCTCAATAAACATATAATCACAGCCGGCGTTTATTGCTGTTCTATGATCTTTTTCTTCATCTCCGATTAAAACTGTAATTTACTTTATAAATATGCTTTATTATATCAAAAAAGCGATGCAAATAACACATCGCCTCATTGTTCTTTATTATCAATCCTGTCTTTTTCCATTTCGAAGAGCATTCCGGATTGCGTCTTTTATCACCTCACTCGAATACGTGGCATTTGTAATTGCATCCACTTCAACATCATTCTTCTGAATCATTGTCGGAATCATTTCTTCAGCCGGTTTACCCAAACCGCATTCATGCTTAAGTATCTCTATATCTGATATTTCTCCATTTGATACCGTCACTCTTACTTCGACTTTTACCAAATCGGTTTCGCTTTTGCCCTCATATACTCCATCCTGAACCTGTGATATTTCTATTCGTGTTTTATCAAAGCTGTTAACCTGCTTTTTCATATGAATCACGGTCGCAAGAACGAGAGATAAAATAATCACAGCTGATGTTAAGATTAAAATACCCAAAACAACTAAAACAATCTTGATAACTTTTTTCATAATCTAATTCTCACTCTCAAAATATTCAACAATAGGAGCAATGAATTTCTTATCCGAAATATCATACGAAGAAGAAATCATCTCCACCATTTTCTTTTCATCTTCTGTTTGATTTTTCTTTCTTTTTTGTGAGGATACAAACATCTTCATTGCCATCTTTGAGGGGGCATTCATCTTTTCATAATTAAATCCTCCCTGACAATAAAAAGTTTTGATATGTTTTTTCTGATTATCATTTAATGTTTTATTAAACATTACCTCAATATCCGGACTGTCATTGGGGCCTCCTCCGACACAAAACAGTGCAAGGCGCTTATCTTCCCATGAAGACGCCTTGTCTAGAAACCATTTTACTTTTGTAACAGTTCCCGCCATTGCCCATCCGCCATAGATTATTGCATCATAAGAATCAAAATACTTTTCATCTTTCTTTTGTGCTTCCTTAAGATTAAGGATATCCGCCTTCATTTCTTCAGCTAACCATTCAGCATATCTTTGAGTAAATCCTGTTTGGGATGTGTATACTATAAGTGTTTTCATAATTCGTTAAGATTCCTTTCCATTTTCATAATCGTTTGAATAGTAGTCATCAGGCTTTTTTCATCTATTCCTTCAAAAATACGACCAATCACATATTGGCTCTGTTGTCCGTTATTATCGTTTGTCTCCAAAAAATTTCTTGCTGCATCAGTAACGTAAATACGTTGTTTTCTTTTATCTTTTTCATCTTCAAAAGTAGCTATAAAGCCCTTTTTCTCCAGCCTTAATAAGATTTGTTTTACATTCTGATGGGAACTGCCCATAACATCAGAGAGTTCATTAATTGTAGGCGCTTCTTTGCAAAGATTGATACAAATAATGGCAAAGAACTGTTTCCATGTTATTTCTTTTAAATACTCATCTGCTGCCGCCTGGTATCGGTTGTCAAAAGCGCTTAGCAACCCTAAAAGAAACGCCTGCGGAGGCATATCTCCAAACTCGACATTGGTTTTGTTCATTTCTTTGTTGTAATTCATTATTTTTCTCCATTTAAAAATAGGTAACATGTTACATTTCTGAAAATAATGTAACACATTACCTATCTCCTGTCAACATCTATTTATGATTCTTTCTATTTAACAAAACTGAAATTTTATTCTATACTCTTTTGATATATTCTTGTAATTCTTTCCATTCTTTTATCATAAGAACATCATCAACCGGCTCATATTCCATATCTATGGCACCGATATACCAGATTGGAATCATTCCTGCATCTTTAGCCCCTTTGATATCGCACTCGTATTGATCTCCTATATACCAAACCTCTTCAGGTTTAAGTCCCGCTTTTTCAAGTGCAAGATCAAAAATACGTTTATTCGGCTTACGATATAAATACTCGCTTGTAGCCAAAATAAACTCAAAATCATTATCGGGCAAACAATTATTTATTCTTCTGTTTACCGCATTTCCGGAATAAGAAATATTGCTTATAACGGCTGTTCGAATACCAACTTGCTTTAGGAACGTGAGAAATTCCAAAATTCCTTTTGTTGGACTTCCCGGTGCAGCAGCATCCCAGAACACATTGTCTATTTCCTCTGAGGATAAAGAAATCTCTATCCCCTGAGACTCATACAAGTATTTAGTAAACATATGATTTGGAATTTCATACTGGAACAAATGTCTTTTATATGGATCGAATCTACCCATTTCTTTATTCAGCTGATTCGCATATTCCTGAACTTCCGTTGCAGTCTTGCCATATTTATTTTTTACAGCATATTTAAGAACTGCTTCCGTTCCTTTTACACCATTAAAAGGTTCTTCTTTTATAAGTGTCTGACCGTAATCAAACATTATCATTTTGGGTTTATTCATCTTTTCTTCCGTCTCTTATCAGGATTCTTCCCAGCCAACAGTTTAAGCCAAGAAGGTATCACTCATTACAAACTCTTAAATATAAGTCTGTTTGATTCTTTTTAGATTAATTAACCTGTTGGGCATTTCTTCTGCTGTTCTTAATTATTTCTTTTCAGCCGGAAGAGGTGGATCCTTAGGTATAGTAATTTGTGCACCTGCGAAAGGAACGCCTTCAAATATCAGATTCCACATTACACCAAATATTCCTGTAGACAAAGAAAATGAAATCTTGTTAAAGTCTATTGTAATCAGATACTTTTCATTTTTCTCAGTTCCCTGAATGGCAATTTTAAACAATATATGTCCATTTTCTCCAATAGCAAAGGAACCCTCTGAATTATATTGGTCATCTAAATATTCTGCTACATCTCCGGCCTCTTTGCCGACAAATTCCGACAGATACTTTTCGATAATACCTAATTTTTCTATTTTGACTTTCTTTGATGCTCCTTCAAAACCGGCAAGTTTTCTGAGTTCTCCCTCAAATCCCAATGCATCATTTAACTGATACTGAACATTTTTAATTTTCTGATCCTTAAGATTAAAGGTCCTTCCTCTTCCAAGATTGTCGTTGAAGAATTTAGCAATCCTCTGACCGACAAACTTCTGGAATTTTTCATTTTTCTTAAGGTTCTTAATACATCCTTTAAATAATTCACTGGCTGCGGTTTTTAATCCCTGAGCGGTCATATCTGCAAACCCGGATACAATAGAACCCCAAACATCGCTTTTTCCTTTTTCTCTCCAGGTTTTAATATAATTCTTAATGGAAGAATAAACAAAATATGCGGCAAGTGTTTTTGCGGCCTGCTTCCAACCGCCTGCTAAATCGATGTTATTTGAAACAAGATTGTCTCCGGCGGCTTCCAGATATTTTGCAATGCTGAACTTCTCTATTGTAATTGTTTCATGATGATTCCAAAGTGCGAAAAGCTCTCCAAGCGATTCAGCAATAAAATCTTTGGCAGGCGAAATCAGTGCTTCCGCAACCGGGCCGGCATAAGCATTCACAAGATAAGAAAATGCACAATCGCCAAAGAACTTAATCCATTCCAGCTGGCCTACGATATCATCATAAAGTTCGGCGTCATTTAAACTGGCTATGCCTTCTACAGTCCAATATCGCATATATTGTCTGACAAGGTATTTACTGGCTATACGAAGTTCTTCTGTACTGGCCTTAGGATCAAGCGCAACCATCTCCAGTTTATTAAGCCACTTTCCTTTTTCGCCGGGTATCGAGAACATCTCAATACGTTTTTGAAGTTTTTTATACTCCTCATCCCAGCCTTCCATAGGATCGGGTTTCAATCCCTGCAGTCTTAACGGAACATCTATGGAATACATCTTGCCTTTATATTCACATGTGGAAGGCAGTAAAACAAGATAAAATGAGCCGTCCTCAGGTTCGCAGAGAGTTGAATTGGGTTCAAAAGTATAAGTGAATTTATCATTGAAAATATTACATTCTTCTTTGTATTTGAATTTTTTGGCAATGGATTCTTCTTTATCCGCGCTCGAACCCTTTCCGCCGCTTCCGATAATACTTTTGAAAGAATAATTGGCCCCGTCCGGATCAATAACCGAGGTATCTCCTTCTTTTACAGCAAGGGTAAATATCAGTTCCGAAACCTGCCACTTATTGTCCAAATCGCCGTGATAATCTTTTTCGTATGCCTGTACACGAACATATTCAATATCATTCTTCTTATCCTGATAACGCGATTTAACACTGAGTCCTTCGGGATAAGGGTTCATGTATATATAACCGTTTAATGGTTCCTCTTCACCCTCTACTATAACCGAAAACTCCAATTCGATTTCTTCCTCTTTAAAGAATACCGAAGGAGACTCTAACGGCGCAGTCTTATTTGCGATTATAACCTTGAACACATCCGGCTGCTCGGTATTTTCAAATGAAATATCAAATTGATCCGTCGATTTTGCAGTAATATCTTTAAGCAAAGGAGGATTGGGTGCATCAAGCACTCTGAAATAATCCGAATACTTAAATCCGTCACCATAAATGCATTTTAAGGAAATTGTATTGCTGCCACGATAGGATACATTATCTCCGGTAAATTTTATGGAAGCTCCGTCAGTAACACGGAATATCACATTATTTGTAAAAGTACCGCCTTCTCCGGTAAATATAAATGATATACCTGCTTCATCAATTTTTTGATCTTTTGGAACACTCACCGTTGCTTCACAGTATTTTCCCGTAAAAGATACTTTATGGATTGTAAGTTCTCCACTTGAGGCGGAAATTTTTTCAGTCAAATCCGGACGGTCAATAGTTTTGCCCAAAGAATCTGTCTCTGCCATACGCGCCCTGACTATAACAGGTTTTCCTCCACGGCGTATGGAATCACCAAAATCCTTCTGAATATACATTTTGTACCCTCCGGATCTGGGGGTTTTTTCATTTTCTTTCTTGCGTCTCGAACCTGCTAAAACAGCACCTCCAACAGAAGTTCCGGTTGAAAGAACTCCTATTACTATCGCTGCGGGAACAGATACTCCGCCATCTTCACCGGATTGATCTTTCGCAAATTGTGTTACACTTACATTTTGTTCGTTCTCTTCAGGTTCTTCGGTTTCTTCACCACTTCCGGATACAGTAGGATCCTGCCAGGTTATTGTCATAAGAGAATTCAAATCAACAAATTTTTCTCCAATCTGGCAATTACGAAATCCTTCTATTCTATCCTTTTCGTTTTCATATATAGGCTCATACTCAGTAAATGATGAATCCTGAATAGTAGTACTTGAAGAAATATGCTGTTCCAAAGTAGCTACTACAAATACACCAGGTAATTCATCTATTTTCATAATTCTTGAATAATATATTACTTCATCAAAGTAATCCGTAATATCATTAGCGCCATTCGGATCGTAATAAAATGCCAAATCATAGTAAAAATGAGAAATAATGGTATATCCCGACTCATCCTTATTAACAATTAACGGTTCGGCTGAATTTTCTTCATATAAAAAACCTGCAGAATAACTATAATTCTTAATTTCTTCAGCTTTTATCTCCATTGCTTCTTCAATTGTCTGACCGTAATCCGGTTTATATAAAGTAAATTCCTCTACCTTCTGCGAAATTCCCCAGTCAACCGTATTATCGGCAGTACTAACCCCGGCAACTGTCTGCTTAAGATCATACCATTCATAAAAGTGATCTGATTCCTGGCTGAAATAGGAAGGATTTTCCGGATCTGTCAGATAGGATTCTTTAAGATAAAAGAAATTATCCGGCATGGAAAAAGTCACTCGTGCAGTCTGGTTATATTCTTCTAAACCATCCTTACCAATTCCCGAATATTCAACGGTTTGACCATATAAAAGATTGTGATCCAAAAGTGATTGCTTATCATCCTCATCTCCGCTATGGCTATATACCTCCAATGTATTATCTTCAAAGGAATACTTATTAAACGGAAAAGCACCCGCTGCCATAACCGGTACAGAAAGGACAGCAGTCAGCAATATAATCAAAGAAATTCCGGAAATCAGTTGTCTGTATCTTATCTTTTTCATGATGCTGCTCCTCCTTTCTTTGATGTCAGAATCACAATTAATCGGATAATCAGGAAAATTACTCCTGCATTAATAAAAAGAACAGCCAAAATAATTGGAATAATTCTCGTTCCGGTAATCAAACCAAGGACTGCCGATATCGCATATCCTACAGCAGCGCCTCGCATAAGTCCTGCACCGGCCGGTCCTGCAACAGGTTTTCCAAAAGAAAATACAGAATTTATGATTCTGACAAGAAAACTGTTGTTTAATGCAGAATCGGCCGCTATTACCATAGCAGCTATTCCACACAGGCTTGAGATTCTGGTGGCTCCGCCCGTTAAGAAAAGATATATAAGAAGCGCAAACCCGATTCCTGTAAAATAAACACCAAGAGAATCTTTTGTTACTCCAAAGGCACCCTTCATTGTTTCGCCGAAGGAACGTTTTTTGCCTCCGTTTTTTCTAAAGAAAAGAGAAAACAGAGTCACTATTCCTGCTACAAAAACTCCCTTCCCGATTATTCCTCCGAATCCGCCGATAAATCCACCGCTCATACCACCGTTTGCGCAGCTTAAGAAAGATAATATTTTAAGAGGCCACGGGTTGATTCCGTTTGCTTCGAGTACATTTAAAAGAAGCCAGAATAAAGGTATTAAAAGGGAAAAAAGAATTGCCGGAATCATAAGCAGTGGCTTCTTGACAAATGCCAAAAGGGAGCCCAGGAAATGTTTTAAAGAAGCTATTATTTCTTTGCCCGGACCTGAAATTACTGCTGATGCAGCAGAACCGTTATAATTCACTGTTCCAAGTTGAACTTCTCCCGTAGAAGCGGAAGCTTTAGATTTGAAACTATCAGATTTGATTACAGCCTCTTTTGACCCTTCCTTTTTTTCAGTCATTTCTTTTCCAACCGGCTTCTGCTTAGGTTCAGGCTGTGTCGCAGGTTTCACAGCAGGCTTAGCCTGTGTCTGATTCGCAGGTTTAGGTATACTTGCATTGTTTTCCTGCATAACAGGAGGAATCTGTTTTGCAGGCCGGGTTTCATTTACAACGGCAACCGGTTGTACAACCGGACTTGCTGACATTACAAAATTTGCAGGCACCGGTGTGCCACATTTTACACAAAATTTTGCGTTTTCTACTAGCGGGGATCCGCAGGCGGTACAAAACATATATAATCCTCCTTAATTAAATTTATCTGATTCGAAAACCTGTTACTTATTCAAAAATAACGATAAAGGTTTCATGCTTCTTTCAAGCACGCCCGTGAGGTATGCTATCGTCATTCCGTAATTGGTGATGGCTACATTGTGCTTCTTGGCTGCCTCTATACGTGCCTTCATTTCCTTTTCGTTTAACATGCAGCCGCCGCAGTGAATGATGACCTTGTACTTCTCAAGGTCGTCCGGATATTCTGTGCCCTGTGTAAAATCTATCTGCACATTCGCTTTTTTGCGAAGCATAGCGGGAATTTTCTCGGTACCGATATCTCCGCACTGTCTGTGGTGCGTGCAGCCTTCGGCTATCAGCACACAGTCTCCGTCCTTAAGGCTCTCGACTGCTTTTATTCCGTCGAGCTGGTATTCAAGCTCTCCCTTATATCTTGCAAAAAGAATCGAAAAAGAAGTAAGAGGTATCTCTTCGGGCACTATGGCCGATACTTTCTTAAATGCCTGGCTGTCGGTGATTACAAGTTTGGCATCGCTTCCGTATCTTTCAACAACATCCGCAAGTTCGCTGTCGCGGCATACCAGAGGGATTGCACCGTGATCGAGTAAATCTCTTATGGTCTGCTGCTGCGGTAAGATAAGTCTGCCTTTAGGCGCAGCCTTGTCTATCGGAACCACGAGTATTACAAGGTCGTTTGGCGCAATCAGATCACCGACTAAAACCTTGTCGTCTTTTGATTCGTTTAAAAGCTTTGCAATTGTTTCCTTAAGTTCAAATATTCCTTCGCCTGTAACCGCACTTACAGAGAGTGTTGCGGAAAGTTCGGAATCATCGTCTTTTTTAGGAATGTCTTTGTTCGATGCTATGTCCGATTTATTGTACACCTTAATTACAGGAACTTTTCTCTCCTCAATGAGTGCAAGAATTTCCGCATCCTCGGGCGCAAAACCTTTCGCGGTATCTATTACAAGAACTGCCAGGTCTGTCTTTCTTAAGACACCCTTGGCCTTTTCAATTCTGAGTTCACCGAGTTCTCCTACATCATCAAGACCGGGCGTATCTATAACCACCACAGGTCCCGCAGGAAGCAGTTCCATCGACTTATATACAGGGTCAGTAGTTGTTCCCGGCACATTGGACACTATCGCAAACTTCTGTCCGGTTACCGCATTCAAAAGACTGCTCTTACCTGCATTTCTGCATCCAAAGAACGCTATATGTTTTCTCTCCGAGCCCGGAGTATCATTTAATCCCATTGTTTTCTCCAATCTTATAGTATTACAGTAATTATATTTCAGGGGAGCCGTTGCTGTCGAAATGCTGTCGCGACTCCCCCTCAAATCAAGTCCAGAAAGGCTTCTGATCCTTGTGGGTATAGCCCTTGAGTTTGCCGCGGTATGCTTCGAGTTTTTCGCCGTACTCGGCCTTGACTTTGTCTTTGAGGACGCCTTCTTCACACAGTTTTTTAAAGAGTTCTTCGAACTCACGGAAATTTTCCTGTGCGGCGTCTTTGTAGTTATTGCTCATATTAACGTCCACATGCTTAAGGCAGTCGTCCATTGCTTTTTCGTATTTGCTTTTAAAAAGACCCATAATTCACCTACTCACTGAATCTGTATCTGTTCTTTCCGTGTTCCTTTGAATAATAAAGAGCTTTGTCGGTCTTCTCATACATTTCTTCGAAATTTGAAATCTGACCGTCGTTTACTGTTATACCGATGGACGAACCGACTATCGGAGGCAGACTTGAACGCGACATTTTATCAGAAAGACCTGAGATGATTTTGCCCGCGTATTCCGCCATTGTAACCCTGTCGGTATCGTTCTTTATATAAACCGTAAATTCATCGCCACCGAGACGGCATACTATAGCGTCCGTGTCTTTGAAGCAGTTGATAAGATGTTCTCCGTATGCAATTAAAACAGCATCGCCGGTTGAGTGTCCGTAGAGATCGTTTACGCTCTTAAAATTGTCAAGGTCGGTCATAAAGAGTGTTCCTATATTTCCTGCAGCAATCTCCGCATCAACGATTTTTTCAAGATATACTCTGTTGTAAAGACCCGTCAATCCGTCCGTTTCGGCCATATTTTTGATTTCGTTGAAAACTTCAACCTGATTGGTAATATCCGAAGCCCAGACCATATAGCCCTGAACTACGCCGTTTTCGTTCAACGGCTCTTTTCTGAAGCCGTACACATGGTCGTCTTTTTCCATGGTGTTTCTTTTATCATCGAGGATATCCTTTAACACTCTGTATCTTTTAACATTTTTGCCGGTCTGAATGTACGGGAAAAGAGCCTTGCCGTTTTCGTTCATCATCAGGACCTCTCCCGTCATATCTATTACGACCACGCTCTCCGAAGTATGGTTTAACGCGCTTGCCGCGATGACCTTCGTGTTGTTGTTAAAGCCGTATTTTAAGGAGCCGTACGAGACTATTAAGATGGCGGCGATTACACCGAAAGCAATGAGGTCGTAAGGTGAAATTCCGACTACCTTAAGCGCAATGAAAAACCAGAGCGCAAAGACTGCGTAGTTTATAATCATTCTTCTCTGATGCTCGATATACGAGGTTTCACGGCTCGAAATATAATTGGCTATTAAGAATCCCGCGAACACCAGCACGATGCAGATATAAAAGACAATATAGAGAATTCCGGGCTCAATTATTGCCACAGGGTAAGCCAAATCTCCGCCGACTTCAAAACTCTTGTAGAAAAGCGTATTGCTGTCCATCGTGTACACGCCGAATACCGTCAGCGCGCTCACACCGCCCTCTATGATGTAAATTGTAATGGGAACTTTCATTCTTAAGAAATCCGCCACAAACCATGTAAAGCAGATCAAAAATCCGCAGTCCGCAACGTACTCGATTTTGACTACTTCTTTTATGGTCTCATACGTAGGATTTATAATCTCTCCGAAAAATCCGACCATAAACAGAAGTCCAAATATAAGCGTGGCGATAATCGATGCGTTGGAAGACCTTTTGCTCTGAACAGCCGCCATTGCAAGCAAAACGGCAATCAGCAGCATCGAGGTTCCCTGCACTATGATGAAGATGCTTCTGATATCCGTCATGGTGGAAAATGCAATCGAAAGAACCAGAAGGTGTGAGGGATAGTAAATGTAAAAGAATGTGGATGAAAAGCGGTTTCCGCCCTTTTCTCCGTTATAAAAATATAAAAGAGGAAGTGGCAGAACAAATCCTAAGAGATACAGCTTGTCATACCATTTCCAGTCAAGATTAAGTAAATGCGCATTGCCGTTTATAACGGAAAACAGTGTGACGACAACGACTGTAACAACCGTCGCAATCGAGAAAAACAGACATATTTTACCAAAATTTTTCCTGAAGAAATAGAAAATCAGAACGTAAATCATCGGTAAGATAGGCCATCCGCCGAGCGTCGCCGAAATGATTCCGAGGCATATGATGGCTATGATTTTGGCCGAAAGCGAATTGTTTTCGCTCGCCGCAATCATTATGGTTAATAGCGCTATTAAAAGGTCTATGATGATGTTCTGTCTGTAGCCGTACATAGACCCGAAAAACATATAAAAAGGAGTCGCGGAAATAATACCGAATATAAGAAGTCTTAAGGCATATTTAACGACGTTGCCCGTGTGAATATAACCCTCCACGATCGCAAAACACATAATCGGAATCGTAAATCTTCCGACAATATGCATTATCTGACCGAGCACGGAATCAAAGGGAATGCAGGCCCACGCGACATGATCTATGGTCATTGCAAATATCGCTATGAACTTTAAAGTAACCAGGTTTAAACCCTTAAAATTCTTGGTGTTTGACATCTTTTTATGCCTCTTTTACGTATAAAATTATTATATCTGAGGCAACCCTTAAAATCAACAAAGATAGATGTGTGACAAACATTAGGTAACAAACTAAAATCCGGAAAACTGTTTTGATGGAAAAATAACAGATTTTACTGTAAAATAGATGTATGAACTTCAGATTAAAGTCATCGAGGGTCATAAGCGTTGTCGCAGTTTTAACGTTTCTTTGTTTCGTTTTATCCGTTGCTATACTGCCGGGAATAATAGCAGAGAAAAATAAAGTCGACTGGGTTGATGTAGCCACATTAAACGTTGAACCCGAAGTGCCTGAGATAATTGAAGAAGAGGAGGAGGATACAGCGTCTTACCAGGGTGAGACGGTTATTTTGACGCGCTCTTCCAATATCAAAAACGTATCGCAGGAAATCGAAATAACTACCACTGAAGTTCCTAAAGATATGATGGTAATAACCATCGACGGTGAAGATATATATGTTGTCGCAGATGAAGATTATACCTTTGAAGACGATGTATTAACCACCACAGCCGACGACCTTGTAAAATGGGCATTCAGAGCATATTATGAGGACTGGGAATATGTTTACGGAGGCTGTGAGGAAGGTCGTGTAGACTGTTCGGGACTTATAAAATCCAAAGTTGAGGTATGTGCGAGGGGCACTGAAGAACTGCTGGCGGAATCGCCGCTTTCGGGGCCTATAGAAACAATCCCCGACATACCGGGCCTTGGTGTTTACACCTTCGGCCACGTTGGTATATATGTCGGGGACGGAATGGTTATTGATGCAAGAACCGAAAACTCCGGAATCGGATATGATTCCGTCGAATACGAAACCTGGACTAACTGGTTTGAAATAAAAGGTGTCGATTATTCACGCTATGTTAACAGCGGCAGCGAATAATATTAAAAGTCCTCGTCTATTTCAAAATCCATCTGTTTGTAAGTCCAGACGCATCGTCCGATATTGTGTTTATCCATTACTGCATGGAAGTCGTGAAACCATTTTGCGGCTTCTTTTTTGTTGGCTCTGTCTATTACTCCGTACTCTCCGCAGTATAAAGCCACGTTTCTCTGCTTGGCCACTTCGATGGCTTCGCTTAAAAGATACTCAAAATATCTTTCGTCCGGACACTCATCAGGGTCAAAAGGAGGGAAGGCCCTGTAAGCACCGGCTACCTGAATCTTGCTGTATTCATCGTATTTTTTGTAAGGCATTTTATAATCACATCTGAAATAAACATCCATTGTGGGTATCCAGTGTGCACCCTGATGTGTGAAAATAAGGGGTTCGTAGCAGTGGAAAGTATATACTACGTTGTCATCGTAAGGCATAGCCAGATCTTTTACGGCTTCAAGGCTGTTGTTGTAATAGCCGCCTACGATGATTTTTATATCCTTAGCCGTTTCACGAATCATTTTTATACAGTTAACCGATATTTCGTTCCATTTGTCCGAGAACGCTTTGTCGGTAACTTCGTTTAATAGTTCGAAGGTCAGAATGTCTTTCTCCCCGCCGTATCTTTTTGCAAATTCACGCCAGATCGAATAAAAGACATTCTGGTAATCTTCGCTATCAAAAAATCCCTTTTCACCGTGCGCGGGATCGAATGAATATCCGGGTGTACGATGAAGATCGAGTATCATATGAAGGCCGTACCTGCGACACATTTTTATCGCAAAATCTATATATGAAAATCCCTCTTCATAAAAAGAATAGTCGTCCTTTAATATGAGCTCGTAATCAACGGGAATTCTGACATGATCGAATTTTTTTGAAACTTTTTCAAAATCGGCTTCTGTGATAAAAGTATCGTATCTTTCTTTGGTATGGTCGCACTGAGAGAGCCATCCGCCGAAATTTACGCCTTTTTCGTATCCTTCAAATTTTTTCATAATTACTCCTCCACGGGTGTGAGTTCCTCGATTTCCTCTACGCGCACATTCTGAATATAAATGGTTGCGTCCGATCCCTTATTGCCCATGTTGAATTCAAGACGGCCGTTATTGTCGTTCTTTTCGGTCATTGTGAATTCGTATACAAAGGTCTGAGGCTCGGTGGTTACATCGAAAAGCGTATCCGGGAAATATCTGATCCAGCCTGCGTTGGGAGCCGAGATACATACAATGAGGTTTCTGTCTTCCTCTGCCCAGCAGTCAAACGTGATGCGGTAGTTCTTTCCTTTTATCATCGGAAGATCGGGCTGTACAAGCTGAACCGAATAGTCAACTGTACCCATTGCATCAGTATATATAATCATTGTATTGTCTTTGATTTCCGCACTTCCTTCGCCGCCTTCGAAAAGAAGGAATTTCCAGTCTTCGTCATCGTCGAGATTTTCAGCTACGGAGAAATCACAGTTTCTGATGAAGTTGCCTGTTTCGTCAGCTTCCAGGAATACCTTTTCGGGTTTCTTTACATTTGTATCATACTCGTCTTTCTGATAAACACGTACGTAGTCGATCAAAAACTCGGCATTGTCAAAATCGGTGGTTTCATCGGGATTTCCGGGCCATGTTCCGCCGACCGCAAGGTTTAACTGAACATAAAATGTCTGATCGAAAGGTGCGGGATAAGGCTTTTCGTCCGCTCCGACTTCACCTGTAAACCAGTCATTTACGGTAAGATACAGATTGTCGTCGATGTACCATCTCATCTCTCCGGGTTCCCATTCAACGCTATACTCGTGGTAAGAGTCCGCAAAAGAACCCGAATCCAGTGTTACGACGCCCTGCTGTTCTGCGTGAGGCTCGCCGTAATGAACGGTTCCGTATGCTGTGGTTACATCGCTTCCAAGTACTTCCATTATATCAATTTCGCCGCATTTGGGCCACTGGCCGTACTTCATTTCCTCGGTGGGCATCATCCAGATTGCAGGCCAGAGTCCCTGTCCTTCGGGAACCTTTGCACGTGCTACAACTTTGCCGTATAAAAAGTCCTCTTTATCCTTGGTTTTAACCTTGCCCGAAGTATAGTAATTTCTTCCGTCGATGGTCTTTTTTATAGCCTTTAAGACAAGGTTTCCGTCTTTTACGAACACATTGTCCGTGGACTGTGTGTATTCCTGAAGTTCGTTGTTGGTCCAGCCGGGAGCATGGGGATCGTAGCTCCATGTATTAAAATCAAGTTCGTTTCCGTCAAATTCGTCGTGCCATAGAATGTTGTAGCCCTCAAGTTCCGGTGCGGGTGTGGCTTCGACAATTTCCACATCGGGATTAGGCACAAGATCGATTTCAGGCTGATAAGCACCGTTGTTGCATCCGGCAAAAGTCACCAGTGATGTCAAAAGTGTCATTACCGAAACAACCGAAATAACTCTTTTAAAATTCTTCATAATCCTCACTCCTAAAAAATACAAAGTTTTCTGCTACATTAATTAAACAATAAAACAATTCTTTTATGATTTATATTAATTATCTGATTTTTTTAGCAAAATAATGATATAATAACAATGAATTCATTAAAAATTTTAAGCATGGCAAAATTATTTGCAAAGGCTTATAAAAAGGAGCTTTTTATGGATGTTATTTCCCGGGAATTGGGCTATAAAGAATATGTCATGCGTGAGGATTATTCCTTTCACGCTCCATACAATCCGGAAGTTGAATTTTATGAGGCCGTAAGGGACGGAAACAAAGAGACCGTCGACAAGGCTTTGGCAGTGGATTTCTGCGATAAAAAGGGCCTCGGCGAACTCTCGCTTAACTCTCTTCAGAGCTTTAAATATCATTTCGTCATCACCGCAGCCATGCTTTCAAGATACTGCATCGACGGGGGAATGGAGCACGAGCAGGCCTACCATTTAAGCGATTTGTACATTAACAAGGCCGATATCTGCACATCAAAAAAAGAGCTCTCCGCTCTTCATAAAAAAATGGTAAAAGACTATATGAAACGTATGATAAATCTTAAAACCGACAAGGTTTATTCGAAACATATCGTTTTGTGCATCAACTATATTTACGATCATCTGCACGAAAAAATAACGATTGGCGATGCCGCGGCCGAAACCGGAGTGAGCGAGGGGCATCTTTCGAGGCTTTTTAAAAAGGAAACCGGAATGACCTTTAACGAGTACGTAATGCGTAAAAAAACCGAAACAGCCCGTAACATGATAGACTATTCCGGTTATTCTTTGTCGCAGATAGCGAATATACTGGCTTTCGGCAGCCAGAGTTATTTTGTAAAAGTATTCAAAAAGTACGAAGGAATCACTCCGGGCAAATATTATTCAACCCATTTGCCGTCGGCAACCATCTGATCAATCCAGAGTTTGAGAGACTCGATGGAAACGGTCATTTTGTCGAGTTCGGATTTTATAAGCAGGAAATCCTTCATTTCATCCTTGGTAATCTTTCCGTCAACAGTAATTTCGACAAGACGGTCTTTCTGCTTGGATAAAATATTTATGGTCGAAAGCATCTCCAGAGTAATCTGAGCGAGATCTTTTTCCTTTAATTCGGGAACGGAAACCTTTCCGATAGGACACTCGTTAGAGCAGTAATAATTGCATAAAAACGGTTTCTTATAAGCCTTTGCCATCGCAAGAATTTCATCGGGATGAGGTTCGCACTTTTCACTCTCGATTTTTTCGATTCGTGAATCGCTCATGAAAACAAGAGCTTCACTTGCCTGAGAACGTGTTAAACCCGCTTCTTCTCTGGAAACCTGGTAAATGTTTTTGTTTTCTTTAATAGATTTTTTGCCCATTTCTAACCCCTTTTAAAATAATACGTTAACGCACATATTGATTATATGATAAATAGGCACTTTTGTGAAGTATCTGTCCTACATCTATTGAATATAAAATGTTTTTGAGATATGATATTCTCTAATTTCACTTAAAATGGAAACGATGGTGCCCGGCTCACACTAGGGAACTTCGTTCCCGTCGGTGCACCCGGCTCCACATATTATCGAAGGAGGTCCGCATGAAAAGTAAGAACGAAATGGATATGTGTTCGGGATCCATATTCGGCAAAATGCTTTTATTTACCATACCGCTGATGCTCTCAAGCATGCTTCAGCTTCTTTTTAATGCGGCCGATATCGTTGTAGTCGGAAACTTCGCGGGAGACAATTCACTCGGAGCGGTAGGAAGTACGGGTTCGCTTATCAATCTTCTGACCAATCTCTTCATTGGACTTTCCGTCGGCGTTAATGTTCTTGTCGCAAGATATTACGGTTCAAATCAGAAAGAAAACCTGCACAATACCGTTCAGACCGCTGTTGCTTTGAGCACTCTGTTAGGTTTTGCCGTTGCGGTATTCGGATTTATCTTCACACCTGTTTTCTTAAGATGGATGAAACTCGAAGGCGAGATACTCGAACTTGCATCCATATATTTGCGGATTTATTTTCTCGGTATGCCGGCGGTTATGATTTATAACTTCGGAAGTGCCGTACTTCGTGCAGTCGGAGATACAAGAAGGCCTCTTTTGTTCATGATTATTTCAGGTATTGTGAATGTGGGATTAAACCTTCTTTTTGTAATAGTATTTCACTTAAACGTAGCCGGCGTTGCAATTGCTACGGTTATTTCACAGACAATATCCGCCATCCTGGTTATCCTCTGCCTGATGCTCGACAAGGGAACCATACATTTCGATATTCATAAAATATACATCAACAAAGACATTCTCCTTAAAATCCTTCAGATCGGACTTCCCGCAGGATTGCAGGGTACGCTCTTCTCTCTTTCGAATGTTTTTATACAGTCGAGCGTTAACTCGTTCGGAGATATCGTAATCACAGGCAATTCATCGGCCATTAATATCGAAGGTTTCGTATATGTTGCAATGAACGCTTTCCATCAGGCTACAATTTCGTTTGTAAGCCAGAATATCGGCGCAGGAAAGAAATCCAGGATTAACAAAATTACAGTTATCGGACTTCTTTTAGTCAGTGCCACAGGCCTTTTCTTAGGCTCTCTCGCAACTTACTTCGGCCGTGAACTTCTTTCAATTTACACACGAAATCCCGCCATTATCGAAGCAGGTTACATTCGTATAAGCATTATCTGTTCCATTTATTTTCTCTGCGGTATCATGGATGTAATCGTAGGTT
>JAEFAV010000005.1 GCA_016288885.1 Saccharofermentans sp.
GTTTTTCTTTGACATTGTCGGCATGAGTTTGGCCGGAAACAGTTGATTTCTGAGACCTCGGATGACCAGATAAAAACGCTGAATAGGCTTAGTTTATTGAATTATTGGACACTGTTTGTCGCTTTTTTTGACATTGGATATTTTTGGTTAGACAGCGTCGCATTGAATAAAACACTCATAAACACCGGAAAACAGTCGAAACTCACCGACAATGTCAAAGAAAAGCACACAAGAAATCACTAAAGGAATACAACAAAAACCCTGAAAAAACACACAATATTACAGAAACCTACAAGGAATATAACAAAACCACGGCAAAATACCCCTATGAATCCGACAAGATATTAGGGACTCGGAAGAATATATTCTGAGGGCAAAACGCAGATTAAAAAGCGTGTCGTTGTATTACCGGCATCTGTGATGCAAGGTGCGCCTTGCGCACCTTAAACACTAAGACAGCACGTGCGAGCTTGATGTCAAGGCTGCCAATAGGCAAGGCTGTGCCGTGCCTTGACATCTAAAGCGAAGCATGTGCCATTAGGTGATGGTTTTTGTGTTCCATTGAAGCATGTGCTATTAGGTTTTTGTATTTGTGTTCCAATAATGATATTCTTTTAAAGGTTGTTTTGGAGGGGATTATTGTGCAGGAAGTCAGTACATTAACTAAGGAACATCGTACTAACGGGAAGCTGAAAGCCGTAACCGATTATTTTTCTGCGCATCCGCTGCTTTTGGCGTTTTTGCTTAATCTGGCGGCATTTTTGTTCCGCATTATCGTTTTCGATATTAAGTATGAGGTTTCTGATGATTACATAACCGATGCTGTTTTGTCGGGGGCTTACGGGCTGGGTTATGATCCGCATCTGTTGTTCGGGAACAGTATCCTCGGTTATTTTCTGGTTTTCCTTTATAAGATTATTCCGACCATCAGTTTTTATTTTATACTGCTCATTTTGCTCGGGTTTATTTCTTGCACCGTCGTCCTTTATCTGTTGTTCAAGAAAAAGGTTAATGTTTTAAACTTATGCCTGGCTATTATTTTTCTTGCGTTTTCGACTGATGATCTTTATGTTCTTATCCAGTTTACGAAAGTGGCTGCAGCTGCTGGAATCGCAGGGGGACTTTTGATACTTCACGGACTCTGGGAGGCAAAAGATCATAAGAAGCTGATAGTCATCCTTGGCACTTTGCTTTTGCTCGCCGGTTCAATGGTGCGTTTCGAGCTTTATCTGATCTTTGGTGCCTTTCTGGTAATTGCTTTTATCTACAATGTCTTTTTGAGATACAGTGATATAGACAAGAATGAGAGATTCAATGCTTTCAAGAAAGAGATAAAAGGGGTATTGTTCCGGTTTGGCGTATGCGTCGGCATAATCGGATTGATGTTCGGGGTCTATTATCTGGGCGAAGGGCTCAAGAATGTTGATAAGACATATAGTGATTTCAATACATATAAACACATTCGAAGCAATCTGACGGATAAGGTCAAGCCTTATTACGAGGACGTTGAGAATGAATATAAAAAACTCGGGCTTGATTTTGTTGATTACGCGATGCTTAATTCCTGGATCTTTGATGACCGTGATGTTTATCCGGATGAGACACTGATAAAGGTTGCCGAATTGCAGGATAAGCAGGTAGCTTCAAGACCGGTCACGTATGTTGATGTAATAATCTATACTTTCATACGCGGAGTACTCGGTTATCCGGTGGCTTTCGCGCTTTATCTGCCGGCTTTAATAGCTTTGGTAAGCAATAAGAAGCGCCTTTATTCATTGATACTTCTCCTGGCTGCTTTTGTAATGTTAGCAGGGTTTGTCTATTACGGCCGTACCATGTACAGGGTTGAATGGGGCGTTTATTTCTGCGCTGCGTCCTGCATAATTGCCGGGTTCAGTCAGCGAGAAAACGTTAAGAAGGGTTTGCTGAAGAAAAAGTATTTCAACAAAAGAGCTTCCGCCATCGAGATTATTTCGGTCATTATTCTTGTTGTCGCTTGTATTTCGAGAGTTCCGAGATTGACTACGTGCAATACTTATCTGAATCTCTCTGATGAGGAATACAAGTATTATTTTGACAATATCATGCTTAATTCGAGCAATTATGTGCCGGATAAAGTCGGATTTCCGACTGTTAAGAGGAAGCCTTCGCTGAATATCATCGAACGACTGGAGAATGATCCTGACCATTATTACATCGTGGATTTTGCTACGGGTATTCAGGATTTCTATTTCGATTATGATCCGTGGATCAGGCCTGAGCAGGGGCTTTTCAGCGAGCATTATGCTTATTTCGGCGGGTGCACTATGCGTCATCCCGGTGAGATACATGCGCTGGAATCACACGGGTGTGACCCTTACAATCCGTTCAAGAACCTCACGAAAGAGAACATCCTTCTGGTCGACAATTGGGGTTATGATTACAAGCTTGAATATTTCAGACGCTATTATTGTCCGGAAGCTGAAATGGAACTCGTAGAAGTGATCGACGGCTATTCGATCTGGCGTTTCTATGTTCCGGAAAATGCGGAGAGTACCTGAGATAGAAAAGTGTTATTCCGGGGATGTTATTCTTCCGGGAACAGCAGTGTGATCGCGCCTTTTCGTGAGACTAAAGATATTATATCCGCTATCTCCTCAGGAGATTCCTTCATGCCGCTCATGATCCATGAGCAGATGACTGCGTTGCAGCCGGCGTTGCAGTAGTTACAGATTATAAGATCTCTAGAAGACGAAATTCCGCTTGGGTTATCAATGCTTACTCGGGCCTTCTCTGAAGCTGTGTTAAAGATATCATTAAAAATATCAAGGTCACAGTTAGGGGAGATGAGAACGTTCATGAAAGCCGGATGGCATTTAATGACTTTTAAGATCTCGATAAGACTTTGTTTATTGTGGGTCTCGCTGACGTTAGGAATATTGTTCAGCTCTTCGATAACCATGTTCTTATTATCTTCAAGGAATTCAATGATGTTGTTGTAGTGATAATAGAAAGTGTTACGGTTGATCCTGGCTTCAGAACAAAGCTCTGTGATAGTAATGCTCGAGAGCTTCTTTGTCTTAAGAAGTTCTTCCAGTGCATTTAGCAATGCTGTCTGAGTCCTGACGACTCTAATATCTCTGGATCTGTTCATTTTCGAGCCCTTGTATCAAATTTATTTATATTTTCACTATACCACTAATATAAATACAATTTTTTAAAATCACATTAATTTTTGATTAGAAACTTGTTCTCTTTTTTGTAAGTAATAACTATATACAGTAATAACCCACAGGCTGCGCAGGCGGAAATGATAATGCCGGCTCCCAGATTTTTCGGTACAAAGGTCAGTTCATATGTGTGATTGCCTTCAGAGACCGGCGCTGACATAAAAAGATCCGCAGTCCTGTCAAAAGATGCTGTATTGCCATCGATCTTAAGTTTCCAACCCTCATCGTAAGGTATTGTGAAGAAAAGACGGCTGTCCGAATCAGCAGTTACGGTTCCGGTCAGATGACTGTCTGTTATCTTTTCCATGGTTCCGGAGCTATCCTGCAAAGCTTTGCTGTGTGCTGACAGTACGTCGTAATCTGCATAAGCAATTAAATATTCCGAACAGAACAGGTCATAATCTTCATCGTTCTCGAAATTTTCAGCCATATTGATCTTGTCAATTACTTCATCACCCTTATTAAAGTAACCGATGTATTTCATGGGCACATTGTTCTTGCCATCAGTTTTAATAACCGAATACCCGTTGTAAGAATAAACAGGCCCATCTTTTTGGGCGATAAAACGGCATTCGACATAATCAGTCATATCAGGATCAGTAACCGGAGAGGCATTGCCGTTTTCATCCGCGCTTGTTATGTAAAAGCCATAATATGATTCTCCGGTGTTTTTCTCTTCTTCGTCAACGATATCGAAATATTCAAAAGACTTATTTTCTTCCGGAGTGAAGATATCATCGTTAATTCCGCTGAGGGAACTCCAAACTGAGTTGAGATTTGAAAATGGATCATCTCCCAAAGTAACGTCCATAATGCCGTTTGCGGATACCGAGGCGAAAGGAAGAGTATACGGATTCAGATAGACATCGCCCGTGTTTGTCTCGATCTGCAGCTGATAATTCTTTTCTTCAGTCAGATCCCGGTTCGAAACGACATACTTAGCTCCCAATAATGAATCGTATGCGGCTGTTTCACCGCTCGGATACCAGAACTGACGTGCTGAACAAGGGGCACCGAGTTTGCCCAAGCCTTTTATTACGAAATTTCTTTCGCATGAACCGAAATACTCCATTCCATAATAATCAAAAAGTCTCGGATCATTACTGCTGTTATAGTTTATGCAGGATTCGTTGCCAATCCTGTAAAAAGATGAGTCATAGTCTTTTATCAGTTCCGTGGTCGTTTTCTTGAATTCCATAAGGTTCTTCAACTGGTAATTGCTGATGCCCCACTGTTTGATGCTCTTATAAGAGATATAGTAATTCAGCCCCATTTCAAAACTGCAGATAATAAGCACCATTACGGTAAATAGCTTTTTACGCGCACTGTCGGGCTTTTTCCTGAACCAGAGATAAAAACCTATGATCACTCCTAACAATACAAGACTTACAAACATACTGAGAGTGTCTACAAATTCGTATTTTTTCAGAAAAACGATAATAGCCATCAGTATGTAGATCAAACCGGTGATCTTCAAAGTCTTGATCTGAATATCCTTCAATTTGATGAACTCCAGATAACCGATGAGAAGAAAGATGAAAGAAAAAACAAAAGAATAACGGTAATTGAACCAGTTTGTGGTAGAGAATCCCTGGACAGCCATCGAAAGCGCGTTAATAAAGAATGTAAGAGAATAGAATAATATTAATGCGCCGTAACAAAGCTTTTCGCGTATTGTGTTTCTTTTGTCTGCGAAAAAAGCAATGACCAAAAACACAGCCAAAGACCCGCAGAATATATTCGGCAGTCCTTTCATTAACTGGTCTAGATTATTTGCTCCTATGAAAAACTTAGCCAAAAACTCATTAGGAGACATATTAAATGTAAAAGTAAAATCAGAGGCAGAGCTTTGATCCAGGCGGCCGCCCGAAAGCGCAGAAAGGGAGGGCAGCCAGACAAACGCAGGCAGCAGACCGGATATAAGCGAGGATAGGGTATAGTTAATGATTATCGATCTGCTCCCGGGTCTGTAAGTCTTAAAATCCTTTATAAACCATGTTGTGAACAGCGCAACTGAAGCGATACAGAGCATATATCCAAAGTAAAAGCTCTGCAGAATGGAATAACTGAGTGCAAAAATGTAAAGCCATGGCTTTTTGCCTTTAAGAATATTGATCAATCCCCATGCGATCAAAGGCAGGGGAACTGAATAAAAGACAAAATCAGACATGAAACAATAAGCTACATTGAAACCGATCAGTGAATAACAGGTCGAAAATATCAGGGCATTACCATTTCGATCTATGGTATGTGTGAGGAACAGATACATTGTCAGTCCGCTCAATGCCATATCTGTTGCCAGCATAAATGAATATAAAGCAGCATATTTTGACTGGTCAAAAAACAAACAGAGATAATTCAGTGGATTAAAGAGACCGCTGATGAATTCATAGTTGTTTTTCCCGATACCCATCTGGAAAGAAT
This sequence comes from Saccharofermentans sp., assembly GCA_016288885.1. GTDB lineage: Bacteria > Bacillota > Clostridia > Saccharofermentanales > Saccharofermentanaceae > Saccharofermentans. Next base: position 5,634 of record JAEFAV010000005.1, read on the forward strand.
ACAATAAATCTTCTTTTCCGCAGAGCGCTCTTGAATAATAGGAAAGGTAAGATAAATGCAGCACTCTGGAATCTGAAATGAAAAGAGTATTATCGCCAAAAGGAGTTATTTTCGCTGCATAATAAACTATATAGATCAGAATAAAAGGTATAAAAAACGATAACCCGCCATATAAAACTTTACGCCGGCCTGTAGTCAAACCTTTTAGAGCAGGTTTTGAATGTGAGAGCTTATCACTTACTTTGTTTTCCATATTCACAATACTGGTTTCAGTATTAGTATTAATTAAATTTTCTTGATTCTACCACACATTTACAGTATGAGTTAACCGTCTGCGGATTAATGCGCATATGACTAAAAAAGAGGTTGCCCGATCGGACAACCTCTTAAAACATTTAACTTAACTGAATAAGTATCAGAGCTTAGGACCAGCCTCAACGAGAGCCTTACCGGCATCGTTTGTCTCATACTTAGCGAAGTTCTTGATGAATCTTCCAGCAAGATCCTGAGCCTTCTTGTCCCACTCAGCTGCATCAGCGTATGTGTCGCGGGGATCGAGGATCTCTGTGGAAACGCCCGGAAGCTCTGTAGGTACTTCGAAATCGAAGTAAGGGATCTTCTTTGTAGGAGCGTTCTTGATGGAACCGTCAAGGATAGCATCGATGATTCCACGTGTGTCAGGGATGGAGATTCTCTTGCCTGTGCCGTTCCAACCTGTGTTAACGAGGTAAGCCTTAGCGCCGGACTGTTCCATTCTCTTTACGAGCTCTTCTGCATACTTTGTAGGATGGAGCTCGAGGAATGCCTGACCGAAGCAAGCGGAGAATGTAGGTGTAGGCTCTGTGATTCCACGCTCTGTACCAGCGAGCTTAGCTGTGAAGCCTGAGAGGAAGTAATACTTTGTCTGCTCAGGTGTGAGGATGGATACAGGAGGGAGTACGCCGAAAGCGTCTGCAGAAAGGAAGATTACGTTGTCTGCAGCCGGACCGGAAGAGATTTTGTTAACGTTCTTAGCGATCTTCTCGATGTGGTCGATAGGATAGGAAACACGTGTGTTCTCTGTAACGGACTTGTCTGCGAAATCAATCTTGCCCTCAGCGTCAACAGTAACGTTCTCGAGGAGAGCGTTTCTCTTGATTGCGTTGTAGATGTCAGGCTCGTTCTCCTTGGAGAGGTTGATAACCTTTGCATAGCAGCCGCCCTCGAAGTTGAATACGCCTTCATCGTCCCAGCCGTGCTCGTCATCACCGATGAGGAGTCTCTTAGGATCTGTGGAAAGTGTTGTCTTACCTGTTCCGGAGAGACCGAAGAAGATTGCTGTGTGCTTACCTTCCATGTCTGTGTTAGCAGAGCAGTGCATAGCAGCGATGCCCTGGAGAGGGAGGAAGTAGTTCATCATGGAGAAGAGACCCTTCTTCATTTCGCCGCCGTACCAGGTATTGAGGATGACCTGCTCCTTGGTTGTAACGTTGAAGAGAACTGCTGTCTCAGAGTTAAGACCGAGCTCAGCATAGTTTGTAACCTTAGCCTTGGATGCGTTGTAAACAACGAATGTAGGCTCGAAGTTAGCCTCTTCCTCAGCTGTGGGAACGATGAACATGTTCTTGATGAAGTGAGCCTGCCAAGCAACCTCAACGATGAATCTTACAGCGAGACGTGTGTCCTTGTTAGCGCCGCAGAAGCAGTCAACAACGTAGAGCTTCTTGTTGGAGAGCTCTTCGATAGCGAGCTTCTTGCATGCTTCCCAAGTCTCGATTGAAGCAGGGTGGTTGTCATTCTTGTACTCGTCTGATGTCCACCAAACTGTGTCCTTGGATGTGTCATCCATGACGATGAACTTATCTTTAGGGGAACGACCGGTATAGATACCTGTCATAACGTTAACTGCACCGAGTTCTGTGAGCTGTCCCTTATCGTAGCCCTCGAGGGTAGGATCCATCTCGTCTTCAAAGAGCTTCTCATATGAAGGATTGTAGATGATCTCGGTAGAGCCTGTAATGCCGTACTTTGTCAAATCAATGTTAGCCATATTCGGTAACCTCTTTCCTTAAAATTTAACACGATAATTATACCCTCATGGACCTGAAATAGTATTGATATTTTTTTGTTTTTTAGGTCAGTTTTGAGTGAGTTTTGAATCTTTGTATCGTTTTTCAATGACATATTGCTGTAATGATTTTCACTTTAAAGTCGAAAGAATTTCCTTTTTATTCTTTGTTATAATATTTGCGAAAACAATTATGGGGTGTTTGTATGGCAAAGTCAGGTGGGTCGTTGAAGTCAGGAGAGTCTGTTGTGACCGGCAAGCCGGTCATGTCTGGGCAGCAGGGCAAGTCTCGCAAGAAGGTCTCGAAAAAGAAAGTCGCTAAGATCGTCCTCATATCTTTGGCGGTATTTATAGTGCTGAATCTTTTCGGTGCCGCCATCGGTACGTCGACCTCGATCACGCATCCCAAGCGCTCTTCCTATGACGATGTCATTTCGGAGATGAAGGAAAACAACGTCTGGGGAGATTTCGACTCCTATGAAAAGGAAGATTACATAGTCAAGGGCAAGGACGGCTATGAGCTTCACTGCACCAGGGTCTATGATCCGTCCACCGTAGGCACCGGTAAGTACGTTATCTATTCGCACGGACACACCTCCAACAAATTTTCAGCCTCTAAATACTGCGACGCCTACATAAATATGGGTTTCACATGTATTATTTACGACCAGAGGGCACACGGCGAAAACGTGAAGGCAATCTGCTCGATGGGCGGAAATGAGGGTGTTGACCTGAATTATCTGATCGAGGACACATATTCCCGCTACGGTGACGTTGCTGTTCTCGGTCTTCAGGGCGAATCAATGGGTACATCAACGTCCTTAAATGCCCTTCGCTATACTGACAAAGTCGATTTTGTCGTCGCCGACTGCGGCTTCCAGAGCCTTAAGTACATGGTCCACGACATGTATAACGACATGTACCTTTATCCTTTCGGAACCTGCGCGGACATAGGATTCAAGCTTCTGTACAACATCGATGATGCCGAAGTCAGCGGGATAGACGCTCTGAAGGGTAAGGGCGTGCCCGTGTTGTTCATCCACGGCTCCGAAGACAACTGGATCGACATCCAGAACAGCATGGACATGTATGACGAGGCTGTAAAATATGCATATTCCGAGCTCTGGATCGTCCCCGGAGCCGGTCACGCCCGTTCCAGACAGGTTGCCGGAATCGAGGAGTATCAGGCGCATATTGAGGCGTTTCTAAAGGCTGCCGGGGTAATGGATGCGGATTCTTTGAGGACAGGTGCAGAGGCTGCAGATGATCCTGTAGCTGAAGCTGCGTGAGGGAAACGAGATAGATTAGTTATTTGGATTTGATTGATTATGGTTGTATCTTTTTTTGTGGTTTTCGATACAAAAAAGATATTTTTATCAGATTGAAGTATCTTTTTTCTTGGATTATCCCACGAAAAAGATATTTTCCATTGATATGTAGTCATTTCAGAAAGGTATTGTCATATCAGATGCTGCACTGAATGCGAAAACGTATCTTTTTTGGGCTAAAAATCAACAAAAAAGATATGCGTTATTGAAATACCAAAACAGTCAAGCCTTACATAAATTGACAAAGAAAAACCGCTTTAATATAATATTTTGCGCACACGGGGTTGTGGCGGAATGGCAGACGCAGCAGACTCAAAATCTGCCGACCATAAATCGTGTGGGTTCAAGTCCCACCAGCCCCACCAGAAAGATAAAAATACCATCTGTAACTACGAACAGTCGCTTCGCTCAACTAGTTACAGATGGCATTTTTATCTTTCGGACCCCGGACAGTCGCTTCGCTCAACTAGTTGAAGAAGGTATTTTTATCTTTCGGACCCCGGGCAGTCGCTTTGCTCAATCTTTTTATGCACGTTTTGTTGTAGCAGATTTGTCGCAGGATTAAAGTGTTTTCATAAAGACTAAAATGCACATTTTCGGGAAATAGCCAATTTTGCAGCAGAAAAAATCTTAAAAATGAAATACATTTTTGCTACAACTCTAACCCCTTATTATCGAACACATTTTTGCCGCTGAAAAAACCATATGCCATCTTCATTTTCTAAAGTGGAATTCTCATATATAATTTGCATGTAATACTACATTTTCGGGGTTCTGATGCAGGTCCATATTGAGAAAGTCAGCAGTAAGGATGAAGAGCAGGCCGTCATTAAGGCGGTCGAGATTACTGATGAGATAAGGGGTGCGATCGAGCTGCTCGAGGGCGAGTCGAAGGGGTTTGCCGTGAGCAGGGACGGGCAGACCTATATCATCAAGGCGTCGGCTGTTTACTATATCGAATCCGTTGACAAGAAGACATTTGTGTATACGAAGCAGGGCTGCTATGACTGCAAATACAGGCTTTATGAGCTGGAGGTCATGCTCGGCGGGTACTTTATGAGGTGCTCGAAATCAATGATCATCAACTTAAGGAAGGTCAAGAACGTCAAGTCGCAGATGAGCGGCAGGATCGATGCGACGCTGCTCAATGACGAGGTGGTCATCATTTCGAGAGGGTATGTAAAGGAAGTTAAGAGGAGGCTCGGATTATCATGAACAAAATGAAGCTCTGGCTTGAACAGACGATGATGATATCTTTCGCGATCCTGGTCGGGATCATTATTGAGGGGCTGTTCTTTACGCTTTTTTCCGGTGATCCGCTCTATGAGTTTAATATGAACTGGCTTCAGATGGTATCGATCGTTTTGACGGGCGCAGTCTGTTCTTTGCCGACTGTTCTCTGGCTTGTAGATACTGAGTTGCCGAAAAACAAATTCACCGTCCGCATAATCCTTCATTGCATCGGACTTTATGCGATCGTAAGCCTTTTCGGATGGTTGTTTAAGTGGTACACGAAGGTCGACGGCTTCATATTCATGACCATTATCTACTTCGCTGTCTATGCATTCACATGGACCGTGACTCTCTGGTTCCACAAGCGCGACGACAAAAAGATCAACAAGGCATTGGACGATATCCGGGACGAGGAGTGACGGGGCGGAGCTATTCGTGAATTTAGGATACAAGCCCCCCAAATCAGCAACTTAGTCTCCCTTTTTCGCAACTTGGTAGCGCAGCTGTTTTCTAGCGCCTCCTTATGGGTTAATGTGGCCCTGCAAGGAGGAATTAACATGAAAATCATTGAAGTTAAAGATCTTACGAAAAAGTACAGGGAGCACACCGCGGTTGACGGTATCTCATTCGATGTGGAAGAGGGCGAGATGTTCGCATTCCTGGGCGAAAACGGGGCCGGCAAGTCGACGACGATCAATATGCTGACGACGATCCTCGAGAAGACCGCCGGAACGGCATTCATCTGCGGACACGAGCTCGGGAAAGAGGACGACGAGATCCGCAAGGTCAACGGAATAGTTTTCCAGAATTCGGTGCTCGACAAAAAGCTGAGCGTTAAGGATAACCTGCTCACGAGAGGTTCGTATTACGGGCTATCCAGGAAGCAGGTCGAGAGGAGGCTCGAGCCTTTCGCTGAAAGGTTCGAAATGAAGGATATCTGGGACCGCAGATACGAGAAGCTTTCGGGCGGGCAGAGAAGGCGCGTCGACATCATGCGAGCGCTCATCAACAACCCGAAGATCCTTTTCTTAGATGAGCCGACGACGGGCCTTGATCCGAAGTCCAGAAAGCTCGTCTGGGATTATATTAATTATCTGCGCAGGGAATACGGAATGACGATATTCCTTACGACTCACTACATGGAAGAGACAAGAGATGCCGATCATGTCGTGATCCTTGATAAGGGAAGGATAGTAACTAGCGGGACACCTGCTGAACTCAAGACAAGATATGCTCATTCCCGTCTTGTCTGGTACACGGCAAAAAGCGAACGTTCCGAGGCCCTCATCAGCAGGATAAGCTCGAACTTCGTTTACGACGCCGACCATTACAGCATCGAGACTGACGAGAATCTGACGGAGTTTATTTTCGAGCACAGGGAAGAGATAAGGGATTACGAATATATCAAGGGGACGATGGACGACGTGTTCCTGAACCTCACCGGAAAGGAGCTTGCATCATGAAAGATTTTATTGGATTTACAAGAAGAAACCTGCTCATATATTTCAAGGACAAACTGGCAATTTTGTTCTCGCTGCTGACGTCGATCATCGTGTTCGTGCTGTATCTTCTGTTCCTGAAAGGCACTTTTGTCGATGCGCTTAACGGCACCATGAACGGGCTCGAAAACCTGGTCTCCGGCAAAGATGTTGACATGTTCGTTAACGGAATTCTGCTCACGGGTATTCTCGGTTCTGCCATGATAACGGTCCCTTACACATGCCTTCAGACGATCGTAAAAGACCGTGAAGCTGGCGTTGACAGTGATATCTGCGCGACACCTCTGAAAAGATGGAAGATAATTCTTTCATACTTTACAGCTTCCACTATCTGTTCATTCATTATGACGTCTTTGATCCTTACTGTCGGTTTGGTAGTGCTGTATGTTATGGGCGATGCTCATCTTACTTTCGCGTCTGTAGCGGCAGCTTATGGACTGATGTTTCTTGGATCGTTATCGTCAACTGCTTTATTTATGCTTGTCCTGCTGTTCTTCAGATCGACTGCCAGCTGCACGGCGTTCTTCGGAATTCTCAGTGCTGCTTCCGGATTCGTGATCGGTGCGTATATTCCGCTGTCACAGTTTTCGGATGGCGTTCAGGGCGTCTGCAATCTTTTCCCGGCAAGCCACATCACTTCGCTCATCCGAAATTTGCTCTTAAGCGGCGTCGTTGACAGCATCGACTCTTCGATCGGCGGCCTCGATAACGGCATGTTTGCTGATGCGATCAGGGAGACGTTCAGCTTCAATGCTTATGCTTTCGGAAACAGCTTCAGCGGTATTAATTCTGTCGTTTATGTCGGCGTGATCGCTCTGGTCTGCATTGCAGCGATGATGGTAGCGTACAGCAAGACGTATAAGAGAAGGTAAGGGGAGGAGCATGACGTTTTATAGAGTAAATGATTCGCAAACGTCCTGCTTCGAGACTTCAAATCTTATTTCCTGGTCATTATCCCCGCTAAAAATCACGCAGTGCGTGAAAAACAGCGTGAAAATTAAGATTCGTGGTATTATTTTCGCGCAAATAATCACGCAACTACGCGAAAAACAGCGTGATTTTTGGGAACAATGAAGTTAATCGCCAGCAAAAAATCCCGCCGGGCGGGAACTCAGCGGGATTTTGGGGACTTTGGAATGCAGATTTTCGGAAAAGATAAAACCTTTACCCCACCTCATAGAAAGTAAACACGAACGCGTTCGTATTATTGTATGTTCCGGTGGTGAATGACCCGTTACTGCACATGAGCGAGTGGTCGACGGAACCGGTGCCGCCAACATTATAGATGCGGTAGCCGCCGTCGACTTTTTCCATGTGCCAGAACTGGTAGCGGTCTTCGACCGGTTTGTTGGTCAGGGCGAGGCCGCCTGTAGGCGAGGAGACGAGGAAGTTACCGTACTGGTCCCTGAGCGTGAAATTGAAGCTTTCATCGTAGAAGAGTGTGAATTCGAGGGCTCCGGCAGGGAGGTCGCCAGTGAGGTAATCACCGACTGCAGGAATCTGTGCGCCGGCAAGATTTACACCGGATGCATTGGTTGTGATCGTTGTTCCGGAAGCTTCGTGATAGAGAATGTATTTCTTCTCGTCCTGCGGATCTTTCTCGTAGACTGCGAGAACGTCTTTGCTGTCAGGTTCGATTCCGGAAGTGGAAGCTGAATAGGTAATCTTCCATGACCAGTTGAACAACCTGGGCGTTACTGATCCGTTGATACGGGTTTTCGAGGTGATGTATTCGGCTATGGTGTCCTGGATAAATTCACCGTTGCCGTCATCTGACTGAATCCAGATCGCATCATCGGCTGAAAACTTGCGGAGACCGCAATTCTCGTTTCCGAGGATGTAATTGTTAACTGCGACCAGATATACTCCGTCATCTTTGAAGGTGCGGCCGTTCGAGAACGAGCCGATCGAGACTTTGCTGCTGTCGCGTTTGGCAAGATCGTATTCGAAGCTCAGACCTCCGAAAATAAGATGGGTATAGCTGTCTCCCACAGGCGTAAAGACAGCTTCACCGTTCTGTACGCTCGCAGAAAGCTTTTCGGAAGCGTTTTCTTCCATGATGTCCTTGATCTCTTTGCCGGTCATCGGAATAACGTATACCGAATTGGCGAATTTATAGATCTTGTAAATGTCCTTGTAGCTGATATCTCCGGCTTTAACGGTATAGTTGTCCGATACGGTGACGGTCGTCATGACAAGATCGATGTCTAGGTGATCGAGGTCAGCGCGGGCATCTGAAGGTCTGGTGTATTTCTCCTTGACCTTCTTGCTTATGATCTCTTTAACGGAAGCGCAGACAAGATTGATGGTATCCGTTGATTCGGTATAGAAATTATCGTTGCCGTCCCAGTTGCCCGAAGTCTTTCCGACGGGTTCGTTGATTTTTTTCTCGGCAATCTCTGCGTAAGGTGCGATCTTTTTCTTAAGTTCCTCATCATTTTTATAATCGTCCAGAACCAGATTCTCTGAAGAAACAATCTCCCAGACAAGCTTTCCGCTCTCATCTTCCTTGAAGCGGAAAACGCTCTTGGTGACTTCCTGGCCGCCGCCGTTGACCACGAGGACGTCTTTTCCGCTCTTATCCTTAATGAAAGAATTCGAATAATCCGTTAAATGATCGTGACCGGTAATAAGCATTGATATATCGTCATTTCCGGATACGATGCGCTTACCCTGGCTCTCAGTATTATTGCCGAATGTCAGCGCGTTGTCGTCGGACCCAAGCTCGCCGTGATAGGTAACGATAATGAATTCGCAGTCGTCCTGCTTCATTTTCTCTATATAACGCCCGGCCTCTTTAGCCATTGAATAATCCTTGTTGTCAGGCTGGACGAAGATCATGCCGGGGTAGTGGTCCGGAATGTCCCAGCGGGTTACATCGCAATTCTCGAGACCTAATATGCCGACTTTGTGGGCATTGCCGTTTACGGTGATCTCTTTTACCGTGTAAGGCTCGAAAACACAGTCTCCGGCATTGTGAGTCTTGTCAGAACCGTCATAGCAGATATTGCCTGAGATGACCGGAACACCATTGGAATCAAGCCATTTGTAGATCTTGTTCATCGCGTCCCAATCGTAATTGAATTCATGGTTTCCCAGAGAAAATGCGTCATAGCCGATCTCCTTAAGGCAGAGCGCCATGGAGGGTATCTCGTCAGACTCTCCGGAAATGTATTGAAAAAGCTGGGTCTGGGATTCCGGTGCTCCCTGGAAAATGTCTCCGTTATCGATGAGGATCACGTTGTTCCTGCCGAATTCTTTCCTTACCTCGGAAACAGCGGATGATACCTTGAGCATGCTGTGTGGCTGTTCATTGTCTGTGAAGATATCGGTATCCCAGCATTTTCCGTGCATGTCCGTGGTGGACATAATTACTACATCGGTGTAATCAGATGATGAAGGGACCGGCTTTGTCGTCTCTGAAGCAGAAGAAGCCGTAGTCTCTGAATATGTCGTCATGCCTGGTTTGTCCGTCGGCTGGAAGCATGAACTGAGGCTAATGAGCATCAGCAGACAGAGCAGCAGGGAAGTGATCTTTTTCGTTTTTCGCATCGGACAGGTCTCCAATCCATTTCCTTATTCGATATTGATTGTATCAATAATATGAGGATATTTTAATGTATAATCAAGTTGATATTGTGGTTTTCGGGAGTTTTAATGATCGGCTTTCTTAGAGAGTATCAGACTGATTTTATGCTCTTTTTCCAGGGCATATGCCTTATCATTGCTTTCCTTACCCTGTTTACGAAAAGCCTTTCCCCGAGAAGGAGAAACGCCATAATCCTGCTCGAGGTTTATGCGGCGCTGTATCTTGCCGCAAGCAGATATTATTATCTCTATAGAGACGTTGCTGACCCGGGCGGATGGCAGATGGTCCGCGTCGCCAAATTCCTGGATTATCTTTTCGCGCTGGCTCTGATACTCTGCCTTAACCTTTATCTTAAGGACCTTTTCACCAATGAGGCAGGACTTAAGAAGATCCCGAAGGGTATTTTCGCAGGTGATTTTATCGCTGTTGCAGGCGTGATCTCTCTGTTCATAGGAATGTTTACAGGCCTTTATTACTACTGGGATGCCAATAATGTCTATACGCACGGCAGACTGTTCTTCATGCATTATATCTTCTGCGTACCGCCTATGCTGATCGATCTTTACTATGTGTTTAAGTACTACAAAAAGCTTACGAGGTCCATCAGGATACTCATACTTTTATTCATCATCATTCCGGTCCTGATGTCTGTTCTCCAGTTCGTGACTTCCGGAATTGCCGCGTCGGTACTGTCGACGGCAGGATTCGATATCATCCTTTATGTTTTCACCATCCTTGATACCAACAAAAAGCTCGAAAGGGCGCACCGCCTCGAGATCGAGATGATGGCCAAATACCAGAAAGAGCTCGAGGAGACCGTCGAATTAAGGACCTCTGAGCTTAAGGTGGCTAATGAGAAGGTCGAGCATCTTCTGCTTAACATCCTTCCCGAGCCTATCGCAAAAGAACTTACCGAACACCCGGACAAGACGATCTCGGACCGTTATCCGAATGCCACGGTGCTGTTCACGGATATCGTTGATTTCACGAAGATCAGCGATTCCATGAGCGCGGAAAATACTGTCATAATGCTTAACCGGATGATGACGCTTTTCGATGACCGCGCGAAAAAAGAAGGCATCGAGAAGATAAAGACGATCGGCGACGCCTACATGGCTGCAACCGGTCTTACCAACGATCCGGAAAATGACGGTGCAGAGAAGATGATCCGCTTCGCACAGGGCCTTCTGGAGGATATCGATGAATTCAATAAGACGTCAGATATCAAGTTCCGCATCCGCATAGGCATTAATTCGGGCGAGCTCGTCGCCGGCGTTATCGGCAAGACGAAGTTCATCTACGACATCTGGGGCGACACCGTAAATGTCGCGAGCAGGATGGAGAGCTCCGGCACGCCCATGAAGATCCATGTGTCCGATGTCACTTATGAGCAGACCAAGGATGTTTTTGAGTATAAGGAGAAGGTAAGTCTGGACATAAAGGGCAAGGGAAACATGCTAACTTACTATTTGTGATGTAAAGCCTATGACGTGGATAATAGTAGTAACAGCCATAATTGTTTTCCTGATCGTCAGCCTAGCGATCTTCTGCTGGCGCAATGTCAAACGCTCGTTAAAGCCAAGGACTTTAAGTTATGACCAGGAAACCGCGTGGAATAAGGGCAAGGGCCTTTGGCTCGATTTCGATTCTTATGCGAAAACGGAGTATGAGATAAATGGCAAGGACGGGTACGTGCTTCATGCGATGTTTGTTGATACGCCTTCCACCAGCGGCACAGGCAAATACATGATCTTATGCCACGGCCATACATCCAACCGCTATGGCATGGTCAAATACCTTAATTCTTATATCATGCTCGGCTTCTCGTGCATCATCTACGACGCCAGGTCGCACGGCGCAAATGCCCCTGACATCTGTACTCTGGGCAATATCGAATCTTTTGACCTCAAGTGTGTCATCGATGATACCCGTGCGCGTTATCCCGATATCCGCGTGCTCGGCCTCCACGGCGAATCGATGGGAAGTTCTACGTCACTGTCAGTAGTGCGCTTCAAGCCTCAGATCGACTTTATCGTTGCCGATTGCGGCTTTACTAGCTGCTACGACGTCCTTCGCGACGGTTACGGTAATCTTCACATGGCCTTTCTGGCGCCCATTATCAATCTTACCGGCAAGATCATCTATCATGTCGACATGAAGGATACCTGCGCACTTAAATGCCTCGAAAACAATACTTATCCTGTTCTGTTCATACACGGTGCCGGCGACAGGCTCGTCAAGCCCTATCACAGCGAACTGCTCAATGCCGCCGCTTCCGCGAACGGCGCTTACACCGAACTTATAATGGTCGAAGGCGCCGGCCACGCCAGATGCAGATATGTATCCGGGTTTGAGAAGTACACCGGGTATATCGAAGGCTTTTTGAAGAAGATCGGGGTGGAGTAAGGCGTTCTGTTTTCTAGTATACCGCCCGCTGTCAGACTAAAAATCTCTATTCTTTCGCGATTATTCGCGCAAAAAGTCACGCAGTGCGTGAAAAACTGCGTAAGTTTTCGACATGCATGAAGTGATTTCACGCTGAAAGTCGCGTATGAACGTGATTTTCAGCGTGAATTTTCGTGAGTTAATCGTGAATTCGCCAATAATAAAAAGAAATCATACCGCCTTAGGTACAGTCTCCCACACAAGCGCGCTGTCGGGAATCATGTCGTTAAAGGCCGACAATACTTGACTTACAAAGTAATCCTCATCAAAGTTGTTCCGGTCATAGATATGCACATATATAACTTCTCTGCCCGGTCTGTATGAATCTTTCGAAAAGCCGGTGATCTTTGTGGAGTTTTTAACCGTATAACCGATTTTGTCATTCATTCCAAGGATCTCGAGATATGCGCATCTGTCGATCTCATAAAAGTTTATGAGATAGTCCGGATTTATCATCTCTTCGATGGATTCAAGATAGACCTCCGGTTCGTATTTGAAAGGAATATCCAGCCGTTTGAGCAGATCAGCTCCAATCTGCTCATTCTTGGATTTTAACTCTCCGTGATCACTGATTGTCGGATTATCGGGTTTATACTTTCCGCGGCGATCATTCTGCCTTTCGAAGAATTCATTATTCATGCGGTGCGGATCCGCGAACTGAATGATAGGGAAGTTTATTCGCGGTGGTGGAATACTGTACAGTGATCTCCAACTGCTAAGCAATAAATCATACTCGTTCTTAACTTTCAAATATTTTGCTACAGCTTCGGAATATGCTTTGCCTCTTTTTGTGGAAATGTAAAATACCCTACGATTTCTTGATGTACACTTCGGGTTTTCCGGATCATACGTGATAATGACTATTTTACTTCCATTCCTGACGCCAAAATGGCCATGCGGAATAGAATCCAAAATCCGTCTCCGGTATTCGAGTTTTACTGCGTGAACTTTCATTGGAAGAATTATGTTATTCATGATCTATTCCTCCTTGCAAAATCACTTATATTTTACGGGGTTTCCCAGTCTCATTAAATAGCTCAAAGTCTCAATTTTCGGGGGTAAAAAATGCAATCTCGCGGGTTTTGTCGGTTTTGTTCACAATTCGAAAGCTTTATTACTTAAAAATCTGTCCGAATAACCATGTTTTAATCACTGTTGTTGCTTTTTTCACGCGAAAAATCACGCCATGCGTGAAAAAAAGCGTGAGTCTGATCAACCGTTGCCCCTTTTTCACGCTGAATTTCACTCTATGCGCGAAAAACAGCGTGGATTTTCTTCAGCATTGGTTTTTTCATCATCTTGATTACCATAAACCACGTTGGCTTTATATATGCTCGAAATAATACCCCATTTCCGCCTTGCTTTTCTCTCCCTTTAAATATAGAATTCATTACAGCAAAACTTTAAACGGTCCGGCGAGGCCGTAAGTGGCTGTAAAAATGATATATACTTGCTTTTACGGATTCCTTTCTGCCGGACGGGTGGCGCATAGCCATATACCAAGCGGAAGGAGTTTTTTTATGGTCTTAATTCCCGGTCATGAACTGATGGATGAAGCTGCGATGTCAAGAGCGCTTATCCGGATCTCGCATGAGATCGTCGAGCATAATGACGGACTCGAAAACGTGGCGATCATCGGAATCCAGAAAAGGGGAGTGCCCCTTGCAATGAGGCTCAGGGCGCTTCTTGAGGAGATCGAAGGCATAAAGGTGCCGATGGGCATCCTTGACATCACCTTCTACAGAGACGACCTCTCGATGCTCTCGGCACACCCGGTCGTAAACGGCACGGATATCCCGTTCGATGTTAATGATAAGAAGATCATCCTTGTAGATGACGTGCTCTTCACGGGCAGGACTACGAGGGCGGCGATCGAGAATATTTTCGATATGGGACGCCCTGCGAACATTCAGCTCGCGATCCTCATCGACAGAGGCCACAGGCAGCTTCCTTTCAGGGCTGACTACGTAGGTAAGAACGTTCCGACTGCCATCACTGAGCACATAGACGTTGAAGTCAAAGAGGTCGACGGTCAGGACCGCGTAATACTGCTTAAAGAGGAGGACGACAAGTAATGGGACTTAAGAGCAAAGATCTCCTCGGCATGAAGCAGCTTACCGCTGAAGAGATCATGGAGATACTTGATACTGCGAAAACGATGAAGCTCGTTATCGCGTCTGCCAACAAGAAGACGAGCCACCTTCAGGGCAAGTCGGTAGTAACGCTTTTCTACGAGAACTCGACAAGAACAAGGCTTTCTTTCGAGCTGGCTTCGAAATATATGGGATCGGCTTCCGCTAACATCTCTACGTCCGGAAGCTCGGTAAATAAGGGCGAGTCACTCCTTGATACAGCAAGAACAATCGACATGATGGGTACGGATATCATAATCATGAGACACAACCAGTCCGGCGCGCCGCACTTCATCGCGCCTTACCTTAAGGCAAGCGTGGTTAACGCAGGTGACGGAATGAACGAACACCCGACGCAGGCCCTGCTCGACATGCTCACGATGTATGAGAGATTCGATACTTTCGAAGGCAAGAACATCGCGATCTGCGGCGACATCTACCACTCGAGAGTAGTCAGATCCAATGCGATCGGCCTGTCAAAGCTCGGCGCGAAGGTCAGCGTCTATGGTCCGAGGACCATGATGCCGATCGGAATAGAGAAGATGGGCGTCAGGATCGCGGACAGCGTTGCTGACTGCATCAAGGATGCTGACGCGGTTATGGGCCTCAGAGTACAGCTCGAACGCCAGCAGAAATCACTTTTCCCGTCGATCGCCGAATACGCGAAGTTCTATGCGATCACGCCTGAGATGCTCGCGCTCGCAAAGCCCGACGCATTCTTAATGCACCCGGGTCCGTGTAATCACGGAGTAGAGCTCCCGACGGCAGTCTATGACTGCGACCAGTCGGTAATTAATGAACAGGTAACAAACGGTGTAGCGGTCAGAATGGCTGTGCTCTACCTTCTTATGGCAAGGAGGAACAATCTGTGAGAATAATCTTAACCAACGCCAAGGTCTATAACGACGACAAGACCACAAAAATCTATATCGAAGACGGCAAGTTCACCAAGGAATTTCCTGAGGATAAGGCAGACAGGGTGATCGACCTTAAGGGCGCGACTGTAACACCCGGACTTGTCGACATGCACTGCCACTTAAGAGAACCCGGCGGAGAGTACAAAGAGACGATCGCCACAGGTACCGCAAGTGCCGCAAAGGGCGGATACACTTCGATCTGCCCGATGCCCAACACGAATCCCGTAGCAGACAATGCGGCTGTCATAAGCGGCATCCTGAAGAAAGCAAAAGAAGCTGATAAATGCAGAGTTTACCCGATCGGCGCTGCTACCAAGGGCATCGACGGTGAGCTCATCTCCGAGATGGGTCTCATGAAGGAAGCCGGAATCGTAGCAGTATCTGATGACGGGCATCCCATTAAGAATGCTGGCATCATGAGAAAGGTGCTCGAGTACGCTTCAGACTTTGACCTTCCGGTACTTAACCACTGCGAAGACAAGGATCTTTCTGAAGGTGCGATGAACGAAGGTATAGTCTCCACGACCATCGGAATCAGAGGAATCCCCGCTGCAGCTGAAGACATTATGATCGCCAGGGACATTATCCTTTCGGAGTATCTGGATATCCCGGTACACATCTGCCACGTAAGCACGAAGGGCGGAGTTAGGATGATCAGGGACGCAAAGGCAAGAGGCGTAAAGGTCACATGCGAGACATGCCCTCATTACTTCACACTGACTGACGACATGTGCGAGACATATGACACGAATTTCAAGATGCATCCGCCGCTCAGGACTGAAGATCACAGGCTCGCGATCATCGAAGGAATCAAGGACGGAACGATAGATGCGATCGCCACGGATAATGCACCTCATCATGCCGACGAAAAAGTGTGTGAATTTTCCGTCGCTTTGAATGGTATATTAGGGTTTGAGACAGCCTTCGCTTTGGGGTACACTTATCTTGTGAAAAAAGGTGAGATCACGCTTGAGCGTCTCATCGACCTGATGTGCTTCGGTCCTTCGAAGATCTTAAAGCTCGGAAGAGGCGGAATGAACGTTGGCGATGATGCTGATCTCGCGGTCTTTGATCTCGATAATGAATTCGTTTTCGAGAAAGATAAGATGCTTTCGAAATCCAGAAATACACCGTACGACGGCTGGAAGCTCTACGGTGAAACAATACTTACAGTTATGGGAGGAAAAGTCACATATGAGAAACTTTGCTGATTGCCTGGTTAGAAGAATCGACGAACTTGAGAATCCTACGGTCGTAGGACTCGACACCAAGCTCGATTACATCCCTCAGCACATCAAGGATTACGCAGAGTCATTATTCCCTGAAGAGCCCACTAAGGCTACGGCTAAAGCAATCTGGCTCTTCAACAAAGAGATCATCGACCAGACATGTGACATCGTTCCTGCCGTTAAGCTCCAGTACGCTTACTATGAGATGTACGGATATGACGCCATTAAGACGATGCTCCTTACGGCAAGATATGCCCAGAGAAAGGGCATGCTCGTAATCGGAGACTGCAAGCGTAACGATATCGGTTCCACGGCTACGGCTTATGCCGAGGCCATCATCGGAAAGACTGACATCCTCCTCGGCGATACGATGGAGATGAGCGGTCTTGATGCCTGCACGGTAAACTGCTATCTCGGAATCGACGGCGTTAAGCCTTTCATCGATGTCGCAAAGAGAGACGGCAAGGGCGTCTTCTGCCTCGTTAAGACTTCCAATCCTTCCGCAGGCGACTTCCAGGACTTGGAGCTCGCATCAGGCGGAAAGCTCTATGAGGCAGTTGCTGAAAAGGTTTCCGAGTGGGGCGAGGACCTGATCGGTGAGGAAGGTTTCTCCTCTGTAGGCGCAGTAATCGGTGCCACATATCCCGAGCAGGCTGTAGGACTCCGTAAAGTCATGCCTTATGCATTCATTCTTATCCCCGGCTACGGCGCTCAGGGCGCAGGCGCAGATGAGGCAGTCGCAAGCTTCACTGCTTACGGAAAGGGCGGAATCGTTAATGCTTCAAGAAGCATCATGAACGCCTGGCAGGCACGTTCCGATTTCTTCAGACCTGAGGATTTCGGCAAGGCTGCAAGATTCGAAGCAGAAGACATGAAGGAAAAGCTTAACGCGGCATTAAAGACCCGTAAGTACGTATAAGTAATGGCAACCAGAAAAGAATATAGAATCAAGTTAGTTTCAAAAGAATTTTTAAACAGTGATACTTGCTATCTCGGATTTAACTGTCCTGAGATAGCAAGTTCTGCTATTCCGGGGCAGTTTGTAAACATCTCCGCAGGAACGGTTTTCCTTAAAAGACCCTTCGGAATTGCAAGCGTTGATATCGAAAATGGAATCTTCTACATAGGTGTCAAAGTCGTAGGCAAGGGCACCTCCGAGATATCCGGTTTCGAGACCGGAATGGATGTCGACTGCCTGGGTCCTCTGGGCAACGGCTTTGATTTTGAAGGCTTCGAAAACATTATCCTCACGGGCGGCGGAACCGGTGTTTTCCCGATTAATTTCGCATACGAGACTCTTACTGCTCAAGGTAAGAAAGTAACCGTCTGCGAAGGCTTCAGGAATGCTTCGCAGGTCATCCTGAACAAGCCAGCATACATCCTTACGACAGACTGCGGCGACACTGGCATCAAGGGTACGGTCATCGCCGGCCTTGATACCATTTCCATAAATGATCCCGAAAAGACTCTTGTCTGCTGTGTCGGTCCTATTCCCATGATGAAAGCCGTAGGCACATGGGCTTCCGAAAAAGGCCTTAAGTGCCTTGTTTCCATGGAACAGAGAATGGCGTGCGGAGCAGGCATCTGCCTTTGCTGCACGGTCAAGGTAAAAGATGACGGGCCGGACGGATATAAGAATGTCAGGTGCTGCAAGGAAGGTCCTGTTTTCGACAGCAGGGAGGTGGTCTGGTGAGCAATTCCTTAGCTGTAAACGTTGGCAAAGTAAGCCTCAAGAGCCCCCTGATACTTGCTCCCGGAACATGTAATTTCGGAAGGGAACTTGCTGAATATTATGATCTCTCGATCCTTGGCGGAATATCTTCGAAGGGCCTGACCATTAAGCCCAGAGCCGGCAATCCAGGTGTAAGGGTCGCAGAGTGTGATTCGGGAATGCTGAACTCAGTAGGACTTCAGAACCCCGGTGTTCATTACTTCATCGAAAATGACTTAGACTTCATGAAAGAATCCGGCGCAGGCGTCATCGTAAACGTCGCAGGACATTCTTTCGAAGACTATATAGAAATGGTAACAACGCTCGATCCTCATAAGGATAAGATTGATGCGTTAGAGATCAATCTGTCATGCCCCAATGTAAAGGCAGGATGCATGACGATCGGATCAGATCCCGAGGCTATCAAGGCAATTACTTCCAAGCTCAGAAGCCTAACTGATCTGCCTTTGTGGATCAAGCTCACGCCTAATGTTACCGATATCAAGGCTACGGCTCTTGCTGCCCGGGAGGGAGGAGCAGATGCGGTAGTCCTCATCAATACACTCATGGGTATGAGGATAGACATCAGGACCAGAAGACCTGTCCTTACGAATAATACGGGCGGTTATTCCGGTCCCGCGGTTAAGCCCGTGGCGATCCGCATGGTCGCTGAATGCAGCCAGGTCTTAGACATTCCGATCGTAGGCTGCGGCGGTATCGCTGATTACAAGGACGTCATCGAGTTCATGATAGCTGGTGCTTCTGCTGTCGAGATCGGTACGGCCTGCCTCGTTCATCCCGCGCTTCCCGTAAAGATAACAGAAGACCTCGGGAAGTACTGCAGTGATAACGATTTGAATTTAAAAGATCTCACCGGCACATTGCAGCGCTGGTGAAAAAAGGAATAAAGGAGAACGATCTATGGAAGACAAGATCATCGAAGCATTGTTCGCTACTAAAGCCGTCAGGGTCGCACCCGAGAACCAGCCTTTCTGGTATACGTCGGGAAGACTCGGACCTTTCTTTATCAATACCCATTTCCTTCTCGAAAACGAGGCCGCAGCAGGCGAAGTCTTGAAGAGAATCGAGAAGGCCATTGCTGACGGGAAGCTTACCGCTCCCGAAGAGATCTTCGACATGATGCTCGCTTATTACAACAAGGGCGGCACATTCAAGATGGTCTCGGACAAGCTCGCTGAAGAAGCTTCAAAGCTTGATTTCGACTACATTTCGGGCGGTGAGAGAAGAGATTACTTCTTCTCCATGATGCCCGCTTATCTCCTCGGAAAGCCGCATCTCACGATCTACAAGGACATGACTTCAGTTTATTCCGAGAGCCTTGAAGGTCCCGCTGTAGATTCGAAGGATATCGATCTTAAGGGTAAGAAAGCGCTTCACATCGCTGACCTCATCACCGAGGCTTCATCTTATGAGAGAGCCTGGGTTCCCGTTATCAGAGGGCTTGGCTCCGATATCACCGATACTGTTGCTGTTGTTGACAGACATCAGAGCGGCAGGGAAGTCCTCAAGGGACTCGGCGTTGAGCTTCATGCTCTGACAGGCATCAACGGGGCGCTATTTGACGAGGCTAAGGCAAACGGTGTCATCAACGATGCCCAGAAAGATATGATCATGCACTTCCTCGAAAATCCTGCTGATTACATGACAGCTTTCCTTAAGGCTAACCCCGGATTTATCGATTCTGAGATCGCTAAGGGAGGCAAGAACAAAGAGCGTGCCGAACTTGCCATCGAGAAAGGATTCACTAACGTATGAAAGATCCCTATGCAAATCTGTATGAAGTAACTGAGATCCATGATCTCAGAGATGTAATCAAGAAGAGAGTCCGTGAATTTCCCGAGAACCCTGTTTTTCTGGTAAAGGAGAAGAAGGGCGGAGAGTATATTCCGGTTTCTACCGAGAAGTATGATCACGATATCGATTCTCTCGGAACATATTTCATGAATACCGTTAAGAAGGGCGCGAGGATCGCTATCTTCTCAGAGACAAGATACGAATGGTATACGACTTATCTCGCAACGACAAACGGCACAGGATGCGTAGTTCCGCTTGATAAGGAGCTTCCGGTAGATGACGTTCTTAACATGCTTAACAGAGCTGAAGTCGATATCCTTGTTTTCTCGAAATCAAAGCTTTCCATCGTTAACCAGGTATATGGCCAGGTCGAGACCTGTAAGTACTGGATCTGCATGGATCAGATCGATGACGACAGATTCCTGTACTATCAGGACTGCCTGAAGATAGGTGAGAAGAAGCTTGCCGACGGTGACAAGATCTTCACCGAAGCTACTATCGATCCCGAAGAGATGACTATTCTGCTCTTCACGTCAGGCACTACGGCTAAATCAAAGGCAGTTATGCTCTGCCAGAAGAACATCTGCAAGAACCTGATGTCAATGTTCTCGATGCTCTACATCGACAGGAGCGATGTATGGCTTTCCGTACTGCCTCTGCATCACACATATGAATGCACATGCGGATTCTTAGGCCAGGTCTACAGAGGCACCACGGTCGCCATCTGCGAAGGTCTCAAATACATCGCCCAGAACATTCAGGAAGTAAGACCTACGGCCATTCTCATGGTTCCCGTAATGCTCGAACTTTTCTATAAGAAGATTATGAAGGGCGTCAAGGCCGATCCCAAGAAAGCGAAAAAACTTGCAAGCGGAATCAAGCTTGCCAACACGCTGCATCTTTCCAACAAGATGAGAAGAAAGCTCTTCAAGCAGATCCATGACGTTTTCGGCGGCAGGATGAGACTCATCATCCTGGGCGGCGCTCCAGTAAATCCCGAGATATTAAAGTTTTTCCAGGATATCGGTTTCCTTTGCGTTCAGGGCTACGGCCTTACGGAGTGCGCTCCGATCCTTGCGCTTAACCGTGACGTAGCTTTCAAGAATCACGCTGCAGGTCTGCCTCTGCCGGGCTGTGACGTTAAGATCCTTGATCCTGACGATGACGGCATCGGCGAGTTCATTTCGAAAGGTGACAACAACTTCCTCGGCTACTATAAAGATCCGGAGAATACTGCGATCGCGCTTGATAAGGACGGTTACTATCACACCGGCGACTTAGGCTACATCGATAAAGACGGATTCTGCATCATCACGGGGCGTAAGAAGAACGTTATCATCGCCAAGAACGGTAAGAATGTATTCCCTGAAGAGATCGAGTATCTGTTATCCTTAAGTCCTTTCGTGGCTGAGTCAGTCGTATCAGGCGAAGATGACAAGGCTAAGGACGATATCGTCATCACCGCTACGATCTTCCCGGATCTCGAAGAGATCAAGGTCAAGCTCGGCATAGAGACTGATCCTTCCGAAGAGCAGATCATGGATATCTTAAAGACAGTTGTCGCAGAGACCAATGAGAAGCTCGAAAGCTACAAGAAGATCAAGAAGACGGTTCTCAGAATGACTGAATTCGAAAAGAATACATCCAAAAAGATAAAACGGTTTTGATGGGGTCTGACCCCCTCGAAAAAGGGAGATTATTTATGTTTAATGATAGTGATTGCCTAAGGATTTTAGAACAGGCAATGTCCACGACGGCTGATTTTGCCGAAGTGTTTCAGGAAGTTACAGAGTCCAAATCCGTGAGCCTGCTTAACGGCAAGGTCATAAGAGCCTCCACGGGTTTTGATTCCGGAACGGGCATAAGGCTTTTGGCCGGAACCAATTCCGTTTATGTTTATTCGAGCGACAACGATATCGAGGTCCTTTTAAAGCTGGCAAAGGAAGCAGCAGCCGCTATCAAGGGCTCTGATAAGGGCAGCATTGAAGCTCTGAAGGAACTTTGCTCTACCACAAAAGCTACTGTCGAGATCGATCCCATGAATGTCTCGAAAATGGACATGGTAGATGTTCTCCGAAAGTCAGCTGATTATGCTCTGGGCTACGATCCCTTGATCACTCAGGTCGCTTCAAGCCTTGCTTACAGCACACGCACCGCACGCATAATCAATACCAGAGGCGTTAATGCCGAAGATACGACAAAGAGGATCAGGCTCTCGGTCGAGACCATCGCCACAAAAGAAAATGAGAAACAGAGCGGAAGAGTTGCTCCCGGTACGATGAGAGGTTATGAGTTCATCAATGAATATCCTCTGATCGACAAGACACGCGAATGCTGCGACACTGCTATCCGCATGGTAAACGCAGGTTATGCGCCTTCAGCCAAGATGCCCGTTATATTGGGTAACGGTTTCGGCGGCGTCATCTTCCACGAAGCATGCGGTCACGCTCTTGAAGCTACATCAGTAGGAATCAAGAACTCATACTTTACCGATAAGCTCGGCGAGCAGATCGCATCTTCGATCGTAAGCGCCCGCGACAACGCTGTTATTGACGGTGAATGGGGCTCTTATGCGACTGACGATGAAGGTAATACTTCATCCGATCTTCTCCTCATCGAAAACGGCATCCTCAAGAATTATCTCGTTGATGAGCTTGGCGGCCGCAGGATGAACTGCAAGCCGACCGGCTGCGCACGCCGTCAGAATTATTCTTATGCTCCCACTTCGCGCATGAGCAATACTTACATCTGTAACGGCGAAACAGATCCCAAGGATATCATCGCTAATACCGAGTACGGACTTTACTGCACGCAGATGGGCGGCGGTTCTGTAGATACATCTACGGGTGATTTCAATTTCGCCGTCAATGAAGCATTCATGGTAAGAGATGGTAAGATCGCAGAACCCGTAAGAGGCGCGACACTCATCGGCAAAGGCCAGGAGATCCTGAAGAACATCGACATGGTCGGTAATGACTTGACACTCTCAGCCGGCATGTGCGGTTCGGTATCGGGCGGCGTTCCCGTCACTGTAGGCCAGCCCACGATCAGGGTTTCTTCGATACTCGTAGGCGGAAGGGAATAAGGAGCAGATCATATGGATATAAAATCAGCTGAAAAATTCATGGAAAGACTCGTTAAGGCCGGAATGGAATACGGCTTTGAAGAGTGTGAAGCGTCATTTGCCTCCGAAAGTTCCATGAGCATGGACATTCTTAAAGGTGAGGTCGCAAGCTACGAAAACAGCGCGACCAGCACATTATCATTTCGAGGCTTAAAGAACGGTCAGATGGGCTACTGCTCGACCAACATCCTCGAAGATGCTTCGATCGATTATCTTCTCAAGTCAGCGATGGAAAACTGCGAAGTCTTAAATGACGAGGACCCGCAGTTCATCTATTGTGATGAGAACAATAAGGACCTTTATTTCTCACAGGTCACAGATGCTTACGCAAAGAATGATTACAAGCGCTTTTCCGAGCTCGGCCTTAAGATCGAAAAAGCCATCCTTGATCTCGATTCCAGGATCGATGCAGTCGATTATCTTTCGATCGCATGCAGCACCGGACCTTATCTGATCATCAATTCCAAGGGGCTTCATTCATATCGTGATACTGACGGAATGTCGCTTTATGCTTCCGCACGCGCGACCGATGATGACGGCAGCGTTAAGAGCGGCGGTCATTTCTGGATCGGCAAGGACATCGATGATTTTGATCTTGATAAGTTCCTTGAAAAGTTCAAGGAAAATCTTATCGGCAAGATGGGCGCGAGGTCCTGCAAGCCCGGCAGTTACAAAGCTGTCCTTAAGTGCGAGGCTTTCCAGCAGTTCTTCATGGTGTTCTTCAGCAATTTCCTCGCCACACCCATGCAGAGAGGCTTGTCGCTCCTGGCGGACAAGGAAGGCGAGACGATCGCGTCACCGGTATTCACTGTCAGGGAAGAGCCCATGTACGAGAAGGCTTTGACAAAGATCCCTTTCGATGACGAGGGCGTTCTTACTACGGCAAAAGTCATAATCGACAAGGGCGTTTTCGCGACTGCACTATACGATCTTAGGTCCGCTTACAAAGCAGGGAAGACCTCCACGGGCAATGGCTTCAGGGGTGGCAGCGCCGTCTCCGAGATGCCTACAAATCTTGTTGTAGAGCCCGGTGATAAGAGCTTTGATGAATTGCTCGAAGAAGCAGGCGAGGGCATCATACTTACTGATCTTTCAGGACTTCATGCGGGCGTCAATCCCATAAGCGGTGACTTTTCGCTGCTATGCGAGGGCTATCTGATCGAAAACGGAAAGAAGGGAAGACCCGTAGAGCAGATCACCGTCGCGGGCAATTTCTACGAAGTTATCAAATCTATTATTTCCGTCGGAAATGATATAATTAACCTGCCGTCCGGCGAGGGAGAGTTCTTTACGCCGTCGGTTCTGGTCAGTTCGCTGGCCATTTCAGGTGATGATGAATAATTAAGAAAGAAGGATTTAGGAAATGGGCAATTCAGTTGACACTATCGCGCTTCACGGCGGTTACAATCCCGGTAACGGCGAGCCCCGCCAGGTACCGATCTATCAAAGCACGACTTGGAAGTATGCTACTTCTGAAGACATGGGAAAGCTTTTCGATCTTGAGGCTTCCGGATATTTCTACACAAGACTTCAGAATCCTACAAATGATTATGTAGCTTCAAAGCTCTGCGCAATGGAAGGCGGTTTTGCAGGAATGCTCACATGCTCCGGCCAGGCTGCAAACTTTTTCGCAGTCTTCAATATCTGCGAAGCCGGCGACCACTTCATCGCTTCGGCTAATATCTACGGCGGAACATATAATCTTTTCGGCGTAACCTTCAAGAAGATGGGCATCGAGTGCACTTTCGTCGATCAGTCACTTCCTCTTGAAGAACTCCAGAAGTTCATCCGTCCCAACACAAAGTGCGTTTTCGGCGAGACGATCACAAATCCTACAGTAGATGTCCTCGACATCGAAAAGTTCGCTGCTCTGGCTCATAACAACGGCATCCCGCTAATCATGGACAACACATTCGCTACGCCCGTAAACTGCCGTCCGATCGAGTTCGGCTGCGACATCGTTACGCACTCCACAACTAAGTACATCGACGGCCACGGCTCTTCCGTAGGCGGCGCCATCATAGATTCAGGCAATTTCGACTGGATGGCCCACGCTGATAAGTTCCCCGGATTGTGCACACCCGACGAGTCCTATCACGGACTTACATATGCAACAAAGTTCGGCAAGGCAGCTTACATCACAAAGGCTACAGCCCAGCTCATGAGAGACTTCGGTTCCATCCAGTCTCCCCAGAACGCTTACTACATCCAGATCGGTCTTGAGTCTCTGCCTGTCAGAATGGCCCGCCACTGCGCAAACGCTCAGAAGGTTGCCGAGTTCCTGGCTTCCGATGACCGCATCGCATGGGTCAAGTATCCCGGACTTCCTACCGATTCACAGTATGAACTCGCCAAGAAGTATTGCCCTAAGGGTACCTGCGGCGTAATGTGCTTCGGCGTGAAGGGAGGACGCGAAGCATCCATCAAGTTCATGGATTCTCTGCAGTTCGCCACTATTGCTACTCACGTTGCCGACTGCAAGACATTGCTACTGCATCCCGCATCCCATACGCACAGACAGCTCACCGATGAGCAGCTCGCTGAAGCCGGCATCCCCGGAGATCTCATCAGATTCTCCGTCGGCATGGAAGATCCTGACGACATCATCGCTGATCTCAAGCAGGCACTGGACAAGATATCGTAAAAGTAATTTGGAAATATTATTAGGGCTGTCTCCGGTGTGAGGCAGCCTTTTTTCGCCCACCATTTATATTAAATATGTCTCTTAGTGGGTAAAGACATATGATGCTTATATATTGTATACCCACTAAAATATTATAATTCGATTGTTAGTGGGTTGCGGAATACATTATTTAAGAAATGAATACCCACTAAATTGATAAAATGCGTCTGTAAGTGGGTGTCTGGCATCGAAAAAACTAAAATATTAGCCCACTAAACATGCAAAAATGCGAATTTTAGTGGGTAATCAAAGATAAAAAATCATTAAAAGCACCCACTAAACATGAGAAATCAAGTAATTAGTGGGCAAACACGAAAACGAACATATATTCGGTGGAGAGGTTTAACAAAATCAGGGGACAGCTGGCCGGATACCGATAATTATATGATTTCGAGAATGAATCGGTAATCAAAAACGCGTAACGGAATGGATAATACAGATAGAATTCATTTCTCGAAAAACTATCGAGATGAATTATTGGCATATACGAAAAATATTAAAAGAAAATACTGACAGATTCCGGATATAGAAAAATAATCGGTATGATCGGACGACACAAACAATCATAAACAAATAATTGATACCTCAAAAAACAAATACTCAAAAATAACCGGTAGGAATGATCATCAGAAGAAAAACAAATACCGATGATAAATCAAAAGAGAGAATTAATCGGTAATAATACGCAAAGCAAATAAACTTTCAGCAAAACAACCATAAGAACAAAAACGCCTAAAACCAAATCATTAATTATGACCATTTACCCATATTATGCTTTTAAACCTCTTCTTAATTCACCAAAATTGTAATTATACCGAATTAGATATAGAGAGATTTACAGAAAAAGGGTACACTACACATAATTAAGTGATTGGGATTTTCAGGTATAAACGATTTCTGTCTTTCCTTTTGTCTTGAGATAGATCGTAAAAATGACTCTGATAAGTATGAGCACGATGACGATTCCGATAAGATCGATAAGTACATCAAGGATCGTGCCGTCGCGGCCTGTGATAAAAAGCTGATGATATTCATCAACGATGGCATTAATGACTGAAAACCATAGTGTGAAAATGATGTTCATTTCGTTATCTGATCTCATGAGCTTGACCGGGCTTTCTGCATAAGAAGTCCTGCTGGAGATCCTGTTTGTGGAAGACAAGGCTATATAAGATAAAACGGTCAAAAGAGCGAATTCCGATGAATGAGCAACCATCCTTATGGAAGAATCATCTTCAACGTTTGTGTTTAACAGTTCATTGATAATATTCATGATCATGTGAGAAAAAGAAGATGAATCATTGGAATTCTGA
Organism: Saccharofermentans sp.; assembly: GCA_016288885.1. Classification (GTDB taxonomy): domain Bacteria; phylum Bacillota; class Clostridia; order Saccharofermentanales; family Saccharofermentanaceae; genus Saccharofermentans. The sequence goes on from JAEFAV010000005.1 coordinate 32,699, forward strand.
TTGGATAAAAAGTAAATGACTATGATCCAGGTAATTGTCAGGATCCAGAAAATGGCAGCCAAAAACAGATATCTTAAGGATATCTCTTTCTCGTGAGCCTTGTTCCTGAGCCTTCTCGTAGTTATCAACTTCCTTTTCTTAAAAGATTTTCTTTATTATATCTCAATCTTTATACTTTTTCGCATTCTTCAATGCGCGGTCGATGTCTCTTGCAGCTTCTTTCTTGGCGAGGACTTCCCTCTTGTCGTAATCTTTCTTACCTCTTGCCAGACCGATCTCGAATTTGACCTTGCTGTCCTTGAAATAACATTTAGTCGGTACGAGAGTCAGACCGTCCTGTTTGACTGTCGAATAAAGCCTGATTATCTCTTTCTTATGCATCAGGAGTTTTCTGTTCCGCTCGGGGTCGAGATTAAAGCGGTTTCCGTTCTCGTAAGGGCTGATATGAACGCCGATGAGCCATATCTCACCGTCTTTTACCTGGACGTATGAATCCTTGAGGTTTATCCTCCCTGCCCTTAAGCTCTTGACCTCGGTTCCGGATAAAGCCACGCCCGCCTCAAACCTCTCCTCGATGAAGTAATCGTGATAGGCTTTGCGGTTTTCAGCTATTAATTTGATTCCTTTTTGTATTGCCATATTCGTATATTTTATATTCAAAAGGACATTTTGCAACTTCGGAGCGGTGCGAACGCACTTACAATATGCCCGAAATGCCTTATTTCATTACATTTGCAGCGATGGATAGGCGTTAAGATCTAAAGTGTCCCTCTTACCGTTCATGTACTCGAAATACCCGCAGGAAGCGATCATGGCGGCATTGTCGGTGCAGTACTTGAGCTCCGGATAGTACAGCTTGATACCCTTTGCTTTCGCTTCTTTATCGAAAGCTGCTCTTAAGAAGGAATTAGCGGAAACGCCTCCGGCGAGACAGAGCTTTTTGATCCCGGTCTGCTTACAGGCTGTCATCGTGTTTTTCAGAAGCGCGTCAGCTATTGCCTGCTGATAAGATGCCGTGAAGTCCCTGATGTCGATCTCTTCACCCTTCTGTCTAAGACCGTTAATAAGATTCAGCGCAGAAGTCTTAAGGCCCGAAAATGAGAAGTCCAGAGTATCGCCCATGTGTGTTTTCGAGAAGACATATCTGGAAGTGTCTCCTCCCTGCCCGGCTTTATCCATCTTGGGACCGCCAGGATATCCGAGACCGATTACACGCGCGATCTTATCTATCGCCTCACCTGCCGCATCATCTCTTGTGCGTCCTAAGACTGTCATGTCGGTATAATCATCAACACGTACGATCATGGAGTTGCCGCCGCTTACACACAGACATAAGAAAGGCGGTTCCAGTTCTTCGAAACACAAATAATTAGCAGCTATGTGGCCTTTCAGGTGGTTAACGCCCACAAGAGGTTTGCCGGATACTTCGCAAAGACCTTTGGCACATGAAAGTCCTACCAGGAGTGCGCCCACAAGCCCCGGACCGTATGTTACGGCTACGGCGTCTATGTCAGACAACGTTACGCCGGCATCGGAAAGTGCCTTTTGGACAGTCGGATATACGGCATCCACATGCATCCTTGAAGCGAGCTCAGGGACAACACCGCCGTACTCTTCATGGAAATCAGCCTGTGAAGCGATGCAGTTGCTTAGGATATGACGTCCGTTCCTTACGACTGACGCAGCAGTCTCGTCACATGAGCTTTCGATGCCTAGTATCAGAATGTCTTTTTCCGTATTCATGTTAATTCTCTTCCAGCATATAGAACGAATTCAGGAAATTATTTACGGTATCGATATATAGATTTTTATTGATACTGTATTCCTCCAGATAACCTGCACCGGAGACCATTACGCTCCTCGTAATGGTTGAATTAAGCCTGTTCCTTTCGGATATTATCTGGTCTATCTTGTCGGCTCCGACAAATGTATCGTGGCCTCCGTAGAGGATCAGCACAGGGATCGGAAGTCTTGCGATCTCGGCTGCAAGACTGAAATTTGTACCGCCCGAAGATACCCTTATGGCGTAGGGGACCGAATACTTGGTAATGAATCCCAAAGGCTCGCTCTGTACTACCTCAGGCTTGATGTAGTCGTCGGATTCCTTTGCTGGAGAATCAAGGATCATGCCTATTACGTATGACTTGTCGAAACCGAGATTTCTGATCTCCTGACTGTACTGAACAAGCGTATTCTCATTTGCTCCTTCCGGCGGAAGGTTTGCATAAGCCATGAGGGATGACGTGCAGCCCGTACCTATTCCGAAAAGGATTACGTCGGTCGTGACTGAGATCTGTCTTACGATAGCGATGGCACCGAGCACGTCCTGCCATTCGAGATATCCGTAGGTACAGATGTCACCGCCTGACGTACCGGAGTTCCTTTGATCGAAAAGGAATACGTTATATCCGTTATCGAGCCAGCTTTCTATCATATCGATCATTTCGACGCCGAAAGGAAGTCTGTTGGAACCTGCATCATGAACCACAATTATCGTCGATATAGGATTCTTTGTCTTGAAAAACCATCCCTGCAGTGATGTCTGTCCGTCAGCGGACTGGAAGCTTGTCGTGCTGTACGAAGGAAGAATGTTCGAAGGAACGTTGGTAACTTCGTTCTTGCTGATGTTCATCAGTCTGTTAGATGAGAATACCGTAAGAGCGATGAAAGAGATAATGATGAACGCGAGAATACTTAAGACCAAAGCAAGTCTCATTACAAAAGGGCTTCTGCGCCTTGATGCATTACCGCTGAAACTGACGAATCCTCTGTTTTCCCGCATCTGATGCTACCTTAATTAACTCCGCTCGAACCGAATCCGCCGCCTCTGTCCTCACCGATGGCTTTGACGTTGTCCGTCTCCACGAACTTGCAATATTCAACTTTAGCAACGACCATCTGAGCGATGCGGTCGCCTTTTCTGATCTTGTATGTGCCGTGCACACAGCCTTTCTGATCGATCGTCATGACATCCTTCACGCCTTCTTCATGCATGAACGAATCGTTATAAATTATGACGTTTACCTCATCCCTGTAACCGCAGTCGATGGTCCCGGGTGCGTTGGGGATCCTTAATGGTGTCTTGAGTGATACTCCGCTCCTGGGTCTTATCTGAACTTCATATCCGTAAGGAATGGCAAGTTTGATGCCGACAGGCACAAGAGCCGTTCTTCCGGGTTCGATGATGACGTCTTCCGCTGCATAAAGATCCATTCCGGCATCGCCGTCATGGGCATATGAAGGAAGCTTTGCATCCTCTCTGCATTTTTCAATGTATATATCAATCATTATCATGTCCTCCGGGTAATATCGTGTAATTGCAGATAACGTCAAAGCCCATCTCGGCAATTGCTTCCGCATAAGATTCATCAACGGTGTTCTTTGCCCTTCCGTAAAGCGTGCAGGAACAGTCCAGAGGATGGGGAATGACCTTGATGTCAGCGCCTTCAGAGTCTCTTTTCGGGCTCAGGTCATAAAAGGCTTTTCCCCTGCAGAAAGAGCACGGCCTCTGGTTTCTTCCCGCTGCGCAGAAATCAGACTGCATCCACGGGATCATGCCGTCCGAATGGATGATGATCTTAGGCTCCTTCTCCCCTATGTCGAAAGTCTCCGTCAGATCTCTTAAGTTCTGCAGAAGATCGTCCGCGCTCATTTCGTATGAAGGCATAACGGCATCGGCATATTCAAATGCGTGCGCAATGGACTTGCTGCTGTATAGATTCGTTCCTGCTGAAGCATAGTGCTTAATGCCGTCTTTCAGGAATTTCCTGTCAGTAAAAAGCCTTGAAGACATTACCGCTTTAAAACCGTCTCCGAGATCGACCTTAAGTAATGCGATGACATAATCGATTATCTTGTTGATCTTGTCATGGTGGAAATCAGGAAGCATGAGGACTAATTCAGCTCCCTGGTCTTTGACGAATTCCACTGCGATCTTGTAGATCTCAGGATCTGCAAGGTCGTATATGCTGAAAGCGTAGATGTCGGCGCCTTCTTCAAGGATGTCTTCATTAAGCCTTAAGACAGGATATGTATACATATTCTTGATCTCGCCGTGCTTTTCGGTCTTCTCGCCGAAAAACTCCGAGTCTTCGACGTAATCGGTGCCGTAACTCTTCTTAAAGGAATTTACGACTTTTACCTGCAAAACGGTAAGAAGGTCACGTCTTAACTGATTAATGATGCTGACGGGGCAATAGAATTCTTCATCGCTTATAAAGTCAACGGAATCAGCTTTGAAAGGTGTGTCCAGAGTCTTGGACATCTGTTCCGTGATCCTTGTCTTTTCGAGCGCTCTTCCGTCGTAATCTTCAGGAATGGTGATCATGGATTCGGAAGTTATGCCTGTGGCAATACCGTCAGTGACTTCCGCTTTTGCGGTTATTTCCGAGCCGTTGTTATTTAGAGTGATCTTTACCGGAGTGCGCCTTAGATCTTTCCTGGGAATATCTTTCTCGTGATTCATCAGGAAAACTTCATAACCCGGCTTAAGCTTTCTTATCATGTCCGGATGAAGGCCTTTGATGTCGAGACCTGTAAGACCGGTATTTGTCTTTCCGACTGGAAATGAACATATCTCCCTGGCATTATCCCTGACTGACAGGAAATCGCCCTTATCGGGCTCTATCGCGCCGTTCTTAATGCCGACGGTAACAAGACCGTTTCCTGCATCGAGACGGCTTATGCGGCCTATCCTGACGCCGTATTTGCCCGGGTATTCTCCGGAAAGCAGATGATCATCCTTGCTTCCGCTTAAATACTGTGATGTGAATGCTCCGCCTCTGTTGAAGTTGACCAGAAGGTCGTACCTGATCTCCTTAAGAAGATCGTTATCAAGATTACCCTCGTAATAAGCATCTATCATCTTGCGGTAACACCAGACGGCTGATCTAACGTAGTTCGCGTCACGCATGCGGCCTTCGATCTTAAGGCTCTTTACGCCGCTCGAAATGAGCCTGGACAGGTATTCTGATACATCCCTGTCCTTAGGCGACAGGAGATGACCTTCCTTGAGCTTCAGGCCGTCATTGAAAAGCATGTATTCTTCCCTGCAGGGCTGTGCGCAAGAACCTCTGTTGCCTGACCTTGTTCCGCTCCTGTTCATTGCGGAGAAAAGGCAAAGCCCAGAAGCGCATACGCATACTGCCCCGTGGGCAAATACTTCAGTCTCGAGTCCGTACCCGGACGCTATCTTAGTCCTGGTCTCTATCTCGTCACATGATAATTCCCTCGGAAGAACCACGCGGTTAACGCCCAAGTCAGCGAGCTTTTTGAATTCGTCAGCGGAATATATATTCATCTGCGTGCTGCAGTTTATCGTCACATCGGTAAAGTCTTTAGCTAGCTTGGTAAGCACTGCAAGATCCTGGACGATAAGCCCGTCAACTCCGATATTTACTGCTTCTGCGATGGTCGGATAGAAAAGTTCGAATTCCGAATCGCTCATCAGCGTGTTGACTGCAAGGAATACTTTCGCGGATCTCGCATGCGCGTAATCCGTGCCTTCTTCCAATTCATCAAGCGTAAAATTATCTGCGCCTGCTCTGGCAGAATATTCCTTAAGTCCGAGATATACGGAATCGGCACCGCTGTCGACGGCAGTCTTTAAGATATCAAGATTGCCGCTGGGAGCTAAGAGTTCAATTCGATTTTTTGTCATCTGATTTTTTAAGGTGTTCGAATAATCCCGAATTTACTTTATTAGCCAGTTCCTCCATGGGGGTAGGCTTAATGTCGTCTCTTCTTTCTGCGGCATACTCGGTAGCTTTAGCCCTGTAATATGTCAGTTCAGTCTTAAGAGCATTATTCTCTGCTCTCAGCGAAATGATCTGATCGCATGCCTCGAAAAGCGACAAAATCGCAGTCTTATTCGTTGCTATATAAGGGTTGTTCTCTTTCGTATCTTTATAGATCTCGTCAGCCAGTTCACCGACCTTCTTGATCCTGTCATAGCCCGCATCATCGCTTCTAACGAGATACTGTACTCCGCCGATCGTGATCTGCGCACTCTGCTCCTTGGAGTCCTTCTCTTCCTCCCTGGCTTTCGAACGGGCTTTGATCTTATCTTCTAACGTCATGAGCTTCTTCTCGGTCACGGTCTTAGCCTTGATCTCGCCTTTGTAAAGCTGCTTGTATTCAACTATTGCGGGTGCATCATCCTTCTTACCCTTACGCTTGTAAGAGCCGTCAGAATATTTGCCAAGTAAGCTGGCATTGGATTTTCTCATAAAAAACCTCCGCAATATTAGAAGATATATTATTATAGCACTAATCGAGCAACTTGCTTGCAAGGGAGTGAGCGTTTGCCGGAATGACGCTTGCGTCTATTACGGCAAATGGCGAGCTTCCTGCGTGCAAGGGTTACGAGAGACGTGCTATATGTGAGCGAAGCGAGCATTCCGACAAATTATTGGATTTTTCAAAAATGACCAATAAAAAAAGTATATAACTCTGCGAACTCTTCCGGCGTCAGCTCTTCTGCCCTGGCATTCTCATTGATCCCAAGCTTCAAAAATGCAGAACTAACAGCATCCGCAGAAGCTATGCCCGCCAGATTCTTCTTAAGCATCTTCCGCCTCATCGAAAAGCATGCGTTAAGAAACTTAACGAAGTCATCACACAGTATATCCGCGGAATCCTTCCTCTCAAAGCTTATGACCGCTGAAGTAGTCCTGGGCTGCGGAACAAAAGCCGTATATGGAACCTTGAACTCATAATTATATGATCCGTAAAGACTGCAAAGGATGGCCAAAGGCCCGTACTGCTTGGAACATGGCCCGCAGTCGATCCTTGCGACCGCTTCGTCTTCCACCATGAAGACCATCTTTCGCGCGGAAGAATATTCGCCGAAAAGCTTTTTCATAATGTCGGTCATGATGTAATAAGGAATGTTGCTTACGACGACATCAGGCTTCTTGCTCTCGGAAATGTCGACCTTAAGGAAATCTTTATTGATTACCGTAACATTTGTGACTCTGGATTTAAGGTATTCCGCAAGTCCTTTATCGATCTCGTAACTATAAAATCGAACTGGTAGTTCGGAAATAGGGACTGTGATGCTGCCTAACCCGGGACCGATCTCGATTACGGTGTCACCTTCCCTTATTCCGCAAAGTCTGACTATTGATCGAATAATATCTTCGTCACAAAGGAAATTCTGCCCGAATTTCGATTGGGGCAGAATTCCTTGTGACTGCATTATTTCTTTAATCTTTTCGCGATCCATCATCAGAAGGCTGTCATCACCCGAAAAACATTACAGGAAGTATGCAACACCTGATTCAAATATCTTCTGGTACTTGTTGCCCGGAATGTTCTTCGTAAGGTCTGATTCATATCTTTCGGTATGACCCATCTTACCGAGAACGCGGCCGTCGGGTGAAGTGATACCTTCGATTGCACAGATGGAACCGTTGGGGTTGAACTGCGTATCGGATGCGTAGTTGCCGTCGAGATCAACGTAGCATGTGGCGATCTGGCCGTTAGCGGCGAGCTTTCTTACGAGTTCTTCGGAACATGCGAACTTACCTTCACCGTGGGAGAGCGGGATCTCATAGATCTCTCCGGGGTTACAGAGTGAGAGCCAGGGGCTCTTGTTTGTCATGATCTTCGTTCTGGCATAAACGTTCTGATGTCTGCCGATGTTGTTGAAAGTGAGCGTAGGGCTGTCAGGTGTCATGTCGCAGATCTTGCCGAAAGGCACGAGACCTAACTTGATCAAAGCCTGGAAGCCGTTGCAGATACCAAGTGCAAGGCCGTCTCTGTTATCGAGGAGATCTGAAATAGCATCAGCGATGCCGCTGTTTCTCAAAGAAGCTGTGATGAACTTACCTGAACCTTCAGGCTCGTCACCTGCGGAGAAACCGCCGGGGATCATCATGATGTTTGCTTCACGGATCTTGGCAGCGAGCTCAGCGAATGATTCATTGATATCATTCTGGTTTCTGTTCCTTATAACGAAAACCTCAGCCTCGGCACCTGCTCTCTCGAAAGCTCTTGCAGAGTCGATCTCGCAGTTGTTGCCCGGGAATACCGGAATGATGACCTTCGGCTTGGCTCCCTTAAGAACTCCGGGAGCAGCCTTGCCGGGCTTTCCGTCTGTATATACGTCGATCGTGAAAGGCATGTCGGCTGACTTCGCGGATGTCGGGAAGATCCTTTCGAGCTTTCCTTCGAAAGCTTCGAGGGCATCCTTTCCAGAAAGTGAAGCTCCGCCATATGTGAAGTCACCTGTATCATTTGTTGTGCCTAAGAACTTACCGCCTGCCATCTCTACCTTATCAACGGCATTGCCGTCACCAGGGATAGCTACGATGATGGAAGCCAGTGTCTTGGAGAAGAGATCAGCCTCGGTGAGCTTATCAGAGAAATCGAAACCGAGCTTATTGCCGAAGCACATCTGAGCGACTCTTGCTGCAACGCCGGCACTCTTAACTACTGCGGCATTCTTTATCTCGCCTCTGTCGAGCAGTTCCTTAACAGCCTTGATGACGCGGAGAACGTGATCTTTCTTATATGATCCCTTGCCGTCTCTTGCACACTTGATGAGGTAGAGCTTTTGGCCCTTTCCTGTAAGTGTTGCCGTAATTACCTTGTCTGTCGTGGACATGCCGACTGCGAAGCTTACGAGCGTCGGAGGTACATGGATATCATTAAATGTGCCGGACATTGAGTCCTTACCGCCTATAGCAGCTGTACCGAAATCGAGCTGTGCCCTGTAAGCGCCGAGGAGCGCTGAAAGAGGCTTGCCCCAGGATTCATTGCTTCCCATTCTCTCGAAATATTCCTGGAAAGTAAGTCTTGCCTTAAGAGGATCAACGCCCATTGCAAGAAGCTTCAAAAGCGATTCGACTACAGAGTGATAAGCACCTGCGTAAGGATTCCATTCCATATAGTAAGGATCGAAACCATAAGTCATTACAGAGCAGTCATGTGTTGTTCCTTTATCGAGCGGGATCTTCGCAGCCATACCTTCCTCGGGCGAATTCTGCATCTTTCCGCCGTAAGGCCATACTACAGTTGCAGCACCGATCGAAGAGTCGAATCTCTGTATAAGACCCTTACGTGAAGCGCCGTCAAGTGAATTAAGAACGCCCTTAAGGCTGTCTGCGAAGTTTCTTTCCACGTATCCGTTTGCAGGTGTATCAAGGAACTCGCCTGTTCCCTGGGGAACTACATCTGCTTCAGCATATTGAGTTGCGCCGTTAGTATCGATAAAGCTTCTGGGGAGGTCAACGATCGTTGCACCGTTCCATACCATCTTCATGACGGGTTCTTCAGTAACTTCAGCTACTACTGTTGCTTCAAGGTTTTCCTTGGCAGCTGCTGCCATGAACTTATCAAGATCTGCAGGATGAACGACTACGGCCATTCTCTCCTGTGATTCGGAGATCGCGATCTCCGTTCCGTCAAGACCGTCATACTTCTTCGGAACTGCGTCAAGGTTGATCTTAAGACCTGCAGCAAGTTCGCCTATGGCAACGGAAACTCCGCCTGCGCCGAAGTCATTACATCTGATGATGAGTCTTGTTACTTCAGGATCCCTGAAGAGCCTCTGGAGCTTTCTTTCCGTCGGAGGATTACCCTTCTGGACTTCTGAACCGCATGTAACAACGGACTGTGTATCGTGTGCCTTAGATGAACCTGTGGCACCGCCTATTCCGTCACGGCCGGTTCTGCCGCCCAGAAGCACTACGATGTCGCCTGCCTGAGGTCTTTCCCTTACGATATTTGATGCGGGCGCGGCACCTACAACGGCACCGATCTCCATTCTCTTTGCGATATAACCGGGATGATAGATTTCATCGACAAGGCCTGTAGCCAGACCGATCTGGTTGCCGTAAGAAGAATATCCTGCAGCTGCAGTGCGGCAGAGCTTCTTCTGTGAGAGCTTGCCCTTGAGCGTAAGTTCCACGGGAACAGTCGGATCGCCTGCACCCGTAACTCTCATTGCCTGATATACATAAGATCTTCCGGAGAGCGGATCTCTGATGGCACCGCCAAGACATGTTGCGGCACCGCCGAAAGGTTCGATCTCGGTAGGATGGTTATGTGTCTCGTTCTTGAACATAAAGATATAGTCTTCAGGCTTGCCGTCGACTTCAATCCTTACCTTGATGGAGCATGCATTGATCTCTTCAGACTCATCGAGATCAGCGAGCTTTCCGTCTTTCTTGAGCTTCTTGCCTGCTATCGTACCGATGTCCATGAGGCAGATGGGCTTATTCGAAATCCTCTCACCGTAAACATCTTCTCTTGTAGAAAGATAATCCTTATACGTTTCCTTTATTTCAGCCGTGAGCTCATCATCGCCTTCGAACTTGATGTCCGTAAGGTTTGTAAGGAACGTCGTGTGACGGCAGTGGTCAGACCAGTATGTATCGAGAACGCGGATCTCCGTTACCGTGGGAACTCTTCCCTGTTCTTTAAAGAAATCCTGAACGAACTTGATATCTGCAAAGCTCATTGCAAGTCCCATGGACTTTCTTAATGCTTCGAGGTCTTCTTCAGACATGTCGAGGAAACCGTCAACGTTATCAACTGTCGTAGGAATATCGTACTTATCGATGAGCGTCGAAGGCTTTTCCGGAGATGCTTCACGAGCTTCAACGGGGTTGATGAGATAACTCTTGATCTTCTCTTTTTCTTCATCGGAAACCGTACCGTAGAATGCAACGATCTTGGCGCACTTTACGATAGGTCTTTCCTTTGCGGTCATGAACTGGATGCACTGGGCAGCAGAATCTGCTCTCTGGTCGTACTGTCCGGGGAGTGACTCGATGATGAGAACATATGCCGCATCATCAAGAGCAACTGTCTCATCGTAGAGGATATCTACCGGAGGTTCGCTGAAGACAACTGTCTTGGCATTCTCGTATTCCTCATCGGTGACGCCGGATACGTCGTAACGGTTGATAACGCGCACCTTGTCGATGCCGGATACGTTCAGATCGTATTTAACGTCATGAAGTATGCCGCCTGCTTCGACATTGAATCCTTCTTTCTTTTCTGACAGTACTCGTCTTACATCATTTTCGTTCATAAGGCTTCTCCTTCATGAAAATTAATTACAGATTATCTGCGCTCTTGGAGAGCAGTTCGGTGTTGTATTTCAGGAATCTCTCGAGGCCTGCGCTGTCGAGAGATCCGTGTGCAAGCTTTGCCTGATCGTAGATGTGCTGTGCCAGACGGTCAGCCTCTTCCTTTTTCGTGCCCATAGATTCAAGGGCTTCGAGTTTAGTGATGAGCGGGCTGTCGGTATTAACGACGAGTTCTTCGGTCTCAGGGAACATGTCTGCGAGTTCTTCTTCTGACATCGTCCCCATCGATGACATCATTCTCTCATACTGAGCGCGCATTTCCTTCATTCTTCTGTTGTGCTCTGCTTCCCTGATGAGAGCCGGGAGATTGTCTTTTCCCATCTCCTGCGCGAAAACGATGAGCTTCTCATCGCCTACTGCACTCCTGAAGAAGTCCTTGAGCTTGTTCTTTGTCTCTTCATCGGACTCTTTTCCGGAAAGTTCGGAATCGACTCTCTTGAACTTATAATCAGGCTTCTTCATCTCCATATAGGACATGAAGTTGTTGTCGATCTCTTCGTCCATTATGACTACTTCATAGCCGTCGTTTTTGCTCATCTCGACATAAGCAGCCTGGGCTTTGGGATCAGTCGTATATCTGATGGTCTTCTTATCTTCGGCAGTTAGTTCTTCCAATGTCTTGAAGGTGTTGTCGACTGTCTTATAGAGGCAGATGCCTTCTACCTTCTCGTAGAATTTCTCTTCCTTCATCATGCCGTATTTAACGAATACGGAGATATCAGACCAGTACTTCTCGAAGTCCTCCCTCTGCTTCTTGAAAAGTTCGTTAAGCTTATCGGATACTTTCTTGATGATGTGTCCGGAAAGCTTCTTTACGTATTCATCCTGCTGCAATGCCGAACGTGATACGTTGAGCGGGAGATCTGAACAGTCAAGACATCCCTGGAGAAGGAACAGAAAATCCGGAATGATCTCTTCGATGTTATCCGCAACGAAGATCTGGTGGTTATAGATCTTGATCCTTCCCTCGAGTGACTGGTAGATGTTATCCGTCTTGGGGAAATAAAGAATTCCCTGGAGCGTGAACGGATAGTCCATGTTCAGATGTATCCAGAAAAGAGGATCCCTGCCGTCATTAAATACGCTGTGATAGAACTGTTTATATTCAGACTCGGTGCATTCGGAAGGCTTCTTTGTCCAGAGAGGTGATTTGTTGTTGACCGGAACGTAAGATACCGGTGAAGGTGTGAATGTCTCGCCCTTCTCTTCTGCTTCTTTCTTACGCTTTTCCTCGTTCTCCTCGTGAAGCCTGTCTGATTTGGTATCAACGAAATAGATGTCTGCAGGCGCGAAATAACAATATTTGCGGATCGTCATCCTGAGAGTTGCAGAATCGAAGATCTTAATCGCGTCTTCGGAAAGCTTCAGGGTAATGATTGTGCCCCTGGTCTTCTTTTCGGAAGGAAGGATCTCATAATCCATGCCGTCCTGGGATTTCCAGATGACAGGTTCTGAATCTTCCAAGAAACTCTTTGTATCGATCGTGACTTCGTCAGCGACCATGAATGCGGAATAGAATCCAAGGCCGAAGTGACCTATGATCCCGGTCTTATCCGTGGATTCCTGCTGATATTTGGTAACAAAATCCAAAGCTCCGGAGAATGCGATCTGGTTGATGTATTTCTCGACCTCGTTCTCTGTCATGCCGATGCCGTTGTCTTCGAAAGAGATCGTCTTGTTATCGTCATCGTAAACGACCCTTATCGAATACTCTGCTTTATCGGGCTCCTTCTCAGCCTTGCCCAGCTCTACAAGCCTTCTGTGCTTTGCTATCGCATCCGCACAGTTGGATACGAGTTCTCTTACAAAGATATCCTTATCTTCATAGAGCCATTGTCTGATAACCGGAAAAATATTCTCGGTAGTAACCGATATCTTTCCTGATTTTGCTTCCATTTATACCACCTCCAAATAGTTATCCGTTAAGTCTCTGCTTTTCGGCAGCGATATATTCAGATGTATATTCCTGATACATCTTCGAGATCATATTCAATACTTCATTATCACTTGAAACGAATTCGTAACCGTCGATATATCTTACGGGCAGAATGTCGAAAGGCGTGCTCGATACGAAAACCGCATCAGCCGAAGGATCAAGCTCTTCGGGTCTGAATGTCCCGATCTTAAGTTCCAATCCGGATCTCTTAAGGGCTTCCATTACTCTTTTTCTGGTAATACCGATAAGGATCTTATCGTCAGGCGCAGAATAGACATTACCGTCCCTGATAACGAAAAGATTAGACATCGAGCCTTCGTAAAGCCTGCCGTCGTTATCGGTAAGCACCAGCTCGAAAGGGAGACCGTGGGCGTTCTCTTCTTTGAACTTCTGATTGACTGTAGTCTTATAATCTCCCCTGAAGATCTTAAGGTTCGGAGTCTTGCGTTCCCAGTTCAGGATGCTTGTGTTGATGCCTTTTTCGAAATGATCCTTAGAAGGCAGGGTTATGTCTGCCTGATGAATAAGCAGCACTTCATTAGTAAGGACGATCCTGACTGAGCCTTCGGTAATCTTGTCCATATCAATGAAGCTGTATGCTTCGGATAAGATCTTTGATGTATCAACGGGAAAGTTCTCAAGCCCTTTGACCGACCTGACGAGCCTTGCCAGATGGTCCTCAACGAATAAAAGAACACCTTCTTTTACTCTTACGGTCTCATAATAGATCCTGCATTCAACGGGTTTTTGAAGTGACTCAGTCAGTTCCGAACTTACTCTGTAATACTTGCCGCAATATAAAAAGCCGTTACCGGTAAGATGTTCCATCAACGGATAAGCCATCAGAACTAAAGTCCCCTTGAGAATTATTCAATGCATATAATGCCACATATGATTTTATACAAAAGCATTCCTTTTTACAAAACACAAGGCATAAAAACATGCACAAAAAATCTCATATTATTCTTACTTGTTTTATTAAAGCGCCGTTATTAAAATCTTGTTGTTGACTTCGTTACCCCGCAAGTGTATGATATGCGAAGTTTATACAAAGTTGTGCATAAATATTCATAAATCGGAGGTGCCTTATGGCAAAAGAAAAATTCTTACTGGCTTATTCAGGCGGACTTGATACTTCTATCATCATCCCGTGGCTTCTTGAGCACTATGACTGTGAAGTAGTTGCTTACTGCGGTGAGGTTGGAGTTGGTGTAGATCATGACTATCTCGAAAAGAAGGCTCTTAAGTGCGGCGCTATTAAGTGCATAATCGAAGATATCTCTGAGGAGTTCGTTTCAGACTTCGTTTTCCCTACTCTTAAGGCTAATGCAGTTTACGAGGGCAAATATCTCCTCGGTACATCCATGGCACGTCCCGTTATCGCCAAGCATTTCGTTGAGGCAGCTCACGCTAACGGATGCACAACGATCGTTCACGGCTGCACCGGTAAGGGTAATGACCAGGTAAGATTCGAGCTTTCCATCAAGGCTCTTGATCCTGACATGAAGATCCTTGCTCCATGGAGGATCTGGGACATCAAGTCACGTGACGAAGAGATCGATTATGCCCAGGCACGCGGAATCGACGTTCCCGTTACAAAGGAGAACAACTATTCCAAGGATGAGAACCTCTGGCATCTTTCACACGAAGGCATGGATCTCGAGAACCCCGCTAACGAGCCTGATCTTGATAAGATCCTTGAGCTTATGGTTTCTCCCGAGAAGGCTCCCGATACTCCCACATATGTAACCATCAAGTTCGAAAAGGGTATCCCCGTAGAAGTTGACGGCCAGAAGCTCTCCCCTGCAGATCTTCTCAGATACTGCAACAAGGTTGCTGCTGCTAACGGCGTCGGTATCGCAGACATCGTCGAGAACCGTCTTGTCGGCATGAAGAGCCGCGGCGTTTATGAGACTCCCGGCGGAACGCTGTTATTCGCTGCTCACAGAGAGCTCGAGCTCCTCACAGTAGAGCGTGACACGATCCACTACAAGGATCTCGTAGCACAGAAGTTCTCCGAACTCGTTTACTACGGTCAGTGGTTCCACCCTTTGAGAGAGGCGCTTTCAGCTTTCGTTGATAAGACACAGGAAGTCGTTACCGGTGAAGTTAAGATGAAGCTCTACAAGGGCAACTGCACTCCTGCAGGCACAACATCACCCTTCTCCCTCTACGATCCTGAGATCGCTACATTCGAGGCTGACGACGTTTACAACCAGGCTGACGCAGGCGGATTCATCAACTGCTTCGGTCTCCCGATGAAAGTTAATGCAAAGATGAAGCAGAAGAACGGTTTACTCTGATTCATGATTAATTGATTATTGAGGGGATCGTGATAATCGCGGTCCCCTTCTTTTTTTTTGATTATGCAATTTTTTTGTTTTTTGAGGTCGAGAATTGCAGAAATATTTAGAATTGTGCAATTTTCGAGCAATTTTATCATAATAATTGCAAACGAGGAGGTAACTACATGATCACCTACAGACTAATGACTATCGACGATTACGAACAGGCCTATGCCCTTTGGCTCAAATGCGGCAACGGCCTTAATGACAAAGATGATTCGAAAGAAGGCATCGACAAGTACCTTAAGCGTAATCCTTCCACTTCTTTCGTTGCCGTCTGCGATGAAAAAGTCGTCGGTGTGATATTATGTGGACATGACGGAAGACGTGGCATCATCCAGCACGCGTGCGTTTCGCCCGATCACAGGCGTGAAGGCATCGGCGGTAAGCTGGTGGAGCTTGCACTTGATGCGCTGAAGTCAGAAGGTATCAACAAAGTGCTTCTCGTTGCCTTCAAGAAGAATGAGGGCGGAAACGCTTTCTGGGAATCTCAGGGTTTCACGCTTCGTGAAGATCTGAATTACCGTAACAAGGCTTTGGCAGAAATGGTCAGGATAGATCCTGATTATGTAAAGGAATAACAGATGGGGTCAGACCCCGTCAAAAGGAGTAAACATATGGCTAAGAAAATGTGGGCAGGACGCTTCGAAAAAGCTACCGACAAAGAAGTAAACGATTACAACTCTTCCCTTCCTTTCGACTGTAAGATGTACAGCCAGGACATCGAGGGTTCGATCGCTCATTCACAGATGCTCGCAAAACAGGGCGTCATATCAGCTGAGGATGCTGAAGCCATAAAGACAGGTTTGCTCTCAATCAAGGATGACATCGAATCCGGAAAGCTGACTTTCGATTCTGATGCAGAAGATATCCATATGTTCATCGAAGAAGAGCTTACCAACCGCATCGGCGATGCCGGCAAGCGCCTTCATACAGGCCGTTCCAGAAATGACCAGGTAGCTTTGGACCAGCGCCTTTACATGGTCGACGAAGCCGGCGAGATCATCGAGCTCCTTGATGATCTGATCGATGTCCTCGTCGATATCGCAAAGGATAATCTCGAGACTTACATGCCGGGCTATACCCATCTTCAGAGAGCCCAGCCCATAACCTATGCACATTATCTTTCTGCTTATATCGAAATGTTCAAGCGCGACATAGATCGTATTACCGAAGCAAAAGACCGCGCTAACATATCACCTCTTGGCAGCGGCGCTCTGGCAGGAACGACATATCCTCTGGACCGTGAATTCGTAGCGGACCAGCTCGGCATGAGCGGCGTGACTTTCTGCTCTCTTGACGGTGTCGCAGACAGGGATTTCGCGATCGAATTCGCATCAGCCTGTTCCATCCTGATGATGCACCTTTCGCGCATGAGCGAAGAGATAATTCTTTATGCTTCCCAGGAATTCAAGTTCTATGAGCTTGATGATGCATATTCCACGGGCTCATCCATGATGCCCCAGAAAAAGAATCCTGACGTTGCCGAGCTCACCCGCGGTAAGACCGGCCGTGTTTACGGCGACCTGATTTCACTGCTTGTTATCATGAAGGGACTTCCTCTTACATATAACAAAGATATGCAGGAAGTTCAGGAAGCAATGTTCGACTGCATAGAGACCATCAAAGCTGTCCTTCCTCCTTTCACCGGAATGATCAGGACCATGACCATCCGCAAGGACAATATGGAGGCGGCAGCTCTCGGAGGCTTTACCAATGCAACGGACCTCGCTGACTATCTTGTAAAGAAAGGCCTTCCCTTCCGTGAGACCCACGCCATCTCCGGCAAGCTCGTTCATTATTGCATTGAGAATAACATCTCGTTGCTTGATGTCTCGCTCTATAAGCTCAAGGAGTTTTCACCTGCATTCGAAGAAGACGTTTATGACGCTATTTCTCTGAAGACCTGTGTCGAAGGCAGAAGTCTGATCGGCGGACCTGCTCCTGAGACCGTTAAGAAATATCTTGACGGACTTCAGGGGTGATATCATTGTTCAGATTGCTACTATTACTGAATAATTACTTAAAACACCGAATAATCATGACGATTTATGTAATATTGCGGAAAATTACTGAATCGTTAATGATTTTGATAGGAATTTAGTAATTTTTTTGTGCTAATAGTCAAGCAGATTCTTATCATAAAAGTATAAAAACGATTCATACAATTCATTATTGTCTTCGACTCGCAAAAAGTCATTATGGCCTTTTCCATCCAGTCGCGTGAAAACGAATCTCGGATCATCTTTGTAGATAGCGTAATAGATATCATACCCGTAATTTATGGGAACGATCATATCATTTGTGCCGTGAACGACCATGATCTCGGCATCAGACGCGTTGAAACCGTCAAGCGCGGTATTTACGGCATAATCTCCGAATTTCAATCGCTCATAGATCTTTATCACAGGCAGCACCACATATATAAAAGGACCAACGACATTCTTTCCGCCGCCTTCTAGAAGGTCCGTGGAACTGCAGGGGCCGGAACACTCAATCACCGCTTCGATCTCGGGGTGATATGTAAGCACATTGCAGGCGGAATATCCGCCCCAGCTGTGCCCGAAAAGCCCTATGGGAAGAGCGGGAAAATTACCGCTTTCTTCCACAAATGAAATCGCATGATCCAGATCGATAACACCCTGAGGCACGCCGCCAATTCCCTTGCCGCTGCTCTCATCGCACCCCGTGGCATCATAGGCAAAAACATAATAACCGTTCCGGGAAAGATAGTTGATCGTGGCCATGTAAGAGTTATGTCCGCCATAACCGTACCCGTGCGAAAAAACAATAATACCGCGCTGGTCTTGTCCTGAAGAATACATATAGCCGACAAGCGTCTGGCCTTTGTCTGACTGGAACTCATATCGGGTTCTTTCAAGTCCGTCGAATTCGTAAACATGATTCATCAGAGCTTTGTTGCTGTCAAAGCGGTGACCGAAATAAATCCCGTAAAGTCCCAAGGAAATGCCGATCCACATCAAGGCGGCAAGCAAAAGGCATAAGATAACAATTAGTATTACTTTTTTCTTCGAACGAGCTTTTAACATATTAATTCACCAGTCCGGCAGCGCGCTTTAACTGATCCATAACGGTATCATCATCATCGATGCCGTCCGGATCGAAAACCAGGAATCCGCCCCCCACAGCCAGGTCCTTTGCATCCATGATACCGCGAAGCCAGATCTGAGCTATATGATTGGCACAAACACGGCAATCATAAAGATCGTGAAGCGCTTCGGCTTCGTGAATGGACGGAAGATCATTTATTCCCTTCTCTTTCATAAGATACATATGAATGATCCGGGCAACGTTTTTCCGGACAATCAGATCCTCACTGTATAGCTCGTCTTCATACTCGAGCCAGCCGTTTTCGAGCCCGCTCGAAAAGACAGCCTCAGGTTCTTCTCCAAAGACCCGGCACAGATTTAAGATAAAGGTCCTGCGTGTCATGATATAGGTGTGATCCTGAAGACTTTGCAGCCGCATGCTTCGATAGAATCAATAGAGAATGTTTTCGAAGCCGTTTCGGAGTAAGACTTATCAATAAGATCTTTCAGCTTATAAGATGCAGCATTATTAAATCCGTTTTTCGAAGAGGCGCTTAACTTGGAACCCAAAGCTTCAATGATCTGATCAACGGTAACCGATATCTTTTCAGAATGATCTTCCTGCTTCAGATTAAAGAATGCCAAGGCTATACCGCCGTCTGACAGAGGTTTGGCAAGTACATCTACCCTTTTGTTATCACGTATATAAGCTGTCGATGGATCGTCACAGGAATAAGTGGTATAAATGCGCTTTGCCTGTATGCCCAATGGATCCTGGTCAAGAGCGATCAGATCTTCGTTAGCGATGATGTTGTAGATCCAATCTCCCTTATTAACCCGCCTGAGATCCAGACCCAGCATCAGAGGAGAATTAAGCATGCACCACATAGCCATGTGTGAAACGCACATAGTCTCAGTTATGCCATCCATGCCGATGACCATCATATCCGGGTCGTTCCAGCCTTTATCAAGACCTGCGAACTCATCCATGACTACTGCCTTGTTGTATTGCGAAGTAATGGAAGTCGTATAATCGCTTTCCCATGCTGCCGTACCTGGATTGCCGTCAGAGCCGACCTGGAAAGTGATGTCATTTAAAATGCGCCATGAATCGCCTACCTTACAGCCCCAGTTCTGCGGCTGGGTCTTGCCCCATTCGCAGATCGAAAAGACGATGTCACGGCCCTGACCAAAGCGTTCCAGTTCTTTGCGGATCTCGGAATATGAATGAAGCGTATTTTCCTGCCTTCTGTGATTCATGAGGCGGATCCTGTTAACTCCGGAAACGAGCTTGAGCCTGATAACATCAGAATCAGTAAAGCTTTCAGGTGTCTCTGTTGAAGGAAGAAGTTCATCGAATACAACATCATCCTCCACAGCTATCTGAAGCCAGCTGCCGATTCCCTCTTCTTTACCTGTAGCATATGAGACTGTCATTTCGTAATAACCCGGCTCATCGATCTCTACTTCAAACACAAGCTCGCTGCTCATTAGTCCCACGGGTGAATGGTCAGGCGCTGTACCGTCAAATGTGCCGATAAATGTTACGTAATCATCCTTAACAGATGCACGGATCCCCGTAATGAGACCGTCCTTAACTGCGGAATAAGTCTGCCCTGCAATGCTGACCGATCTGATGTTGGGCGCATAAGAATACATTGCATTCTCGGGGTTCGCGAAAGTGGCATTATCCCACATGTAATAACAGTTATCGACCTTGATGTAATCTATATCCCAGTTAATGTAGTCTTCGCAGTCGACAGCTTCATGTTTATAAATACCGACTTCGTTTCCTGAACAGAGCTTTGTGCCGATATCGTTGTACATACCGAACTTAAGTCCTGCAGCATGAACATGATCGGCCATGTCTTTAAAACCTGATGGAAATTTGATGGGGTCAGACCCCAATCGGTCATTAACGCGTCCGGGTCTGTAACAGCCGTCATCAAGAACTACATATTTATAACCATATCTATCAAGTTCCAGTTCTTTGATCTTGCGGACGATTTCTTTTGTAAGGGCTTCGGTATTGCCGCTTCCGAAAGCGTTCCAGCTGTTCCAGCCCATTGCCGGAAGGCGGCTTTTCTTATCAGGAAAGACTTTTTCGTTACCTGATGAAAAAGCATCAAATCTCATACGCTTATCATTGATCGGCGAAGGTCCTTCCATGGCAATACTCCTTTTTAGTTATAAGATCATCTCTCCATAAGCCAGATCTCAGATGAGAAAGGCTGCAAGGTGGAACCGCCGCCGAAATCATGCAAAGTTCCGGATATCAGTTCTTTTGCCTGTCCGCAGCCTGCATCGAAATGTGCGGTATACGGATTGGAATCCATGTTGATCGCGACAAGCACTCTCTGGTCACCTGAATTGCGCTCGAAAATGCACTGCTTGTTAGTAAGCACAACGATCCTGAGACCGCCGTAGTTAAGCGCATTGCTGTTCTTCTTTGCTTCTGCAAGACGTGCGATATGGTCTGTAAGTCCGTTCCATTCTGGCTTTTCGAAGCATGCGCGGAGCGCAGGATCGCCCTCTTCTTTTCTGGCCTTGGCACCCCACTCGGAACCGTAGTAAACGCAGGGAATACCGGGCATAGTAAAAACAAGCGTGTAAACAAGCGGCAGACATCTCTCGTCGTTCAGTATTGAAGCAATTCTCGTAACGTCGTGATTATCTGCGAAAGAGAGAAGATGCGCTCCCCTGCAGACAGTCCAGTCCTCAGGGCCGAAGAGTCTCATGAGCGAATGCATGATCTCGAACATGTTGGCAGAATTAAATGAAGAATAGATTCCCTTATAACACTGATAATTAGTAAGTGAATGCAGATGCATGTCGTTAAGCATCCTGCCGTATTCTCCGTGGAGCACTTCTCCCAGGAGGAAGAATTCGTTCTTCTTGCCGTCGGTGAACTCACGAAGTCTTCTTAAGAATTCATGATCGAGACAGTATGCCACGTCGAGTCTTAATCCGTCGATATCGAAAAAATCGATCCAGTAATTAACTTTATCAAGGATATGATCGATGACTGCAGGGTTCCTGAGATTAAGCTTTACAAGGTCGTAATTGCCTTCCCAGCCTTCATACCAGAAGCCGTCATTGTAATTGGAATTGCCGTCAAAGGACAGATGGAACCAGTCTTTATATGGTGAATCCCACTTCTTTTCCTGAACATCCTTAAATGCCCAGAATCCCCTGCCGACGTGATTGAACACGCCGTCAAGGACCACTTTTATATTTTCTTTATGAAGCGCATCCACTACCTTTTTGAAGTCATCGTTAGTGCCGAGCCTGGTATCGATCAAGCCGTAATCTCTGGTGTTATAACCATGTGTGTCTGATTCGAATACAGGCGAAAAATAGATGGCATTAATGCCGAGTTTCTTCATGTGAGGAATCCAGTCAATGACCTTTAATATCCTTGATTCGAGAATACCGTCATTTTCGAAAGGCGCTCCGCAGAATCCCAACGGATAGATCTGATAAAATACTGCTTCTTCAAACCACATTTATTTCTTTCCTTCTTTCTTTTCTTTCCTCTCCTTTAACCCTATCCTGATACAATTGATAAGGCCGGCTGCTCCCATAATGAATATGACGACGACTACAACGATGCCTATGTATTCTTCTATCTGCATCGCGAAAACCGATAGTCCGCCTTCATTCCGGTGAGACAAAGCCCATTCCAGAGCCAGAATTGATACCATCGCATCCACTATTCCGATCTTCCTTAAAGCCAGTGCAGTAAGTGACTTGGATTTATTGGCTTTGAACAGGTTAATGATTGCCAGAGTTACTTTGTAAGCAACGTATAAACCGAATGCATAAACAAGAATACCGCGGTAATCGTGGAGCACGTTTATCTTTACTATCAGATATACCGCTAAAGCAAGAACGGCATCAAGCAGGATGAGATTTCTTGAAAACTTACGGTAATTAACTCTTTCACTGAAACGCCTGCCCTTAAATACAGCTCCTCTTCCCGCTCTGTAAAGCACATTAATTCTGATCATGTAAAGGAGAGTGTGATATATCGACATTATAAAGAGCCACAATGATAACGTGAGGATAGACATTGTGAACAGAAAGCTCGAATAAGCAATATCAAAAGCAATAGACGGCAATGCGAGCGCAACTGTTTTGCGCTTATAATCGTTCACATAATCCCAAAATCGTCTGAACTTGGACTTTTTCGGCGCATCCGCAACGGTACTCTCGTACTGTTCGATATCTGTTTCTTCCGTATCCGGAGCTTTAACGGTGTCTTTTCTCATCTGTATCAGTTACGCATCGAATGGATCGGTGCCGGGATCCTTCCGCCTCTGTGGATGAAATCAGCGCATGAAGCACGGTTAACATCCATGATGGGCGCTGTGCCCAAAAGGCCGCCGAATTCCACGCTTTCACCCACGGTCTTACCCGGAACGGGAATGAGTCTTACGGCTGTAGTCTTGTTATTGAACGTTCCTACGGCCATCTCATCAGCGATAATGCCGGAGATCGTCTCGGCTGTCGTATCACCCGGCACGGCGATCATATCAAGACCAACGGAACATACACAGGTCATGGCTTCAAGCTTTTCGAGCTTTAAGGAACCTGATCTGGCAGCAGCTATCATGCCTTCATCTTCTGATACAGGAATGAATGCGCCGGAAAGTCCGCCTACATAAGAAGAAGCCATGATACCGCCCTTCTTTACTGCATCATTCAGCATCGCAAGTGCGGCAGTCGTACCCCAGGTGCCGCATGTTTCAAGACCGAACTCTTCAAGAAGCCTTGCAACGGAATCGCCTACAGCAGGTGTCGGAGCAAGCGAGAGATCGATTATTCCGAAAGGAACATTGAGACGCTCGGATGCTTCTCTGGCAACCAGTTCACCTACTCTCGTGATCTTAAATGCTGCTTTCTTGATGGTCTCGGCGACCACACCGAGATCCTTGCCTTTTACGCCTTCCAAAGCGTGTTTTACTACGCCCGGGCCGGAGATGCCTACGTTAATGACGCACTCGGGTTCTCCGGGTCCTAAGAATGCTCCTGCCATGAACGGATTGTCTTCTGGAGCGTTCGCGAAAACGACAAGCTTGGCACAACCCAAAGCGCCGGAATCCTTCGTCGCTTCGGCAGTCTTCTTTATGATCAGACCCATGTCACGGACGGCATCCATGTTAATGCCCGTTCTCGTGGAAGCCACATTTACGCTCGAGCAGACAAACTCAGTGGAAGCGAGCGCATCAGGTATCGAATCGATAAGTACTTTATCTGAGATCGTATAACCTTTCTGTACCAGTGCTGAAAAACCGCCGATGAAGTTTACGCCGCAGGTCTTGGCAGCATCATCAAGAGCCTTTGCAAAAGGCGTGTAATCCTTTGTTCCGCAGGCTGATGCCACAATGGATATAGGTGTTACCGATATTCTTTTATGAATGATCGGAATACCGTATTTTTTGCTTATCAGTTCACCGGTCTCTACGAGCTTGCCGGCATATCTGCAGATCTTGTCATATATCCTGCCGCATGATTCTTCCACAGTCGGTGCGGCACAATCCATGAGCGAGATACCCATAGTGATGGTACGGATATCAAGATGCTGATCATTAAACATCTGCATCGTCTCTATTATTTCGCGATCGTTGATCATATTAACCTCTCAAATAAACAAAGATCAGATGGTGTGCATGGCGTTGAAAAGCCCTGTGTGCTGGATGGTGATCTGGACTCCGAGCTTCTTTCCCAGTTCTCCGAGTTTTTCTGATATGTCTGATTCCTCGATGACAACGTCCTTGAGGTCGACCATCATGACCATGGTAAATATGTCATCCAAGATGGTTTGTGAGATGTCCTTGATATTAATGCCGTAATCTGCCAGAAGGCGTGAAACGTCAGCTATGATGCCCACGCGGTCCCTTCCCAATACTGTAACAACGGCTGTATTCTTTTCACTGCTCATATGTTTACCTCCGTAAAAAGAGATTATTATCTGAACCTATAATAACTCAAACTCCGTAAAAATATCGTAAGCTTTAATTATCGAGCAAAGAAAGAGCAAGTTTATTGGCGCATTTTATACCGTCGATACATGAGGACATGATGCCTCCGGCATATCCTGCCCCCTCACCGCACGGATAAATACCTTTAATGTTGCTGCTTTGAAGGCTCTCGGGATCTCTAACGATCCTTACCGGAGAAGAACTCCTTGCCTCCACTGCTGTAAGTACAGAATCCGGGTCGTCGAATCCCCTGATCTTCTTCCCCATTAAGCTGACACCGTCCTTGATGGTATCAAGGATCTCGGGCGGAAATACTTCAGCAAGATCAGCGCAGCTGACTCCGGGCATATATGAAGGCTTTACTTTACCGAACAAAGAAGTCTTCTTACCAGCCATGAGATCGCCGAATCTGACAGAAGGGGCTTTTCCGCAGCTTCCGCCTGCGATAAATGCCAGATTTTCGAGCTTTTCCTGGAATCTTATGCCGTCTAATACGTCTTCACCGTAATCATTGCTGTCGACAGGAACCAGAATGGCGCTGTTGGAGTTGACATTGTCTCTTGCTCTAAGGCTCATTCCGTTAGTGCAGACGCTGTGGTCATCGCTCTGTGCAGCCACTACTTCCCCTCCGGGACACATGCAGAACGTGTAGAGTTTTCGTCCTGTTTTCGTATCGCAGGAAAGCTTGTAGATCGCAGGAGTAACGTCAGATGAGTATTCGGAATCGAATCCGAACTGGGATGTATCTATATCGCTTCTCAAATGCTCTATCCTGACGCCGACCGAGAAAGGTTTTGACTGCATATCAAGCCCGAGCCTGTTAAGTGCCCTGAATGTATCCCTGCTCGAGTGTCCTATCGCAAGGATCAGTCTGTCGCATGGAATCTCTTGAGTACCATTGACATCTCCGATTGTAATGCTTTTAAGCCTGCCTTTTTCAGCCTTGTAACCCATGAATGTGGTATTGAACCTTACTTCACCGCCAAGTGATATGATGTCTTCCCTGACGCGCGTAACGACCTTTCTGAGCCTGTCGGTTCCGATATGGGGATGAGCATCATATAAAATGTCGGAAGGCGCGCCGTGCATGATAAGAGACCTTAAGACATAATCCTTCATGCCTGAGTTTATCCCGGAATAGAGCTTGCCGTCTGAAAACGTACCGGCGCCGCCTTCACCGAACTGTATATTCGAATTCGGTTTGATCGATGCCTTTCCCTGCTTATAAGCTTCGGTATCCAGAATCCTCTGTTCCATCTCCGGACCGCGCTCCAGAACGAGCGGTCTTAATCCGTATTTCGCAAGAACAAGCGCAGCATAAAGTCCCGCAGGACCAGTGCCTACTACGACGGGACGTATATATTCCCTCTCGTCTTCAAAGCTTTCCATATATGGTAATGCTCTGGACTGTATCTCCTGTTCCTGTTCTTCTTTTAAGTCAGGTGATATGAAATCAAATCTGTAATTGATGTTGACCTTACCGTGTCTGGCATCGATATATTTCTTTGTAATATCAAGAACACAGGAACCTTCTTCGAGATTCTTCAGACCGGCCCTCATGGCTTTGGTTCCTGATCTTTTAATGTAATTGATGATCAATACTGAATCAGGAGTCTTTTTAAGTGCTTTTTGCGAACTTACGGCAGGCCTTATTGAGATCTCAAACATTCCCGGATATTCCTTCCGCAGCAAGAGCTGCTGACGTCCATGCCCACTGCAGATTATATCCTCCGCAGATGCCGTTGCAGTTAACTGCTTCGCCGATCACGTAAAGACCTGGTATGTCATTTGTCTGCATATTATCGTCCAGTTTTGAGAGTTTAAAGCCGCCTGAAGATACCTGGGCCTTGTCGGTTCCGCCGTAACCCGTGACCGGAACGGGGAAAGCACAAAGGAGGTTTGCCAGTTCGGCTACCTGTTTATCGTTGAGATCTCTTAAAGTCATCTTGTCACTTTTTAAGTTCATCTGTTTCATGACAAATTCAGTAATGTTACGGAGCAGCATGCCGGATAAAGCATCAGCACAGGTTCTGTTAGCGTACATCTGTCTTCTGATGTATATCATCTGGCATATCTCGCCTGCTGATTTTCCTGTCAGGTTAAGAACGGCTCTTACTTTATCATCACCATCCTCCAGAAGTCCCACCGCGGTATCTGATACGTCCATTACGCAGATACCCGATATGCCGCCTTCCTTGGTAAATAAGATCTCACCTTCAGACTTATCTCTTACGGTGCCGTTGCCGTCAATGATCTTTACATCTCCCCTGCACCTGATGCCGGCAAGTCCTTTAATACCTGCTATGTCAGATGACAAAGACGTAAGTGCAGGCCTGAAAGGAATAAAACATGATTCATCGGTCAGTTTATCAAGAATGTTATTTACGTCACCCGTGGAGCCTGTAGAAGGATAAGTAATTCCACCGGTGGCAATTACAACATTTCTTGACATAAACTTTCTGCCGGATTCTGTCTTTATCTCGAAAATATTCTTCTCTTCAGTTATAGAAACGACGCGTTCTTTGAACTCTGTATGTATGGCGTGATCTGAAATGTAAAATCTTAATGCATCGACTACCGTGGAGCTTTTAAAAGTTGAAGGATATACGAGATCGCCCTTCTTTTCGAGTACTACTCCAAGTACGTTTTCATAAAAATCGGAAGCTTCGGTACATCCGTATCTGTTAAGACACGAGGCAAGTTTCTCAGGATCATCGGTATTGTACCTTGACGTATCAATGTTTGTGTTTGTGAGATTGCATCTGCCGCTCCCGGTCAGAGCGAGTTTCCTTCCAGCTCTCGGGCCTGCTTCGAGCAACAGAAATCTTTTGTTCGAAAAGAAAGTACGGCCGAGCCTGGCAGCACAATAAAGTCCTGCAGCGCCGCCTCCTATGATCACACAGTCATAAACCTTATTATCCATCCTGATCAACCATCCCCATAGCTAATGTTCTTCTGTACTTGGTATCTTCGAAAGGTGTGCATCCGGTCTTTCCGATAAAAAGCTCCGTAAGATCATTAAGATCTTTTATGTCACCCTTAATGAGCTCTAATTCCAGTTCGCAGATATCGTCTGTTCTTGATCCGTCTGAACTGCTGATCACGCCGCTGTCAAAACATGCTTCGATGGTGCTTTTTCCATAAGAAAGCTCATAGACGGTCCTTGTGAATGAATTGGAACAGATTACCTTCAGATCCTTATCTTTAATCATTCCGAATGCTTCTTCCAGTATTTCAAGAGGATCCTCTTCATATGATGCAAGCTGTTTGAATGTTTCTACACTGAACCTGCTGTCAGAGCTTTTAACGTTCCATTCATAACGCTTATGAAGACTTCCGGATACTCCGCCGCCGTATTTAACTGTGAACTCAAAAGAATCTCCAATGCTTCCGGAATAATGTCTTACCCTGATCATTCCTCCGCGGCGGGAGATATTAAGGTCTTCAGTATCGAGATATGTGTTTTCGAGAAGGACCGGTTCCGGTGTGGAATCATCAACGCACAACTTGCGAAAAAAGTCTGCCATGGCTGTACCGTACAGACTGTCTTTATCCTTAAAAGCAAGTTTTGCTTCAGTCTCCATATGATCTCCTTAAGTGATCGTATGTACTCCGCCTGTCGAGACGACACAGAGTTTGTTACCGGACAGGAAGTTCATTCTGATGATGTCTTCATCAACTGAATAGTCGTTTGTTATGACGCCTGAAGAGTTATAGACAAATACTCTGCGGTCAACGTTGATCGCATAATAACCATTGCCCTGAGCAACGCAGATGATATTTGAACCGATATTGGAATTATAAATGACGCTGTCGGATGAATTGATTATCGCGAGTTTGTTAAGCTGGCTTATACCGTCAGAATAAGTGACAAACAGATTGTTCCCGATCTTCTTGACATAACCGATGGCAGAGAAATCGAAATTCATCTGTGTAAGGATGCCGTCCTTAGCTTCATAAAGAGCGTTTGAAGTAAAGCAGCAAAGTTTGTTCCCGACATAACAGATGGAAGCAAAGATCACGCTGTCGTCAGTCGTGAATACCGCATCATCCTCTACTTCGTATCCTTTTGCGGTTTTATTAATGGAGAATACTCGAATTAAAGGAACGATCACGGCACCGCTGGTATTGATCGTAGATACAGCCAGACGGGTCGAATCGGAATTAAATGCACAGCATACTGGGAAACCAGAGTTATATGATGTCCATACGGCAATCTGATTGCCGTTTTTATCATATAAAGATACTTCACCGAAAGAATCACTGCTTCCGCTGATTACAGCCGTAAAACCGTTATCAGACATCTGAACTGATTTTATAGGGTTCGTCGTAGGCTTGCTGTACCAAACTCCGCTCTGGTCGAGGATAGTAAAGCTGTATCCGTCACGGTCAAAAATGGCAACATAATCACCGAAAGTAACACATTGAGGGTTCTGATAGGAAATAGTATGTGAGAAGATCTCTGATCCGGAAAGATTAAGATAAGCTATTCTTTCGGATGTGACTTTTATAACGCCGTCACCGTACGGATAGAGCTTTTGGGCTTCAGAATACTCACATGTGAAACCGCCCTGGGCTGAAAGCTTGATCTGGGCATCCGCACCGGACATTGAATCGATCTTTTTCGAGACAACAATGATCAATGCAATGCTTACTATCAGAAGTGTGGCAAAGATCATTACGGCGATAGTCAGTCCCCTGCGGATGACAGTCTGGGACAGACTGCCGTCTTTCTTTTTCGCAGCAGTTTTCTTTTTAGTTTTAATATCTTCAGCCTTGATATTTTTATCTTTAATATCTTTAGCTTTGTTTTTTGTCTTATCTTTATTTTTCATGTTTTCATCTTATTCCGGTATATCGTACACGCCGTTGATGCTTCCTGAAATAGCTTCATTTAAAAGTTCATAAGCTTTCCAGAATCCGTAACTGTAAGTGTCAGATCCTCCGTCATTGAATATTTCTCTTGAATATACGAAGAAATTCATGTATTCCCCGTCTTTAAACACATAGAATGAATCATCATCTCTTGTATAAAAAGCATATTCGGAAGAATCATAATTTTTCCAATTAAAGCTTAAAGTCAATGCCGGTCCCGCACTTGTGTTGACAACGGCTTTTGTGTCAACTCCGCCGATCTTTATACAGGAAATGCTTTCAAACAATATGGAACAGTATGATCTTCCGTAGTGATCCGAGATCTTGGCATTCCTTCCGTCAAGGGTAACATAGGAAATGTCATCCATAATATTCTTCCCTTCTTCAACATCAAGAACAAATTTGAAGGATTTATCACCGTAAGTTCCCGTGATCGAAGAAACGTCTTTAACATAACAATAGCAGATATAAGGATCTATCAGAACGGTTTCAGCCATCTCTACGTTCTCGATCTGATAATTATTCAGTTTGAAGTAATTGTCATTTCCTACAACATATCCGTAGTAAGTATCGTTATATAATCTGCTGATGTAGATCTCTTCTTTTTCACCGTTTTTCTTCGTAAGAATAAAGTGAAAAGCCGGATCGTCGAGACCGTATTTAGCCAGTTCTGAACCGCTGATATCGATAAATTCGGTAATCTCAAGATTAACTATCTTGGAGATCATATTATCAAAATATCCGCTTGTAGGATGATTATAAGGATTGATTATCTCGTACCTGGGCATTCCGTCACCAGATACGGAAACTGAAGCATCCAGCGACAATCCGTCGGATCTCCTGTCAAAATGAACGGTCTTAAGATCGCTGTAATCAATTTTGAGGACCATAGTATCAAGGAAATTAATTGCTGTTTTTTCAGCCTGAATAAGTTTATTTGAAGAAACGGTATATATGTCTGTCGAACCTTCTACAAACATGTAACAATATTTGCCGTCAGGCGATTTGTTTCCGAGATAGACTTTTGTTACACCACCATCAACTGTATTTATGGTTAATGTATAACTCGGATAATCAAGTCCGTAATCGGCATAATTTCCGTTGCCGGAAACAAGATTGCTGCTGTAATAGCTAGTCAGACTGCCGACATAATCATATAACTTGTATTGCGAATAACTGACGCCGGGTTCCGCGTCATCTCCAAGAAAAGAATAGATAATGTTGTTATCACTGTCTGAAGAACAGTTTACTAACGAAGAATATCCGGTGTTGCGGTTATATACTGCTAATGAAGCTATGTCTGACTGATTAAAATACAAAACGTCGAATGCACCGGCAGAAGTCTCAGAAGGTTCTGTGTTCCTGAATTTTTCAACAGCAAAATATACGATCACGCTGATTACCAGCAGGATCATGATGATAAACGGAACAAGAAGATTCTTTAAAGACTTCATATCAGAGATTCTTCCTCTTCGCATATACAATAACAGCCATGGCTATCATAACGACCGGAATGATGATCATAAATACGATGAGCATGACCGTGGATGTCGAGGTTGTTGCTTTTGACGCATCGAGCGAGAAATCGTCAATGTTTTTGGTCGGTACGTTTAAAGCGTTGAAAGGTTTATTATCAGAGAGTTCCCTGATACATGACCTGAAGAAATCAATGTTGGCATCGTTTAATCCGTATGCGGTAATGTATTCGTCTGAAGAGAAATTCAGTGTTCCGAAAACGAATATTTCAGACGGAACGCCGCTTGTGTTTGCTGAATACATTGCTACGTTATACTGACCTGTCAGTTCCGAACCATTATCAATGGCATTTCCCTGTTCGTCTACTTCTAATATTGAAGCCTTATTACTGGTTAATAATACCGGGTGGGTCTCAATGCCGCTATTGGGAGATTCAATCTGTCTGACAGATCTTGCATAAGTGCTGTGGAAATACTGTATGCCTGCAAAATCAGCGAAAAGATCATCTGCCACTACCGTCGAATCCACGCTGTAACCGCCAAGCTGATAACCGGGATCATTTTCGGATATGAGTACAGGATCAACATTAATGTTCATCTGATTCAGAAGAGAATTAAGCCTGTCATAACGCACGCTTAAGTTTTCAAGCGAGTAGTCAACGGCTACGAACATCTTTCCTCCCTTTTTCAGATAATCCGTCATGGCAACATACATCTTTTCGGTAATGTCATTATTGGGGCCGTTTAAGATCAGCAGATTACAATCTTCCGGAATCGTAAAGTTCTCTGAAGCAGAAAGCTCCACGACATCTATTGACATCGATTCAAGGATCTTAGTGATGCTGGTGTTGCCGGATTCCTTGAGTCCGGTAACAATATACGCTTTGTAAGAATAGTCATTTGTAAGATTAAACATTGAATTAGTAAACGTAAATTCAGTGTTATTACCGATAATATAATAATTCCCGTAGTATGCGTACATGTTTTCATCATAAGAATAACAGTCGATGGGATCGATTATCTTGATCTTGCCGTTATACTCAACTACGAAAGATTCCGCTTTGTCAGTAAGATCATATGAATTTGTAGGGTCCAGTTGATTAATGATCGTCGGATGCTCTGTCATGTCGACATATTCAACCGTTATCCTGCCGTCGGACTTTTTAACATAGTCATCCAAAAGCGGAATAATATACTGATAAGGTGATCCCGCAACATTGCCAGGGCGTTCAAACAAACCTACGATCCTGATATGAGTATCGGAAGGCAGAGAGTTTATATAATCAACGGATACCTGCGAAATGGTATTCTGCTCTGAAACAGAAAAATCAAATGTCAGCGCTTTGCCGAAAATTCCGTCGAACAGAATGTTTGCCAATACTATTATTGCAATCAGCAATATAACCGAACCGATGGAATAAAGCTTGAGCTTACCGGCTCTGTCATCAGTATGACTGACAGTATTATTCTTACTGCTTTTCTTTTTCTCAGGAACTGAAAGATGGTTGTTATTAGTATTCTCTTTGTTCATGATAGATCCTTTAACCTCCGTCAAGCCTGACTCCAGCGTTTCTTATCAAGCACCCTGTACGTTAAGTAAAGGAACAGGACACCGACAGAAACCAGGAAGAATAATGCAGACACGGAAAAAACTCCGAGACGGAAATCTTGTGTCTTTACGAACGGATCAAACCATGCGATCGCATTTTTGACCGAATCCTGCATGGAAGATGCGGATTCGGTATTGATCCCGATGGTTGTTGATAACGTATAAACAGCAGTGCCGATATAATCACCTATCGTGGAAATAAGCTGGGTTATAAGTATGATGATAAAAGCGACAATGGCTGATACGATCTGATTATCTGTTATCGCAGAAGCAAAAAGCCCCATCGAAATGAACATGAAAGCCATCAGGAAAAATACGATTATCGTACCGAATGCTCCTACACCGAAAACACCGCCGCAGCTTAAAGTAACGATAATATGAATGATCACGTTTATGAACATGATCGCGAATAAGGCAAAAGAAGCGAGAACTTTACCGACAACAACATTGAAAAGACTTACCGGAGTTGTGTAATAAAGTATGTCCGTGCCTCTTTTCTTGTCATCTGCCAGCAGTCCCATTGTTATGATGGGAACTATTACTGCGAAAAACGATCTGAGCGAAATAACTTCACTGCCGATATTAACTACTCCGCTTCTAAACTGCGTATAAAAGATAAATCCTGAAAGGAATGAGAATATCGATATAGCCACATAGCCGACAGGAGATCTGAAGTAGGATAAAAACTCTCTTTTAAAAATCGCGTACATTATCAAGCCCTCCTTTTCCCTGTTGTTATGTTGAGGAAGACTTCTTCAAGTGAAGGATCCATGGAACGGAATTCGAGGATCGGCCAGCCTTCTCTGGCCATCATAAAGAAAATTGCCGCTCTTACCTCATTGGTATTATCAGATGATATTCCTATCTCAAGCTGGCTTATCTTGTTATCAGCGATCCTGGGCACGGATGAAGAGACGCCCGGAAGAGTGCGGATCTTTGAAGAACATTCCTTGAGCGGTCCGCTGAAAGTCATAAGAATCTTAGACTGACCGGACAATCTTCTCGAAAGATCAGTCAAAGTATCAACAGCAGCTATCTTTCCCTTGTTAATGATCACAACTCTGTCAGCGATCTCCTGGATCTCGGGAAGAATATGGGAACTGATGATTATGGAATGAGATTTAGAAAGTGACTTGATGAGCTTTCTGATCTCGATGATCTGATTCGGATCGAGTCCTACAGTCGGTTCGTCAAGGATAAGGATCGGAGGATCTCCGATCATTGCCTGGGCAATGCCCACACGTTGTTTATAACCTTTCGAAAGATTTCCTATGAGTCTGTCGGTAACGTCAGATATCTTTACAAGAGTTAAGATGCGTTCAAGCTGACCTCTGCGCTTTTCCTTCGGAACAGCCTTAAGATCGAAAATGAAGCTTAAATACTCCATTACGGTCATATCATTATATAGAGGCGGATTCTCGGGAAGATAACCGATCTGCTTCTTTGCAAGTTCGGGTTCTTCGAGAATATCATGTCCGTTGACCTTGACGGTTCCTGACGTAGAGGAAATATATCCGGTGATGATGTTCATAGTGGTGGTTTTGCCTGCACCGTTGGGACCAAGGAATCCCAGAACCTCATCGTCATTTACAGTGAATGAGATATCATTTACGGCGGTCTTATCGCCATACCTCTTCACAAGATTGCTGATCTCGATCATTGTTACCTCCAGATATACCAGAAAAGTGAATACAACACCTTATTATATCAAAAATAAGAGAAACAATAAATTAAGAGTATGTTCTGGCAGTTCAGCCCTGTTTTATCGTCAGTTCGCAGGCAAACACTTTGGTATCGATGTTTTTATAGCCGAAAACACTGACTTTATCGCCGTTTTTCGTTATGAAAAGCTCTACCTTCTCGCCTGCCTTGACTTCGCTGTTGTAATTGATAACAAGATCTTCGATCAAAGAAACGTCATAGCCGCACTTGAAAAGCGCATCATATGCCCATGCAGTATAACGCGAATTGTTAACATGCCTGTTTCTGTCCAGTTCGTTATAGTCGGCATACTTGATGATCACAGGCTTTTCTGTCTCCCCTGCGACGTCATTTCGCGACGGAAATACGATTTTAGGACACTTTTCGCCGAATACGAGCCTCGGATCCTGTATGACCTGAGGCGGAAGTTCTGGTCGTTTGTTGGCGATCACGGGCCTGTGGGTATTCCAGTCAGCAAGGATCCATGTGGATGTTGACTGTCCGATAAGCCTTCCGTCGCTGCTATATATCTCGAAATCACGTCCGTAATAGATCTTATCGATGGTATTAGCCCATGTCCTTATGCGAAATGTCTCATGCCATGAAGGAAGTTCAGTGAAATGGAGCCTCATCTTAAGGATTATCCAGCAGATGGCGTTTTCCTTAAGGAAATCCGTACCATAACCGATCGAATGCGAACTCCTCTCGGCTGCTTCCTGAAGATCACCGATCAAAGAGGAACAGTATAACCTGTCCCCTATTCCGCATTCGGTTGCCTTGCAATAGACATCCACATCAGTATATTTGCTTATCTCAGTCATCTTCCGGATCCTTCTCTTTGGCTTTCTTAGGCATGGCCATAGCGATGGTACCCCTCGGATTATACCGCCTGAAGACCGGGTACATTTCTTCCTTATACATGAAAACGATCATTACCTTGATCCCTTCTGTCGGGACAAGCCAGTACCAGTATTTCTCATCAATATCGAACTCTTTATAATCAGTCATCTTGATAACGATACCTGCATTTTCCTTATCAGATTTATATCTGTCGGAAGTAACAGGACCAATATATTCGCAATCCTTAATGGAAAAACTTATAAGTTCGTCACGCTTGTTGTCGCCCAGTATGATCGCGCAATCAACAAGGTCATTGGATATCTCAACCTCATATTCCTTGTGCTGACGCTTGATCAAAATAACGACACCGGCAACGATGGCGAACGAAAGGATGCCTGAGATAAAATACAGGTTCTCACCGACAAATATCGGCATTAAAAAGCTGAAAACAATAGCAATAATAGCCGTCGTTATAAGGAACGTATTGAAAATAACTTCCGTAAACCCGTTCTTACGCTTAACGCTTGTCTCAACAAAACTGTCCTGTAGCATGCTTCACCTCAAACAGAAACTATTCTATCATAAAAAAGCTGCAGGCGTTGTAGTGCCTTGTGATTTGTGAGACGCACCGACCTAAGCAAGTGTTTTTTGAATTAGGTCGGTTGACGTGAGATTATCACGGCAGCTTGTACCGACTTAATCATGAAAAATGTATTGGTCGGTTTAGTGGGTAACGATATTCAAAACAAAAGAGGCTGCCCCACCGGACAACCTCTTTATAGCTTTTAGAAAAGTGAGCAATTTGAATTTTTGCAATTTCCGTTTTTAATCTTCGAAAAGTGAGCAATATGATCATTTCGCAACCTCCGCACAAGCGCGTAGCGCGCGGAGGACCCGTTGCGAATGGTCATATTGCGAACGCCTTAATACATCGGCTGCTGAGGCATTGCAGGAGCTTCCTTCTCAGGAATGTCCGTAACAACTGCTTCAGTTGTAAGAAGTGTTGCAGAAACGGATGCAGCATTCTGGAGAGCAGAACGTGTAACCTTTGCAGGGTCAACGATTCCGGCTTCGAACATGTCGACATACTTATCGTTCAATGCATCGTAACCTGTGCCGGCATTGGAATTCTTGATCTTCTCGCAGATAACGCTTCCGTCAAGGCCTGCATTTGCAGCGATCTGGCGGATGGGCTCTTCAAGAGCTCTGATGACGATCTTGACACCGGTTTTTACATCGCCCTCTGTCTCGTCAAGGAGCTTCTCGATTGCAGGAAGAGCGTTGATGTAAGCTGTTCCGCCGCCCGGAACGATACCTTCTTCAACAGCAGCACGGGTAGCGTTCAAAGCATCCTCGATCCTGAGCTTTCTTTCCTTCATCTCTGTCTCTGTTGCAGCACCGACCTTGATTACTGCGACACCGCCGGAAAGCTTTGCAAGACGCTCCTGGAGCTTCTCGCGGTCGTAATCTGACTTTGTCTCTTCGATCTGTGCCTTGATCTGGTTAACACGGGACTTGACTGCGCCGGCTTCACCTTCACCGTCAACAATGATCGTGTTATCCTTGTTGACCTTGACCTGATGAGCTCTACCGAGCTGTTCAAGAGTTGTATCCTTGAGCTCGAGTCCGAGATCGGATGTGATGACCTGACCGCCTGTAAGGATGGCGATATCTTCGAGCATTGCCTTTCTTCTGTCGCCGAAGCCCGGAGCCTTAACGCCGACGCAAGTAAATACGCCTCTGAGCTTATTAACGATAAGTGTTGCAAGAGCATCACCCTCGATATCCTCAGCGATGATTACGAGCTGCTTGCCTGCCTGAGCGAGGGGCTCGATTACAGGAAGGAGATCCTGGATGTTGGAGATCTTCTTATCTGTGATAAGGATGTATGGCTCATCGAAAACGGTCTCCATCTTATCTGTATCTGTTGCCATGTAAGGTGAGATATAACCTCTGTCGAACTGCATGCCTTCAACAACTGAAAGCTCTGTGAGCATTGACTTGCTCTCTTCAACGGTGATAACGCCGTCGGAAGTAACCTTATCCATAGCCTCGGCGATCATCTTGCCAACTTCTTCGTCGCCTGCGGAGATTGCTGCTACACGTGCGATATCCTTGGAGCCGTCAACCTGCTTAGCTTTTGCGAGGATCTCGTCAACAGCTGTATCAACAGCCTTGGAGATACCTTTTCTTAAGATGATCGGGTTAGCGCCTGCTGCGACGTTCTTCATGCCTTCACGGATGATTGCCTGGGCAAGGAGCGTAGCTGTTGTAGTACCGTCACCGGCAACATCATTTGTCTTTGAAGCTACTTCCTTAACAAGCTGTGCGCCTGCATTCTCATAACGGTCTTCAAGCTCGATCTCTTTTGCGATCGTAACGCCGTCGTTTGTGATCAAAGGTGCACCATACTTTTTGTCGAGAACTACGTTTCTTCCCTTAGGTCCCAATGTAACCTTAACTGTATCGGCTACCTTGTTGACGCCTGCCTCTAATGATTTTCTGGCGTCTTCTGCATATTTAATATCTTTAGCCATAAAACTATGCCTCCAAAATTAGAATCTGATTAATCTTCTACGATAGCTGCGATATCATCCTGGCGAACGATAATATACTCTTCACCGTCAAGCTTAACGTTTGTTCCGGCATAGTCACGGATGATAACCTTCTGACCAACCTGAACTTCCATCTTGATCTCGTTGCCGTCAACGATTCCGCCCGGACCGACTGCGATGATCTCTGCAATCTGAGGCTTCTGCTGAGCACCGGATGATAAGATAATTCCGCTCTTTGTTGTCTCTTCTGCCTGAAGTTTCTTTACTACCACCTTATCTGCTAAGGGCTTAATTGTCATAAAAAAGACCTCCAATATAATGAAATCGCGGTTAGCACTCTATTACCTTAAGTGCTAACCACAACAAAATATAATTCTTCTAACCAATACTGTCAATACGAAAATCAAAAAAAGTCAAAAACTTCCGCAGTTCGTTTTTTCCAAAAGAAAAAGTCAGTCGAAAAGGCCCTCGGGATTCATCGTCTGCCACTTCCAGCAGGATGAACACATCTCGTCGATTCCGTATTTTGTCTTAAATCCGAGCAGTTCTTCGGCTTTCTTCGTAGAAGCGTAACTTACGGCAATGTCTCCGGGTCTTCTTGGTCCGAAAACATGCTTTATCTCATGTCCGCATGCTTTCTCGAAAGCTTCTACCGCTTCGATTACTGATGTTCCCTTACCGGTGCCGAGGTTAAAGACACAGACGGATTCATCAGTCTTATCAAGATACTGGATCGCCTTAACGTGGCCAAGCGCAAGATCCACAACGTGAATGTAGTCTCGGATGCATGTTCCGTCAGGTGTGTTATAGTCAGTTCCGAAGATGGTAAGACAATCGAGCGTGCCGCCTGCTACCTTCGAAATGTACGGGAAAAGATTATTTGGTATTCCCTTGGGATCCTCACCGATAAGACCGCTCTCATGTGCTCCTACCGGATTAAAATATCTGAGCAGACATATCTTCATCTCCGGATTTGCATTGGCAAAATCCTTTAAGATCTGCTCGAGCATCCACTTGGTCCAGCCGTATGGATTCGTGCATGTGCCGAGGGGGCTTTCCTCGGTAAAAGGCACATCCTCGCTCATTCCGTAAACCGTTGCGGATGAACTGAATACGAGCTTGTTTACGCCGAACTCTTTCATAAGTGTGCAGACAGCAATCATGCTGTCGATATTGTTGGAATAATATTCGAGCGGCATCCTTACGGATTCGCCGACTGCCTTAAGTCCAGCGAAATGAATGATACTGTCTATCTTGTTTTCCTGAAAAACTGTCCTTAAAGAATCAATGTCACAGCAATCAACGTTATAGAACTTAAATCTCTTTCCGGTTATCTTTTCAAGACGGTTCTGGACTTCCATCTTACTGTTGGAAAGGTTATCAGCGATGACTACGTCATAGTTATTTTCAAATAAAGAAATGACGGTGTGTGAACCAATATAACCATTACCGCCGGTTACCAGTACTGTAGGCATATAAAGCCTCCTTTGTGATTGATAATAATGATTTAACCATAAAAAACCGGAAAATATATCAATAAAATACTAATTCCTCATATTTGCACCATTTTAAAATGTTACGGAAATTCTTTTCATATAAAATAAATATGTAATTTCAAAATCATATCGGAGAAAACAATGAATAAACTTATCTACATAGCTGATGATGATGACAATATCAGAAATCTTCTTAAGACATTCCTTGAACGCGAAGGTTTTCACGTAACCGGTTTTTCCACAGGCGACAAGCTTTTCGAGACATTCTCGAATTCTCCTGCGGATCTCATAATCCTTGATGTAATGATGCCCGGACATGACGGTTTCTTTATCCTTAAAGAGATCAGAAAGACTTCAAACGTTCCCATCATCATGCTTACTGCCAAAGACAGCGATGCAGATTACATCCAGGGTCTTGATATGGGCAGTGATGACTATTTCACAAAGCCCTTCTCCCCTGTCAAGCTCGTTTCCAAGGTCAAGTCAATTTTAAAGAGACAGGAAGAGATCACAGGCAAGACCGGTGATAAGCCTGATAATGACGCAGTATATGAATTTGCGGACATCGTTATCAACAGAAAGACAAAAGAGACTACGATGCAGGGCAAGCCCCTTCCGTTAACACCTAATGAATACCAGCTCCTTACATATCTCATCTCAAACAGGGACAGAGCCGTATCCAGAGCTGAAC
The DNA here is from genome assembly GCA_016288885.1 of Saccharofermentans sp. GTDB lineage: Bacteria > Bacillota > Clostridia > Saccharofermentanales > Saccharofermentanaceae > Saccharofermentans. Next base: position 72,355 of record JAEFAV010000005.1, read on the forward strand.
TGCTCGATAAGATCTGGGGTTATGAGACTCAGGTCGAGACAAGAGTCGCTGATGATACCGTCAAAAGATTAAGGAAGAAAATCAGTAAATCAGATGCTAAAATATCTACTATCTGGGGTTACGGCTTCAGACTGGTTAACAGGAACGATGAAGAATCTGATGATGACGATGACGGAGACATTCAAGACTGATGAGTGAAAAACCGGATCAGGCACGGTTAAAATCAAAAAAGCCTACAATAAATAAATCAGCAATCAGAATTCCGATCTCACTGCATTTCTATGCAGTTGAGATCATTGTAATCATTCTGGTTGTTTTTATTATCAACATCTACATTCAGTCTATCGTAAAGAATTACATTGCCAACGAGTGTAATTCACGTCTCGATATCGCGGTCAACTCCACACAGAACTTTGCTGACGCATTTACTTCCCAGATAGGCGCAGCAGATGATCTTACAGAGCAGAACATAAGGACATACCTTACCAATACTCTTGTTACTTCCGCCGACCTTTCCAACCAGGCGAGCATTGCTCTTTATACTTATGATGAAAGGACCGGAAGACAAATCGTCCTCTGGCCTACTGCCTATTACTCTACTTCTTATTTCAACAACGCCAATAAAGTAATCGATCTGGTAATCAAAGAAGAAGGATATAAGACCCTTAACAAGACTCAGACGATTGATATCGACGGAAATATCATCTACTACAGGACATTGAAATTCGAACTCGTTACCACAGTCGTTAACGATAATGATGAGCCCGGCGTTACTGAGGATTCCAGGCAGTCTCAGGATAATACCAGTGAAAACATCGATCTCGAAAATTACTATCTCTGCATATACATCAACTCCAGATCTTACTATTCATTCATGGCTTCAATGACTCTTGCCCTGGTACAGGCTGCTCTTCTGGCCATAGTAATAGCTGGTCTTTTAAGTATCATGATGACTTATCCTCTTATCTTCTCTACCCAGAAGCTTTCAAGATTTGCCAAGCGTATTGCCAAGGGTGATCTGAAACCTGTCAGAGGACATATCGTAAGTAAAGAACTTTCAGAATTGGGCGACGTCATGAACCAGATGGCGTATAAGCTTGAAGAATCCGATATCGAGCAGAAGACATTCTTCCAGAATGCATCACATGAATTAAGGACTCCTCTTATGTCCATTCAGGGTTATGCCGAAGGCCTTAAGTACGGTGTTTTCGAGAGTGACGAAGACAGAGAGAATGCTATCAATGTCATTATCGATGAGACAGGCAGACTGTCAGGACTCGTTGAAAATCTCCTCTCCATTTCCAAGATGGACATGAGCCGCAGCGGCAATTATGAGGTCAAAAAGCAGAATATCAATGTCAACAAACTCTGCGACACTGTCATTGACCGTGTAAGAGGCAATTTCATACATGAGGACAAATCGATCATCAATCACATTGGCGTTAAGAACCTATATGTTTACGGCAATGAGAACGACCTTATCAGATGCCTCGAAAACATCTTCTCCAACTGTCTGAGATATTGCAGGAATGCCGTAACTTTCAGGTGCCGCAGTGATGAGACAGGCTCACGGGTCATTTTCGAGATCTCTGATGACGGTCCCGGAATCGCTCCCGAAGTTCAGGAGCACTTATTCGAACGTTTTTCAAAAGGTTCTGACGGTAAGCACGGAATCGGTCTAGCGCTTGCCAAGGCTATCGCCGAAGAGCATAACGGCTCGATAAACGCACATAATAAAGATGAAGGCGGCGCATGCTTTGAGATCAGCATCCCTTTTGTCCGTCACAGAGACCAGCTCTCAAAGATCAATAACGACAGCACTAATTAAATCGGGTTGGTTTTACCTGAGATCCATATAACGCACTGCATTGAAGAATGCCGGCTTGCCTTCGAATCTGTCGGCAGTATCCTTCTGGAACTGCGTTTTCGCCATGTTGATCCTCATATAAGTGTTCTGAACGGAAAGCAATGCGTTTAAAGCATTTCCGATGGTAAGACATCTTCCCGTCATGATCAGACCCTGAAGCTTGTAAAGGATCCTCGGATCAGTGAATTCGGGCGGTAATATGCAGTTGCTGAATCCGTTATAAAGGATGGTAAGCTCTGTGGAAAGCTCGCCAAGTCTTTCATACAATGATTCGACCTTCTTTTTGTTATATTTCTTTTTAAGCGCAAACATTAAGATCAGGCCGGCACCGATAAGGATAATTACGCCTGCAGCGACAGAATACCCGATAATAACATCTTTGTAATTGGCTGTAACTGCTGAATAAACAAACATCAGTCCGATAACGCAGATTATGATGCCCCATACCAAAGGCGCAACACTGGATCTGGAATATCTTACGATGTCAGTTTTGCATTTCTCATATTCCTGATATGTATCTACCTTCGGCGAAAAGTGATTGATCATCCTTGCGCATTCGTTAAGGTTCTTTTCCCTTTCAGCTGCATAATCAATATTCTGATAACCGGCAGGCTGTGCAAGATATCCATAGCCCTGAATACCACCGGTTGGCTGAAAGCCCGGCTGTGTTGGCATTGGCTGAGCGACAGGCTGAGCCATGGGTTGCTGAACGGGCTGTCCCATCATCGGCTGAGCGACGGGTTGAGTCATGGGTTGCTGAACAGGCTGTCCCATCATCGGCTGTACAGGTTGACCCATTGATTGCTGAAAGGGTTGTGCAACCGGTTGTGTAACAGGAGCCACTGGCTGTGCGAGCGGTTGCTGATATACAGGTTGGGCAATTGGCTGTCCTATTGGAGCCATTGGCTGCTGAACCTGAGGTTGTGCCTGGGTTGTTATCTGATGCGGCTGGATATCCGGAGTGGCCGGATCGCTTGAACCGGTTAACTGCCAATTATCATCAAAATCACTCATGTATCTTCCCCCGTTCCATAACACTAAAGATTATTCTATTACATTTTCGAGGATTATCAAATTTGATCGCATGTCTTTTTTTGAGAAAAAAAGTAATATAAAGATACAATTATGTCGAAAGTATATCTTTTTTACATAAGATAGTTCGAAAAAAGATATAATTCATTTATTTGAGGATTATTCTCCTTACATCTTTCCTGAATATTTCGCTCATCAGACATATATATATCTTTTTTCTCTAAAAAGCGGAAGAAAAAGATACTCTTAATAAATCCAAATTATATCAACAAGGGCTGCCCTATCAGTGACAGCCCTTGAAATATATACAACTGAATCTTTTCTATCAGATCTTCGGGCACTTAGCCAAAGAAGCAGCGATGTCGTCATCTGTAGGAATGTAATCATCCATGACACCGTCATTGTACTTCTGATATGCAACGAGATCGAAATAACCTGTGCCGGTGAGACCGAATACGATGTTCTTTGCTTCGCCTGTCTCTTTGCACTTAAGAGCTTCGTCGATGGCAACCTTGATTGCGTGAGAGCTCTCAGGTGCAGGAAGGATACCTTCGACTCTTGCGAACTGCTCAGCAGCTGCGAATACGTCTGTCTGCTTAACAGATGTAGCCTTCATGAAGCCGTCATCATAGAGCTGAGAGAGGATCGTGCTCATGCCGTGATATCTGAGACCGCCGGCATGGTTAGGAGCAGGCATAAAGTCGCTGCCCAATGTGTACATCTTAGCGAGAGGACAAACTCTTCCTGTGTCGCAGAAGTCATAAACGAATGAACCTCTTGTGAATGAAGGACAGGAAGCAGGCTCTACTGCGATGATCTCATACTGGTTCTCGCCTCTGAGCATCTCGCCTACGAAGGGTGAGATAAGACCGCCTAAGTTGGATCCGCCGCCTGCGCAGCCGATGATCATGTCAGCCTTAACGCCAACCTTATCAAGAGCTGCCTTTGTCTCAAGACCGATAACGGACTGATGGAGCAATACCTGGTTCAGAACTGAACCAAGCACATATCTGTAGCCTTCCTGTGTAGTAGCAGCTTCAACTGCCTCGGAAATTGCGCAACCCAAAGAACCGTCTGTTCCGGGGAATTCTTCATTGATCTTGCGGCCGATGTTTGTCTGCATTGAAGGAGAAGGAGTAACGGTAGCTCCGTATGTTCTCATGACTTCTCTTCTGAAAGGCTTCTGCTCATAAGAAACCTTAACCATGTAAACCTGGCAGTCAAGTCCGAAGTATGCTGTAGCCATGGAAAGAGCCGTACCCCACTGACCTGCACCTGTCTCTGTGGTAACACCCTTGAGGCCCTGCTTCTTAGCATAGTAAGCCTGGGCGATTGCAGAATTGAGCTTATGAGAACCGGAAGTGTTGTTTCCTTCGAATTTATAGTAGATGTGAGCAGGTGTACCGAGTGCTTTCTCGAGGCAATAAGCTCTTACGAGCGGAGAAGGTCTGTACATCTTATAAAAGTCGAGGACTTCGCCGGGGATATCGATCCACTTGTCATCGTTGTTCATTTCCTGCTTTGAAAGCTCTTCGCAGAAAATGGGATACAGATCCTCTGCCTTAAGAGGTTCGCCTGTTCCGGGGTTAAGAAGAGGAGCGGGCTTGGTCTTCATATCAGCACGTACGTTATACCATGCTGTAGGGATCTCGTTCTCTGATAAATAGATCTTGTAAGGAATCTCGGACATATAAAGTCTCCCTTCGAAAAAATAAACTAGTTAATTTTACAACAATAATTCGATTTTTGCATAAAAACACAAGATTGTAACATCAAAAGTTTTTCTTGGCGTTTTCGAGCGTTTCAATGACTTTATCGCACCATTTGTCGAACTCGGGATCTTCTTTCATGCACTCTTTATGGTTAAGAATGTATTCCAAAGCGATCCTTACGCCTTTATGCAAAGGAACCGTGGTCTTAAGATCCGGAGCCAGACGCTTGATCTTGGAGTTATCGAAAGCAACTGATACGGCTTTGTCACCTGTAAGGCTTCCCTCGAAATCATATTCAGGTCCGAAAGCAGTAAGAAGTTCAGAAGATACATGATAAGCATTAAGCTCGACGCCCAATGCATCCGCGATGGTCTGATAGATCTGGTTCCAGGTAAGTACCTCATCACCCGTTATCTGGAAAGCTTCGCCGATCGCATGACGGTTTCCCATAAGGGCCGTATATCCGACTGCAAAGTCTTCATTGAAAGTAAGATGCCAGAGGGATTCACCGTCACCGTGAATGATTACGGGTCTTCCCTCCATCATTCTCTTGATGACCTGCCATGAACCGTTCTTTCCGTGAACTCCCAAGGGAATGCTTCTCTCATCATAAGTGTGGCTTGGTCTTACAATGGTTACCGGGAAACCGTCTTCCCTGTATCTTTCCATTAAATAGTTTTCACACGCTATTTTGTTCCTTGAATATTCCCAATAAGGATTCGCAAGAGCGGTTCCCTCAGTTATCACATAACTTGCCGCAGGCTTGTTATATGCGGAAGCGGAACTGATATAGATATATTGCTTTGTCTTATCCTTGAAAATCCTGAAATCTCTTTCGACCTGGTCAACCGTAAATCCTATGAATTCGCCGACGCAGTCAAACTTCATGCTGCCAACTTCTTTTAGGACGGCTTCCTCATCATTTATGTCGCATAGTATCTGATGGACATTTTCGGGAACAGTGTCTGCCCTGTTTCCGCGGTTTATGAGCCATACTTCCCATGAACTGTCTTTCGAAAGTCTTCTTACGATGGCACTGCTGATGGTGCCAGTTCCGCCGATGAATAATGCTTTCATAGTAAATCTCCTTCTGATATCAGGGCATTTCAAAAATACAACAAGATTTTATCAAACTAAAGAACCGGACAATATCAAATACTGATATGTATTTACACATTTTCTTATATATTGTGATAAACTTCTGTCGATAAATTTTTATAAAAAGGTCGAAAAATGAAAACTTCTGATTTCTATTATGATCTGCCTGAAAGACTTATTGCCCAGACGCCTACAACGGACCGTCTGGCTTCTCGTCTGCTTATCCTTGATAAGAAAACCGGAAAGGTCATTGACGGCCATTTTCCTGATATCAGAAACTATCTGCATAAGGGTGACGTTCTCGTTATCAACAATACCAGAGTAATTCCTGCAAGGTTACTCGGCGTCCGTTCAGATACGCAAAGTCCCGTGGAGCTTCTTTTATTGAAGCGGATCGATGATAATCACTGGGAAACATTAGCCCGTCCGGGCAAGAAAGTCAGAGAAGGAAAACGCTTGACTTTTATTCCCGGTGAACTTGAAGCCGAATGCGAACAGGTCTTAGAGAGCGGCAACAGGATCATTAGATTTGAGTTTAAAGGCGTTTGGGAAGAAGTTCTTGATAAAGCAGGAACCATTCCTCTTCCGCCCTACATTCACGAGAAACTTGATGATCCCGAGCGTTACCAGACCGTTTATTCGAAAGATCCAGGTTCTGCGGCAGCGCCTACCGCAGGTCTTCATTTCACGAAAGAATTCTTAAACGAACTAAAAGATGACGGTATAGAAGTTGCTGAATTGACCCTTCACGTAGGGCTTGGAACCTTCAGACCCGTAAAAGCCGAGACCATAGAAGATCACGAGATGCATTCGGAATGGTATGATTTCCCTGCCGAAGCATCTGCAATCATAAGGAAAGCAAGAGCTGAAGGAAGACGGATCATATCCGTAGGCACTACTTCCACCAGGACTTTGGAAGCCGTTGCATCCAAAGATCCTGAGATGAATCCGGCTTCGGGATATACGAATATCTTTATCTATCCGGGATATGAGTTTAAGTGCGTCAATTCACTTATCACGAATTTCCATCTTCCCGAATCTACGCTTATAATGCTCGTATCTGCTCTTGCAGGAAGAGAAAACGTACTTAATGCTTATAAACATGCTGTCGAGGAAGAATACAGGTTCTTCTCTTTCGGCGACGCAATGTTCATTACTGATTTGGAGAATTGATATGTCAGATCATCCCGTATGGTACGAACACATTCATACATGCGCACAGACAGGCGCAAGACTCGGTAAAGTCCATACGCCTCACGGGACGTTCATGACCCCTGCGTTTATGCCTGTCGGAACCCAGGCTTCCGTAAAAGGAATGAGTCCTGATGAAGTCTCGGAAATGGGTGCAGGAATCATACTTTCGAACACTTATCATTTGTGGCTAAGACCCGGCAGCGATATAGTCGCAAAGGCCGGCGGGCTCCATAAATTCATGAACTGGAACGGTGCCATACTTACGGACAGCGGCGGATTCCAGGTGTTCTCTCTTGCCAAGCCCAAGGACGTTAAGGAAGAAGGCGTTAAGTTCAGTTCGCACATTGACGGAAGAAAGCTTTTCCTGACTCCCGAAATATCCATGCAGGTCCAGAATGATCTGGGTGCAGATATCATCATGGCATTTGACGAATGCTGCCCTTATCCTTCTGAACACGCTTATGCAGACAGATCACAGGCCAGGACCACCAGATGGCTCGAGCGCTGCATCGAAGCTCATAAGAGACCTGAAGATCAGGCTTTGTTCGGCATCATCCAGGGTTCAATGTATAAAGATCTTCGAAAAAAGAGTGCCGAAGCGATCACATCATTTGATCTTCCCGGTTTTGCGATTGGCGGCATTTCCGTTGGTGAACCAAAAGACCTTTTCATAGATATGATCGACTGCACGGTACCTCTGATGCCTGAAGATAAACCCAGATATCTCATGGGCGTTGGCACACCGGATTATCTTATCGAAGGTTCATGCCGCGGCGTGGACATGTTCGACTGCGTCCTTCCTACAAGAATGGGAAGACACGGAACCATATTAACGGATTACGGAAAAAAGATCATAAGAGATAAGAAGTTCGCAGAAGATTTCGGTCCCATGGATCCTGAATGTGACTGCTATGCATGCACGAATTTCTCTGCAGCATATGTAAGACACCTCATTAAAGCCAATGAGATGTTCGGCTTAAGGCTTTGCACATATCACAACATCTATTTCCTTCTCATACTTATGGAAAGGATCCGCAAAGCGATTGCCGAAGACAGACTTGGAGATTTCAGGAAAGAATTCTACGAGCGTTTAGGCTGATATGAAGCCCAGGATATACGCCTCAACCGATCCCGGTTTACTTGAGCGCGAGACCGTCCATTGCAGGCTCGCCAGGAAGATCTGCGCTGAAGGAATAGTCCTTCTCGAAAACAACGGCGTCCTCCCTCTTAAGACCGATAAGATCGCCCTTTATGGTGCCGGAGCAAGGCATACTGCTTTCGGCGGTACAGGTTCCGGTGAGAATAATCCGAGATACAACGTTACTCCTGAAAAAGGTCTTAAAGATGCAGGTATAAATATCGTTTTTTCCAAGTGGCTAGATGAATACGACCTTCTTTTTGAAAATGAGTTTTCTGCATATAAGAAGGCATTGAAGAAAGCACTTAAGAAAGTCCCCATCAAATATCACATGGACCATTCTGCAGATAATCCTTTCTATTATCCTGCCGGCAGACCAATTAATGATAATGAAGCAGACGGTTCTGATGTTGCTGTCTATGTGCTCACTAGACAGTCCGGCGAAGGCGCTGACCGTAAAGACATCCCTGGCGATTACTATGTGACCGAAGACGAGAAAGCTCTCATGCTTTCGATAACAAAGAATTATAAGAATACGATACTTGTCCTTAACGTCGGTGCTGTTATCGATCTTTCTTTTCTTGATGAGATAAAGTTCTCTGCTGTCGTACTCCTGATGCAGGGCGGCATGGAGACAGGCAATGCTTTGGCTGATGTCCTTACCGGTAAAGTAAATCCATCCGGAAGATTGGCTGACACATGGGGATTTTCATATAATGACTACCCTTCTTCAGATACTTTCTCATCGAGAAGTCCCGAAATGCTCCAGGAAGATTATAAAGAAGGTATATTTGTCGGTTACAGATGGTTCGAGAAACGTCATATCAGACCGAGGTATCATTTCGGATACGGACTCAGTTATACAAGATTTAAGACCGAATATATTGATACTATAGTTACAGGCTCAAAGATAAATGTAAGAGCTTCAGTCACTAACACAGGTGATCTTCCGGGACGTGAAACCTTAATGCTTTTCTTATCCTGTCCTGAAAAGAAACTCTTGCGTGAAGAAAGAAGTCTTGCAGCTTTTTCGAAAACATCACTTCTTGATCCGGGAATGTCAGAGGAAGTTTCTCTTGTATTTGACCTGACGGATCATGCGGGTTTTGATATTGATACTTCAAGTTATATCCTGGAACAGGGTAAATACTGTTTGTCTGTAAATGATTCACCCGTATGTGTTTTCGAACTCGATGAAGATACGGTTACCGAGAAATGCAGGAAATTGTTCCCGACTGAACGAAAGATCGATTATTACGTTCACGATAAAAAGCCCCTCAAATCTTTTGAACTTCCGGTGATAAAGATTTCTGCTTCTGAGATTAAGACAAAGACACATGATTACTCAGTTCCTGTTTTCGAGAAAAGCGAAAAGACCGATCAGATAGTCTCAGATCTTACACTTAAGGACATGACCAGGCTTCTGGTCGGAAGATCTTATTTCGGACCGTTCCGTCACAGGGTTTTCGGTGCTGCAGGATATACGACATCGAAGCTTTACCATAAAGGCATCGATGCCATGCCTATGGCAGACGGCCCTCAGGGACTTAATCTAACAAGGATTTCAAAAAAGCCCATACATAATCTTTTTTCGATTCCTACAATGCCTTCTGCAATCAGGGATTCACATAAGATCACAAATGCGGGAGCAAATGCTGAGGCTGATTCAGGAAAGAAACTCTACTATCAGTTTTGCACTTCATGGCCAAGCGAGACTTTGGTCGCACAGACCTGGGATGTGGATCTTGCCATGAAAATGGGTGATGCGATTGGAAAAGAGATGATGGAATACGGCGTCGTTTTCTGGCTTGCGCCTGCCATGAACATTCATCGGAATCCATTGTGCGGAAGAAATTACGAATATTATTCCGAAGACCCGTTGCTTACCGGAAAAATGGCCGCAGCCATAACCAGAGGCGTCCAGTCCCACGAAGGCTGTTTTGTTACGCTAAAACACTTCGCTGCTAATAATCTCGAGACAAAACGAAATATCTCTTCTTCCAATCTTGATGAACGCACTTTAAGAGAGATATATCTTAAGGCATTCAGGATCGCGGTCACGGAAGCAAATGCCGAAAGCGTCATGTGCAGTTATAACAAGATTAACGGAACATATACTGCATTGGATTACAATCTTCAGACCGGCATCCTGCGTAACGAATGGGGTTTTAACGGAATAGTCATGACGGACTGGTTCGCAACAGGTCACGACGAGAGTCTGGATGAACTATGCTGCAAGGCAGGAACGGATCTAATAATGCCGGGGCATCCTTTTATTTCTTCAAAGATCATGAAAGCATATAAGAAGGGCCTTATCACCAGAGAAGATATCGAAAGATCGTCAAGAAGGATAATCAGGCTTGCTCTGAAAAGCCATACCGCAAATAATTAACTGTTTAACATCAGGTTAATGGCAGAGAGGTTTCCGCATTTGAGCTGGGTCTGGTCTGATATCCTTCGTACCATCATGTTCATCCATTCGCTGCAGGAGCCTGCCACAAGAGCATCTGCAAGGATACCTTCATCGCTTATGTATTTGAAGAAGTTTGATGTGGCGCATATTATACGGTCATCAGAAGACAATCCGAAATAACCGTTCGGAAGAAGGTTTATCTGCCCTTGTCTTACGATCTTGGCGAACACTTCTCCTCTTCTGATACTCTCTATTCCCTTCTGTTCCACGCGAAGTATCAGGAATTCGGATTCCTTGTCGAGACATTCTTCAAAGGTGTTATTGAGAAAATCAATACTCTTATTTCCTTCATCACTGCTCAGTATCTCTGAGAACAATAAAGACTGGCTTTTAGGTGAATCGAGTTTATTTCCGTTAAAGATAGCGACAGTCAGATTAGGGACGAGACGCAAAAAAACTTCGTCCTTATATTCATAAGCATTACCCCTGTGCTTAAATGTGTAATACTCGATCAAACGTAACTCCTCTTCATCTTAATAACGATCGCAGAATAATTATCCTGTCTGGGATTCTTTCTGGATCTGACACCGTACTTTATCATTCTTGCTATTCCGTCGGCATTCTGGTCAAAATGAATGTGATTAACTATCCTGTTCAATGGCATCGAGTCAGTTACTCCGTCTGAACTGACGATGATTATGTCATTTTCGATCAGTCTCAAAGGCCGGTTTGTCATAAGGACATTGCACTTCAGGTTCCCGACGAAATCGATAAGTCCCTTTGCCCTGTTATCCCTGTAAGCTTCCGAAGTATCAAGACCGCCTTCTGCAAATCTCCTGATCATGAGAGTAATGTAATTTTGTTTGTAGTTTAAAAGTGTCGCCTTGTTATTTCTGATAAGAATGATGTTGCTGTCTCCCAGACTGTAGAAATTCATATAATCATCCAGGATATGGACCATGACCAGCGTTGCGCCTGCGCCAAGATGATATTCTTCATAGATCTTATCCGAGATCCTGGTTATTATCTTAGCGTTCTCAGCCTGATCATTGAATTTGTAAGGAAAATTCTCTCTTAATGAATCAGTCACGTATTTCGAGACGACTTCACCGTTTAAAAGACCGCCCATTCCATCCGAACACGCAGCAACAAAACCATTCTCATATAAGTTGTCCATAGGAGAGACATATAATGAATCTTCCTGATTCTCACGCTTTCCGCGCTCGTGAAAATATGCCACGTCACATATCAGATTCATTTTTTCCTTGTGTTTGTTGGTATATAATGTATATTTGATCAACGCATAGAGAATGATAATGACAAAGTATAAGAAAGCAAAAGAAAAAAACATAAGCGCGAATATAATCGCGTAAATTGTTTCTCCGCTTAAAATGCTGAAATCATACATTGCTTATATCTTCCCGAACGGCCTTTAGAGCTGAAAGTCTTCTTCACTACAATAATATTCTAACTCAATAAAGCATTTAAGGATATAAAGTGTTATTCAACCGTCACATACCTGTCGATCAGACTTACTGCAAAATACGAAAGAAAATACTGGACCCATGAGATCACAAGGAAAGAATAAAGGAACATGAATATACCGAGGGTGAGATAAGAAGCGGATGTAAGCAGCACAAACGGGATCACCACATAGAATAACAATATGATGAGAGATGCGCCTAAGCATGGAATAAACCTGATCAAAACAAAAAGGAGCGCATTTTTGTAAATCTTCCCAAGCTTAAGATCCGTAGAAACCATCATTGTATAGACAAAATTCTGAATAAGAATAAACGCAAAGGTAAACACTATAAAAACAGCGCCTATAACGGTGCCAATCGTCGATCTGAGATTTAAGTAAAACCCCGTTGCAAGAAGAAGGACCGGAGTAAAAATGAATCCTATTATCATTGCTGCAAGCCCCTTTTTCCAGCATGAAGTTAACCCTGCCTTAAAGCTCGAAAAGAATGAGACTGATGTGCCGTTTCTTATGTCTTTGTAACATTGGGCAAAACCTGCCTGAAAAGGACCGATGCAAATAAGCGTACCTGAAAGAAGAAAATTAATAAGAAAGATGGCAAGCAGAAAAAACAAATTAAGAACTGCATCATCATTACCGGTAACCGGGTCAATATAAGACTGAACATCAATGAACGAAGGCGCTATCCACGGAACAAATATCAAAGCCAAATAGCCGGCAAATATAATTGCAGGAATGTTAAAGATAACATACAAGGCATTGGCAGCCATCAGTCTGACGAGGTTAGACCACCCGGAAATAAAGAACCGCGCGAAAGGTCCTCTCGCCTTTGCTGAATCCTCAATATCAATTACCGGATCATTATCGCCCATGGATTCAGATCACCTGGCAGTAAGCCGGGCAACGCTGTCTTCAAAAGCCTTAAGATGTTCAAGGCTTCTGTCAGCTATCGCGTTATTCTTATCCTTCTTGCCGGTCTTTCCCCTGAACCTTCCTTCGATGGGACTTACGATGCCGAAATTTGCATTCATCGGCTGGAATTTCTTAATGTTAGGATCAGAAACATAAAGAGCCATTGAACCTATGACGGTACATGGATCAGGCTCATAAGAAAGATCTATGCCCAAAGCTCTTTGTGCTGCATAGAATCCTGCAACAAATCCCGATGCGGTAGATTCTATATAACCTTCAACACCGGTTATCTGTCCCGCAAAGAAAACATCAGGCTTTGCCCGCAGGCTGTAATGAGAAGACAGGTACAAAGGCGAATTAAGGAAAGTATTTCGGTGCATTACGCCATATCTTGTATATTCGGCATTCTCAAGACCGGGGATCATTCCGAAGACACGCTTCTGCTCAGACCACTTGAGTCTTGTTTGGAATCCTACAAGGTTATACATTGTCTTAGCCCTGTCATCCTGCCTTAACTGAAGATTGGCATAAGGCTCCTTACCCGTGGCAGGATCGATAAGTCCGACTCCCTTCAAAGGACCGAATCTCATGGTATCAACGCCCCTTTGCGCCATAACCTCTATCGGCATGCAGCCTTCAAATACGATTTCTCTGTCGAAATTCTTGACTTCTGCCCTCTCGGCATTAACGAGCTCTTCGCGGAATGCCAGATATTCTTCCTTTGTCATCGGACAGTTGATGTAATCATCTCCGCCTTTTCCGTATCTCGAAGCTCTGAATGCTTTTGTCATGTCTATCGAATCACCGCTTACGATGGGTGCAGCGCTGTCAAAGAAATGAAGTCCTGACGTATCACCCGTAACTTTCAGGATATCTTCATAAAGATCTCCTTCTGTAAGCGGGCCTGTAGCTACTATCACTATCTCATCTTCAGGGATCTTTTTCACTTCTCCCGGAATTACTTCGATCAAAGGATTATTCCTGACGGCTTCGGTGATATAACCGGAGAATTCGTCCCTGTCCACAGCAAGAGCTCCTCCTGCCGGTATTCTGCTCTTGTCGGCAGACTCCATTATTAGAGAACCTAAATGTCTGAGCTCTTCTTTAAGAAGACCGATAGCATTTTCCCTGGCGGCAGCTCTTAATGAGTTGCTGCATACAAGTTCTGCGAAATTCTCGGAATGATGTGCAGGACTGAACTTAACGGGCTTCATCTCATAAAGCTTAACTCTTACACCTGCGCGAGCACAGATGTAAGCAGCCTCTGAACCTGCAAGACCAGCTCCGATGACTGTTACGGACGGATCACTCTTCATCTTCACTCTTCTTACTGTCAGAAGACTTTCTGCTCTTTCTGACATTAGATACGCAATCCTTGTTGGAACATCTCGGATAAGCTTTCTTTCCGAAATGCTTCAGGACCATATAAGCTCCGCACTCAGGACAGACTTTCCCGTCGATCGGAAGATCCCATGAAATAAAATCACAATCGGGATCGCTTCCCTGTTTGTCGCATGTATAGAAAGACTTGTTTCTGTATTTCTTGGACTTATGTACGAGAAGTCCGGAACCGCACTTGGGACAAGTTCCCTTTGCATAAACAACGATGTTCTTTGTGTAATTACATTCGGGGAAATTGGAACATGCGATGAACTTACCGTATCTTCCTTCCTTATAGACGAGTTCGCTTCCGCATTGAGGACATGTCTCTCCAGTCTTCTCTGGCTCGAAAGTGATCTTGTCAATTGATTCCTGGGCAGCCTTTACCTGAGTATTGAATTCAGGATAGAAAGCATCAAGTACGTGCTCCCACTCTTCCTTACCTTCTTCTACCTCATCAAGCTTGGTCTCCATGTCGGCTGTGAAAGAAAGATCTACGATCTCACTGAAGTTCTCGGAGAGCATATTCGTGACTATCTTTCCGAGATCGGTTATCTGAAGGAGTCTGCCGTTCTTTTCGATATATTTACGGTCAAGTATGGTCGATATAGTCGGCGCATAAGTGGAAGGCCTTCCGATACCGTATTCTTCAAGAGCCTTGATCAATGTAGCTTCCGTATAATGCGGCGGCGGCAGAGTGAATTTCTGAAGTGATTTAAGATCAAGCAGCTCGAGTTTCATGCCGTCTTCAAGAGGCGGAATGGCAGCTTTGCCGTCCTGATCGTCTGATTTATTGGTGTCTTCTGCAATATCGTCATATAAGACGAGGAATCCCTTGAAAGTAACGGTCTCGCCTACTGCCCTGAATATTCTGTTATTGCATGAAGCCTGACATGTAACCGTATCGAGCTTACATGCTGCCATCTGTGTGGCTAGGAATCTGTCCCAGATAAGCTGGTAGAGCTTATACTGGTCATTCGTAAGAGAAGACTTGATCTCCTTGGGATCCAAGTCAAAGTGCGTAGGTCTGATGGCTTCGTGAGCATCCTGCGCAGAATTCTTATTCTTATACTCTCTCTTATAAGGAGAACAGTATTCTTTTCCGAAACGGTCTTTGATGATGTCCTTGGCAGCTGCAACGGCCTCTTCAGATATACGTACGGAGTCAGTTCTGATGTAGGAAACCAAAGCCGTCTGGCCTGCACCTGCGATCTCTACGCCTTCGTAAAGCTGCTGAGCAATTGACATGGTCTTCTTTGATGAAAAACCGAGTCTCTTTGATGCTTCCTGCTGTAAAGTTGAAGTGGTAAAAGGCGGATAAGGATTACGCTCCTTCTTACCTTTCTTTATGGAATCAACGATCAAAGGACCAGATCCTACATCATCCAATACTGCCTGAGCATCTTCGAGGCATTTAAGATCATCCTTCTTAAGCTTTCCGTTCTCATCGATGACGCCGTAATAACCCAAAATAAACTTGTCAGACTGCTTTCCGGGAGTGACGAGCGCTTTGATAAGCCAGTATTCCTCAGGCTTAAAAGAATCTATCTCGGCATCACGGTCCATAACGATCTTAGTGGCTACAGACTGTACTCTTCCGGCAGAAAGACCTTTGCGAATCTTTTTCCAGAGCAACGGGCTCAATTCATATCCGACTAATCTGTCCAGGATCCTTCGTGCCTGCTGTGCATTAGCAAGATTCATGTTGATAGCACGGGGATTCTTAATCGCTTCCTGTACAGCTGTTTTTGTGATCTCGTTAAATGTTATCCTGCATTTTGAATCAGGATCAATCTTTAACACCTTGGCAAGATGCCAAGCAATTGCTTCACCTTCGCGGTCAGGGTCGGTAGCGAGCAGTATCTCATCGGCATCGGCTGCCATGAGCTTAAGATCTCTTACAACCTTCTCTTTCCCTTTCATTGTTATGTATAAAGGCTTGAAGTTATTCTTTACATCAACGCCGAGGTTTCCCGAAGGAAGATCCCTGATATGACCTAAAGAAGCCGAAATGATATAATCGCTTCCGAGATATCTGCCAATCGTCTTTGACTTGGCAGGAGACTCAACTATTACTAATTTTTTGCCCATGAAGTACCCCTCTATATTTTTAATAAAAAATATATCATCATTATACAAATGTCAACGAGTACTTCCCCTTCTCCTGACAAACTGTCCCATTAAGTTCAAGTTCTGTCAATATTTTTGATACTTTATAAAAAGGCAGCGTAGTAATCACACAAAGTTCGTCTGCGCATAACGGTTTTAACGTCAAAGCATCCCTGATGAGCATTTTCCAGTTATCGTCCGTTAATTCTTCCGGTCTTAACTTGGATAATTCCCTTAAAGCATCAATGTTTGCACCTTCCGTGAAGCAGTCTTTGTCATCGGCCCTGTAATAAAGTTCTCCCGGACATCCCATGCTCATTCTCTTAAACATTACTGATCTGGCCACACTGTCTATTACACTGTCGGCACTGAGCAGTATGTTTCCTCCGTCTTCAAGAAGCTTTAAGCCACCCAAAGCATTTTCATAATAGATGCTGTTTGGCAGTACAAATACCTCTTTTCCCTGACCTGCAGCAAAAGAAGCCGTATGTAAAGTGCCTGATACGACTCCTGCTTCCATTATCAAAGTGCAGTCAGAAAGACCGGCTATCAGTCTGTTCCTTGAAGGAAAATATTGTCTTAACGGCTGCTGCCCGGGAGGCATCTCTGAAATGATCAGGCCTTTGTTTTGAATGACATCATAGATGTCTTTGTTAGACGGCGGATAAATGTTATCGCATCCGCCCGCCAGAACGGCTATGGTACCGCCTTTGGTATTTACTGAAGATATATGTGCCTGACGGTCTGTTCCGTAAGCCATTCCGGATACTATAGTAATTCCTTTATCCCCTAATGTCTTACACATCTGATCTGTCGCATATTGGGCATATTTACTTGGATTCCTTGATCCTACAACCGCTACGGAACCCGCCAGAGTCATGTTATCGATAAGACTGTAATTGCCTTTTGCATAGAACACCTTCGGCATGCCGCTCAGTTCTTTCCAATTATATGGATAGTAGTTGTCCAGAACAGATACAACTTCTATCCTGTTAGTCATGGCGATCTTTTTATATTCCCTTACTATCTTTTCCACATCGCCGTATGATTCCAGAAGATTGCTTATTCTTAAAACCGTATCCTGACTAAGATCATGTTCTTTGTGTGCAATCTCCTTTAGCAGTTCCTTATCAGCTATGTCCCTGTAATTACAAATGATACTCTGATCAGAAAGCTCTTTTAGCGTTCTGTAATTTATCTTGGTATTCAGCATCGCAGCAGAATAAAAGAAATCCTTATCCCTGTCATTTACAATCTCCATGTAAAGCCTCCTTAAAAACATCTCAGCCTGTACTGGATGGCTTCAGATACGTCACCTTCAGTAACGTCTTCAGACTCATTGATATCTGCTATTGTCCGTGCAACTCTTAAGATCCTTGTAAATCCTCTTGCCGAGAAAAAGCCCTTTTCAGAAAGTTCGGATGCATATCTGATCACGTTTTGAGGGATCTTCATCGAATCCCGTATGTCTTCTTCGGGAAAAGTCCCGTTAAGTTTATCAGCGCCGTACCGTTCATGTGCGATCTGCCAGCATCTTTCAACGATGCTTCTGAATTTAGGACTTTCGCTGTTTTTATCGTCAGTGTAGATGCTGGCCATATCATTTCCCGTAATCGATCTCATCTCACTGAAGATATCTATCCTTTCAAGAAAAGGGCCGTTTAATTTGGAAAGATATCGTCTGATATCACCCCCCGAGCATCTGCACTTGTTATTTCTCTCATACAGAAGGCCGCATTTACAGGGATTACCGGTCCCCAGGAATATGAAGTTGGAGTCAAACGAATAGAGATTTCCTCTTTTCATAAGATGGACTTTACGTTCCTCAAGAGGCTTTCTCAGAAAATCCAACACTTCAGTCTTAAACAAAGGCAGTTCATCAGCGAAAAGAATGCCATGATTTGCCAAAGCCATCTCTCCGGGCGTAAGGTTTAATGAATTTCCGAGAAGCTTTCCGACAGTGATGTTCGGGCCGACCATTCTGACCGGTCGTTCGCAAACCGGTCTTGATATCTCTCCTTCAACAAGTTCATTTAGAGAATACACGTCAGACAATTCATCCGGACTTAACTTCGGCATTATCCCCGACAGGATCCTGCCAGCCATGGTCTTGCCGCTTCCGGGACTCCCCATCAAAAGAATGTTATGAAATCCTGCAGCACTTATTAGAAGAGCTCTTTTGGTCTTTTCCTGTCCTTTAAGCATCGAGATATCTATGTAATCACCGGCAGTCTCAAAGGACCCGCATTCAAATCTGGATTCTTTATAATGATTGCCGTTGAAAATATCATTAAGGTCATTCAGACTTGTTATCCCCTGACCCGAAAACCCGGCTACTCCTGCGCTGCATGATTCACTTAGAGGAATGATCTTGTAATCAAAATCCATATCCCTTACAGTCTTAAGTCTGATGCATGCTCCCGGAGTACCTTTTAGTTCTCCGCCTAATGTAAGCTCGCCTTCTGCATATATTTTCGCATCAGGAGGCAGATAGAGCTGCCCTGACGCAAATAAGATTCCCAAAGCCATTGCCAGATCAAATCCCGATCCTGTCTTGCGCATATAAGCAGGACTTATGCCGATCGTTATGTGACCTTTGGGCATACTGAACCCTGTGGATTTAAATGCGGATATCAGTCTTCCCTGTGATTCCTTTATCGAAGAGTCACACAGACCGATAACAGAAAAAGACGGAATGCCCGGAGATATAGAAACTTCAATCAACGTCACTGTCGAATCGGTACCGGAAGCAAAGCAAGAGTAAAGTCTTGCCACATTAGGTTTGGAAGCCATAACATATCCTCCTTTTTATTGGAGGATACGCTCTTGAAAAGCAAATTATCAGTACAAAAGTATCGCAAGAATCTCTGAAGATTTCTTACAAGTTTTGCGACAAAACCTACGTTTTCCGACACAATATTACAAAAACCTACAAACGGGCATACATTCTCTACACAAAAACCGACAAAGAACCGACAAAGTATTATGATGTGAATGTGCTACAATTATGAGGCAAAAAACAATTAATGAGGTATATATATGAAGCTTGGTATCGTAGGACTTCCAAATGTCGGCAAGAGCACTCTTTTTAACGCAATAACCAGAGCAGGCGCAGAATCCGCCAATTACCCTTTCTGCACGATCGAACCTAACGTAGGCGTCGTTTCCGTTCCTGACAAGAGACTCGATAAACTTGCCGAGATCTACAATCCTGAGAAATACACTCCCGCAGTAGTCGAATTCGTTGATATCGCAGGCCTCGTTGCCGGCGCGTCAAAGGGCGAAGGCTTGGGCAACAAGTTCCTCTCCAACATCAGAGAGTGTGATGCCATCGTTCATGTTGTAAGATGCTTCGATGATCCTGACGTCATCCACGTTAATGGTCATGCCGATCCTGCAGGAGATATCGCCACGATCGATGTGGAGCTTATCCTCTCTGACCTGGAGATCATGGAAAAGCGCATCGACAGGACCAAAAAGATGATGAAAGGCGGCGACAAGGCTTTTATCAAAGAACTCGCCGTTTATGAGAAGATCTATGACTGCCTTGCTGAAGGCAAGTCAGCAAGAACGCTTACTTTCGAAGAAGACGAACAGGAGTTCACAAAAGATCTCCAGCTGATCTCTATGAAGCCGGTTCTCTACTGTGCCAACATCGCAGAAGAAGACATTAAGAAGGATGACATCCCTTACGTCAATACAGTTAAAGAGATCGCTGAAAAAGAAGGTTCGGGAGTCGTAGTCATCTCTGCAAAGATCGAAGAAGAATTAGGAGAGCTTTCTCCCGAGGACCGCGAGATGTTTCTGGAAGATCTGGGCATCGAGAGCGCAGGTCTTGATAAAATGATCAATGCTTCCTATACCCTTCTCGGCCTCATCTCTTTCCTTACTGCTGGTCCCAAGGAAGTCCGTGCATGGACGATCAAGAAAGGCACAAAAGCCCCTCAGGCTGCAGGAAAGATCCATTCTGATTTTGAAAGAGGATTCATCAGAGCTGAAGTTGTTTCTTATGATGACCTCATCGCCAACGGTACGTATAACGCCGCGAAGGAAAAAGGTCTTGTAAGATCCGAAGGTAAGGAATACGTTATGAAAGACGGCGACGTTGTCGTATTCAGATTCAACGTCTGATATTTTTCGATTACCGTAAAAGTTAAACCCGTGAAGGAATCATCCTTTGCGGGTTTTATTTTCCGTTCTTTTGATAAATCCGAGAAAACAGGACTCAAGTCCGCTGATGATAAATGCGAATCCGGAAAATACGATAATGTTTCTTGTTCCGTTGAAAGGATTTGCCAGAAGAGCAATACCTCCAAAGATCAAGGCTATAGCCAAAAAGATCAGCAATAAGCTGTATATGTCTTTCTTCCTGAACAAAAAGAGCTCCTGCCTTAATTTAACAATACCGTCAACAAGGAAGAAGATTCCTACGATAGTCGACAAAAGCTGTAATACAATATCAGGCTTCAGTAAGATAAAAAGTCCGATTGCCATGATTATTATCGAATATACAAGAACGATCTCAGCTCCGGCAGCTTTACCGTAATTTTCTTCCCTGAACTGTTTGATCGAAATGATATAGCCTATTACTTCCGACAGACCGGCAACAAAAAGAACCACCCCGAATAAGATACCGATAACACCGGATGAGATCTCAGGAAACAGGACAAAGAACAAACCGGTAATTATCGCAAAGATACCGCCGATATATGAAGGCAATCTTCTTGTATAAATACTATTCATTTAAGTCACCTCAAAGTTCTTGTATCCCGGTTTGATCAAAGCGAAAACATAATCCTTTCCCCTCGCAATGAATTCCCTCTGGTAATTGTAATTTCTTATAACATAGCCGGAATTGATCGCTTCAACACCTACTGATTCTATACCTAACATATGACTGTCGTAAACTGATCTGGCACAATGAAAGCCCGTAGTAACGACAACTGCCGTCTCCACATTAAAGACCTTGACTGCCCTAAGCATAGTCTCATATGTGGAAAGACCCAATGGATCACATACGATACGATCAGGATCGATACCCTCATCTATCAGGAAATCTCTCATAACGCCGGTCTCATCATATTTTTCAGGATGTTCACTGTCACCGCTGACCAATACATAATCAGCGCATCCGGTCTTATATACCGAAGCCGCAGTCCTTAATCTGTCAGCCAGCATAGGGCTTGCGGCATTATCCCATACCGCACAGCCTAATACGATAACGGCATCATAATGTGAATCTGATGAGACTTCGCCGGAAACAAAACCATCAAGCGAATATATATATGCATCAGTTTTATTCTGAACATAAAGATTTAATATCTGAAGGATCAGATAACCGAGAAAGACCATTAATGAAAAAATCAGGAAGATCTTAAAAAGTATTCTTGAGTTTTTTATTTTTTTACTCAGGATCTTCATTCTTCGGTTCAGCCTTGCCGGCCTGGTTTGATGCTTCGATGATCTTTTTTGTCATGAAAAAGATCAATCCGGCGGTAAAAATAAATACACAAAGAACAGTCACGTCAGATATAACGACAAAAGCTACGGGAAGGCCTTTAAGGATAAGCGTAAACAATAAAACAAGCAGCGCACCTGAAACGTAAACTCCGCAGCACGCACGATAAAACCCCTTATACTTACCATTCGCAAATTCACTTTTACCGATAAACAGATATATCAATACTGCTATTGATAAAACAGAAAACACCGATGCAGTAATGACTGATGCGGTATTCATATCCTGATACCTCTCTCGTGAAGTTGTTCCCTAATAAGGACTTCGACCTTATCCTTAAGATCTTCAATGTCCCAAGAATTATCTATCGAATGATCACCCAATTCGCAATACTCATCATCAGTCATCTGTACAGCGATTCTTCTTTCGGCTTCATCCTTATCCATTCCTCGTTTCTGGAGTCTTGCAAGACGCACGTCCTTATCACATGTTACGACCCATATCTGATCGCAGAGTTCACGGAACTTGTTTACCGGGATCGGAACATCAAGAACGACGCATCTTGAACCCTTCTCTTTTTCTTTTGCAAGGGCTTCGTCTATCTGTTCGAAAACATGTCTGTGAATGATAGTGCTTAATTCATCAAGCTTTTTCTTGTCACCGAAAGCTATGTCAGACATTACGCGCCTGTTAAGAGCGCCATTGCTTGTAACCACTTTATTCCCGAATACAGAAGCAATCTCGGGCATGGCCCTTCCGCCGGGGCCCGTAACTGATCTTGAAATCTCATCAGCATCAAGAACCATAAGACCTTTGTCTGCAAGTATACCGCTTACGGTACTCTTGCCGCTTCCTATTCCGCCTGTTATTCCCAATACAAACATTATTTAGCTTCCAGCCAGTCCTTTCCGAATCCGACCTCTGCAAGAAGAGGTACGCTTAATTTCGCAGCTGCTTCCATCTCAGTTTTGAGGATAGAAGCGCAGAGGTCCTTGTCGTTCGTGTCGCATTCGCAGATAAGCTCATCATGCACCTGCATTACAAGCTTAGCTGAAGGCAGTTGTTCCTCCAAAGCCTTGCATACACGGTTCATTGCGATCTTAATGATGTCAGCCGCAGTTCCCTGAATCGGAGTGTTCATTGCTACCCTGTAACCGAAATTTTTAATGTTCCGGTTCTGGCTCTTAAGTTCGTTAAGAATACGCTTCCTGCCGTACATCGTAACAGCATAGCCCTTTTCTTCTCCGGACTTCCTTAAGCTTTCCAGATATGATGTTACACCCGGGAACTGGTTGCCGTATTCCTTAATAAGTTCAGCGGCTTCTTTGTAACCAATGCCAAGATCCTGGGCAAGACCGTAATCCGATATTCCGTATATGATGCTGAAGTTTACAGTTTTCGCGGTGGCACGCATCTTATGAGTTACCATTTCCTCAGATACGCCGAAAACTTTTGCGGCAGTTCTCTTATGAATGTCTTCACCATCAAGGAAGGCAGAACACATCACTTCATCACCGCTCAAAGCAGCAAGCAGCCTTAATTCGATCTGTGAGTAGTCTGCATCAACAAGGATCTTACCTTCTTCAGCCGTAAATGCCTCGCGGAGACGCGATCCTTCATCAGTCCTGACCGGAATATTCTGGAGATTAGGCTCAGTAGATGAGAGCCTTCCCGTATTTGTCATGGCCTGTGTAAATGTCGTATGAATGCGTGAATCACTTCCGATAGCACGGGCCAGTCCCACTGCATATGTAGAATCAAGCTTAGATAACTCACGGTATTTGATTATGTGATCGATCGCAGGAGACATATGTCTTAACCTGTTAAGTTCATCAATACCTGTGGAGAATTCTCCGCTCTTTCCCTTCTTGCCTGAAGGGAGCCCCAAATACTTCTCGCCATATAATACTTCGGCAAGCTGCTTGGTCGATAAGATATTAAATTCTTTTCCGCAGATGTCAAATACCCTGGCGCTTATGTCTTCAAGACGCTTTGTATATTCGCTGTGAAGCTCAGCAAGTTTTTCACCCGAAACATGCATTCCGTTACGCTCGATCTTATCAAGCGTTATTACGAGCGGAAATTCGATCTCATATAAGAGCTTCTTAAGATCATCATCTTTCCCGATATCTCTCGAAATGACTTTGCCGATTGCCATTACTGTCAAAAGCTTTTCTGCGCATTCTGTTACTTTAGCAGAACCGTCGTCTTCAACAGGCGCATCAAAAATGGAAAGCTGCTGATACTCAGCCTTTTTCTCTTCAACCGGATAAGCTGATTTAACGATGCTCTCATACAGCCTCTGAAGATCAGGCTTTCCCGAAAGAATATTCAATACATATCCTGCAATCTCACAATCGAATACAGAACTGATTCCTTTAAGCTGCGCTTTAATGAATTTCGATCTGTCTTTATACCCATATGCGATGGGAAATACATTCTTGCCGGAAGCAAGAGAATTAAACTCTTCAGGACTGATTACACAAACAGTTTTACTTTTCCAATCGAGCAAAACAACTTTGTTGCCGGAAGGAATATCAATAAAATCGATTCCGCAGTTAAGGTCCTCAAAATCAAATGAATCAGGAACCTCATACTTAACATCGATACCTTTCTTAAGAGTCTCCTGAACCTCAGAAGATATAGAGCTGATGAAATCATCAACTTCTTCAGAAGGCTCAAATCCTGAAGGCTTAACATTCTCGAGATCGAGCTTTTTAAGAAGCGATCTTAATGCCAGACGGTTAAGCGCACCCGACATGGCTGGCAGGTCTCTGGTATCAGAAGGATAAACGGCATCAGCAGCGCTGAATTCAACAGGACTTTCTCTGTCTATAGTACAGAGCTTGATATTGAGATCAAGAAGCTCGCGCGAAGCCTTAATGCGCTCGCTTAAAGCAGGAGAAAGCTTATCTGCATTCTCATATACGCCGTCGCATGAACCGTAGTCTGCAATTAGTTTAAATGCAGTCTTCTCGCCAACCTTTTCAACGCCTTTGATGTTATCGGAATTATCACCCATAAGAGCCTTGACCTGAACGAATACTTCAGGCTTTACTCCGTAGGTCTCTTCGAACATCTTTCGGTCAAAGAGGACTCTTGGTTCCTTGCCTTTTCCGGACTGCGGCATGATGACCGATACCTTATCAGAGATGAGCTGGAAATCATCGTGATCTCCGCTGAAGATATAAACGTCCATTCCCTGCTCTTCGCCCTGTTTAGAAAGTGTTCCGATAAGATCATCAGCTTCATAGCCTGCAAGTTCCATACGCCTGATTCCGTAAAGATCCAGAAGGTTCTTAACAACGGGCATCTGTGCAGCCATGTCATCAGGCATACCTTTGCGGTTGGCTTTGTATTCGGAACTCATCTTATGTCTGAAAGTAGGCTCTCTCCTGTCGAAAAGAACGCACATGTGATCGGGCTCATATTCTTTCATGACACCCAGAACGGAATTAAAGAAACCGTTTACGGCACCCGTGGGAGTGCCGTCAGGTGCTGTCATCGGAGCTCTGCCTATAACGGCATAGTATGCTCTGTTGATTATTGAATTTCCGTCAACCAGTAGAAGTTTACTCATCAGGTCTTTCCTGCTGCTTTCTTTTCTTCTTCGATCTCCTGATCCCTTACTGCACGGGCTGTGCTGATCATGAGCTTGATCCTGTTAAGCTGGTTAGCTTCGGAAGCGCCCGGATCGTAATCGATGGGAACGATGTTCGAAGTAGGATACTGTCTTCTTAGTTCTTTGATCATGCCCTTTCCCGTTACGTGGTTAGGCAGACAAGCAAACGGCTGAGCGCAGATGATATTCGGCACGCCGTCCTGAATAAGTTCGATCATCTCAGCTGTCAGGAACCATCCCTCACCGCAGGAGTTGCCGCAGCTAAGTACAGTTGATGACTTCTCTGCGAGTTCCTGGATCCTCTCAGTCATCATGAACTTGCCGTTGGTTTTAGCAAATTCCTTGTTGATCGGTTTTCTTAATGATTCCAGGAATCTGATCGCTGTCTTCATGATATAACCGGTCTTCTTGCTCTTTCCGAGATTCTGAGCCTGCCAGACGGGGTTATATGCACAGTAAAGGAAGAAATCAAGAACGCCCGGCAATACTGCCTCACATCCTTCTGCTTCGATTACGTCGATCGCATTATTGTTAGCGTCAGGCTGGAACTTAACAAGGATCTCACCTACGAGTCCCACCCTCGGTTTTCTGGGAATGTCAGCAAGCGGCAGCGCATCAAATTTGGATACTGCGAACTTAACAAACTCCTTGTATTTAGTGATGACAGGAGGATTGTCAAAATCAACGCCGATCTGTGCGAGACAGTCTCTTATCGCTTTTTTCTCTTCAATGGACTTGGAGAAATAACTGTTAGGCATCATGACGTCATAGCCTTCAGTAATCTCGTGATTTAACAGTTTGGGATTGAAGAGCTTTCTTCCGATCCTGTTAATGTAAGAATAGAGCGCATTTGCAGAACCCGGAACCTTCTCATACGGCCTAACTCTTAGGAGAAGTGTCGATACCATGTCGCCTGCGCACAATGCCTTGATCGCATCAAGAAGGAATGAGACCGTATATTCGAAACCTTCATTCTTTTCGAATCGCTGTGCAGAGATAGTAATGACAGGAATCTGCGGATAGCCTGCTTCCTTAAGTGCCTTTCTTAAGAAAGCAACATAGTTTGTGGCACGGCATCCGCCGCCGGTCTGCGTGATCGCGAGCGTAGTGTTATCAGGATCGATGTCTCCCTTTAGAATAGCATTGATCATCTGTCCGACAACGATAAGCGTCGGGAAACATGCATCGTTATTTACATACTTAAGACCGCATTCGATATCTTCACGTGTTGCCTGCTTTAAGAGCTTAAGCTTATATCCGTGCTTATGGAAAACGGACTCAACAAACTCAAACTGAATCGGAGCCATCTGCGGAGCAAGAATAGTGTGATTCTTTTTATGTTCCTTTGTAAATTCGACTCTCTTTACAATGTAAGGCGCATCATCAGAATCAGAAACAACAGTTTTCGAGATCTGTCCGTTCTCTTCAAGCTCTAATCTCTCGTTCATTGCTACAACAAGAGATCTCATTCTTATCCTTGCTGCGCCGAGGTTGCTTACTTCATCGATCTTAAGGAGTGTATAGAGCTTTCCGGATGATTCAAGTATCTCCTGAACCTGGTCGGATGTGACCGCATCAAGACCGCAACCGAAGCTCGTAAGCTGTACGAGCTCGAGATCAGGTCTTGTTATGACGAATGCAGCTGCCTCATAAAGCCTAGTATGATACATCCACTGGTCAATGACTCTGATCGGACGCTTTAATACACCGGGCTTAGCAACTGCATCTTCAGTTAGGACTGCGAGTCCCAAGGAATTGATCATCTGCGGGATGCCGTGGTTGATCTCGGGATCACAGTGATAAGGTCTTCCAGCAAGAACGATACCCTTAAGACCTTTTTCTTCCATCTCTTTTAAGATCTCTACGCCCTTGTTCCTGATATCTTCTTTGTACTTGAAATACTCTTCCGCACCTGCCTGGACAGCCTGCTTGGCCTCTTCTGCGGAGACTCCGAGATAATCGAAGCATTCGGTAAGATGCAGTGCAACGTTATCCAGATTGTCAAGCGGCATGAAAGGATTTAAGTATCTGATGTTCTTTTCGAGCAGATTCTCAACATTGTTGCGGATAACTTCCGGATAAGAGCATACGATCGGACAGTTATAGTGGTTGTTGGAATTATCATTCTCGATATTCTCATAAGGAACATCAGGATAGAAGATCGTAGTTATGCCGCGGTCAATAAGATTCTCGATGTGACCGTGCGCAAGTTTTGCAGGATAGCAGACTGACTCAGATGGAATAGTCTCCATACCGCCTTCGTAGATCTTATGAGAAGATCTTGCTGATACAAGCACCCTGAAACCGAGCTTGGTCAGGACGGTAAACCAGAAGGGATAGTTCTCATACTGGTTCAATACACGCGGGATTCCGATCTCTCCTCTCGGAGCATCCTCAAGCTTTAAAGGCTTATAGTAGCTGAATGTTCTGGAATATTTGTAATCGAAAAGGTTCGGAAGCTTTTTCTTGTCATTTACGGGTTCCCTGTCGAGAGCTAAATCCTCGCCTCTTTCACAACGGTTACCGGAAACGAACTTAGTACCGTTCGAGAATGTGGCGATAGTAAGTCTGCAGTGATTCGTACAGCCCTGGCACTGGGTATTCTCTGTATCCATGCTGAAAGAATCGAGCTCAGCCTTGGCAAGAACGGCTGATCTTGAGCCTTCCTTGCATCTTCTCTGCGCGATCAGCGCAGCACCGAAAGCTCCCATAAGTCCTGCAACATTTGGTCTTATTACGTCTCTTCCGGACACAAGTTCGAAACATCTTAAGATGGCGTCATTAAGGAATGTACCGCCCTGAACGACGATGTTCTTTCCGAGCTGCTCAGTATCACGGATCTTGATAACTTTATAGAGTGCATTTCTTACTACGGAATATGAAAGGCCTGCGGAGATATCACCTACGGAAGCGCCTTCTTTCTGTGCCTGCTTAACCTTGGAATTCATGAATACGGTACAGCGCGTACCGAGATCTACAGGCTTTGTGGAAGATAATGCGGCTTCGGCAAATTCAGGAGTGGTAAGTCCCAAAGTCTGCGCAAATGTCTGGATGAAAGATCCGCATCCGGATGAACATGCCTCATTAAGCATTATCGAATCGATTACGCCGTTCCTTATCTTCATACACTTCATATCCTGACCGCCGATGTCGATGATGAAATCAACATCAGGACAGAAAAACTTAGCAGACTGGAAATGAGCCATCGTCTCTATCTCGCCGATATCAATATTTAAAGCGGCTTTTATGATATTCTCACCGTAACCTGTTACGCAGGAATGAGCAAGATAGCAGTCTTCAGGCATCTTGGAATAGATGTCCTTCATGATGGTTACGGCGCTCATGACAGGATTTCCCTTATTGCTTGCGTAATATGTGTAAACAAGATCGCCTTTTTTATTGATAACTACAGCCTTGGTTGTCGTAGAACCTGCATCAACGCCAAGATAAAGCGCACCGTGCTGTTCCTTGATATCCAGTACCGGAATATGGTCTTTCTTATGACGCTCGTCAAAAGCAGCCTTATCTTCCTTATTCTTGAAGATGGGATCGATCCTGATGATGTCAGGTACAAAGCCTTCCCTGTTCTTAAGCTTAACAAGAAGATCCGAGAGATTTACAGGATTCTTGCCGTCCGCAGACAAAGCTGCACCAAGGGCAACATAAATCTGCGCTTCCTCAGGCATCCAGAATGACTCAACTTTATCCTTCAATGTACGCTCGAAAGCATTTCGAAGCTCGGAATTAAAGAATAAAGGACCGCCAAGGAAAGTAACATTGCCCTTGATAGGTCTTCCGCATGCAAGACCGGAGATCGTCTGGTTAACGACTGACTGATAGATCGAAGCAGCGAGGTCTTCTTTTGCGGCACCTTCATTGATAAGCGGCTGGAGGTCGCTCTTGGCAAAAACACCGCAACGGCTTGCGATCGTATAAAGTGATCTGTAATCTTTCGCGAAATTATTAAGTCCGTCCGCATCTGTCTGTAGAAGAGATGCCATCTGGTCGATGAAAGAGCCCGTACCGCCAGCACAGGTTCCGTTCATTCTCTGCTCAAGCACCGGATGCATGTATGTGATCTTAGCGTCCTCGCCACCTAATTCGATGATGACGTCCGTCTCAGGATGATATGTCTTGATGGCCTGGGTCTCGGCCATAACTTCCTGCGTAAACTTAAAGCCCAGCCAATTGGCTACGGAAAGTCCGCCTGAACCCGTGATAACGACATCAACATCGATACCCGGGAACTTATTGTTCAGATCCTCGAAAAGGTCATTCAGAAGACCCGATACGTCTGAATGATGCCTCTGATAATCACTGTGAATGATCTTCTCGCCGTCGAGAAGAACTACTTTAATGGTTGTAGAACCGATATCAAGACCGAGCTTGTATACCTTTTCCATCACTTGACCTCCAAGTCGATTTATCTTCCGGGCTTCGGCGTCCCTTTGGGCTGAGCCGATTTACGAACTTCGGAATTACCCTGATTCCTGTAGTTCTTTGACCCTGAGCCTGACGAATGGCTCTTAGTATTCTTTTTTCTGGCAGGGATCGAACCGAACAGCTTAAAAGACTTGTCCTTAAGATCCTTAAGCCAGTTCATCTGTTCGTTCCTTAATGTTTCTTTGAAATTCCTGGTATCAAGCGTTTGCTTGAATTCGGTACATAACGAGACTCGAAGCAGTTCATCAGGAATGCCCAAAGTAAGATCAAAAGGCTTTCCGAATGAATCCTTTACCTCGAGCTGCAAAGATTCACATACCTTCCTGCAGTTCTCCTCATATTGCTCTACTCCGCACTTAATGCCGAGTTGTGTCATGAGGCCTGTAAAATTCAGCGTGATATAAGGAAGATTGCTCGAAAAGATCAGATGAAGACAGATTAGCTTCATGTAAGATTCAAGGCAGATGCATTCCTGATCGCAGATCAGCGTAAATTCGCCTTCGGTGGTCATTTTCGAGATATCGGCTTTCTCATTTTCAAAGCCGTTTGCCCACAAGAAATAGAGTTCTCTGTAAACTTCCTTCTTAAATGATTCAAAATCGCGGGTCAAAGGCTCTGCAAGAACCTTATTACCGAGATTAAAAACATATTGCATATATGAAACTTCAAGATAACTCGGAACCGAGAAATATTTGAAGTAAGCCGCTACATCACGGCTGTTGTATATGTATTTGCGCAAAAGAATCTCCTGTCCTCATAGTTTCGCATAATAAATCAGTATGGATTATAGCATAAATAAATTAATATGCTTATTAAATATAAAGAATCTATTTCGGGAGCAATCTATTATCAGAAATCACCTTTTTAACGCAAATTTAGTATTTGCAAATTAAGGTTAAGATTTAAGCTGAATAATTAACCGGAATTCTTATTTTCAAAAATAGAGTTAAGAATAATACAAAAAATATAACCCAAATCTCGAAAATCAATATTTGCGTTAAAAAAATGCAAAAAAAGTTAACCTAAATCTCTGTTTTTCGAAAAAAGGTTAAAACTCCCGGCAGACTTCAAAAATGCTGAAACCAAACAGCTTACGCAGCCCCTGCAATCGTACCGCCGCCGATTATGCCGACAGCTCCGAGGATGAGCACCAGAATGCCCAGACCAATACGGTACCAGCCGAAAACAGTAAATGAATGCTTCCTGATGAAAGCCATAAGCCTGTTTATAATAAGAAGGCTGACGCCAAAAGCCGTTACCATTCCTACTGCAAGAAGACCGATCTCATGTCCTGTTACATCACCATCGTACTTAAGGACCTTAAGAAGACTTGCACCGAGCATTACGGGAATCGCAAGGAAGAACGTAAACTTGGCAGCCGCTTCCCTCTTGATGCCGATGGCAATGGAACCTACGATGGTTGATCCGGATCTTGAAGCACCCGGGAAAACGGCAGCAAAGAGCTGAAACAGTCCGATGGCAAGCGCATGACCCCAGTTAAGCTGGTTTACGGTCTTTACAACGGGGGTCCTGTCCTTCATGATGCGCTCTACAACGATGAAAGCCACACCGAATACTATCAGTGCTATTGCAACAACCACATAGTTATAAAGATGCTCATCAAGCCAGTCGTCAAAAAGAACGCCTACGATGGCTGCAGGAACACATGCAAGAGCAATCTTGAGCCACATGATGATCTTGTCTTTCATTATGTATCTGCCGATTCCTTCTTTTGCGAAAGGATGCTGATTGTTCTTGACTCCGAAAGGCCATATATCCTTCCAGAATATTACTATAACGGCCATGATAGCGCCTAACTGAATAACAACAAGGTAAAGATCATAGAACTCGGGTGATACGTTAAGCTTTAAGAACTCATTAAGAATGATCATGTGTCCGGTAGAGCTTACCGGGAGCCATTCAGTAATACCTTCAACAATGCCGAATATCAATGCAACAAAATAATCCCAAATCATTTAACTAACTTCTCCTTTTATTAAACCCCACAATCATAACACACTAATCATTCTGTTAAATGCACAAACTACGGCACGAACGGATGATTTTGTGACAGAGCTCGACACACCGGCTCCTATATAAGTCTGTTTATTGGCTTTGTTGGTTATCTCGATATATGTAATAGCCGCAGAATCAGAGCCTGATTTCATCGCGTGCTCTGAATAGTTGGATATCGAGAACTCTATGCCAGTATAAGCTGAAAATGCTCTGACGAACGCATCGAGAAGACCGTTACCCTGTCCTTTAATGGTAACTTCCTTACCGTTATCGGTTATCAGAGCCTCTACGGTGGATACCTGGTCACTGTCCTGCTGCTCCGAGAAGTTCTTTAAGCCGAAAGGCTCGAGAACATTGATGAATTTATCATCGAAAAGATCAAATATCTGCTGAGGAAGAAGTTCATTTTCAATACCATTCTCCTCCGTGGCAGCCTTAACGACAGGCAGGAAGTCTCTCTGGAATCTCTTAGGCAGCTGAACTCCGAAATAAGTCTCCATAACATAGGCGATGCCGCCTCTTCCGGACTGGGAATTGATCCTGATGATAGGCTCATATTCCCTGCCGACATCTTTAGGATCGATTGGAAGATAAGGAACAGCCCAAATGCTATCGCCGCGCTCTTCCATCTTCTTTCTGCCTTTATTGATGGCATCCTGATGCGACCCGGAAAAA
This sequence comes from Saccharofermentans sp., assembly GCA_016288885.1. Classification (GTDB taxonomy): domain Bacteria; phylum Bacillota; class Clostridia; order Saccharofermentanales; family Saccharofermentanaceae; genus Saccharofermentans. The sequence continues at coordinate 104,907 of JAEFAV010000005.1, forward strand.
GCCGTGAATACAAGCTTTCCTGCCCATGGGTGTCTTGGCTCGACCTTCATTCCGGTCAATTCCTCATAGACGTCTATGGTCTTATTCATGTTCGAAAAATCGAGTCCCGGGTTAATGCCGAGCATCATCATGTTGATGGCAAGCGTAATGATATCAACATTACCGGTCCTTTCACCGTTCCCGAAAAGCGTACCCTCTACCCTGTCAGCACCGGCCATAAGGCCGAATTCTGAAGTGGCAACAGCCGTTCCCCTGTCATTATGAGTATGCAATGAGACGATTATTGAATCTCTCCACTTTGTCTTTCTGCAGAAATACTCGATCTGATCCGCATAAACATTGGCTGTCTGATACTCTACTGTCTCAGGAAGATTAATGATCACCTTGTTATCAGGCGTAGGCTTCCAGCAATCGAGCACTGCATCACAGATCTTAACTGAGAAATCGAGTTCTGTATCGGAAAATGCTTCCGGAGAATATTCGAGAATAAACTTAGTACCACTCTTATCATCTTTTATCCTGTCGATGATCATTTTCGCACCGTCAACCGCGAGGCTGATACATTCATCACAGGAAAAATCAAAAACTACGTCCCTGTGAAGCGTGCTGGTCGCATTATAGAGGTGAATGATAACAGACGGAGCACCTTTTACGGCTTCCATCGTCTTATCGATAATATGCTCTCTTGACTGGGTTAAAACCTGGATAGCAACATCATCAGGGATAAGATCATTTTCGATCAGATGTCTGCAGAAATTATAATCAGTCTCTGATGCTGCAGGAAAACCGATCTCGATCTGTTTAAAACCGACAGAACAGAGATATTCGAAGAATTCGACTTTCTGTTCAAGAGTCATGGGGACTTCCAATGCCTGATTACCGTCTCTGAGATCAACAGAACACCAGATAGGTGCTTTTGTGATCTTCTGGCCCGGCCATTTACGGTCCGGCAGATCAACTGTCGGATGAGCCTTATATCTGCGGTAATTCATGTCAGCCATAAACTTTCCTCCACCCTGAAGCTTATCAGCTTATTCCAATTCGTTTACAAGGTCCCTGAACATGTCTCCTCTATGTTCAAAGTGCCTGAAATGATCATATGACGTGCCTATCGAAGACATAATAACAATCTCTCCGGGTTTTGCCCACTCTCTAGCTTTATTTATTGCTTCCTTATAGGCATTAACGACATTATCCCTGGTTTCGGGGAACTCATAAACATCGCCTTCTTTATCGGGGATACGGTAAATTTCGTACTGTCTGCCATTTGCTTCCTTAGCAATGACATCGGTAACAAAACCGGCATTTGAACCATATATGATTATCCTGTCACATACATTAAGTATCGCATCTCCCAAATTATCGTATTTGCACTTTTTATCAGCTCCGCCGCAGATGAGCACGCCTTTCTCATTTCTGGCAGCCAAAGCATTCATAGTATTAATGGAACGGTTTGGAGACGTATCGATAGAAGAGTTATACCACTTTACTCCGTCAAGTTCCCTTATTAACTCGATCCTGTGCGGAACGCCTCTGAAGTTCCTGGCAACATATGCGATATCTTCCGGTTTTACGTAATCTATAACAGCACATGAAGCAGCAAGGAAATTCTCAACATTATGAAGACCGGGAATGAATATCTCATTGATCCCGCAAATGTCGGAAACAATACCGTTTTCTTCATAGACAAGCCTTCCGTCCTGGGTATAGGCTCTGGGATAAAGCGGCGAATCAGTTCTCATGACTTTTTCTTTATCTGCAGAGAACAGTTTTACCCTGCCCCTTGCGATGTCTTTCATATCATAAGTAATATCACAGCCGGCATTAAGAATGACTTTTCCTGCAGGTCCCTGATTTCTGAACGCATTGACCTTAGCCTGAATGTACTCATCATAACCTTTATGGAAATCCAAATGATTCTCAGTGACATTCGTGACTATAACAACATCAGCCGGAGTATGCATTCCGAGAAGCTGGAAAGAGGATAATTCAAGAACGACTTTATCTTCAGGTCCGATCTCAGCGATCCTGTCAAGAAGAGGAGTTCCGATATTTCCCCCTAACCAAACTTTATAACCTGCTTTCTTCAATAATTCCGCAGTAAGCGTCGTCGTTGTTGTCTTTCCGTCTGAACCTGTTATCGCAAATATCTCAGCAGGACAAAGGTTCATGAATAATTCCATCTCAGTAGTAAGGATGGACCCCTTTTCCTTTAATGCCTGAAGTTCAGGTGTCTCAAAACGCATCTTAGGCGTTTTGAAAACGATGTCATAATGCTCATCTTTCAGAGCTGTCAGATAAGACTCACCCAAAGACCACTTTATATCATTAGAAATCTCCTTAAGCAGAGCAATGTTTTTGCTTAAAACGGGATCGTCTTCAGTCATCTTATCGCATGCTGTCACATCTGCTCCAAGTGAGACAAGCCACTTGATCAAGGGCGTATTGGATATTCCGATACCAATTACGGCAGCTTTCCTGCCTTTGATATATTTTTCGAAATCATCGAACTTATAGTTTCCCATAGTTCCTCCTAACCTGAAATGTATGAAGCATATAATCTGCTGTAGAATCCGCCGTTAGCGATAAGCTCATCGTGTGTTCCTATCTCGGAGACCGTACCGTCATCAATGACCACTATCTTATCGCAATTGGTTATCTGCGAAAGCCTGTGAGCGATAATAATGCTCGTACGGCCGTTTAGAAGCGCTCTGACGGCTTTCTGAATGCGGTCTTCGGTAACGACGTCAACAGAAGATGTAGCTTCATCAAGGATCATTATCGAAGGATCTGAAGCCATTGCTCTGGCAATTGTAAGCAGCTGCTTCTGGCCTTCGGATATATCATCCCTGTCATTGTCGATCATTTCATTATACCGCTTTGGAAGCTTTCTTATAAAAGAGTCACACCCGGATCTTCTGCAGGCATCATAAACCTGTTCATCTGTAATATGGGATCCCGAAAATCTGACGTTCTCCATTACCGTATCATCAGAAAGCCATGTATCCTGTGTAACGAACCCGATATAATGCCTTAATTCAGCTCTGGGAATATCTTTTATCGATCTTCCGTTGATAAAGATGTCTCCTGAATCCGGCTCATAATAGCGCATTAGAAGATTGATCAGTGTTGTCTTTCCACAGCCGGTCGGACCTGCTATGGCAAATGATTCGCCTTTTCCGACGGTAAACGAGATATCCTTAAGAACGGGCTTTCCCTCAACATAGGAGAAGCATACGTTTCTGAATTCGATATCAAACTGCTTATTCTTATCAGGAAGATCTTCAACGGTATTTTCTTCAGGTATCTCTTCACTGTCCAGATATTCGAAAATCCTGTTAAGGCAGGCAAAACTGTCAGTAAGTTCGGTATATACGGCCGTCAGATCGTTAAAAGGTTTCATAAACTGGTTTGCATATGCCAGAAGCGATGTTAAGGCTCCAACGGTGATCGTTCCGCCAATTCCTGCAAAACAGCCTGTCAAAACAACTCCTGCATAGATCAGAGCATTTACGAATCTTGAAGAAGGATTGCTGATCGAAGATAAAAATGTTGCCTTTGTAGATGTCTTTCTGTATTCAGCGTTTATCTCATCAAAACCTTCGATCCTTCTGTCAGTGACATTATAGATCCTGCATTCCCTGAAATTCTTAACAGATTCACCTACAAATGCTGTCTGCTTTGATCTGATACTTGCCTGAGAAGCAAATGATTTATATGCGCCTTTGGCGATCATGTAAGATACTGCGATCGATACAGGTGTAAAGATAACGACTATAAGTGAGATCTTCCAGTTAATGCAGAACATGACTGCAAGAGTTATAAGGATGGTTGCTATTCCCGAAGCAAACTGGTTAAGAAACATCAGCATACCGTCAGAAACGGTCTCCACATCGCTGATTATAAAGCTCTGGAGTTTTCCTGCAGACGTCTTGTCGATATAAGACATCCTGACCCTGTGCATTTTCGCATATGTTGCATTCCTTAAATTAAGTCCGATGGAATAAGCAACACGGTTATTCGTCTTTATCAGTGCATACTGAAGGAATGCCGCGACGACAATAAGAGAGACGATTATAAGGATGTACCCGGTAAGAATTTTCATGTTCCCCAGGTTGTCTATGGCTCTTCCCGCGAAATAAGGAATCGCCACAGTGGCAGCGCCATAAAGGGTTCCGATAATGACAGAAACAACTGCGATCGCAGACGATCCTTTAAGATAAGCGAACAGGCGCTTTAATGTCTTTAAGTTCATGCGGCGCCTCCCTTTATCTGAAGAGAATTCATGTATCTGTAATGCTCTGATATCTTCAGGAGTTCCTCATGAGGAGCAACGGCTTCTATCTTACCGTCCTCCATAAGAATGATCCTGTCGCAGTTCATGCATGTCCTTACCTTCTGAGAGATAAGGATGACTGTGGGCTTTTCCTGTATCGAACCGATATTACCGAGAAGACGTTTTTCGGTTCCCCAGTCTAATGCTGAAGTGGAATCATCAAGAATTATTAGACCGGGTTTTCCGGCTAAAGCCCTTGCAATTCCAATTCTCTGTCTCTGTCCGCCCGAAAGACCTGCACCGCCGTCCGATATGACATAATCAATGCCTTCTTCTTTTGAAGCGACGACGTCATCACTGCAGGATAATCTGCATGCTTCGTTGATATCGTCATCAGATAAAGACGATCTTCCCACCGTAATGTTATCTTTTAAAGATCCTTTAAAAAGTCTGGTCTTCTGAAGGCTCATTCCGACAGAAGAAGCGATGCTTGCAAGAGATATTTCTTTTATGTTGATACCGTCAAGCAGAATTTCACCCTGATCTGCATTATATATACCTGCAATAAGTGATGCTGCAGTTGATTTACCGCAGCCCGTACTGCCGATTATGCCGATCGTCTCACCCGGTTTGATATCTACGGAGAAGTCTTTAACGGATTCCTCGTTATTTCCCTGATAAGTGAATGAGACGTTTTTCATAGATACAGCTATGGGCTTTGAAGCTGCCAGTTCCCTGGTTCCTTTGTTTGCCGTGCTGACTACATCCATGAGTCCTTCTGCCCTTTTGACACATGCATATGCCCTTGATACGGAAACTATCAGGTTGGCAAGCTTAACGAGTTCTATAAGTATCTGAGACATGTAGTTATAAAGAGCAACTACCTGACCGTCAGACAGATCTCCGATGTTAAAATGGACTGCGCCCCTGTATATCAGTAAACAGATGCCTAGATTGACAACTGCATATGTGAGCGGATTAAGCCACGTAGCAAAATCAGAAGCTTTGATCTGAGCCTGTCTTAATGATCTGCTCTTTGTCTCGAACTGCTCATAATCACTCGAAGTCTTGTTAAAGCCTCTGATAACGCGCTCTCCGGCAATACCGTTCGAGGTTTTCTTTACAAGACTGTCCAGCCCTTCCCTTGCCTCTTTATGACGAAGGATCGAAAGCTTCATGTTAAGAGCAATGATGACGGCCATCAGAGCAGTACATAACACAAATATCAGTGCCATTGACGGCTTAACAACCGCAGCCATGATACATGCACCGACAACGATGAACGGAGATCTTAAAAGAAGTCTTAAAAACAGGTTAATTCCGGTCTGTATCTGGTTAACGTCTGAAGTTAGAAGCGTTACCATGCTTGATGAACCGATCTTCTCATAATCACTTATAGAAAGTGTCTGAAGCTTGTCATGCAGGCTCTTTCTTATGCCAGAAGAAATGCCGCATGCAGAATATGCCGCAAAGTATTGTGCTGTAATGGCACTCGCAAATCCCACAACGGCAAATAAAACAAGGATCGGAACATGCGACCACACGTAATTCACGTCAGACTGCTTTATTCCGTAATCGATGACACCGGCAACTATCATCGGAACAGTCAATTCGAAGCATGCTTCAAGGAGCTTAAACACGGGGCTTAAGATCGAAGCAGCTTTGTATTTGCCGATATGATCGAAAAGAAGTTTCATGATTAGATATCAGACAGATCCTTCATAAGTTTATTAGTTTCTTTAATGACTTCGTCCAGATCGATAGTTGTATATTTTCCATCCTCATAAAGGATATTTCCGTCAATCATGGTCATCTTTACAACAGAATTGTCAGCGCTGTAGATGATGTTCCTTACGATGTTGTTTTCAGGCTGCATGGAAGGCTTATTCATGTCAATCATGATGATGTCTGCCTTCTTGCCAGTATCAAGAACATCCGAATCATTAAGGCCCATGCAAAGAGCGCCTCCGCTAGTTCCGGCTTTTAAGATCGTGAACGGATCGATCGCAGCAGCATTATTTGTTTCGACATTAGATAAAACAGTATCCAGATACATCTCACGGAACATGGACAATGCATTATTTGAACCTGCACCGTCAGTTCCGATAGCAATGTTCATGTCGTTTTCGATGAACTTATAAACAGGAGTTATACCGCTTGCAAGCTTGAGATTGGAACATGCATTGAATACGGACCACAAACCTCTATTTTTGAAGATTTCCCTGTCTTCATCAGTAAACCATACGCAGTGGAATCCGCCGCCGCCAAAATCATATATTCCAAGTTTATCGAAGAGCACGGCAGGTGTAATACCGTATCTTTCCTTACAGCCTTCTACCTCAGCAGCAGTTTCAGATATATGCGTGAAAACCGGAGCTTCATACTTATGAGCGAGATCGGAAATGAACTTAAGGTTATCCTCTTTCGTAGTATATTCAGCATGGAATCCGTAGATGAAAGACACGAGAGGATCATAATGATTGAGAGTATCGTAATATCCTTCGAGCTCTTCCAATCCGCCAAAATCATTTGCGGCACCGCAGAATATATGTCTGAATCCTGTCTCAACGGCTGCCTTTGCAGATGCTTCCTTATGGAAATACATATCAAAACAAGAAGTGATTCCGCCTGCAAGGTAGTCGGCATACGCCAACTTGGAAAACCAGTATACATGCTCAGGAATAAGCTTTTCTTCCCTTGGGAAGATCGCTTTGAAAAGCCAGTCGTTAAGACAATACTCATCTGCAAGTGATCTGGAGAAAGTCATCGCAGAATGCGTATGGGCATTCTTAAGACCGGGCATCAGAAGATTTCCTTTACAGTCGATCTCACGCTCAAAACTCTTTCCGGTATTATTGACTGAAGGTCCGATATAGCTGATGCGGTCATTATCGGTCCACAATTCTCCTTCGATGATCCTGTCATCTTTCATCGTGAGTATTCTGCAATTATAAAAACGAACAGACATAATGATTATCCTTTCTATTCATGATTACAACAACGGAGCCCAAAGCCTTAGTATTGACTTTAAGAACCTTACAAAGACATTGGGGCTGACGCAGTATTTCTCTGTAACGTCACGGCACTGCTCAAAAGTGTCAAGGAAATCCTGCTTTATTTCGGGAATGCAGTCAGTTCTGTACATATAGACAGCATTTTCAAAATGATGATAAAGGCTTCTGAAATCAAGATTTATCGTTCCGACAACGGAGCATTTATCATCGCAAATGCAGGTTTTTGTATGGTTGAATCCCGGAGTGTATTCATAGATCCTTACTCCGCTTGTAACGAGCATGTTGTAATAAGATCTCGTAACATGATAAGTGAACTTCTTGTCAGGAATTCCGGGAGTAACTATCCTTACGTCAACACCTCTTTTAGATGCTATCTGCAAAGTCCTTGCAAGCTCATCTGAAAGCACGAGATATGGAGACATAAACCAGCAGTATTCCTGTGCATTATTGATCATGTTAAGATAAACATTCTCACCGATTGGTTCATTATCAAGAGGACTGTCGCAATAAGGCACGCAGTAACCTTTGGCATTCTTGACCCGAGGAATATCCATCGCCTCAAACTGGAGCATATCATCATCTTTACGTTTGAGATCTGCAAAGTTCCACATCTCGACAAACATGGCGGTAAGGCTCTGGACGGCAGGTCCTGTGAGCTTAATGCCGTTATCCTTCCAATGTCCGTAAGGATTGACGATGTTGAAATATTCATCGGCAATATTGTAACCGCCTGTATAACCTACAAGGCCGTCAACGACCATTATCTTTCTGTGATCACGGTTGTTCATAAAGAGCGAAAGGATAGGATATGCGGGATTAAACGCATTACACTTTATGCCTTCAGATTCAAGAAGTTTTACGAAAGCTCTGCTGATAAAAGTGAATGAACCAACGTCATCATATAAGACCCTGCAGTCAACCCCTGCGGCAGCTCTCTCCTTCAACGCCTCGTGAAGTGGTTCAAATGCTTCTTTGGTCTCTATGGCATGGTACTCAAGATATACGAACTTCTTCGCCTTTTTAATCGCTTCTATCTGATCTTTATAACAGTCATAAGCAACCGGATAATATTTTACATCTGTACCTTCATATATCGGGAAATCGAATCTTCTCAAATATCTGGCATTTGAAGCCCTGGCCGGATCTTCTTTCTTAAACTCATCGAAAATGTCGTCATTGTAGTTCAGATGACTGAAAACCATGACATCAACTTTCTCAAGTCTTCTCTTGATCTTATGTTTTGAACTGCTGAAGTTGTTCAGAACATAGAATAACAATCCAGGTACAGGAAGGATCAGGATTGCAATGACCCATATGAGCTTAAATGCCCCGTTATGATCTCTCGAATTTATACCCAGCGCAACGATCAAAGAAATGACTCTGACGGCAATGTCGACGGGAGGGAATTTATTACCGAGAAAATATAAAAGAACGATAAAAACTATTATCTCCGCAAGAACAAACAAACCGAAGATTATGATTCTTCCGATACTGTTCTTGATCGCAGTTTTACGTTCTACCGTTCTCTTTTTTGACATTATCCTATGTTCTCGATAAACGCCTTATATCCAAGATAAAGAAAATAAAGATCTATCTTTGAAATAACTTCTACGGGAGCATGCATTGACCATACGGGTACTCCCATATCCACAACGTCCATTCCCAGTTCTGCCATTACAGCAGCAATGGTTCCGCCGCCGCCGGCATCGATGCGTCCCAATTCGCCTGTCTGCCACGGGATGGAATTCTTATCGAAAATATCAGTGATCTCGGCAATGAAATCACCGGTAGCTTCAGAACAGCCTGCCTTGCCCCTTGCGCCCGTATATTTCTCGATCTTAAGACCGTGAGACATATACGCAGTATTATTCTTCTCGAAGACAGAAGAATATTTGGGATCGTAAGCTGTTGTAACATCAGTGGAAAGCATCTTTGTTGCAGCAAGAGCCTTTCGGAACTTTAATGTATTGAACTTGTCTATGCCGCCTTCAGCCTTTGCGAAAACTTCCATAAGGAAGTTCTCATAGAGATTGGAAGTAGCGCCTGAATTGGAATAAGATCCGATCTCTTCCTTATCAGTAAGAAGGCATACACAGGTCTTCTTAGGCTTCTCCTGAGCCAGAAGCGCTCTTAATGCAGGATAAGCGCAGACTTTGTCGTCATGACCGTATGCAGCGATATAAGCCCTGTCAAAACCGACATCTCTGGCATGGGTAGCCGGAACGATCTCTATCTCAGCGGATACAAAATCCTTCTCCTTAATGCCGTACTGCTCATAAAGGATCTTAAGGACTCCGGCCTTGAAGATATCGGAAGCTTTCTTGTCTTCCGTGCAGGGAATTCCGCCGATAATAACGTTAAGATCTTCAGCGGGAATAAAATCAGATGCTTTCTTAGTCATCTGTTCATTTCCGAGATGAGGAAGCAGGTCCGTGATGTAGAATACCGGATCATCCTCCTTTTCACCTACAACGATCTGATGAGCATTACCGTCATTGGTAAAAACAACGCCGTGTATACTCAAAGGAATGGTTGTCCACTGATACTTCTTGATTCCGCCGTAATAGTGAGTCTTGAAGTAAACCGTGTCACAGTCTTCATATATCGGATTGGGCTTAAGATCAAGTCTCGGTGAATCTATATGAGCTCCGAGGATGTTAAATCCTTCAGCAGGTCCCTTCTTTCCGATGACAGCAGCGGCAAAACCTTTTCCCTTAATGGTCTGGTACACTTTATCACCGGGCTTTAAGGTATCCACCGTAGCAATATCGACAAACCCCAGATCCATCGCTGCCTGAACAGCATTTGCTGCAAATTCACGCTCAGTCTTGGAATTGTCGAGGAACGCCTTATATTCCTCGGCAAACTCAAAAGTCGCAGTCATATCATCTTCTGATGCTGTCTCGTAAAGGTTAGGAAATTCAGCAAAAAGCTCGCTTGTCTTGATTTTTTTGATATCTTTTTTCTTAGGCATAATATCACCTCTTTCTACGAGACATATGATACCATAAAGATAATAAAAATCTTTTAAATTAGAGGACAATTATGATAACTGACGGTCATAATCATACAAAGCACTTTTCGCCTGATGCAGGTCAGTCTGTTGAGGAGCTTATCTTAGAGGCTGCATCCAAAGGTTGTAAAAGGATCGGCATTACCGAACACTATGAGATCGATTATCCCGAAGATGGTCTTAACTGGATGTTCGATATTAATGAATATGACGAAAAGTTCAAGATATGGCGTAAACTTGCCGGTCACGATATCGAGTTGCTTAAAGGTATAGAATTCGGGTATCAGACACATGTAGCAGAAGAGATCGATAAGACGGCTGTTCTTATTCCTTTTGATGTTGTCCTTCTGAGCGTTCACCTGTTCAGAGGAAAGGATTTCTATGTGGACCGCGAGTGCTATAAGATGCCGGCAAAAGAACTTCACAGGGAATATATTTCAATAATGGCCGAGATGTGTGAGAAATGCAGCAATTATGATGTTGCAGCACACTATGACTACATCAACAGATATACGGATAATAAGTCTGATTTCGTTACCTACGACGAGTGCCCGAAAGAATTCGACAGATTTTTCGAAGCGCTTATAAGCAAAGAAAAAGCTCTTGAGATAAATACCAAATCGGTATTCAAGCACAAAGAAGGCGGATTCACGCGCTATCTTCCTGATCCGGCGATCTTAAAAAGATACAGGGACATGGGCGGCAGACTCATTACATTAGGCTCAGACTCGCACTTTCCAGGCACGTTCGGCGTGTGTTTTGACGAAACCGTAGATTATCTTAAATCACAAGGGTTTAAGGAAGCATTCTACTTCAAAGACCATAAGCCTTATCCTGAATCACTTTAATCCTGCGGTATCAGATTCATTTCATTAGTTTATATTTCAAGCTGATTTTTAACGCATTTTCGAAAATCCAAGTTTTGCGTTAAAGAATTAAGCCTAGGGATCTTACCAATATTGAACAGCGGTTCAATTATTTCTTAACGAACCTGAAAACATTACCCTTATCATCATCAGACATACCGCGGATGTAATTAAGGTAAAGATCGGTAACATAATCGCTCTTACCTGAATCTTTCAGTGTCTGCAGAAAATCAGCTGCTTCGCCTCTTCTGCCAAGCGAGAAGATCCTTATGGCTTCCCTTAAATCCTTGCTGTTAGAAGAACGGAGCTCCCTGTTCTCATCAGAAAGACAATCAAGGACTTCATAAATAGCTTCTACTTCGTTAACGCCGGCAACCTGAACTATTCCAAGATAGCGGAGATCAAGAGAATCGGGATCCTTCATCCTGTCGACAGTGCTTTTCGAGATGAGCATCGCTGTATGATATTGTTTAGTAAGAGATTCAAGTCTGGAACTCATGTTTACGGTCTCGGAAATGACGGTTCCGGAAAGCCTTTCCTCCTCACCTACGATTCCCACCATGGCCATGCCTGTATGAACGCCGATTCCTATATTGATATCACTAACATTGAGTTCTTCAGCGGTCTTGGGATCAAGTACAATGGTTTTATAAAGTTCGATACCGCATCTTACAGCATCATCGGCATTCTCGAAAAGTCCCATGACGGCATCTCCGATATACTTATCGACAAAACCGTTATTCTTACGGACGATCGGACCCATCTTACCGTAAATGATGTTGGCAAAAGCAAAATTCTCTTTCGCGGTCATCATTTCGGAATTGATCGAGAATCCTCGGATATCAGTGAAAAGAACTGTTAATTCGCAGCTCTTTGCGTCACCCAGAGACAGATCGGTAAACTTTTCTTTTCCTAATAATTCCCTGAACTTTTCAGGTACAAACTTATAATAGAACTGCTCGGTCTTATCCTTTTCGGCAAACAGTGTCTCAAGGTTCTTACCCATCTCATCGACTTCAGAACAGATCTGTCCGAGTTCGTCATTAGACTTGTAATTGACTCTCGCAGACAAGTCTCCGTTAGAGATCTTCTTAACAGCTTTTGAAGCTTTCTTGATAACTCTCATTGTGTTAAGGAATGACAAGACAATTATCAGTGTCAGTGCAATTATGATCAGGAAACTGTATACGACAACATTACCGAACAGATTGCTTCTTTGCTCATATAAAGAACTGGTATCTGTGCTGACCATAAGATAATAGTTTCCGGTATTATCTTTATCCCGGATATTACCGAAAACCGAGATAGTACTTACATTATAGTCATCAGCGAAAAATGACTGAATGCTGTTATCAATATAAATTCCTTCTGTAGTATTCGCCATTTCTGAAAACTTGCTGTCAACATGCCTGTTAAGCGGCATATAGAGCGTATCATCTGCCGAAAGAACCAACAGATCGTCATCAGGTGTTCTGTATACTATCGAGAAAATATACTCATTGCTCCAATCGTTTCCTCTATTGGAACTGAGCGTGTTTAATTTCTGATTAAGCGCTGCATAAGCAGTTCCGGTCATCTTATCCGCAGACAACAGATCAGAAAAATCATAATCATCGAACTGTGTCATTGCGAGGTCACAGATAACCGTAAGATCTTTGTTGATCCTTTCCGTAGTTCTCTGATCGAAATAACTGAACAGCTTAGATGCAATAAGGATCGTAATTACGACAATGACAGGAAGCGTGATGATCAGTTGTTTATAGAGAAGCGTTTTCTTACGCACAATGAGATTAATGACTAGACATCCAAGACAAACGAAGAAAAGCACTTCAACGGATGCATCAAGATACATAAGAATTGTGGGATCAAATCTGATCACAGGAGTATCATCGCGCAGAACTCCGTTATTATATGTAAAAATGCCGTTGTCGAGACATGCTACTATCGTCTCATCCTCACTTCCTGCAGATCTGTATGAATCTAGTGAGACTATGCGTTTATAATCAGTATCGATATTAAAGGCTTCGGTAACTTCACCGTTTTCAAGTATATATACAGTGCTCAGATTCCGGCTGTCAGCAACATAAAGCTTGCCATTAGCAACAGTTGCCAGATCAAAATACGGATGATCAACATGATCTTCTACACTGATATCAAACTTATAAATACTTTCGCCTAATGGTTCATTAAAACCGACACTGTATACATTTCCGTCACTTCTGAGGAAAAGGAACGAACCGTCAACCGGAATTACCTTTGTTGTATATGTTCCGTCAGGATCAGAGGGATAGAAATCACTTTTTGAAAGCGCCTGACTGTCTGTATCAACGGAATAAAGCCAGACTCCGTCATCTTCAACTTCCGCAAAAGTAACGGCTCCGTCAAAATAATGAAGCTTCGAGAGCTTGGTCTTTCTTAATCTTTTTGAAATATCGTAATCGATCTCACATACAGTGCCCGAGTATTTATAATCTTCCGTGATCCTGTGAATGTAGTCCTTAGAAATTATATTGCTTTCATACTCAAGGAAATCGGTACTGATAGTATAAATCACGCCATCATCAGTTATGACTAAGTCTCTGGGGAAGAAATATTCGTCAGAACCTGCATCGATCGTCACCTGACTCAGATTCGTGTATATCTTTTCTTTAGTATCATTGTCATAAACAGCAGCGATATCATTAGTTCCGAGATAGTCTAACAGAGCAATGTTTCCCCCGTCATTGATCGTGAAATATGCGATATCTTCAGGTACAATATCTCTGATAAAAAAAGGAGTATCGCCTTCTCTGATACCGGTAGTATATGGAGCGTAAGCAGAAAACACTATGGTCAGGAATCCATAAACAAGGCACAAAGCCATAATGATAAGGAACCATCTTGCCTTGCCGAAGATCTTCATTATGATGTCTTTTATTTTATTTCGTGCTTTCATATCTATTAATTTCTCTCTATTGAAATATTATTGATTGTTATGCTTATTTAGTATAACTGATGTTGAAGTTTTGCATACAGAAATAGTTTTTGAAATAACAGTATCGATTATCCAAGCTAATACGACACAGACAGAAAAAGCACAAATAAACAAGAAATACTTGGAACTGACATTTATCTGATCGATTACGAAATTATTCAGCAAATAGATCGTAAATGATAATTTCCCGATAAATAACAGTATTTTCGAACTAAGGATCCTGCCGACTATTCCGTTTGGAAATAAACATATAAGGATCACCAATAAACTCATAAAACAACCGACCAGGTAGAAGAAATTCCATCCTATCAGGAAATTACTCCACTCTGTGTTTATCAATCCTAAAACCACATTAGAACTCAATAAAATTAATGAAAACAGAAATATTAAAATCAGATCTCCAATAACAGTTTTCTTTCCAAGAACTGATTTAAACCTATTGCTTTTTCTTATAAATCTGAATATATAGCCGGCACAAATACCCAACATTAATTGATCGATCCTGATATACAGCTGGTCCATCGGTAATAAAACAAATCTGAAAAGAGCTGCCAGTACAAGAAAAACCACCGCGCAAACAATATCATTATTCAAAGGTTTAATAATCTTTGCCAAAAGTAATAAACCCGCAAATACAAACGGAATTATAATCATGAGCCAAAAATAGGTGCTGATAAACCACAAATGTCTATATATACCGAAAAAGAACAAAAGATTAAGGAATTCCGACTTCGGAATCAGATTGAATCCGGTCTGCAGATAAATAAACAAAAGAACAAGGTAATACCCAGGAAGTATTCGAAGCGCCCTTGACTTATAAAACTTAAGGATGCTCCGTATGGATAAAAACCTGTTTTCATATTCATCTTTAAAAGGATTGATCAGCAAAAATCCGGCAATAGCAAAAAACAATGCATTTGCGACGCCTCCCTGATTGAGAATATCGCAATGAGAAAGAACAACAATAATAATTGCGACTCCCCGCAAACCATCTAACTGGTTAAAGTGAACGGTTTTATTTTCAGGCTCAACCGTCATAATATATTACTTTTCATTCTTCATGCCTGACAGAAATGCATTGATAAAGCCATCAAGTTTTCCGTCCATAACAGCATCAACGTCAACCTCTTCGAATCCTGTACGGTTATCTTTAACAAGAGTATAAGGACAGAAAACATAGGATCTTATCTGTGAACCCCATGCAATCTCCATCTGATTGCCCTTCAGGTCTTCTATCTTTTCCATCTCAGATGCCCTTGCGAGTGCAAATAGCTTAGCTTTAAGCATTCTAAGACATGTTTCCCTGTTCTGGAGCTGCGATCTTTCGGCCTGACAGGAAACAACGATACCGGTAGGATTATGAGTCATACGGACTGCCGTATCGGTCTTATTGATGTGCTGTCCGCCCTTACCTGTGGAACGGTATGTATCGACACGGACTTCAGTCATATCGATCTTTATATCATCTTCTGTTTTCTGGTCCAGTTCGGGAATAACTTCGCAGGAAGCAAATGATGTATGTCTTCTTCCTGCCGAATCAAACGGTGATATCCTTACAAGACGGTGAACACCCAGCTCAGATCTTAAGAATCCATAAGCATTTTCACCTTTTACCATGAAAGAAACAGACTGTATTCCGGCTGTATCACCTTCAACGAAATCAAGTTCCTCTACAGCAAATTCATGACTTTCAGCCCATCTGGTATACATTCTGTAAAGCATGGAACACCAGTCCATTGCCTCTGTTCCGCCGGCTCCGGCATGAAGTGTTATCGTAGCATTGTTTGCGTCATAAGGTCCGGTAAGGAGAGTCTCCAGACGCATCTTCTCGAAATCATCCTTAAATTTTGAGGTAGAAGACTTAAGTTCTTCAAGGGAATCCATGTCCTCTTCTTCATTTGCAAGTTCACAGAGAGCAAGAAGATCTTCTCTTTCTGATACAAGTGAATTATAGCTCTCCACCCTTTTCTTAAGGCGTCCTAATGTCTGCTGGATCTCCGTGGCCTTATCTACGTTGTTCCAGAAATCAGGCTCCTGCATGCGGTTCTCATACTCACTTATCTGATCTGAAACATGATCGATATGAAGAGCATCCTTAAGCTCTTTTATGGGAGTCTCGTATGATTCAAGCTCTAATCTTATGTTGTCAAATTCAAGCATAAATTACCCCTTATGTTCTTCAACAAATTCTTTAAGCAATACCATTGCTGTCTTGATGTCTTCGAGCGAAGCAGCATAACTGATACGGACAAATCCTTCACCGCACTTTCCGAATGCATTACCGGGAACTATGGCAACATGCTTTTCGAGCAAAAGCTTCTCACAGAATTCCTCGGAAGTCATACCGGTGGATTTGATGCACGGAAAAGCATAGAAAGCGCCGTAAGGCGTAAAACAGTCAAGCCCGGCATCCTTCAGTCCCTGAACTATGACTCTTCTCCTGTGATTATATTCATCACGCATCTTAGACACTTCATTATCGGCATTCATGGCGGCCTCGATCACAGCCAACTGTGATGTTGACGGAGCGCACATAATGCAATACTGATGTATCTTTACCATAGGAGCGATCAACTCACGGGGACCAACAAGATAACCTACTCTGAAACCGGTCATGGCATAAGATTTCGAGAAACCGTTGACCATGATCACTCTTTCCCTCAACTCAGCAAACTGCGTAAGAGATGACGGTTTGCCGTCAAGATAATTGAGTTCGCAATAAAGCTCGTCGGAAAGAACAATGATATCCGGATGTCTCATAAGAACATCCTTTATCTTAGCCCAATCCTCAAGCGTCATGATAGCTCCGGTCGGATTGTTCGGATATCCTACGATGATGTACTTAGTCTTATCGGTAATTGCGCTCTCAAGTTCTTCAGGCATGAGCTTATAATTATTCTCAGGCTTTGTCTCGACGATTACGGGAACGCCGTGTGCAAATTCGACAGTAGCCTTATAAGCAACGAAACAGGGTTCTACAATAATGACTTCATCACCCGGGTTAATAAGAGCGCGGGCAGCAAGATCCAGACCTTCACTTCCGCCGACGGTAATAAAGATCTCAGACTTGGGATCATAAGAGATACCGTATCTTCTCTTAAGATAATCAGCTATGGCATTACGGGAATCCACATAACCGGAATTGGGTGAATAATGCGTATAGCCGTCTACGATAGAATTGATCGCAGCCTCTCTGATCGACCAGGGGGTAACAAAATCAGGCTCACCGATAGATAATGAGATGACATGTCCCGCCATCTCGTTCGCAAGATCAAAAAACTTCCTTATTGCTGAAGGAGGTACTGCCTGTACTGCTTTTGAGATCTTGGAATCGTAATCAATACTCATAAGATAATAGCCTGCCTGTCGTCTGTATTCGGATTATCGTAGATTATACCATTTGCCTTGTATTTCTTAAGGATAAAGTGTGTTGTCGTGGAAAGGACGCCTTCCATAGTGGCAATCTTCTCTGTTACAAAAGTAGCAATGTCTCTAAGGCTTCTGTCTTCGTAAATGATCATAAGATCAAAACCTCCGGACATAAGATAACATGCCGTTACCTTCTCATATTTGCTCAGGATCTGTGCAATATGGTCATAACCCTTGTTCTTTACGGGCGTGATCCTTACTTCTATCATGCCGATGCAATTGTCAGGTGCCTGTTTTTCCCAATTGATTATCGTGTTATAACCTAAAATGATATTCTCATCTTTAAGTCTCTTGATCTCGGCTTCCACATCATCGGCGGTCGTACCAAGCATAACGGCAATCTCTTCGGAAGAAAGCCTTGCATTATTCTCAATCAGTCTTAAAAGCTCTAAATCGTCAATCATGTGAACTCCTTTTCAATAAATATCAAAATCTCCCGCAACAAAATTGCGGGAGATTGTTGCTTAATTCAGTATATTCAAATTCTTGCTACGCCTGTGTCGCGGGCAGCCTGAGCGACTGCAGCTGCTACAGCCTTACCTACTCTGCTGTCGAATGCATCAGGAAGGATGTAATCAGGATTGAGCTCTTCATCAGAAACGATGCCTGCGATAGCGTTAGCTGCAGCGATCTTCATCTCATCGTTGATATCAGAAGCTCTTACGTCCAAAGCACCGCGGAAGATTCCAGGGAATGCGAGAACGTTATTGACCTGGTTCGGGAAATCGGATCTGCCGGTTGCCATAACTGCAACGCCAGCTTTCTTTGCTTCCTCAGGAAGGATCTCAGGTACAGGGTTAGCGCAGGCAAAAACAACAGGATCCTTTGCCATTGTGGCAACCATGTCAGCTGTGAGCACGCCGGGAGCGGAAACACCGATGAAAACGTCAGCTCCGACGATAACATCTGCAAGAGAACCTGCTTTCTTATCAGGATTTGTGATCTTGGCCATCTCTTCCTTAGCAGGGTTAAGTCCTTCTCTTCCCTCATAGATGGCACCCTTACGGTCGCAGAGGATAACGTTCTTAAGGCCTCTGGAAATAAGGAGCTTAGTGATAGCTGTAGCTGCAGCGCCTGCGCCGTTAACTACAACGTGGATGTCTTCCATCTTCTTGCCGACGATCTTAAGAGCATTTGTAAGACCTGCAAGAGTGATTACAGCCGTACCGTGCTGGTCATCGTGGAAGATCGGGATGTCACATCTCTCCTTAAGCTTCTTCTCGATCTCAAAGCATCTGGGAGCGGAGATATCCTCGAGGTTTACACCGCCAAAGGAACCGGCAAGAAGAGCTACTGTATTAACGATCTCATCGACATCCTTGGAACGGATGCAGAGAGGGAAAGCATCAACATCGCCGAAAGCCTTGAAAAGCGCGCACTTACCTTCCATAACAGGCATTCCTGCTTCAGGTCCGATATCACCAAGACCCAAAACTGCGGTACCGTCTGTAACAACGGCAACAAGATTATGTCTTCTTGTATATTTGTAAGAGAGGTCAACATCCTTCTGTATTTCAAGACAGGGAGCTGCTACGCCGGGTGTGTAAGCGATAGCGAGTTCTTCCTTTGAACCTACGGGAGCGGTAGCGATTACTTCGATCTTACCTGCCCACTCTTCATGCATCTTAATTGCTTTCTCATTAACGTCCATATAGCTGAACCTCCAAATAAAATCTCAACTCACATATATTAATATAAATATAAAGAAAAACAATTCACGCTGACATAAGAATTTTTAATCAAATCAGCCCTTTTATTGTCGCTTTGAACAGTTATGAGTGAAAATGAGACGTATTCAGATCGCGAAAGGTCTCTTTCCGTCCTTTATCGGAAAATCCTTCATCGTACAGTAAGCGAGACCTGCAAGCCTTGCGAATGAGAGCCAGAGCCAGGTCGTCAGTGCCGCATCAACGATATAAAATGCCGTAAGTGATATCTGAGCAAGAAAAGGAACGGCAAAATCGACTATTATCGCCGCGAAAAGAACTACCGCGATGCTCCTCATGTTGATGAAATAATACTTTCGGGAAAGCCTGACCGCGTATGGGATTGAACTGAACAAGCCCTTATCGCCCGACAGATAGGCCACAGGAACCGTAAAAATGAAAGGCAGACCGATAAGTGCCAGAAACATGAAATACATCGTTATCGACACAATAGGAATTGCTACAACGATCGATATAAGCACAAGCAATACAAGTCTTCCAATAAGTTCAGGGATCTTGATAGGCTTATCGGGAATGTGCGAAATTGCATAATTTACCACTTCAGGATCAGAATCCTTTATCGAGGCTATCTTCTCTTTCCGGAATTCCCTGACAAATATCGCAGCATAAAGATAAGCGCTGGTCAGAAGTATTATGACACCGATCACAGCCGAGAACAGATAGATTAGATTTCCGGTACTTAAAGGGATCTCTGTCATCAGGGCGTTATACTTGTCCGGATCGTATTCGGTCATGCCGTAAACGTTCATGATCCAGTTCTGGAGAGGCGTGAAATCCGTATCTGCCCAGGGATTGAAATGAATGCCGGCATTAAGGATGACCGTAAGCATGTAAAGGATACGGACTCCCCATCGTTTGCCTACGTTATCTATATCGAAAATGCTTTTAACTACAGATAAAAACATTAAAACTCCTCAAATCATTCAATAACTTATATTACGATAAAACGATTGAATTTGAAAATATTTATTTGAGTCATTATTTACTCAGGAAGTAAGACTTGTGATAAAATCTCCCTATTATATTTTTAAGAAGGTCGTAAACAAATGATTGAATTCCACGTTAAACCCGATCTGCTCTATGTAATTCCCGCCAGGAATCACTCTGCACAGGACATAAGGAACGTTTTAAGCGCTCATCCCGAGATCAGATTCGTTTCTTTGGCAGCAGTTGACCTCATGGGAAACGATACTGATGAAAAGATCCCGATATCAGACTTTATGGACAACATCGAGAATTATCTGGACGGAAAAGCAGTCCAGACAGACGGTTCCTCTGTTGTGCTTCCCGGCATTGCCACGTTAAATGACGGTAAGGTCGACCTTATTCCCGACAGCAATGTTATCTGGTATGTCGATTATAACTATGAACATATTGATTTTGAGAGCGGAAAGCCTATCGGAACATTAAGGATCCCTTCTTACCTCAGGCATAATAATGACGAGGTGTGCTCCAGATCCATTCTCAGAAAGAGTGTCGATTTCTTCGAAAAACAGGTCAAAGAGCGTTTTGCTAACGACTCTTCCCTCTGTGCCGATTACGGTTTTTCACCTGATGAACTTGACCGAATTACACTGATCACAGCCACAGAGCTTGAATTCTGGGTAAATTCACCGGATGAGATCATAAGCACGGAGCAGCTCTCCATCTCACAGGAACTCAAGGAGTCTTACTGGAAGCGCACTAAAGGCGTTGTAAGGACCGCACTTGAACAGGTCATAATGATCCTTGAAAATTACGGATTCAATCCGGAAATGGGACATAAGGAAGTCGGCGGCGTTAAAGCCTCCCTTAATTCTTCCGGTGAATTCCACTTCATCATGGAGCAGCTCGAAGTTGACTGGAAGTATTCCGATGCCCTCCAGGGTGCCGATTACGAGCTTATCGCGAGAATTATCATCAAAGAGATATTCAGACTTCACGGTCTTGATGTCAGCTTTAATGCCAAACCTCTCCCTGGCGTCGCAGGTTCAGGTGAGCATACTCACGTAAATGCAGTAGCTTATCTTAAGAACGGCAAAAAGATCAATCTCTTTGCACCCGAAGATACGAAAGCTGATTTCCTTTCCAGATTCGGCTGGGGCTCTCTGATGGGAATAATGAAGCACTACAGCAACGTCATCAATCCTTTTGTATCAGCTACCACTGATGCTTTTGAGCGTCTTACACCCGGATTTGAGGCTCCTACACATTGCGTAGCTTCAATCGGAATGGATGTTAATACTCCTTCGCGTAACAGATCTGTTCTTTTGGGTCTTGTAAGAAGCGAAGACAATAAATATGCTACAAGGTTCGAGCTTCGTGCTCCCAATCCTCATACGAATACTTATTTATGCCTTGCATCCGTTTACCAGGCAATGCTTGACGGTATCACCTATGCACTGGATTCCGGTAAAGATACGAAAGCTTTGGAAGCGGAATTCATCAAGCCCTATGGTCAGGAAAGCAATTATCTTGAAAAAGACAGACTTTACCGTTGTGAAGACGATATTTTCGAGGACATGGATTCCAACGAGAGAGACAGACTCTTCGGTACTCCTGCCGCTACAGTATATGAATCACTTTCCACATTAAAGGATTCCGGAGTTGCAGAGATACTTTGCAGAGGTAATGTTTTCGATGAACAGCTCCTCTCATCTTATTATCAGGCAATGCTCGTACGTTGGGAGATGGAACTGATGGAGAAGATAATTCCTGCAAACCTCTCTCTTATAAGGAGCATCACCAGATCTGATGACGGTTCCGTCAGCTATGATGAAAGACTCTGGAACGATATCGAAGATCTTAAGCTCTTACTTGCAAAGGATACTGACGTTCAGGCATCAATCTTTACAAGGATCAAGGCTGCCGTTAAGTCTGGCGACTGGGAGAAGACTTCAGAATATCAGCGCGCAATGAAAAACGCAATGAACGAACTAAAGAACAAGTATAAGACTTACTGCGATAACCAGATCTGAATTTGATTATCGATTTAAAGGCTGTCTCAAAAGCGGATACCGCTGATGAGGCAGCTTTTTCATGACCATCAAAAGAGGCGTCTCATAGCGAGACGCCCCTTTACCCGGTCGGGTTAATAATGAATCAGTAATGTACTAATTAATCTTTCTTAGCCATGAACTTATAGCAAAGAGCGGCAAGAGCAGCACCTGCGAAAGGTCCTACGATAAATACCCACAAAGAAGCAAGAGCGTCACCGCCGGCAAAGAGTGCAGGTCCGATGGAACGTGCAGGGTTAACTGAGGTTCCCGTAAGTCCGATACCCAAAATATGAACCATGACGAGAGAGAATCCGATTACCACACCGCCAAATGAGCCGTGCTTAAAAGCAGGATCCGTAACGCCAAGGATAACAAGAACAAATATGAAAGTAAGAAGGATCTCTACGATAAGTCCTGCGAGAGGGCTTCCGTTGACACCGGCAAGACCATTAGAACCAAGTCCGCCGGTCATGTCTGTGACATTACCAAGAACGAAGATGAGCTTAAGGCATGCTGCGCCGCAGATTGCACCAAGAACCTGTGAAGCAAAATAAAGGAAGAATTCCTTAACTTCCATTCTGCCGGAAATAAGACAACCCAATGAAACTGCCGGATTGATATGACAGCCTGAAATATTACCGACACAATATGCCATGCCGACAATAACGAGTCCGAAAGCAAAAGCGGTAAGAACATAGCCGCCGCCTGAAGCAGCGTCACAGCCTACCAGCATTGCAGTACCGCAACCAACAAGAACAAGAGTAAACGTACCGATAAACTCGGCAACCAACTTTTTGACTAAGTCCATAACAACACCTGCCTTTAATTGATTTGAGCAGGTATTGTCCTGCCCTTAATCAATTATAAACATATTCCTCGCCGTTAGATTTGATAATTACTTCATTTGTGTTACCGTTTGAAGACATTTCGACATGTCCGATAACCCTGGATTCGATATTGAAAGATGAAGCGATATCAACGATATCGTAAGCGACTGACTCATCAACATAGAACTCAATGCGGTGACCACAGTTAAATACCTGGTAGAGTTCTTTCATCGGAATCTCACCTGATTCATAGATAGCCTGGAAAAGCGGAGGAAGATCGAAAAGATTATCCTTAACGTATCTGACACCGGTTCCAAAATCTCTGCACTTAGCCTGTCCGCCACCGGTGCAATGAATGATGCCGTGGACATTCTCTCTATACGAAGCAAGGACCTTGGAGATAACAGGAAGGAATGTTCTTGTAGGAGCAAGGATGGCTTCACCTACTGTTACACTAGTTCCCGGAAGAATATCGGTAAGACGGTACTTGCCGCAATATGCCTTGTCTTCACCCAATGTATCGGAGAAAGATTCCTTATAATTCTCGAAATAATACTTATTAAGGAGCATGTGACGGGCAGCCGTAAGGCCGTTGGATGACATGCCTGAATTATACCTGTCCTCGTATGTAGCCTGACCAAAGGAAGCAAGGCCTACGATGACATTTCCGGGCTTAATGTTTGCAGCATTGATGACATCAGATCTCTTGGCTCTTGCAACAAGTGTGGAATCAACGATCAGGGTTCTTACAAGATCGCCGACGTCAGCAGTCTCTCCGCCGCACATAGTGATATTGATGCCAAGACCTGCGAGCTTGGCTATTATCTCGTCATAACCCTCGATAACTTTGGCAATGGCTTTGCCGTCAACGCGGTGCGCATTACGGCCGATCGTATTGGAAAGCATAAGATTCCCGGTAACTCCGCAGCATGCGAGGTCATCGGTGTTCATGACCAGTGAATCCTGGGCAAGACCTTTAAACCAGTCATAATTACCGGTCTCTTTATACATAAGATAAGCAACGGAGGATTTGGTGCCGGCACCGTCAGCATGAATGGCCGTACAGTAATCGGGATCACCTGCGAGATCTTCTATGAGCTTGCAGAATGCTCCGGGGAAAACACCTTTTGACTGATTCTTTACAGCTGCTTTAACGTCATCTTTCGTAGGAGAAACGCCTCTGCTCAAATATGATTCTGCTGACATCTCAATACCTCCAAAAAAAAATATGCTGTATATAAGTTTTCCGTGCAGACCGGTAAGCCGGGTTCTGTATGTGACGATCATCTATCTAGACGTAATATCTCTAAAACGTTCAAGCCGTCTCCTGAGGTTCGCGGACCACGACTACCTCTCCACGACGTTGCTCCGGATGGGGTTTACAAGGCCGATATGTCTCCACATCGCCGGTGAGCTCTTACCTCGCCTTTTCATCCTTACCCTTTCGGGCGGTTTTCTTTTCTGTTGCACTTTCCTTAAAGTTGCCTTCACCGGGAACTGCCCGGCATCCTGTCCTTTGGAGCCCGGACTTTCCTCATGCGCCGTGCTTTCGCACCGTTGGCGCCCGCGATCGTCTCGGCCTGCCCGAAAAACATAGTTTTATTCTATAAATAAACCAAGTCAAAGTATAGATGATACTTCGTTGTTATAATTCACAGTAATATTAATTCCCGGATACTTATCCGAAAGCAATTTCGCCATCTTGGGCAGATATGCCTGTTCTGTCGCAGAGTGGCCTGCGATTATCGTGTTAATACCCATTTGCTCCAAGCCTACACAGATGTGATGCTTGATCTCACCGGATAAAACAGTATCTGCTCCGCTCTTTATCACGGCATTTATGGAATCCTCATCAAAAGATCCGCCCTGGATAAAGACTTTCCTGACCTTGTTTTCGGGTTTGTTGATAGTAATTATCCCGCTGGAACCGAGATCATCACAAACTTTCCGGCAATAATCTTTAAGGATCATGTCTTCAGGGAGTTCGTAAACAACACCGCAGACAGCGCCTTCTGCTGCTGAAGGTTCTTCTGCACCGAGCTTATCAGCAATCGCCAGATCACCGAATTCATCCGTAAGATCGAGATTTGTATGACAGGCAATTACGGATATGCCTGATTTGACAAGATTAACAAGTGTTCTTCCGACACTGTCATCAACGGTAAGTGTCTTGATCCCGCCAAAGATTATCGGATGGTGGGTAACTATCAGGTTGGCGCCGGCTTCCCTGGCAGCTTCTATGGCTTTATCGGTAAGATCCAGTGAGACCAGAATGGCTGATACCACCTTTTCCCTGTCACCTGCTATCAATCCTACGTTATCGTAATCCAATGCATTTTCGGGCGGAAATACTTCATTAAGGAATAATTCGATATCATTGACTTTCATTATGCTTTCTCTCCTCTAATGCAGATTTAATTACAGGATTGCTTCTCTGTCTTATCTCAAAAAGGCCGTTTAAATGCTTAAAATAATCAGCCACTTCTTTATCTCCGCTGCTAAATTTCTTAAGCAATACCGGGCCGTAACAGGCTTCTTCATCAGTCAAGGTCGTGCAAATGCCTTTAAATACGACTCTCATACAATTATAGAATATTTCCCTGTCACAACAAACTTTCTCATCCTCAAAAACGAAACCGGTCTTGGAAAGGTAATTTCTGACTATCTCATTTGATTTCTGGGGCTGGAGTATGAACGTCACGTTTTCCATTACGTGAAAACCGTTATCCTTAAGAGCGCGCGAAAGTATATCTATGATGTTAAGACCGCCCATGCCGGCTATAACGATAATATCCCCGGACTGAAGAGGTACGCCTTTCAATCCGTCAGTTACAAAGACTTCAGAGCAGTCTTCAAATCCTGCTTCGGTAAGAGCATCTTCAGATCTTTGGGCAGGCGCTTTATGTATCTCGGTACAGATAACTGATCCGGCAAGCCCTTCTTCAAGACATCTTACAGCTATATATCCGTGATCAGATCCGACATCGATTATCCTTGCTGCACCCGGCTCTTTACAGGCATTTCTTACCTGTTCAAAAACCATTTCGAGTCTTTCTGTAAGGATCTGCATCAGAGGTCTCCAATCTTATTTCTCAAAGACATTTTATAATCTGAAAGGCTTCTTAATCTGCCGTTGATCTTTTCCTTTTCATCGGGTCCTGCATTCACAAGCTTATTCATCAGCATCTCTTCTTCGAGTCTGATCCTTGATTCCCTAACTTTAAAGAGCAAAGCAAGGTACATATCCCTTTTTACCCTGACGTCAGGACTTTTATCTGCAGCCTCAACTGCCCTAAACATAATGTCTTCGGCAGGCTGTCCGTTAATAGTCAGTCTGGAAAAATAATCGCTCATTCTAGCGTATAAGGTCTCATCCCTGCCGTCAAAAATATTAAGGAAGATCCTAACGAGTTCTCTTAATGTGTCGCCAGAGAAATCATCAGGTCTGATGACATTTTTCGTATCAAAATGTTTTTTATCTGCAAGGGCACTTCCAAGAGACAATGCATATGCAAACAGATCGATCTCTTCTTTAGTGGCAGTATCTATAACTTTCCTGAAAACCGGCTTTTCAGAGACAACTTCCTCCGGCATTGAATCATCTTTTGCAGTTGCGAATTCTTCAGAAACATTTCTGTGATCAAGGTTTTCCCTTCTCTCACGATCAAGGGTCCTTGAATTAACCTGTGACTGTTTTTTATCTTCTATCTGTCTGAATCTTATCATCTGACTCATGACAGCCTGCTGGGTAGCACCGAGAAACGGCGCAGAGGCTCCTGCCATTCTGCTCATCTTGATCTCATCATTCATCCAGGAACCGTAAACACAGATATCCTGCTGGTATCTTCCGCGGTCAAGCTCACCTGTCACCGGATCGGTATTATCATTCTTTGCCCTCTCGAGCAGATAATCTTCAACATAAAGAGCATTCCGGACGACTTCGCTGAATTTGTCAGCTCCGTTCACCCTGATAAATTCATCGGGATCTTTTCCGTCAGGCACCTTGGCGATCTTTATCCTGATATTTATGCCGGTAAGCTTGTTTAAGTATTCCATCATCATCTTGACGGCTCTTAAAGCTGCTTTCTGTCCGGCATTATCAGCATCGAAAAAGAAAACAACTTCTTCTGCATACCTTGCGCAGAGCTTTAACTGGCTGTCCGTAAAGGACGTTCCCAATGCAGCGACCGTGTTCTTAAATCCTGCGGCATGCATAGCGATGGCATCCATATAACCTTCAACGACAATGAGCTGTTTGGATTGTTCTTTCCTCGCGAAGTTCATCGCATAAAGATGATTCTGTTTGTTATAGACAATCGAATCAGGTGAATTGATATACTTGGGCTTCTCATCACCCAATGCTCTTCCGCCGAAAGCAATTATCGTTCCGAAGGAATCAAATATAGGAAACATCAGTCTTCCGCGGAAAAGATCATAAGGTTTATTGGTTTTCGATGATACGGCAAAGATTCCTGATTTAAGAAGCTCATCGTCTTTATAACCTTTTGAATTCAAAAGATCATAAAGTGCTGTCCAGTTTATCGGAGAATAACCTATTCCGAAATTATCCAGCGTCTGTTTGGAAAGTCCTCTTCGGGCAGCATAATCCCTTGCTGGCTTTCCTATTACGGGATCGTTAAAAGACTTATAGTAGAATTTGGCGGCTTCTTTAAGTATATCCTTGACCCTGTTCTTTTCTTCCTTCTGAACACTGTCACCGGAATAACCGGTCTCGGGAACTTCGACTCCGTAAATGCCGGCAAGATGCCTTATAGCCTCAGGATAATTAAGGTGCTCTATCTCCATGATGAAATTAATGGCATTTCCGCCTTTCCCGCACCCGAAGCATTTAAAAATGCCTTTCGCAGGATTTACGGAAAACGAAGGTGTCTTTTCCGAATGGAAAGGACAAAGCCCCCAGAGATTAGAGCCCTGGCGTTTTAACAGGACATACCTGCTTACTACTGATTCAATGTCAGCTCTCGTAAGCACTTCATCGATAACGTTATCAGGTATCAGTCCCATGTTAACCTCAGATAATTTAAAAGGCCCGGCTGATCATCCGGGCCAGAATAAAAAGCCGATCATAAAGGAATCATTCTTCCTTATCTTTCTTTTCCTTCTTCTTTCCGAACAATCCGGCAGGCTTCTCAGGCTCCTCTGACTTCTTTATGGATCCGTCAGGATTGAGCTGGTCACGCTTTACTATTGATTGTATTGCACTCTTCGTAAATGTGACAAGTGTATTTGCTGCAGAAGTAGAGATTGTAACCTGATCATCCTTGATATTGGCCACAAAACCTACAAGACCGCCAATGGTAACAACTCTGTCACCTACGGAAAGCTTACTCATCTGCTCTTTAAGTTCTTTATCCTTCTTACGCTGTGGTCTTATAAGGATAAAATAAAAGACGACGAACATTAAAACGAGGAGAGCCATCGAAGCGATGGATCCCATCATCTCTCCGCTTCCGCCAAAAATACTTTCTGCATCAGAATAATTGAACATTTATATTTCCTCCAAAAATTATTCTTCAATATATTGAGCTATCACATCAGACATCGTGAAATAGCCTTTTTCCTTACCCGACATGAACTTGGCAGCGGTAAGAGCGCCCTTGGCAAAAACGTCCCTTGTCTGAGCGCTGTGACTGATGGTAAGGATCTCTTCATCGCTTATGAACATAGCAGAATGTTCTCCGACGATATTACCGCCTCTGATCGAAGAGATACCGATCTCATTCTTGGATCTTGCCTTGTTAACACTGTGTCTGTCATATACATACTCGACATTGTCAGGAATCTCCTGATCAATGGCGGAAGCGATCATCATAGCTGTTCCCGAAGGCGCATCGAGCTTTCTGTTGTGGTGTGCTTCAACGATCTCAATATCAAAATCAGGATAAAGGATCCTTGTAGCCTGCTTTGCGAGCTCTATCATCATGTTGATGCCAAGGCTCATGTTAGCAGACTTAAAGACAGCGATCTTTTCGGAAGCATCAAGAAGGCTGGAGACAGTCTCATCTGAAAGAGCAGTCGTGCAGCAGATAAAAGGCTTCTTGCGGTTTAATGCAAATTCAAGAACACCGGGAACTGCTTTCGCATTCGAAAAATCGATTATAACGTCAAAATCTTCAGTACACTCATTAAGGCTCGTATATACAGGGAAATCATAATTTGCATTCTCGATAATATCTCCGCCTGCTACGATCTTATAATCAGGGTTGTTAAAACAGAGATTGGCAATGGCTTTTCCCATTCTGCCGCAACAACCGTTAAGAAAAATATTAACCATTCATATCTCCTGTTCCGGCTCTTTATCTTGCAAGAAAGTCAGCCATGGCAGATGTGTCATACTGAGCGAGGACTTCAACCATCTTATCGTGGTTAGCCTTGCTCATCTCGCAAAGAGGAAGTCTGCAGTTACCTGCATTCCATCCGAGGATATTCATTGCTTCTTTTACGGGAATGGGATTAACTTCGCAGAACATGGCCTTAACAAGAGGAATGAACCTGATCTGAGTATTCTTAGCAGACTCAATATCACCGTTAAGATAATCATGGATCATCTTTGATGTCTCATTAGGAAGAACATTTGCAACAACGGAGATAACGCCCTTTGCACCAAGAGACAGCATGGGAACGGCAAGACCGTCCTCACCTGAATACAGAGCATATCTGTCACCGCAAAGGCTGTAGATCTCAGGAACCTGACCGAAGTTACATTCCTTTACACCGATGATATTCTCATAAACGGAAAGCCTCTTCAAAAGCTCAGGTCCGATGTTAACATTCGTTCTGGAAGGAACATTATAAAGAATGATCGGAAGTTCCGGAACAGCTTCAGCGATCTTTGCATAGTGACGGAAAAGACCTTCCTGTGTGCACTTGTTGTAATAAGGGGTAACGAGCAAAGCAGCATCAGCTCCGAGCTCATACGCTTTCTTGGTGAGTTCAACGCCGAAAGCAGTATCATTGGATCCTGTTCCGGCAATGACCGGTACACGTCCTGCAACGGTATCTACAGCAAACTTAATGGCTGCGACATGTTCTTCTTCAGTCATGGTGGCAGCTTCGCCGGTAGAACCGCAGATTACGATGGAATCTATCTTCTGCTCTATCTGGAATTCGATAAGTCTCTTAAGTTCATCGAAATTAATTCCGCCGTCATCATAAAACGGAGTAACAATAGCAACACCGGCACCTTCAAAAACAGGCTTGGACATATAAATGCCTCCCTTAAAACATATTGCAAAAAACGAGTTTTCTAGCCTAAAACCGCATTCTGATAATGGATTTTATCACCTATTATTTTTAATTGTCAATTTATACTTCTGGGGTGTACATATGTATTTCCACAGCGTACAATTTCTGCTTGTTTTAGATATAAAAGCCATTTTAACCTCTTTTCGAAATATATGTTTTTAGGTTAAGTTTTTCGGGAAATATTTAACGCAAATGTTTAAATATTGAATTCAGGTTAAGAAAAATGCAAAAAGCTTAACCTGATTTTCGAAAACAGAAATTCAAGTTAAGATTTTGTCTAAAATCTTAACCTTATTTTGCAAAAACAAAATTTGCGTTAAAAACCGGTGTTCAATTAAAGAATTACCCGTGAAATCTCGAAGCAATCAACGAATTATCCGTCCTGGGGGTCATTGTCGAACGACATCGGATACTTTGTGTGATCAAAATCGGCGATGAGTCTTTTAAACACGCCGTTGATAGCAGATTTATTGACTGCCTTGATAACAAAGGACATGCGGTACCTGCCGCGCAGCTCATAAATTACGCACGGAACGGGACCGTAGACCTCGAACTGGTACTTTTTATCCTGAAAGCCAAGAAACTCTTTAAGATACCTGTCCAATTCATTTGCTCTCTGTACCAGTTTATCTTCATCCGGCAAAGACAGAACTATCTCGCCGACAGCCTTAAACGGAGGAAGTCTGAGTTTTTGTCTGTACTCGATCTCCTGATCGTAGAAAGCCCTGTAATTCTGAGTGCAGGCAAACTGGAACAAGGGCTGGTCCGGCCTGTAACTCTGGATAAACACTTTACCCGGTGCTTCTCCCCTTCCTGCCCTTCCGGCAGCCTGGGTAATTAGCTGGAATGCTCTTTCCGATGCCTTGAAAGATGAAGACGCAAGCATCAGGTCCGAACCAAGCACACCGACTACGGTAACATCGGGAAAATCCAGTCCCTTGGCTATCATCTGCGTACCGATAAGGATCGAAGCCTGCTTGTCTGCAAACTTTTCTATGATCTCTTTATGTGCGCCCGGAGTCATTGTAGAATCCTGATCCATCCTTAAGACTTTTTCGTGCGGATACAGTACATGCAAAAATTCTTCTAACTGCTGTGTGCCAAAACCTGCTTTGGTAAAATGATTACCGTTGCAGAAAGAACAACGGGCTTCATAGGATGGGATCGTATAACCGCAGTAATGACAGATCAGGCTTTGCGTGCCGTTGCGTCTGTTATTGTGAAGAGTCATGGGTACGGAACAATTCTTGCAGGTTACGGGTTCACCGCAGTCCTCACATATGAGAGTCCTGGAAAAACCGCGTCTGTTAAGTAGAAGGATGACCTGTTTGTTTTCGGAAAAAGCAA
The DNA here is from genome assembly GCA_016288885.1 of Saccharofermentans sp. Classification (GTDB taxonomy): domain Bacteria; phylum Bacillota; class Clostridia; order Saccharofermentanales; family Saccharofermentanaceae; genus Saccharofermentans. Next base: position 136,624 of record JAEFAV010000005.1, read on the forward strand.
CAGACATTGCCTGTCTCAAAGGAAGTGACAACATGTCACCTGCCCCGAGCTTAACCTGTTCTTTCATATCAACGGGGATTATCTCAGGGAGCCTTGCTTCCTGTCTCGCTCTTTCCTTTAGTTCAAGAAGCTTAAAAGCTCCCATCTGAGCAGCATAAAAACTCTCTACCGAAGGAGTGGCAGAACCAAGTACAACACTGCATCCGGTAATCTTAGATCTCATCCTTGCTACGTCTCTTGCAGAATACCTCGGATGAGATTCAGCTTTATATGAACTGTCATGCTCCTCATCGAGGATTATGAGCCGTAAATTTACAGCAGGAGCAAAAACACCGCTTCGCGGGCCGACTATCACTCTTGCTTTTCCGGTCCTGATATTGTCCCATTGTTCATAACGCTGTTTGTCTGTCAGTCTGCTGTGCAGCACTGCGACACTGTCACCTAGTCTTCCCTTTATCCAATTTATAGTCTGGGGCGTAAGCGATATCTCGGGAACCATGTATATCACGCTTCCGCCTTCAGAAATGACCTTCTTTGCAATGTTCAGATATACTTCCGTTTTACCGCTTCCTGTTATTCCGAATAACAGATATGTATTATCCTTTTTCCCGACTATGCCTTTTATGATCTCATTAACTGCATTTTTCTGCTCATCACTGAGATCATATTCTTCAGTAAATTTTCCTTCAGGAACATCATTAATGACGTTCATCTGAGGCACTTCAAGATCAGAAGATTCTTTGGTAAGAACTACAAGCCCTTTATCTTCCAAAGCTTTAACCTGTGCAGTGGAACAGGAAAGATTTGCCATGAGTTCTTTTCTGGTACACTTTCCGCGCTCTAAAAGATACTCCAGTATATTAATATGCGAAATCGCTTTTAATTTTTCGCTTTCCAATACTTCCGTAGCTTTCTGTTCAGATACAAGCTGGACAAAAACCTCAACCGGATTCTTGTGATTGATCACACAGGAAGGCACCATCAATTCGACAACGTCACCTTTTGTGCAATTAAATCTGTCACTTATCTTGTCGATGAGCGCAATCTGATCAGGATTAAGCACCGGACGGCCTGAGACGACTGAACTTATGTCTTTGACGATATCAGGATCACCATCAAAACCGACATCAAGCTCAATTACTACAGCATACCTTTGAGAATTACTGAGACCTAAAGGCACGGTTACCAGAGAACCCGGAAGCACTGAAGCAGCCAGTTCTTCAGGGATCCGGTAAGTAAACGGCCGGTCAATCTGCTTTGTAGCACCTCTCAGGATAACGCTGCAATACATCTATAGATAATCCTCACAAAAGATCGAAAAAGTTGATCTGAGCACTCTCGGGAAGATCATCAAGGATGCCGCCGTAATCAATAAGTTTCTGGGTAACAGACTGACCGACACCAGTTCTCTTCATGAAGTCGTCACGGTTCTTAAATTCGCCTTCTTTTCTGGCGTTCTCTATATCCAATCCGTTTGCTTCAGATACGCCTGCAATAGCGCAGAACGGCGGCCTGATCAGTTTGTCACCGGCTTTGGTAAACTTCTTGCCTAAAGAATCGTTAAGCGTGATGGGCGCAAATTTTATTCCTCTGGCGTACATCTCTTCAACAAGCTCATAGAAATAGTATTTGAGCTTTGTATTCGGGTCACCCTTGGCATGCATTTCATCAGCGAGTTCTATTCTTCTCTTCTTCACCTTTTCAGGACCGTTGCACATATCTTCTGCATTAAACAATCCTTCACCTCTGTGAGTAAAGAATGAGCAATAATATTCTTCAGGATAGTAGACCTTGAACCAGGCAACACGGAGAGTTGAGATAGAATATGCGGCAGCATGTGCTTTAGGGAACATGTACTTTATCTTCTGACATGATTCTATATACCAGTCAGGCACACCGCATTTCTTCATCTCTTCAACATACTCAGGCCACTTCTCAACCTTGCCTGCAGCAACCTTACCTTTACGGACTCCTTCCATGATGTCAAAAGCATCCTTATTGGGAAGGCCCCAGTAAATAAGGCTTGTCATAATGGAGTCACGGCATCCGATTACGGAATTAAGGTCGCATGTACCCGCTCTGATAAGATCCTGGGCATTTCCCGTCCATACGTCAGTACCATGTGAAAGACCCATGAGCTGGACGAGGTCGTAGAACCTTGTAGGTTTTGTCTCTTTGATCATGCCTCTAGCCATGTTGGTGCCAAGCTCTGAAAGTCCCAAAGTAGCTGAACCGGCATCGGTAGCTTCAATCGGGAATCCCAAAGCATCTGTACTTACAAGAAGACTCATTACCTTCTCATCAGGAATCGGAATATCAGTAATGTTTACTCCTGTAATATCACTTAACATTCTTAATACCGTAGGATCGGCATGGCCTAAGATATCAAGTTTAAGGATGGTATCATGCATCGCACGGAAGTCAAAGTGCGTTGTAATGATTCCGCAGTCAGTCTTATTAGCCGGGAACTGGATAGGCGTAAATTCATAGATATCCATTTCCTTTGCAATAACAACGATGCCACCGGGATGCTGGGACGTTGTTCTCTTTACGCCGATGATATCCCTTGCCATGAAAGCAAGGTGAGCCTGCGTAAACGGTTCACCCTTCTCTTCGCAGATCTTACGGCATACGCCGTATGCGTTCTTATCCTGATAAGCGCCAATCGTTCCGGCCTTGAAAGTATGCGTGCCTCCAAAAAGAACGCCAACATACGAATGCGCTCTCGGCTGATATTCACCAGAGAAGTTCAGATCGATATCGGGCTGCTTATCGCCCTTAAATCCGAGGAATGTTTCGAAAGGAATATCCTGTCCGTCCGGGATCAGCTTCTCACCGCACTCGGGACAGGTCTTGGGAGGCAGGTCGTAACCAGATCCGTACACACCGGTGTTATCAAACTCGGCATAGTTACACTTCGGACATCTGTAATGCGGAGGCAGAGGATTAACTTCAGAAATACCACACATGGTAGCGGCAAATGAAGAACCTACTGAACCTCTGGAACCTACAACGTATCCGTCATTATTGGACTTCTTAACGAGTCTGTATGCGATATAGTACATGATCGCATAACCGTTACCGATAATGGATGCAAGTTCCCTGTCGAGCCTTGCCTTAACAACTTCATTAAGCACACCGTTATGACGGTACATACGGTTTGCTTTTGTATAAGCGATATCTCTTACATCGGCAGCAGCTCTGGCAATCTGCGGAGGATAAGATCCGTCAGGGAACGGCTTGATACCGAAGTCTATCATGTCAGCAATCATGTTGGTGTTATCTACAACAACTTCCATCGCCTTTTCTTCGCCAAGATACTTAAACTCATCAAGCATCTCGTCAGTCGTTCTGAAATACAGGTCACTCTGCATCTCAGCATCGCTAAAGCCCATGCTCATGCACATGTACTTTCTATAGCGCCCGTCTTCCTTATTTAGGAAATGAGAGTCCGTCGTAGCACAAACCGGCATGTTGTGATCGTCTGCCGTCTCTACAAGCAGTTCATTGATAATCCTTACGTCATCTTCATTAAGCGGAACCTGACCGCCTTCATATTTTTCAGGATCCTGCCTTGTTAAGAACAGATTGTTGCAGAGAGGCTGAATCTCTACATAGTCGTACAGGCTTAAGATCTTAGCAAACTCTTCAGAATCTTTCAGGCAGTCTCTTGTTGCCTGTCTGTCCTTATTAAATGCTCTGTATTTCTTTAAAACAAATCTGAAGATCTCACCGGCCTCGCAGGCACCGCCGACGATTATGCCGGACTTGAAATACTTAAGTAAACTCTTGGGCGTTCTGGGTCTCCTCGAATAATAATGAATCTGTGATTCAGAGACAATGCGGTAAAGGTTATAAAGGCCCATATTCGAACGCACAAGATAAATGATGTGATACATCGGCGTTATCGGAAATTTGTGTGCGTCCTTTTCGTTTGACTTAACCCGTTCCGGAGTAAAGTGCCCGACTTTATAGTTGATATCAAGAGCGCTTACAGTACCTGCATCCTTAAGGCAGGAAACAAGCAAAGATGCAGACTTATAACAAGAAGCAAGCATCTCATCGTAACCGCTGCCGTCAGGAGCATAATTAAACAACACACCCTTACTGTTCAAAGCTTCATCGACACTCTTGAATTCACCCTTATAGAATGTCTCGAGAATATCTTCATCTGAAGTGGCAGGCATAAGGAACTTATGTCTGTAGTACTTGTGATCTTCAATATTTATTCCGTAACCCGCGCGGCGTAAGAAAGCAAGAGTCGTAAAGATATCCGGTCCTGTGATGTATGAATCTCCAATGAACTCCAAAAGTTCGCCCATGGCAAAATAAGAGTCGCAAGGTTCTCCAGTACCAGGATAGATAACATCTTCAAATTCAGCATGGAAATCGGCTACATGTTCGAAAACCAGTTCTGAAGGAATAAATTCATCACTGCCGTCAGCAAACTCACCATTAATATCCAGATCGACATTAACCGCAGTACCCAAAGCAGCATGCGGCTCAAGCGGCTTGGCATTAATATTCTCATCCCTAAGTTCTTCAGGAATCTCATCCGGATTCCAAAGAGTCTTATCTATATCGTGAGAAGCGAATTCCATTGCATCCTGGTCGGATTCGCCTTCTTCCTCAGGCTTAACGGCCTTATAACCCTTAAGTCTGAATTTGGATGCACATACAGAAGTAAATGTATCTCGAAGAGCATCATCGCCATGACGCTCTATAACTATTGAGACAAAAGAACCGACAGCCTTCGGCTTGGTAATGAAGTTTAACGAAGCATCATCATCGACGTCTGAAGGCTTAATCTTATCGTTCTTTACATCATAAGGGAGGTTATAGAACACCGTCGGACCGTCATCAACAAGGTAACCTTCACAGCCAAGGATACATTTGATCGGAGTTTCACCGGTATCCTTGCGCTTTTTATTGATGCCTTTAGCTGCCTCAAATACATGAGGAAATGCCTGAACAACACCATGGTCAGTTACGGCACATGCAGAATGACCGAATGACGCAGCAAGTTTTATCAGATCGGCAGGATCTGTCGTTGCATCACTCTCACTCATCTTGGTGTGGACGTGAAGCTCGACTCTCTTGCGTTCTGCAGTATCTTTTCTCTTCGGCGGTTTCTCAGCGCTGAAAAATCCGGACACTTTAATACATTTATCACCAGTAAATGAATCATTCTCGACATTACCCTGAATGCCAACATAACCGCCCTTACCGAATTCTTTCTGGAATCCATCGGCTTCTTCCGGCTTTAAGAATGCAATACAGGATATACCGTCAGTATCATCAAGGCACATAAACTTAACGATTACGCTTCTGCCCGTTTTCGCGAGTTTAAATGAATCTTCATTAAAAACGAGGTTACCGGCGATATTTACGTCAAAGCAGCCGATAGTAACGTCTGCTATCTTCATGAATGTAGCCTGTTTCTTTACTTTTCCGTAAAGCTGGTTGTCAGCATTAGCCTGAGCCTTATAATCGAATTTCTTTTCTTCCTGTTTGGCTTCTTTCCTAAGTTGTTGTGCCTTAGCTTCCCAGGTATCTTTGCCGGCAGGTTTGGCATCAGTATCAGCTTTCTTATCTGATTTCTTCTTCCGTGTGCCTTTACTGGCCGGAGCAGCTTCAGGCTCATCCGGAAATTCCAGTTTTCCCTCTTCAATAGCTTTAAGAATGTCATATTCAGGATATGTATCGCTCCCTGCAACATCAGGATCGCAGCTTACGATCTCATAAGTAAAATCCAACCTTTCTGCAGCGCAGATACTGATCGCGTTGTCAACAGAACGGATAAGATTTTCCCTGTCCTTATCTCCGAACATCATCAACCAGCCGGCAGGGACATCAATATTAATAGTCCCGTAATCACAACCAAAACCGAGACTGATAAAATCAACCATGTCATTTACACCACCTACACTGTCGCGGGTGATGTAATGACGGATAAGCACTCTTAATCTATCGTACAAAGACTCAAAGTTATCTTTGTTTATATCTTTGAACGAGAAATTAACTTTGGTACCGAAGTCCTGTTCCAGTTCTTTAACCAGTTTTACAATACTCCGGTTATCTTTAAGAGTATCCGCTCCTTCAAGAACCAGGTTGATCGCAGCCTTAGCCTTATAAATATCAACCTTAGAAACAATAAGACCATTTAGATCCTGATATCTGTCTTCATCTACATTGAACAGTTCAAGTAGTTTTACGCTTTTCTTCTCCAACTCTGATCACTTCCCTTACAAATTCTTCAACCGCAACGGCTGCGGGTATTTTTCTGACCGGTACGCCTTTCTCGAACAACAGAAATTCGTCAATGCCGCCTGCCAGGCCGATATCACATTCTCGTGCTTCTCCCGGACCGTTAACGACACATCCCATTACGGCTACCTTCAGATCATAAGGAAGTCCAGATACCTTCTTTTCTATCTGTCCTGCAAGCTCTATTAGAGGGACTTGCGTCCTACCGCATGTAGGACAGGATATGAATGTTATTCCGCCGTCTCTAAGATCCAAAGCTTTAAGGATCTGTTTGGCAGTGATTACTTCATCAACCGGATCACCGGTCAAGGAAACTCTGATGGTATCACCGATACCCTCGGCAAGAAGCGCTCCTATACCGACCGCAGATTTTATGGCACCTTCGCGTACTGTGCCGGCCTCGGTAACGCCGACATGAAGAGGATAATCACATGCCTTAGATAATATCCTGTAAGTATCAATGGTAAGCTTCGGCGAAGAAGATTTGATCGAAATAACTATGTCATCGAAATCCTGGTCTTCTAACAGTTTGACCGCGCCCAAAGCGCTCTCGGTCATCGCATCAGCACTGACTTCGCCGTATTTTGCAAGAATCTCTCTGGAAATGGAACCTGAATTAACACCTACACGGATCGGGATATGCCGTTCTTTGCATTTGTCGGCAACAAGCTTTACTTTCTCAGGACCACCTATATTACCGGGATTTATCCTTATCTTGGAAGCGCCGTTATCAGCTGCTGCCAAAGCGAGCCGGTAATCAAAATGAATGTCGGCAACGACGGGAATGGGAGACATGGAAGTAATAACTTTAAGACTCTCTGCTGCATCCATGTCAGGAATAGCAACCCTGGTGATGTCACAACCGTTATCTGCCAATTCCTGAATCTGGGCAAGAGTAGCCTTAGCATCTCTCGTATCAGTATTGTTCATCGACTGGATCTTAACGGGAGAACCCCCGCCTACTTCAACACCACCGATAATAACTTTTCTGGTCATACAATACTCTCCCGATCCGGTAGTTAACCGAATATGATCCTAAGAATATCCGAGATGAAAGCAAAGACTACCAAAAAGATTATCAGAACAAACCCGACTATGGTAAGTCTTTTTTCCGCTTTATCGGATAACCTGCGTCCGATGACCATCTCCACGACTATAAAGATGATCTGAATACCGTCAAGTCCGGGTATCGGAAGGAGATTCGAAAAAGCAAGCGCTATAGAAATAACCGCACTGAGCAAAATGAGCACATATAACTTATCGCTTACAGTATCTTCTTCATCCTTAACGACATCATTTACCATGGTCGTAATTCCGATCGGACCTGATACTAAATTATAAGCTTTTTCTTTTCCCGCAATTATGTCTTTTATTCCTTTAACGGAAATATTACCGATAGTAGCAGGCATTTTGGCCGCATAACTTATTGCCTTGGCAAAATTGTTTGGAGAATCAATAAGGTATGGTATAAGCCTGATCCCTCTTGCAGTCGTATATTCAACCACTTTAGGTATGATCTCATCTTCATTTACTTCACCATCTCTGACATAAGTAACTTTAATAGGATCCGGATCACACAGACTATAGATATAATCACTGAAACCCTCATCCAAAACCGAAACGTCGTTAATATATGTTATGTAATCACCGGCCTTAAGAACCGGGTTGTTATCATTCTGTTCTTCATCAACGGAAACGACATACCAGCCTTTAACATCTTCATCAGAATCGACGGTTTTAACCGTTATCTGAAGCATGGCACGATTCTTCAACTCCGGAGTAAGCTGAACATCGTAGTTTTTACCTGTTTCTTTTGATTTGAGAGTAAGAGTCATAACTTCGGACGGATCCGCTGAATCAAGCTCATAATAAAGGTCATAAGCAGAAAATATACTATTGCCGTTAACTTTTTTGATAGTATCACCGACAGTATATTCCGAAGCGACTTCATTAGTCTGAGCGCCCGGCATTGGGGTTCCTATTTCAGTGCTGACAAAACCGGTTGCCCAAAACATGGTTAAAAAGATAATGAAACCTAATAACAGGTTCATGAAAGGTCCCGCCAGAGAGACAATCAGTCTTTTGATCCTGGGCTGATTTATAAGAAGATCAGGATCGCTGCTCTCGACAACGTATCCTTCATCATCGATCTCGGTAAATCTGACATATGCACCTATCGGGATTAACCTTATAGTGAAATTAACATCCTTGTGTTTCCATGATAAAAGCTTGGGGCCTACAAAGATGGATACCTCAAACACCTTGATCTTTAACAGTCTTGCAACCCAAAAATGACCAAGCTCATGGAGTGTGGCAAGCACACCGAGCATTATGATTACGAAAATTATGCTTCTTACTATACTCATTCCCTTATTATTCCTTCTATTAATTCATCTGCATAAATCCTGGCATCTTTATCAGTCTGACATATCGAGTCTATGGTCAGTTCCATGCCGCTGATCGAAGGATCCATCTTCTCGACGGTATCAAAAACAGTTTTCTCGATTCCAAGGAAACCGATCTTACCTGCAAGATATGCTCTGACGGCAGATTCATTTGCCGCATTCATAACTGTCGGGAACAATCCGCCCCTTTTTCCTGCTTCATATGCAAGTTTAACGAGCCTGAACACTTCAGTGTCGCAAGGCTCAAAAGTAAGATTAGACACGGCCGCATCAAAAGGATCAAACTCCTTAACGATCGACGGACCGCGCTTGGGATAATAAAGAGCGACTTCGATCGGAAGTATCATGGAAGGTTTTCCCATCTGCGCCAGGACCGATCCGTCCTTAAGCCTTATCATGGAATGGATAACGCTCTGCGGATGAACGACGACATCTATCCTGTCACACTCAATGCCATACAGATGATGCGCTTCAATGATCTCGAGGCCTTTATTCATCATGGTTGCAGAATCTATGGTAATCTTTCCGCCCATATTCCATGTCGGGTGATGAAGTGCATCTGCTACGCTGACTTTTTCGAGTTCATCTCTGGTTTTGCCCCTGAAAGGTCCGCCTGATGCTGTGATGAGTATCCTGTCCAGATCAGAACGCGCCTCACCTTTAAGACATTGCCAAATGGCAGAATGCTCGCTGTCAATGGGCAGCATCATTACACCTTTTTCCCTTATGAGCGGCATAATAATATCTCCGCCTGCCACAAGAGTCTCTTTATTGGCAAGAGCTATGTCTTTCCCGCTTAAAACGGCATTATAAACCGGCACAAGTCCGGCAAAACCGACAATAGCGCCGACTACAGTATCACAGCTGTCCAATGTGGCGCACGTGATGTTTCCTTCGGTTCCCATAAGAACATCAATGTTGATGTCTGAAGATTTAAGTCTGTCAGAAAGCTCTTTAGCCTTCTTTTCGTCCATGACTGAACAGACTTTAGGTCTGAATTCGATGATCTGTTCAAAAAGAGTATCTGTATCACTTCCGCAGGTAAGCGCTTCGACAGTAAAATCAGCCGGTGCGTTCCTTACTACTTCAAGGGTCTGTTTACCGATAGAACCCGTAGAACCTAATACAGACAATCTTCTCATTAACTTTCTCCCGAAAACAACCTGACGCTCAGCATATCACAAGAAATTATTGGCAATTATAGCAAGGAGCAAAGCAGTCGGCAGAGTGAAGAAAGTGCTGTCGAATCTGTCGAGCATTCCGCCGTGTCCCGGAAAAATGTTGCCAAAGTCCTTTATCCCGGTTCTTCTCTTAATAATCGAACAGAACCAGTCTCCCATCTGAGACATGATAGAGATAAGTATTCCCAGGACGAACATCAGTACACCGTATGGAATTATCCCCATTTGAATATCATCAAGCGGATAAATAACCAGGCATGAATAGATCAATACCGCCAGCGCGCAGAAGACCGCTCCGCCGATACAGCCCTCCCAGGTTTTCTTAGGAGAAATATGGGGAACTATCTTATGTTTACCGAGGGTAACTCCTGTAAAATACGCGGCAGTGTCCGTCGCCCACGGAGCGAAAAGTCCTATAACCATGTAGTACCAGCCGTGAGGCAGGAAGAGCATGGCAAGATCGAGGCAGAACAGAGGGAACGAGATATAGAAGATCATTCCTCCTGTGAAAACGCCATTAAGAAAAGCCTTGTCATCATCTGGTCTTGCCAGAGGAAGCGCAATGCCGCATGACACACAATACATGCAGACAATGATGAGGTAGAGTGCCATGGTATTTTCGACTTTGAGCTCAAAAACCAAACCGCTTATAACAACGATTACAGATAAGAGCATTCCGATGATGAGAAGCATTGCCGAAGGATGAAATCCTCCATGCTCTATTGCTTTATATAATTCGACACATGCAAATACGCCGATGATTACTGACATGATAACCGCTGTAACCGGCCAAAAATATGCAGGCACGAAAAAAAGCAGCACCAGAACAGTAAATATAAAGCCTGTAATAATCCTCTGTCTCAATTTATTTCTTGCTTTCCTTCTTGGACAGGCCGCCGAAACGTCTGTCTCTCATCGCAAAATCCCTGAAAGCCTGCGTCAGTTCTTCGTATCCGAAATCAGGCCATAAGACATCTGATACCCAGAACTCCGAATAAGCGCTTTCCCACAACAGGAAATTGGATAATCTCATCTCGCCGCTGGGTCTGATTATCAATTCGGGATCCGGTACGTCCGGAAGATAATTATTGTCAGATATCATCTGCTCAGTAATATCGGAAGGTTCGATAATGCCTGCCTTGACCTGCTCGGCGATCTTGCGGCAGCTGTTTACGATCTCACGTCTTCCACCGTAATTTAGCGCAACTATAAGCTGCATATTAGGACGGTCTTTAGATCTTTCTTCAGCTTTTTTGCATACGTCCCTTACCTTTTGAGGAAGTTCGGAATCATCACCGGTAAATCTGACCCTGATGCCTTCTTCCGCAAGTTCGGAATCGTACTTATCGAAAAGCTCAACGAACAACTTCATCAGCTGATCGACTTCTGTTTTTGGCCTGGACCAGTTTTCGGTCGAGAATGCATAGACCGTAAGGTACTTTACGCCATACTTTGAACAATTACGGCATAGTTCCTTAAGATTCTCAGCACCCACCTTATGGCCTGCAGTTCTGGGAAGGTGTTTTTTAGTAGCCCACCTTCCGTTGCCGTCCATTATTACACCCAAAGATACGGGGACCTTAAGGTCACCCGTATCATAAGTCTTTTCTTTTTTGTTAGCGGGAATGGCCATCAAATCAGATTTCCATAAGTTCCTTATTCTTTGTCTCGCAGACCTTATCTACTTCTGCGGTAAACTTATCGGTAATCTTTTGAACCTTCTCTTCGAATTCTTTAAGAAGGTCATCCGTCAATTCCTTCTTTTTATTAGCAGCACGCATCTTATCAATGGCGTCACGGCGGTTATTACGGATTACGACTTTTGTCTCATCACCGTATACCTTAACCTGTTTAACAAGATCCTTACGTCTTTCCTCAGTAAGCATCGGGAAAACAAGTCTGATCATCTTTCCGTCATTAGTAGGATTGATTCCGAGGTCAGAAGCCTGAATGGCATGCTCGATATCTCTGAGCATCTTCGGATCCCAGGGAGCAAGCGTGATCATTCTTGCTTCAGGCACCTGGATATTCGCTACAGCATTAAGAGGAGACGGTGCACCGTAGTAATCAACGGTAATCTTGTCCAAAACGTGCGGATTTGCACGTCCGGCACGAATAGTATTGAGGTTCTCCTGAAGGTTATCGATGCACTTCTGCATTTTAGCTTCGATATCATCGTAATCTTTCTTTGTAATCTCGATCATAGCCATAATTAAAGCCTCCTCTTAGATATTTTATTTAAACGGTTTATTCAACTATTGTTCCCAATTCTTCACCCTTTGCGATCCTTACGATATTCTCCGGATCTTTCATGGAGAAAACGAGGATCTTGGTGTGATTGTCACGGCAAAGGGCAGCTGCCGTAGCATCCATGACCTTAAGGTTCAGTCTCAATACTTCATCATGAGATACCGTATCATACTTCTTGGCATCGGGGTAAACATGGGGATCTTTATCATAAACGCCATCAACCATAGTTGCCTTAAGGAAAACGTCAGCTCCGATCTCAGTAGCTCTTAAAGCAGCACCTGTATCCGTTGAGAAGTAAGGATTACCCGTTCCACATGCGAAAATTACGATCCTTCCCTTTTCCAGATGTCTTACGGCTCTCTTTCTGATATAAGGCTCAGCCATCTGTCTTACTTCTACAGCTGACAAAACTCTGGTTACGGCTCCCTGCTGCTCAAGCGCGTCAGAAAGCGCAAGTGAATTCATAAGTGTAGCGAGCATACCCATGTGATCTGCGGTAACTCTGTCCATCTTCTCTGAAGATCTTCCGCGCCAGAAATTTCCTCCGCCGACTACGATAGCCACCTGAACTCCAAGATCAGCAACAGCTTTGATATTAGCGGAAATCTCTTTAAGCACTTCATCATTGATGCCTACCTTGGCATCACCGGCCAAAGCCTCACCTGATATCTTCAGAAGCACGCGCTTATACTTTGTCTCACTCATGAAATATTATCCTCCAAAAATTCTTTCAATAGATTTTAACAATAATCTTTATTAAGGTGAAGTAAAAAATAAAGAAGATTGAGGCTAAAAAGAAAAAGAGTTGCCTCACAAGAGACAACTCCTTTATATTCTTTAAAATTGTCAGCAGTTCCGAATTACTATCAGAGTCCTGCCTGCTTTCTAACTTCCTCAGCGAAATCGTCAACCTTCTTCTCGATTCCTTCACCAAGTCCGAAACGTGTGAAGCGGACTACGGAAACGTTAGCGCCGATTGCCTTGATGGACTGATCGATGTACTGGGAGATCGTGAGATCGTCATCTCTGAAGAACTCCTGATCTACGAGGCAGTTAAGCTTGTAGAAGTTCTTGATCTGGCCGGGAACGATTCTCTCCATAACGATCTTCTCAGGCTTGCCCTCTTCGAGAGCCTTATTCTTGATGATCTCGACTTCCTTGTCGAGCTCTGCCTGAGGAACTTCCTCTTCAGAAACCCAGTTAGGTCTCATGGAGCAGATCTGCATGCCGATGTTCTTAGCGAAATCAGCGAACTCAGGCTTAGCGATAACGGAATCGTCATCAGTTGTAACCTCAACGAAAACGCCTACCTTGCCGCCCATGTGGATGTAAGAAGCAACAGCTCCGTTGCCCTCTACCTCATAGATAACGAATCTTCTGATGGAAGTATTCTCTCCGATGTCAGCGATAGCTTCCTTCTGGAAGATCTCAACTGTCTTGGACTCGTCATTGTAAAGGGGCTGAGCCATAAGCTCTTCAAGAGTAGCAGGCTTCTTTGTAAGGATGTGTGTAGCAACAGCTTCAGTGAAAGCCTTGAACTTATCTGTGTTAGCAGCAAAGTCTGTCTCGATGTTGATCTCTACGAGTACACCTGTCTTCTTGTCATCAGTGATCTTAGCAACAACTGCACCTTCTGCAGCGATTCTTGCTGACTTCTTCTCAGCCTTAGCCATACCCTTCTCACGAAGCCAAGCCTTAGCCTTCTCGATATCACCATCGCACTCGATAAGTGCCTTCTTGCAGTCCATGATGCCGCAATCTGTGAGCTCACGGAGTTCTTTAACCTGTTGTGCTGTAACTGCCATATATTTTCTCCTTTGCGATTATTGTTTAAGTTAAGTAGATTATGACTCGGAAGCGATCTCTTCGATGGACTTATCCTCAGAAGACTCAGCAGCCTGCTCCTCAGCGACCTCTGCTGTTGCAGCCTGTGCCTCAGCTGAATCAAGATCCATACCCTCGGATGTAGCATCCTCGCCCTGGTGAGCTTCGATAACTGCGTCAGCCATCTTAGCTGTAATGAGCTTAACTGCACGGATAGCATCATCGTTACCCGGAATTACATAGTCAACTTCATCAGGATCGCAGTTTGTATCAACGATGGCGATGATCGGGATTCCGAGTCTCTTAGCTTCTGCTACTGCATTGTGCTCTTTCTTTGTATCTACGATGAAAAGTGCTGCAGGGAGCTTAACCATGCCGACGATACCGCCGAGGTTCTGGTCGAGCTTTGTCATCTCGAGCTTAAGCTTAGCTACTTCCTTCTTTGTTCTGAGTTCGAAAGAACCGTCAGCTTCCATTCTGCGGAGCTCTTCGAGTCTTGCAACTCTCTTCTTGATCGTTACGAAGTTTGTGAGAGTACCGCCGAGCCAACGATAGTTAACATAGAACTGTCCGCAACGCTGAGCTTCTTCCTTGATGGAATCCTGAGCCTGCTTCTTTGTACCAACGAAAAGGATATCACCCTTTTCAGCGAGCTCGCGCATAGCGTCATAGGCCTCGTCGACCTTCTTGACTGTCTTCTGTAAATCGATGATGTGGATTGAGTTACGCTCCGTGAAGATGTACTCTGACATCTTAGGGTTCCAACGACGTGTCTGATGACCGAAGTGTACGCCTGCTTCAAGAAGCTGCTTCATTAAAATAACTGGCATAAAATAATCCTCCTGTTCTTTCTTCCGCATACATCAAGGTAATATTCAGCTCAAAATTGGCCACAGTCGGAATGTATGCGTGATTTTTATGCTCGAGTATTCTAACAAAAAGAAAAATGCAATGCAATAATAACTTTTAAAATATTTATATAGGACATTACTCCCGAAAATCACAGTAAAATCACAGTCCACAGTGAAAAAAGCTGTGATTATTTCTTTTCACACCCGATATTTCACTGCAAAATCACAGCTGTTAGTGTATTTAGCTGTGATTTTTTTAACTTACTTTCTCTTATAGTGCTTTACCGTGAATTCAACGCCTTTTTCGCTCATTACCGGAGGCTCCTCCTCCTCGAGCTCCCATTCGGGATCCTCGTCAAGATTCGGGAACCAGCAATCTGCCTCGAATTCAGCGCGTATACTCGTGATGATCGCCCTGTCACAAAGAGCAATGAGCGAGTTATAAAGGGATGCTCCGCCGATAAGATAGACTTCGTCAGCCGTAAGAGCAAGAAAATCCTCCAGTTCATCAACAGAATGAAGGATCATTGCGCCTTCTTTCTCGTATTCATAGCTTCTGGACATTATTACGTTGACGCGGTTAGGCAAAAGTCTCTGTCCCGGGAAAGTCTCCAGGGTCTTTCTTCCGTAAACGACAGTATGTCCTGCCGTATATTTCTTGAAAACACCTTTCTGGTCTTCAGGTAAGGATATAAGAAGATGCCCCTGGTTACCGATTGCCCAATTCTTGTCAACAGCAGATATCGCGATCATGTGTATCACCCCTCAAATAATTTAGTAAAGTAGCCGGACTGTGATATCGGTTCTCCGGCTTCGAGAAGATGTCTGGCGTCAGCAAAGGTTTGTATCCTGAAGCTTGCTTCTCCGGGGATCCTCTCTTCCGAGCCTAATACGGTTATGGACGTCGGAGACATCATCATTCCCTGCCAGATGCACGGAGCAGCAATGCCGATCAAATGACCGAGTATAAGAGCCGTTACTCCGAAATGGCAGAAGAACACCAGGTTATCATCGTTATGTTCAATAACATCATAAAAGTTGCGGTCGTTACGCTTATAACCGTGTTTTTCGAGCAAGGAGTCAATGCCGTCATACACATCCTTCGCATGGGAAGCAAGGTCGCCCGACTTCATAACATCTGTATAACACCATTTGTCCTTGTCATGAAGATCATCACGGTCATTGAAATCCCTGGGATAAAAGTCCCAGGCAATGGTCCATTCGCCTGTATTCTCATCCTTGATCTGATAATAGAATTCCTTAAGCCATTCGCAAGTAACAGCTTCCCTGCCCAATGCTTTTAACGACACAGAACAGGTGTCTTTTGCGCGTCCAAGAGGAGAACAGTAAATCTGCTTAATATCCCAGGAAGCAACTCGTTTTGCCAGGATCTCAGCTTCACGCCAGCCTTTTTCGGTCAAAGAATCCTTTTCATAGTCAGGATCGCCGTGTCTGATAAATATCAGCTTCATACTGCGACAGGAATGCCTTTGATCTTAGGACCGGCTTCATAGCCTTCGAGTCTGATGTTATCAGTCGTGAACTGGTAGAAATCAGTAATGCCTTCGTCAAGAACGAGCTTCGGAGCCGGATATTTCGGCATCTCAATAAGCTCTTTTACGATATCGACGTGTCTGTCATAGATGTGTGCATCAGCTATAACATGAACGAACTCACCGACTTCAAGACCCGAGCATCTTGCCATAAGATGAACCAAAACGGCATACTGGCATACGTTCCAGGCATTTGCGACAAGCATGTCATTGCTTCTCTGGTTAAGTATGGCATTGAGCTTGTTGCCCGTAACATTGAATGTCATTGAATATGCGCAGGGATAAAGATGCATCTCCGAAAGATCCTGATGAACATAGATATTTGTCATGATCCTTCTTGATGACGGATTATTCTTAAGATCGTAAAGAACACGGTCGACCTGGTCGAACTCACCTTCCTTATACTTATGCTTAACTCCGAGCTGGTATCCGTAAGCCTTTCCGATGGAGCCTGTCTCATCAGCCCAGGCATCCCAGATGTGAGAATTCAGATCATTAACGTTATTGGACTTCTTCTGCCAGATCCATAAGAGCTCATCAACAGCAGCTTTGAAATTTATCCAACGCTGAGTAAACATCGGGAATTCTTCAGCCAGATCATAACGGTTAACGATCGCAAATGCCTTATATGTATAGGCAGGAGCACCGTCATCAGCCCAATGAGGTCTGACCTTATCATTGATTGTCGAATAACCTGAATTAAGGATGGTTCTTATGTTCTCGTCGAAAATGTCATCTGCCCGGCTCATAGGGGTCACCGCCTTTAAATTGATAAATAAATGTTTGAATTATACGAGCTTGTTCCCGCAGCCATTGCAGAAATTGGCATCACCCACAATGTATTGACGGCCGCAATTTTTGCAGTAAGCAACGGCACCGGCAGCTGCAGGAGCTTCAGGTGAAGCAGACGTTGCGGGTGCTGCGGCTGCAACAGGAACAGCAGCAACAGGTGCTGCAGGAGCTGCGGGCGCAGCAACATTTCCCTGCGGAGTCGTTCTAAGATAATTACCATTCTCGTCAACAGCATATGCTTCATTGTGACGAAGCGGTGAGCGGCATGTTGCACAATAAACAAAACCGTCGGCATACCACGGCCTGAAATCGAGCTGCTCATCCGTATACTGAATCACCGTGTGACATTTCGGACAAGTCTGTTTATACGTAAGACCGCTATGCCAAAGAGCTCTCTGAAAAGCCATAAATCTATCCTCCCTTTATTTTCTGATAATTTATTATATTACAAAAAGTATTGTAATTTATTAAGATTTATCTATTAACAAAGGTTTCATAAGTGAAAAAGCGGTTTTTCCTTTAAACGAAACAGGACATGTGGATTGAACCGTGACGCGGCATACTGGCTGAATTTATTTTAATGAAAACGGTGGCAATTTGTAAAAATTCAGGTATTTCTTCAGGCTAGTGCCGGGACTATTACCTGAAGTTTGTTATTTTTTGACTCTTCGGAAAAATAGTGGGATTTAGCGATTACAGAATAATTACAATATTCGCCATGAAAGAATGACAGAATCAGTAATTTCGCAGCAAATTACTAAATATTTAATGATTGGGACCTGATTTCAGTATTAAATCAGTAATGCAAAAAAACTACGGCATTTCAATCTGACGGCAGTTTGTTGATTCAAGACGATATGGAACACTTAGCATGAGGTTTTCTATCGCGAAAGTGATTTTTTATGATCTGCGATAGAAAATCGCGGAAAAACTATCGCGAAATGAGTTTTTCCGACTTTACGATAGATTATTGGTATTTTCTACCAGGAAAACACCACCGGTAGTTCTCCGTCAATCCGAATAAACGGATGCTTGCTTAAAATCCCACAACTATTCCGGAGAGCCATTTTTTTGCGAAAAATTCAGGTATTCATTAAGGCACTGCCGTAATATTTACCTGACATTTTGCTTTTCGGAAAAGGTCGGGCATTTATGACTGATAATTAAATATTCGCTTGCATAAAAATAGTCTTGGAACCCGAAGATTCCAAGACTTTAGCTGGTCGGAGTGACGGGACTTGAACCCACGACCTCTTGCTCCCTAAGCAAGCACTCTAGCCACCTGAGCTACACCCCGATGATCACGCTTTGTTAAGGAAAAATATTGGTCGGAGTGGCGGGACTTGAACCCACGGCCTCCTGCTCCCGAAGCAGGCACTCTACCACCTGAGCCACACCCCGATGGAGTATTCCTCTAACAAGCTTATAAATCTTATAACAACATAATAGATTATGCAAGTTAAATTTTCAGAGCAGATTTTATTAAGGCAAAATAATAGCTGCCTCATTATTCAGAGACAGCTATTAAATCATTACTTAAATATCAATTATGCCTGCTCGTCTGTTGTTTCTGCAGGAGCCTCAGCGGGAGCTTCCTCGGCTGCTTTTTCAGCAGGTGCTTCAGGAATCTCAGGATCGATAGGAGCTACTTCCTTAATGGAGATGGAGATCCTTCTCTCTTCAGGCTCGATCTTGATAACCTTTGCCTGAACGACCTGACCTACGGAAAGGACATCCTCAGGCTTCTCAAGTCTTCTGGAAGAGATCTGCGAAACGTGGCAGAGAGCATCGAGATCGGGCTCAAGCTGAACGAAAGCGCCGAACTTTGTAAGACGGACTACTGTACCCTGAACGATGCAGCCGACAGGCATTCTCTCTTCGATATTGTAATAAGGATCATCCTCGAGCTTCTTGTAGCCTAATGAGATCTTCTTTGTTTCCTTGTCGAAAGACTTAACGTAAACGTCGATCTCCTCGCCAACCTTCAGAACGTCAGCAGGCTTGGCATTACGGCTCCATGAGAGCTCGGAAACGTGAACGAGGCCGTCAACACCGCCGATATCGATGAATGCACCGAAATCAACAAGGCTTCTTACAACACCGGTATAGTGCTTGCCTTCCTCGATGTTGTCCCAGATCTCAGCAGACTTCTTGCGGCGCTCTTCGGATACGATGATCCTGTGGCTTCCGGAAATCCTGAGGCGGCCCTTCTCAGTATCGAACTTGGTAACAACGATCTCAAGAGTCTGGCCTACATAAGCCTCAAGGTCCTTAACGTCGCCGGACTTGATCTGGGTTCTGTGGATATAAATGTCAACGCCCTTGTAAGAACCGATAACGCCGTCCTTAACTGTGCGTGTGATCTTAACATCGATTGGAGTCTTGTTCTTGTAGGCTTCCTCGATCTCAGCTCTGCCCTTCTCTGACTCTACGTCATTCTTGGAAAGGATGATCTCTTTGCCCTGATCGGAATTCTTAATGCTTCTGACCTTAACTGTAACTTCAGTGTGATCGGCAATAGCCTTTTCAAGATCGAAGTCAGGATCCGAATCAAACTCCTTACGTGAAATTCTTCCTTCGGACTTGTCGTGTACGTCTACGTATACATAGTCGTCATCAGCAGATGTGATCGTACCCTTAACAACGGCACCTCTTCTAACCTGCGCAATTAAATCGACAGCATTGGCAAACTCTGTGTCAAAGCCCTGATTTGTGATCTTCTCTTCTTCGTTCATTTGTTGAACAACCTCCAAAATAATAGCTTCCGGTG
>JAEFAV010000018.1 GCA_016288885.1 Saccharofermentans sp.
GAAGTCTGCTGTAGGTACGTAACCGTCTGTCTTGATGTCGATCGAGATCTGCTTGATGAGGAGCTCGTCCTTTCTCTCGAAGAAGGGCATCTTGAGTCCTGCTCTACCGATCAGGATCTTAGGGTTCTTACGAAGACCTGAGATGATGTATGCTTTGTCCGGCGGTGCCTTTACATAGCTGCAAATTATGATAATGATCACTACTACAGCTATTATTGCTGCTACAATTACCGGCCATGTTAATAAAATCTCTGGCATTTCCTTATCCTCCTATTTCTTAAAAAACCCCACACCGTGTTAACCGCGGTACGGGGACGCTGTATGTTTACAAAGATATTTTACATTATGGGTACCCCCGGTCAAGAAAAATCGTATCTGTGATAATCCGATTTGTACACTTGAATAATTCGGATTATCCCCGGTTGTGCGGGTTTAATATTTTTCCACAATTTCGAGGTATCAAAAGGGTCTCAAATGCAACAATAAACGGCCATAGAGAAATTTACAAAAAAGAAGGATGCCGTATCAGACATCCTCATAAACAGAAATATAAATATTTATACAATTAATTAACCAAAGAAATAAACAAATCCCAGAACGTGGAGTACGACACCTGCGATGCAGAAGAAATGCCATACCATGTGCGAGAACTTGAATCTTCTCTTGGAGGGCGCGAAAAAGATTCCCACCGTGTAAACGATCGCACCTGACAAAAGGAGCCAGAAGCAGACGGGCGACGTGTTCCTGTAAAACTCGATTATCCTGAATATGATCGCCCAACCCATTGCCGCATAAATAAAATAGGTAAATCCCTTGCCGACCTTAGTGTGATAAGCAAGTGCCGTAACAAGTACACCGGCAATGGCCATAGCGGCTTCCAGTGCCCAGAGGACTGCTCCTGAAAGGGGATCAAGAATGTTAATGCAGATAGGGGTATAAGCGCCAAGGATCGCAAAATAAGCAACGCTTCTGTTTACCTTGTTCATTACTCTCTTGTGAGGAGTTCCGTGCTTCATGAGGTGATATACCGTGGACATGATGAGAGACAGGATCAAAGTAATGATGAACGCGGATATTGCGATGACGGACATGACAACATGTGCCGGTGAGGCACTGTCCATGGCTGAAACTCTTAAATATGTGTTTATCGCAGCAAAGGGAAGTAATCCCAAAAGGTAAAGGACAACGACACCGGAAGTGATCGAGTTGCCGACTTCTTCGCCAAATGTCTCATATGTCTTATGGAGACCTCTCTGGACTGCGCGCTTGGAGCTTTCAAACCACGTGAGATCCTTCAGACCTTCCTCGAGCGGATCCTCTCCGGTCTGTGCGGCATGCTTCTTATCGTCGCTTCCCGCGAGCAAAGTTTTCCAGAATTTATTGTTCTTTGCCATTAATTCAGAATCTCCATCCTATTAGTCAACTGATACATTTTACAGGGTGAGCGGTCTGTTTTCAACCTAATGCTGTTTTACAGAGGCCGAATAACGCCTGATCATTCATCATCTTTTTCAGAAGCGGGCGCGCCAAGATGAATGGGCTTAACCGGCGAATCAGGCTTCGGGGCGCTCATCGGGATCGCTTCATCAGACTTCGGCTTTGGGGCGCCGAGCTGTATCGCTTCATCATGTTTTGGAGCACCCATTGGGATCGCTTCATCAGATCTGGGCTTAGGAGCTTTAAGAGGGATCGCCTCGTCAGACTTCGGTTTCGGTGCCCCCATGGGAATGACTTCAGGAGCTTTTTCCGCTTTTTTTGGACCTGAACCGAGGGCTTCGGCCTTCTCCTTTTCGGGAGCGGGAACACCGACATGGACAGGCCTTACGGGCGCCCTTACTCCGGGACGTTTTGCCTGATGGCTTTCCTTAGCCGGAGTCATATCAGGATCTTCCGGTGTCGGTTCTTTGTTCTCGGGTTTCTTTACCTTGCCTGCAGGCTTGTTCTTACGCGTAATGTCGGCAGGAGACTGCGCGGTGACCGGTGCGCTGATGACCGTACCCAGGATCTCCGGCTTTTCGGGAGCTTCAGGGACTTTCGAAGATACCGGAGCAGACTGGTCAGGCGTCATCGGGTTAAGCTGTTCGGACAGATATGCCCTTCTGTAGAAACGCAGGATCCTGAATACTATCGGCCAGACGATCGATATCGGAAGGATCCAGTAAACGACCGAAGATGCCGCATTGTTTCCGATGTAGCATGAAAGTGCTGCGAAAGGAGCCTGTATGACTGCAAAAATGACTCTGAGACAAAGAGCTCCGAAAATGTGGAGCATGCTTGCATCTTCTCCCCTTAAGAGTTCTGACGCGGGATAGAACCACAGCGGGAAATAAGCCAGAAGGCCATATGCCGCAAGGCCCCAGTTAATCCATTCTTTTTTTCTGAATGCCGCAAAAAATGGCAGAAAAACAATAAAGAACAACGAGTAAAGAACACTCGAAAAGCGTTCATAAAGAGAGAAGTCTCTTGGGATTATCTGATAATACGTAAAGTAGATGGGCTTAAAACATACGAAAGCCAACGCTCCCGCGATCAGTCCTAAAAATACGCATGTGAAGTAATCTCTTCTCATATTTCCCCTGAACAGTTAAGGTCGGCTCAAAGGAGCCGACCCTATTTTAATACAAATTACTTTGTTAATAAAATGCCGTTATTCCAAAGCGGCTTCATCGAGTGACCTTAAGTACTTGACCTTAAGCTTTTTGATCGATACGCCGCCTGAAGGGAAATGCGCACGGAAGACACAGTTTTTGGCATACATCATGCACTCACAGCTCTTGGTTACGATCTCGCCGTTAGTGCCGTTCCATGTGATGACTGCGATCGGAATGCTCGTAATGTAAACCGTCATCGGGATCTGCGCCAGTTCGCCAAGATTGGAATAGCCGGTGAATTCGAGCAGATAGTAACCCTGTTTCTCACATGTGATCCCGAAAACAAAATCCTTGCCTCTTGAAGTCTTCGTCTTGCATTCGATCTCAACTTCGTCAACCATTGAATAGAAAACATCCGTATCGACTTCAACGTCGTCATCCGAGAAGGGACTGTCAACGTGAACGATCGTGACCTCGTTTCCTTCCACCCTGTCCATTGCGGGAGTATTCATCGCAAAGTTCAGGATGTTTATGGCATTTCTCTGAAGTTCGGCACGCGTAATGTTAGTGCCGTCGCCTTCCGTCAGTTCCTTAAATGTATCGGTCTCGAGAAGATTCTCTTTCTCGACGCTCGTGCAGACCATGTAGACGTCGTTCTGGGATCTTGCCATGACGGAATGGTCTTCAAGCGTGTACTTCTCTGCTTTCGTGACTTCCTTGTTGATATAAGCCCACCAGTCAGTCATTACAAGACCCGTAAATCCCCACTGTTCGCGGAGGATCATGGTGTTCTGGTCATAGTTGTTGGCGCTGTAGATGTCATTGATGCGGTTGTAGCTCGTCATGATGCATCTTGCGCCGCCTTCTTTGACTGCGATCTCATAAGCGGGAAGATAGATCTCTCGAAGCGCGCGTGAAGAGAGAGTAGAACTCATCTCACGCCTGTGTGTCTCACGGTTATTAGCGCACAGGTGCTTGATGACCGGCGTAACGCCGTGCTTCTCGAGGGCCTTAACCTGGGCAACTGCCATGAGACCCGTAAGGAGCGGATCTTCTGAGAAATACTCGAAATTACGGCCGTTAAGAGGATGTCTGTGAATGTTGATGCCGGGACCTAAAAGAGCATCGATCTTATTAGAGAGCATCTCAATGCCCAGGTATGAATACAGCTCTTCAACGAGCTCGACATTGAACGTGGAAGCAAGGCACGTTCCGTTGGGAAGCGAGAATGCTTTCTTTCCCGAATCAAGTCTCATTCCTGAAGGACCGTCCGTACAGCAAAGCGTCGGAATGCCCAATTCCTTGAGTTCTTTTGTGACTCCTCCGAATGCCGCAGCGGTACCGATCGTAACCTTGGGGCTTCCCATTCCCTCGCCTCTGATGATGAGTGAGAGATCTTCATCGGTGAGCTGAGCTACGAACTCGTCCATCGTGTTCCGGCCGTGTTTTACGTCGGTAAGCTTTATGCCCTTATCTCCCGTCTGGGGGATCTCAGGTCTTACGCGCTCCATGCGCGTTTCGAGATAATTAACGGTAGCAAGAGGCGTGTCTTCTTCGCCCTTGGAATAAGTGCCGTCGCCGTTGGGGACTGCGATAAGACGCTTGAAAGCCTTGGTGGGAGCCAGGGCAGTGCCCAGTTCTTCGAGCATCCTGTCGTTGGCCAAATTAAAGGAACCGACCTTTTCGGCAGAGATAAAATCGCTTCCGAGGAAGAACTCATATGTACCTTTCTCGAGAACAAAACCGGTCGAGCCAAGCCCAGTTCTGCCGTCATCGTCAAAAGATGCGAACCTTCTGACGGGAGCTGTGATTGTAACCGTCTCCTCGCCGCCTTCAGGGATCGTACCGGTCTTCGTAAATCCGACCAATACTCTGGAAGGCTTGGAAAGCTTGCCGTCAGGAGCTTTGCAGTAAAGCATGACAGCCTTCTTGCCTGATACGCTGCCGGTATTCTTTACGGTGACGCGTACTACAACGACGTCTTCCTTGCTGAAGCCGAATTCTATGTCCTTTAACTCGAAAGTCGTATATGAGAGTCCCGCGCCAAAAGGATAAAGAACATCATCTTTGGCAAACGTCGAGAAATATCTGTAGCCGACGAAAATATCGTCATGATAGATGTCTTCGTGAAGATCCTTGCAGAAGTATTCGGTAGAAGCATAATCGTCCAATGACCCGGCGATCGTGTCGGGAAGACATCCGGAAGGATTGACTTTGCCCGAGAGGACCCTTGCGACGCTTATGCCTCCGATCATGCCGGCCTGCCATACATAGAGTACGGCCTTTATGTCATACCTGGTTACGAAAGACATGTCGATAATGTTTCCGACGTTAAGAAGCACAACGGTATTATCGAAAGCCTTGGTAACGTTCGCGAGCATTTCCTCTTCGCTGTCGCTCAAAAAGTATGCGCCCTTCTCGGCTGAATTGTCGCGGTCCTCGCCGGCGGTCCTTGCTATGATGATCACCGCAGTATCATTGCGTGAAGCCAGAGTTTCAGCGAGTTCCTCCGATACAGGCATCTCGGCCTGAGACCATGCCTCCTTGCCCCAGCCGAGCCCTGCATCGATGGGATTTTCAGAATCCCATTTGTCGTATATGTCCATGAGCTCCCCGTCCAAAGTGATGTCGGGGCAATCATTGAGACCTTCTCTTATGTCCGTTACGTGGTTAACGTTGACCATTCCGCCTGAACCCGTTCCGGACTTGTAGTAATGTGTCTGCATCCTTCCGAATAAAGCAACGCGGCTTCCCTTCTTAAGGGGCAGGACGTTGTTCCAGTTCTCGAGCATGACGATGCCTTCGGCAGCGGTCTTTATTGCCGCTTCAGTATATTCATTCCAGTTAAGGGTTATCTCATTCATCGATATGATCTCCGGCTTTATAGATAGTAGTCTTGTCCGAAAACTCGACTGTATTGAATATACAGCATTTCGGAAACGTCCTATTTAATTTTACTTGCATTTATTTTATTTTTCTTGTTTTCGAAACCCGCTTATGTAAACAAGCCGTAAACATTGGGTGAAAGCCCCGTTTTATCGTGGATATTGAAAATATTTGCAAAGTTTCTGATATGAATCTTAAATCTACAGTCATATAATGTGCGTTATTCAAAGCCGGGGAAGGATCACATGGCACCGAAAAGAACCGACACGGACATGACAAAGGGATCGCCCTTTTCGATCATACTCAAGTTCACGATGACTCTGCTGTTAGGCAACGTTGCCCAGCAGCTCTATAACATCGTGGATACGATCATCGTCGGAAGATACGTAGACCCGCTGGCTCTTGCAGCCGTCGGCTCGACAGGCACCATCATGTTCCTGATGTTCGGAACGTCTAACGGCATGGTGTCAGGCTTTTCGATCGTTACGAGCCAGAAGTACGGTGCAGGAGATGAAAAAGGAGTTAAAGCTTCCGTTACCAACGGCCTTTATCTGTCGCTCGCCATAGCAACGCTCATTACGGTCATAGGCCTTGCATTCATGAGACCGCTGCTTAAGCTTATGAATACGCCCGCAGACATCTTCGATTACGCCATCATTTACATCTCGACCATCTGCGGAGGAATCGTCTGCGTCATCCTGTACAATTACTGCGCGTCACTGATGAGGGCAGTCGGAAACAGCAAGATGCCTTTGATCTTCCTTTTATGCTCGGCAGCGACCAACGTCGGCTTAGATCTCCTGTTCATCATCAGATTCCACTTGGGGACTTACGGCGCAGCGCTTGCGACCATTATCGCCCAAGGCCTTGCGGTCATCCCGTGTATCATTTACATCTACGCGAAGATGCCGGTATTAAGGCCGTCAAAAGAAGACTGGAAGATCGATCCCAAGATTATTAAACAGCAGCTCCGTCTCGGCATCCCGATGGCGATACAGTACAGCATCACGGCGTCCGGAACGGTCATCATGCAGAGCGCATTCAATACTTTCGATTCCGTCGCAGTCACCGCTATCACCGCCGCAAGCAAATTTCAGGGCATCATCACCATGGGAATGTTCTCGGTCGGCCAGACGATGGCAGCATATGCAGGCCAGAACTACGGCGCACGCAACATGAAGCGCATCAGGGAGGGCATCCATGCGGCACTGAAGATCTACGTCGTCTATTCAGTAATAGCCGCAGTCGTCGCCATTCTGGCGGTACCGCACGTCCTGTGGCTCTTCTTCGACACCGAGGTTGACATCTCGCTCTACATTCCCTGGGCAATGCCGTACATCATCGAGAGCGCGGTCTGCTATTTTTTCCTTGCCATGATCTTCATCTACAGACATACGATCCAGTCCGTAGGCTATGCGAGCATCGCCATGATCCTGGGCTTTGTGGAACTAGGCGCGAGAATGATCACGTCTTTTTATTCGATCTATGTCCACAACTACTATATAGCCGTCGCATCCGACCCGTTCGCATGGGCAACGGCCGGTATCGCAGGCATGCTGATCGGCATGGTGATCTTCAGGAAGACAGAGCGTAAATGGGCTCTGGAAAGCTGAACCTTTTACGTCGGTTTAGTATTGAGCGTATCGTTGGAATTATAAACGTTAAATTCCCAGCCGTAGATCCTTGAGGACTGATAATCATATATGATGAAGCAGTAAAAGCCCGTGTGGAAATTCTCTTCCTGGGTGTATGTAAGATGTATCTGCTCGGGATATCTGTCAACTATGGTATCTGAAGTGTAAATATGGGTCCATTCGGGTTCGGTCTCTTCAGAAACGCGGTAGAGATATTGCCAGACATAATTCTGCGCACGATAGTCAAGATCTATTACGAACTCGAAAGTATTGGTGTCATAGTAGCATTCGGTATAAGGATCCCAGCCGGGCCCGGTCATGTAACTGTTCTCGATCATGTCGAAAAGATTGTCCATAAACTCCAGTTCCGGAAGATCGAAATCATATATTCCGGCAAGATCATCGGGATTAGAGAGAAGATACTGCTTGTCCTTTTTCACGAACTCAAGCGTAAACGTCCTGTCGATCGTTTTTTCCTCTTCTTCCATCAGCATGTTGAAATCTGCCGCCCCGAGAAATTTATCCCTCTGCAGGGCGACCTTATTGTAATCCTTGCATGAGAACGTAACGTCGACAGAATACTTCTTGTCTAAAACGCTCGCTTTATAGGTCGACTCTTCGATCTCGTATGTAAAAGTGGAAGCGATCATGTTCCTGATGAGCAGTATATTATCAGGCTTCTTATAAGGGTCATCATCGTCATCATCTTCCTCTACTACCGGCATGTTGTCGATTACCGAGTCAGGAGAGACCGCACAACGCTTGCTGAGTTCTTCCCCGTCACAGAGGGCAAGCGCCGCTGCTATCTTATCGATGGAATAATAGATCTTTTCTTCGGTATAGGAGTGCCTGTCTTCATCCCTCTCCTTCTCATCTACGCCGGAATTATTGGACGCAGTACAGGATGCCAATGACAGTACATTGACCAGAATAAGAAATACTGCAATTAACTTTTTCCGCATCGAAAAGCATCCTCCAACATCCGCTATTATATAGCATTACAATTTCGAGGTCTAAATTGTGGCATGAAAAGTATTAATATGAGTCCGGATATGGCATGAAAAACGCCCCCGGAAAAGTCCGGGAGCGTTGATCTTACAGTTGTTCGTAACTTTTTAAGCTTTAGATCAAGCCTTGCCGTCGGAACCCAAGACGTACTTAATCTTGTGAGCAACCATGTCCTTAACTGCCTGACGGGCGGGCTTAAGGTACTGACGGGGATCGAAGTGATCGGGATGCTCTGCGAAATACTTACGGATGTTACCTGTCATAGCAAGACGGATATCAGAGTCGATGTTGATCTTGCAGACTGCGAGTGTAGCTGCCTTACGGAGCTGCTCTTCAGGGATACCAACTGCATCAGGCATGTTTCCGCCGTACTCGTTAACCATCTTAACGAATTCCTGAGGTACGGAAGAAGAACCGTGAAGAACGATCGGGAAACCAGGAAGTCTCTTGATGCACTCTTCGAGAACGTCAAAACGGAGCGGAGGAGGTACAAGGATGCCCTCTTCATTTCTTGTGCACTGAGCTGCTGTGAACTTGTATGCACCGTGAGATGTACCGATAGCGATTGCGAGAGAGTCGCATCCTGTTCTGGAAACGAATTCCTCAACCTCTTCAGGTCTTGTGTAGCTCTCGTGGCCTGCCTCTACGACTACTTCGTCCTCGATGCCTGCGAGTGTACCGAGCTCAGCCTCTACAACTACGCCGTGATCGTGAGCGTACTCAACAACCTGCTTTGTGAGAGCGATGTTCTCCTCGAAAGACTTTGAAGAAGCGTCGATCATTACGGATGTGAAGCCGCCGTCGATGCATGACTTACAAAGCTCGAATGTATCACCGTGGTCAAGGTGAAGAGCGATCGGGATCTCAGGGTTCTCGATGATAGCTGCCTCAACAAGCTTTACGAGATATGTGTGATTAGCATAAGCTCTTGCGCCCTTGGAAACCTGAAGGATGACAGGGCTCTTAAGCTCGCCTGCTGCCTCTGTGATTCCCTGGACGATCTCCATGTTGTTAACGTTGAATGCGCCGACTGCATAGCCGCCGTCATAAGCCTTCTTGAACATCTCGGTCGTTGTTACCAATGCCATATATATGTCCTCCTGAATATTTTTTATAACGTACTTATCTTACAATCTTTTCGACAAAACTCAACCGCAAAATAGAGGAAAGTGGGCGTTGTTAACAGAAGATTTCCATATATAAGCGGCTTGTTCGGGCAAATGATTTTCGTTGACTGTCATTATCAAAAAAAGTAAACTTTTCGGGGCATAAGCGATAAAGATGCCCGGAGGAGAATCAAGTGGATAATCAGAACCTGGCAGCGGACGGAAGACTCGTGGTCCCTTACGACAAGGACCGCAAGACTGTCACTTTTTATGATACTTTCGTCGATATCAACGGAGATGTGGTCAAGTACGACGATATCGCCGTGATCCAGTCGGGGGCTCTCAACTCCTCGTCCATGATCTACTTCTATTTCAGCAAGTCTTTCACTTATAACTTCGACTTCACCACATATGACGGCGTTAAGCATAAATTCAGGCGCAGCGGCTATTCCGCGTACGGGATCGGCACATATAAGCGCATCAGGAACGAATTCGACGTCGTCTCGCCGCCGTTTTACCGCATTGTCGTAAAAAAGGTCTGCGAGCGCCTCATCGACAGGATCGAAAAAGGCGCGACCGCAAATATCTGCGGCCTTGTGATCACGAAGGATTCGATCACTTACGAGAAACGCAAAAAGACGATCGTTATCGACAAGAGCAATTACAGCCACGCGATAAACAACAATAACAACCTGTCTAACAGCGCACAGATATATGTAAAAGACGAGAAAAGGCCCGTGTTCAGCTGTTCGCTCAATGAACCCAATGCCAGGCTAATAGTTCCGATCATAAATTACTTCTTCGATTACAGGGTTCAGGAGGCTTCAAATGCTCCTGCCGTCAATCCCTATGCCGGACCTTATGCCAATACAGAATTGGATCAGAGCATCGCGCAAACCGCCACACCGGACACAGCGCAAAACGCAGATCCGGCAGAGTAACCCCTGTATTTATCTCGGCAGATATTCCTGTTCCGGACTGACTTTCTTGCCCTTTTCTTTACGGACGTTAACGATATAAATGGCTATTCCGCCCAGAGGGATCAGCATTGCAAAACTTGCAAAGAAAATATAGAGACCCTTCGATTCCGAGCAGTCCATGAGTTCATAACGGACCGTATAGCCGTCAGCTTCGGTAGCCTGCCAATACGAGAGCAGATCATCATAATAGCCGCGCGCTTCGGATTCCTGGTTTTTTATGGTACCGGTAAAAGTCCTGGGCTCCATCTCGATCCTCTTCGTTTTGCCGTCGATATAATCGTATGTCGCATCGGTCAGGGCATCCAGGTATTCCCTGTCAGCCTTCTTGGAAACGGAAAGCGGCATAAGGGAGCCGTCAGCCATCCAGATTACGTAATAGTAGGTGTGTCCCGTCGGGATAAAGTACTGCGTCTCGGTCTCTTCGGCATATTCTCCAAGGCATGCGGTGACCTCATAAGTTATCCATTTGTCCCTGTATTCAGACATATTGGGCTGCGCTTCTTCATATGTTCCGACAACGCCTCCGAAGATCAGGTCTCTCAAAAAGAAGATGCATGTTCCGAACAATACAAGTGCAAGGATCGATACTATGAGCAGCCTGGTGTTTTTCACGTTCACTTCCCCCGGACAGAAATTACTGTCCGCTATTTTACCACAAAGACAGGGGCGGGACTTGCGGGAGATGGTCACCTATGAATTTTTGCTTATCCTTGCCTCGAAAACCCCGTCCTTTAATTCAGTCTTCAGCTTCAGTTTATGATGCTCCAGGATCCGTTCTGCGATCGCTATGCCTGTGCCGGGCGTGAACTTGTCTTTACCGGTCCGGTTCGAGATCACAATGTCTTTAGGGCTGATCTTAACTACGGTCTTTGAATCTTCCGTCTTGTATTTTGCCGCGTTGTCAAGAAGACATAAGACCGCCTGACAGAAGTATTCCCTGTCCATCGGGATCATTTTGTCACCGTTGATCTCTATCTCCGTGCCGGTCTTTTCCGCAGCTTCCTCGAAAACTTCCCTGACGGAACCGTTCTTAAGGACCGGATTATTGTTCTCCGCTGTCTTAAGGATCGCTTCAATATCCGCATTCATCTCGTTTATCTTTGCAAGGATGCTGTCAGAATAATGCGTCTTTTCCTTCTCGTCCGTCGCATCCTTAAGATTCTCGGCATACCCTCCGATGATCTGAAGGGGCGTCTTCAGATTATGCGCCAGAGAATCGATAAGGTTATTCTTGAACTCATTATTTTCGTATGCTTTCCTGTACTGTCTGTATGGCTTGACGGCCGCAAGCATGGCTATGACTGCGCATAAGATTAGAAGAAAGACCGCATAGAATATCAGGACCGGTCTGTAAAACCCATAAAACGGCATCGAGGTTGCGATTATTTCGTACAGGTATTTGTTTTCGCCGATCTCCAATATCTCTATCTTTCCCCGCGTTCTGTATCCGTCTGTATTCATTTCATATCCGTAGTAACGGGTGTTCCCGTAATCTAAAGAGATCTCTCCGTTGGTTTTTACGGAAAGGTCATTTATGTTATCGGTTAAGAAAGTACTGCCTGTCTGTTCGAAAAAAGCATCCGGATGTTTGATGCTGACAAAGACAGTCGGTGTCGGATAATCATCAAGAATATCGCCCTGTTCCGACTTGGAATACATATACAGATCTTTTTTCGATTCGTCGGTAAAATCCCATTTTTTTCCGAAAGGCTTCTCTCCCATGTATCCCATGTTGGCTTCGGAAACCTTGCCCAAATGAAGGTATTCATCATCAACATAGTATGAAAATACGGCCAGCTGGGGATAATATACATTGCCGGTAATCTCGGTAATTAACACGAAAAGCTCCGGATTGCTGTAGTATCCTTCGGACAGACTGAGCATATCGTAAGTATTGGCAAAATAATGATTCTCAGAAGAATTGATGTCCCACAGTTCATCACACTTTCTGTAACTGATATTTATTTCGAATTCTGTTTTCCGGGTCTTTGAATATATGCTCCCCTCAGACAGCAGTTCTTCGTCATGTGTGACGTAGATCCAGTCATGAATGCCTCTCGAGACCGGAATGATATCATAATTGGTCTCATATACCGTGGAAAAACTTCCGTCATCGTTTATCTTAGCCAGTCTCAGATAATCCGGGTGATAGAAATTACAATACATGTCTATAAACATGTCATTGATGTCACCTTTGTCGTAGCTCTCAAGTAACCTCTCTATTACTGTGTCGTAACCTCTGAAACCGGATGATATGGCATCATTGTAACGTCCTCTGATAACCAATACCGTTATGCCGAAAACCATGACTCCGATGAACAGTCCCGCAATCAGTCTCGGCAGCAGAAAACTTCCGTATCCTTTTTTCTTCATCCGTAACACCTCCCCACATATGCGGCCTTACTTCAGGATCTATGCGGCCGGCTCTTAAGCTCAGTCGAATCTGTATCCGACTCCGATGAGAGTCTTTATCCGCGATCCTTCTTTTCGAAGTTTCTTACGGAGATTCTTCACGCGGTTATCGATGACGCGCTCGGTAATAAACGGATCATCGCCCCACGCTGCGGCGAGCAGCACTTTTCTCGTGATGGCAACGCCGGGATGCTCCATCATGTACTTGAGGATCTGATACTCCTTGGGCGGGAGATCAATAACTTCGCCCGAGACCGTCACCTCAAATCTCACAGGATCCAGAACGATCTGTCCGCTCTCTATGATCTTCCTTGGCAGGGGCTCCGTCGTCGCGCGTTCCAAAAGGGCAAGAAGCTTGCTGTAAAGGACCGCGATCGAAAACGGCTTGACGATATAATCGTCCGCACCGAGCTCATAGCCGTATAAGATATCCTCTTCCCTGACTTTTCCGGTCAGAAACACTACCGGAATATCCGACCTCTTTCTGATGATCTTGCAGAGCTCAAACCCGTCCAGACCCGGCATCATG
The DNA here is from genome assembly GCA_016288885.1 of Saccharofermentans sp. Lineage (GTDB taxonomy): Bacteria > Bacillota > Clostridia > Saccharofermentanales > Saccharofermentanaceae > Saccharofermentans. The sequence continues at coordinate 13,147 of JAEFAV010000018.1, forward strand.
ATGTCGAGAAGGATGAGATCATAGTTTTCGTTCAGCACTTTGGAAAGACCGGCATTTCCGTCCTCCGCAAGATCGAGCGTGATCTTGTCGCGCCTTTTGAAATAATCTCCTACGACTTCTCTTATCTGACTGTCGTCTTCAACGAGCAAGACTCTGTACATTAGAACCTCCGTCAAGAGTAATGTTACAGATTCAGTGTATCGTTAGTGTATCGTTTTAACAATTCGGTTCCTTGTCCATAAACAGCCTCAAAACTAACCCCGGTTATCTTTAATGAAGCAAAATCACAGCCAAATACACTGCCATCTGTGATTTTGTAGTGAAAAATCCCACAGACAACCAAATTATCACAGCAAAATACATTGCCTGCTGTGATTTTGCTGTGATTTTCGATGAGAGCGGGAACAAATCATCTTCAGTTTGTTGAAATTGATAATCAATTTCATATTGACACTCAATATGCCCGCCCATATAATACCTTCCACGACCATATAAATAAGAAGAGGAGCAGGCGGTCATTTTCCGCCAAAAGAACAGATGCCGACAGGTCTTAACAGAGCTCGAAAACTCATCTCAGGGATGCTCATTGCCCTGATGCTTTTATCTGTCTGTGCGTGCTCCGCTTCAAAGAACGGCGGTAAGGGCGGAAAGCTTACGATCGTCACGACCATCTTTCCCGAATACGACTGGGTAAGACAGATCGCCGGAGACAGGATCGATAACATCGATCTGACGCTTCTCTGCAACAACGGCACTGACATGCACAGCTTCCAGCCGGCGGCAAGCGACATCATAAAGATCTCTTCCTGCGACGTGTTCGTCTATGTCGGAGGCGAGTCTGACGAGTGGGTCGAAGATGCCCTGAAAGAAGCCGTCAACAAGAACATGCAGGTCGTAAACCTGATGGACGTTCTTGGAAATGACGTCGTTGAAGAAGAGATCGTCGAGGGCATGCAGGCTGAAGAAGAGAGCGGCAGCGAAGATGAGATCGAATACGATGAACACGTCTGGCTCTCGCTTAAGAACGCCCAGACACTGGTAACCGGGATCGCCGACGCCATGAGCAGGGCTGATCCGGATAATGCGGAAAGTTACAGGGCAAACGCGGAAAGCTATAACAGTAAGCTCAAGGAACTGGACATCAGATACGCGGAAGCCGTCGGAAACGGCAGCAAGGACACCGTTCTTTTCGGTGACAGATTCCCTTTCAGGTATCTGACACAGGATTACGGTCTTAATTACTACGCGGCTTTTGCAGGGTGCTCCGCAGAGACTGAAGCAAGCTTTGAGACCGTTGTTTTCCTTGCAGGCAAGATAGACAGCCTGGGGCTTAATGCGGTCCTCGTGATCGAGAACGATGACCACTCCATAGCCAGGACGATCATCGAGAATACCGCATCCGGGGATCAGGAGATCCTCGAGATGGATTCTATGCAGAGCAAGACGACTGCTGATATCAACAACGGCGTCACTTATGTTTCGGTAATGGAAAGCAATCTGAATGTGCTGGCAAAGGCACTCGCATAAAAGAAGAAGGAATTATGGAACAGCTGACATGCAAAAATCTTAAACTGGGTTACGAGAACATCACCCTTACGGAAGACCTGAGCTTCAGTGTCGAAAAGGGCGATTACCTCTGCATCGTCGGCGAGAACGGCGCAGGCAAATCCACGCTCATGCGCACGATCCTCCGTCTTCAGAAACCCCTTGCGGGCTCCATCGAATATAACGATGACCTGACCGCATCAAAGATCGGTTATCTCCCGCAGCAGACCATCGTGCAGAAAGATTTTCCCGCATCGGTCTATGAAGTGGTACTTTCCGGCTGTCAGAACAGCCTGGGGTATCACCTTTTCTATTCGAAGGCTGCCAAGAAGAGAGCTCTTTCCAACATGGAGCGTCTCGGAATCAGCGACCTTGCAAAATGGTGCTACAGGGATCTTTCCGGCGGCCAGCAACAGCGCGTCCTTCTTGCAAGGGCTCTCTGCGCCACGGAGAAAATGCTTCTTTTGGATGAACCCGTTGCAGGTCTTGACCCGCTCGTTACAAGCGAAATGTACGATCTTATCCAAAAGCTCAATGATGACGGAATAACTGTGATCATGATCTCTCATGACATTGCATGCTCCGTCAAATACGCAAAACACGTTCTTCACATCGGTGACGACTTCTTTTTCGGGACAGTCGAAGATTACAGAAAGTCTCCTGCAGGCAGTAAATATCTCGGGGAGGGACATCACCATCATGATTGATACGCTCCTCAGTTATTTCTCCTATCCTTTTGTCAGATACGCACTGATAGTCGGTGTCCTGATCGCGCTCTGCTCATCTTTGCTGGGCGTCATTCTCGTGCTCAAGAGATTCTCTTATATCGGAGACGGCCTCTCGCACGTTGCGTTCGGCGCGATGGCGGTCGCTGCAGTCGTGGGACTTAATGACCGCATGATCATCACGCTTCCGGTCACGATCTTCTGCGCGGTCCTTCTTCTGTGGACCAATCAGAACACCAAGGTCAAAGGTGACGCGGCCATTGCCATGATATCTGTCGGGGCCCTCGCCGTCGGTTATCTCCTGATGAACATTTTCCCTTCGTCATCCAATATCTCGGGCGATGTCTGCACCACTTTATTCGGATCGATGAAGATCCTCACGCTGACCAAGTCAGAGGTAGTATTGAGCATTATATTATCGATTGTCGTGGTAATAGCATTCATCGTGCTTTACAACAGGTTTTTCGCGGTAACGTTTGACGAGAGCTTCGCGAAAGCGGTCGGCACAAAGACCAATCTTCTGAACTTCCTTATCGCTACGATAATCGCAGTGATAATCGTTCTTGCCATGAACCTTGTCGGCTCGCTCCTCGTATCCGCGCTGGTTATCTTCCCTGCGCTTTCTGCGATGCGCATCCTGAAGAGCTTCCGCTCGGTAACAATCTGCTCAGCTATTCTATCGGTCTGCTGCGCTTTGGTCGGAATAATTCTTTCGATTCTTTGGGATACTCCGGTCGGATCAACGATCGTCATTACAGACATCGCCGCATTCATCGTGTGCACCATTATCGGGAAGTTCAGAGGCTGATCACTTCCAGTTGTTCGGGATCATTTCCTTGATTATTAAAAATGCGTCAGTTTCTGTGTCATAGCCGTTCAGGACATAGACATAGTCATTCGTCTCAAGGTTCGAAAACCTCTTATCCTTAAGCTTCGCAGGAATGATCTGGAATCTGTAATTCATTATTATCGACCTGGTGAGATCCTCATCGGGTGTGTATTTCAGCTGGTCAGACACTATCTTGTTACATGCGCCGATGGTGCGCGCCACTTCCAGGGCATCTTCCTTGGAATCGACATAGAACAGGATGTCCTCACCCAGATTTGCATGCGGATTATCAACATGGCAGGAACAGGATTCCACGGCTGACATGACACCTTTGCCGTAATACTCACGGACCGCCTCGGCATACCTTACCTGTTCCCAGTACCCTTCGACGCCTGCCGTGTTCTCGAAAGCCACGACATCAAAGTAAAGCTCGCGGTTGTCACACAGGAACCCGTAATAGATTCCGTCCTCTTTTTTCTCCACGGAGACACAGTGGGCCGGCTCTCCGATCCTCTCCTTTACGACATTCTCGACAAACTTCTCTGTCGGAGGATTGGTGCAGCTGCAGACTCCGATCATTGTTGCTGCAGCCATAAGCAATGCCGAACTGCGTTTTAAAGTATTCTTCATGGTCTTCTCCTATTTCCCCTTAAGTCTTTCCTTCCTTGAACATCCTCATCATCTCATTTGTAAGGCTGTAATCGTCAGGCTGTAGTTCTATTTCTTCACGGGACCGCCACTCGGCGACCTTGAGCTCGCCCTCATCCATCCTTATAGTATCATCGCCGTCAACATCGCAGTAGAAACCGACGAGGATATCGTCGACGATGCCCCACGGCTGTGACTTGTAATAGCGGATGTTCGTGACTCTAAGTCCCGTCTCTTCCATCGCTTCGCGGGCGACGGTTTCTTCGAGTGTCTCTCCTATCTCCGTAAAACCTGCCACCAGTGCGAAATGGGCAAAGCCAGTCTTATATTTCGTCACAAGTATCCTGTCGCCGTTCGTGATGCCGACTATAACTGCTGGCACAATGCGGGGATAGATTACGTTGCCGCATTCGCAGCGCAGCGCGCGCTCTTTACCGTCTTTAAAAGTTTCTTTTCCGCATATGCCGCAGTATTTGTTTCCGCGGTACCAGTTTGCCAGCTGGAGCGCCGTAAATGCAAGGAATACGTTCTCTTTCTCCGCTATTCCCGAACGCCTGAAAGATCTGACGTTCACGAATCCGTATCCATCGGGAAGAGGTGTATCTTCGTCCCCGGCATCGAGGAAAAAATAATAATCTTCGTCAAGCGCGAAAAGATATATAAGCCTGTCCCGGCAATCACCGGAGAAATCACTTACACGCGGAAACGCCTCGCCTTTTACGAGGATGTCCTGATGCCTGAATGCCATTACATAACTGTCTTCAGCAGGTTTTCGGGCCGGAAAAAAATGATTGTCCAGCTTATGGGGAAAAATATCCTGGATCATAGATCAGTTCAGAACGTGAAGCTCTCCGGAGCAGCCGTGAATGAACTGAATGTGGCTGTCGCGTCCTTGAAATAGAGTACCTGGGTATTGTCATCGTCAGCGCTGTACATGAACTTGAGCTCGGGATGCTTGTCGAGCATGGCAACCTTAACGTCATGAGAATCGTCGTTGATGAGTTCGCCCGATACGCGGAGCCATGTGCCTGTCTCGCCGTCAAAAGCACAGATCTCGGCCTTGGGATTTGCTGCGAGCTGCTGTGAGACCGGCTTAACCTTTCCTGTCTGGATATAGAGCTTGCCCTCATATAAGAGAACCGTGCCAAAAGGTCTTACCCTGGGCTGGTCACCGTCAACGGTTGCCAGATAATATGTCTTTGTCTTTTCCAAAAATGCGCAAACTTTCTCGATGCCTTCCATAATCCTATTTCCTTTCTGATTTTATATTGCAATTTTCACACCGCTTCGGATAATCGTCAACCGCCAAAGGCCTGACGGCTTTATATTCTTAAACTTCGTAATCAAAACTGCTGCGAACCTTAACAAACGGTCTGACCTTCGTGGTCGCGACCTCAACGTGCAGAGGATTTGATGAATAATTCTTCAGAGCTTCTTCGCTCTCGAAAAGTGAATCGAGCATTGCGTCGCCCGAAGAGCTGGCGAGTTTATCAGTATTTACCTTGATCTCTATAAGGCCCGGGATCCTGCCAAGAAGACCTTCGAGACCTGCCTTGATTCCGGCCTTGATCTCTTCTTTCTCGCTGTCAGAGAATTCGTCCTTAAGCGTCCAAACTATAACGTGCCTTACCATGATCAACCCTCCATTCGAAAACTGCTGTAATTATATCATTGGGAGGTCATGGTGTTGCACAGCCGGAAAAAGCGTGATACTATCATTATTGAACGCGTTCAATTTTGAGGTCAGTATGCAGAAAGACGAGAAACTCAACATCACAAAAGACAAGCTGATCGATGCGGCTTTCACGCTTATGGAAGAAGCCGAAGATCCTTTTAAGGTCACTTCCAGGCAGATCGCGGAAAAGGCCGGCACAAAGGCTTCCATGATCAACTACTGCTTTGGCTCTAGAGAGAATCTTCTTTACCAGACGTTCCGGAAACAGTACATGAGTTTTCTTAATGAAGAAGAAGTCGCGAAGCTCATCGCCTCCGATATCGCGCCCAAAGAACTCCTTAAAAAGCTTCATTTCATCGTCGCAAAATGTTTGGTCGAGAACCCTAAATTTACTAAGGCGATCACAGGTCACGTGCTCTTTAACCGCGACCTCTCGCAGGAGTCGTTCAGCTTCCCCTATGTTAAGAAGCATTACGCGGGCCGCAGGACCGACAAGGAGTGCAGGTTGATTGCGTATGAACTCTCTGCCATGATGCAGCTCATCGTCTGCCGCAAGGACGACATCAAAGAGAGCTTCGGTATCGACCTTAACAAGGATAGAGAACTCAAAAAATACATCGACATGAGAGTCGATCTTTTGCTGGGTGACTGATGATGAAGTATATCTATAACTTAAGATCTTTACCTCCAGAAAAGCAGAAGACAGCAGGCGGCAAGGCGTCGTCCCTTTCTCTCATGATGCAGAATCTCAAAATGAACATTCCTGCCGGATACGTTATCACCGCGGACGGTTTTCGCGATGGGAAACTGACAGATGAAGCATCTGAAGAATTGAACGGTATTATCGCCGGATTAGACAGACTTAAGACTTATGCCGTCAGATCTTCTGCCATCGGAGAGGACAGTGAGAACAACTCATTTGCAGGTCAGTATGAAACCCTCACAGACGTTATGGTTCCCAAGATCAGAGATGCCGTAAAACACGTCGCTCAATCTGCAAAGAGCGCACGTGTTGAAGAATACAAAGCCCAAAATGATGAGACCAGCGAAGGGATCGGCGTCGTCATCCAGGAATTCGTGAAGCCTGATTTTGCGGGCGTTATATTCACGTCAGACATCATCACGGGAAAAGACGACAAGATCATCGGCAACTACGTTCACGGCGAGGGCGAGAAGCTCGTATCGGGATCTGAGAATGCGGAAGAATTCAGGATCGGCGCCATCGACAAGACCTTCGAGGGCAATTCCGAGATCGCGCCTTACGCTAAGACCCTCCGCAAATATTCGCTCGCGATCAGATCTTTCTACGGCTTGCCGATGGATATCGAATGGGCGGTAGCAAACCATAAAGTTTATATTCTGCAGGCACGCCCGATAACAACGCTCCGCAGATTAGATCCTGAAAACTATGACATCAACGGCACGCGCTCGGGCTATAAGCTCCTTACCAAGACCAACGTCGGCGAGATCTTCATGAAACCCGTGAGCCCCATGACCTTCAGCGTTCTGGAGAAGATCAACGACGTGCTGGGCCTGCCTGACTGGCTCGACAATATCAACGGACAGGCATACATGAACATCTCCGTGATGTGCTCTCTGATGGTGAGATTCGGAATTAAGCGTGATAAGGCTTACGAGAAGATCAAAGAGCTCGTCGGCGAGATCCCCGAAGGCGTTGAAGTACCCGTCTCGCCTTTTGATAAGAAGGCGTTCATGAAGAAGATAAAGAACCTCTTCTTTCCCAGGAACAAGTCCAAGCTTACGAAGAAACAGAAGCACGAGATGGTGCAGAATCTCGACAGCATTTCTGACAACCTGATACTGAAGATCCGTAAGTTCACAGACAGCAAAGCCCTCATGAAATTTTGGGACGAAGTGCTCCAGGGTTACCTTAACGACGGCCTCGCCTCGATCATGGCCGAGAGCGGGACTTCGCTTGTGCCGCTTTTCGGAACGCGCAAGAAGATCGCGAAGATCGCGGGTGAAGACATGGCGAACAGGCTGTGTACGGGCTGCGTCGGCATCATCGACTGCATGAAGCCGATGCTGCTTTTAGAGGACGTTGCGGAAGGACGCATGACACGCGAAGATTATATCCGCGTCTGCGGCCACCGCTCCGCTGACGAGATGGAGCTGATGGCGCCCCGTCCGTATGAAGACCCCTCCTTCCCCGATAATCTCCTGAAGGACATGCCCTCAGACGGTTCACCTCTGCACCGGATGCAGACCGCACAAAAGAGCGCTTATGAAGAGGCCCTCGCAGAGTTCAAGGAGAAATATCCTTCCAAGCGCAAGTGGATCGACAAAGAGCTCGCAAAATTCATTCACGCGAATGTCTTCCGCGAAGATATCAGGAGCAAAGGCGTGCGCATTTTCTGCGTCTTCAGAGAATATATCCTGAAGGCCGGCGAGCTTAACGGCCTGGGCAATGACATCTTCATGCTGAGCTTTACCGAGATGTTTAATCTCCTTAAGGGCGATGCTTCCGCAGTCGCTTATATCCCTGCGCGGAAAGAATCATTTGCAAGATACAACACATACCCGGGCTTCCCGAACCTCGTCATCGGAAGGTTCGACCCTGAAAAATGGCTGTCTGATCCTGACAGAAGATATGACGTCTTCATAAGTGACCAGCCCGCTGGCGATGTATCCTCTGACGTAAAAGGCTTCGCGGGCGCCGCAGGAGTTGTCACGGGAACAGTGCGCGTCATTGATGATGTAAGCCGCATCAACGAGATCGTTCCCGGAGAGATCCTTGTTACACGCGCCACGAACATCGGCTGGACTGTCGCCTTCCACAAAGTGTCTGCTATAGTCACCGACATCGGCGCTCCCCTGTCGCATGCAGCGATCGTCGCCAGGGAATTCGGCATCCCGGCTGTTGTAGGCTGCAGAAATGCCACGACTGTTCTTAAGACCGGCGACGTCGTTACGGTCGACGGAGGGAAAGGAACAGTAGTTATTCAGAAGTGACAGGACAAGATTTTCTTACTTCATCATAATTGCCGTAACCAGAAAGCATACTGCTTCGATCAATGCCAGCGGTGTCATGACAAGCTTCTCTTTCCTGCTCGTCGAAAAGAAGTTCATGACCGTGTTGATCACGAAAAATCCTCCGAAAACATAGCAAATGATCCTTGTCACGCCGAAGGTGAACCACATTCCCATAAAGCCGGCAGCCTGCAGAATTATCAATCCTGCAAACAACTGTGTAAGCAGAGAGAAAACAGCTGCGACCCTCATCAAGGGAGGAAGCACTTTATAACGTCCGCCCATGGTAAATTCACCTAAGGGGAGACCTGCCACGAGTAATACTTCGAAGACTGCCGCGATAAAAAGCAGTGCGGCACCGATTATTGCAAATATCTGCATCATTTAACCTTTCCCTTCTTCGGCATCCTGTCCGGATCAATGCCTTCTGCCAGAAGAAATCCGTCTGCCGCTTTATTTATCATCTTCATCATCTCTTTCTCGGTTCCGGTGAACATTCCGGTCGCGACCAGCGTCGCGATGCCGTGCGAATATATGACCGTGTTGCGTATGTAACGTAGGACAGAGGCACGTTTAAGACCGGTCTGCTCACATATCATCTTCACCGTCGCAGCATCGCGAGGTGACGTGGCGATGTCTTTCACATTGTATGTTTGCGTCGAAGGAGCTTCGCCCAGATAGAGATACCTGAACAGGTTCGGCTCGTTAACTGCCATCCTGACATAGGCTTCTCCGATCGCCTCAAAGCCTTCAACGGCATTGCCGCTCACAGACCGTACTGCCGAAGCTGCATATGCCCTTGCATAATCGTAGAGCGCGCTCCTTAAGCCGTCCATGTTGTCGAAATGCCACACGACGGGCTGCGTCGAACACCCGATCTCTGCGGCAAGTGTCTTAATGTTGACGGATGAATATCCGTCCCTGATAAGCATACGGAGAGCGGACTCCAGGATGACTTCGCGTCCGATTGTAACTTTTCTGGCCATGATCTGCACCTCATAATATAAACACGATTATATAAATGTGTTTATATTATAACCGCAACATTACGGCTTGTAAAGCTGTACATGTAATAGTAACGTCAAGGCATTATTTATATATTTATGTTACTATTTACGACAGGAACAACTTTCGGGGAAAGGAAAGCCTCCATGATTGATTTTTACAACGCCTTTATTTCGTACAAGCACGGTCCGCTGGACTCTAAGATCGCATCGCACATTCAAAGAAAGCTCGAACACTTTCATGTGCCTCACAAGCTCGGCAAAAAGCTCAAGCACAAGAAGATAACGCAGATCTTCAGAGATAAGGACGAGCTTCCCATCACGAGCGATCTTACGGAGACCATTACCAACGCTCTCGAAAAAGCTGAGTACCTGATAGTAATCTGCTCGACGCACACCAGAGAGTCATTCTGGGTAAAAAGAGAGATCAACACTTTCCTTAAGACACATTCCCAGGACAAGATCCTTACCGTTCTCACGGAAGGCGAACCTTTTGAAGTCATTCCTGAAGAGCTCCTCACCCAGGTAAAAGAATACACCGATGAGAACGGCTTCATGCAAAGAGTCAAAGTGCCCGTCGAGCCGTTATCCTGCGACTACAGGATGCGCACCTCACAGGCTGACAAAGAAGAGCTTCCGAGACTTGCGGCTGCACTTTTGGGGTGCTCTTACGATGAACTCTTAAGAAGGAGAAGACAGTACAGGATAAGACGCGCGGCAGCTATAATCGGTGTCGCATTTGCGGCAGTGGTGGCTTTTGGCTGCTATATGGCATATACGGGCAAGAAGATAAACGACAGCTATATCGAGTCGCTCAGAAGCAAATCGCTTTATCTGGCAAATGAATCCGAACAGCTCCTAGCCGAAGGAAAAAGAGTAGATGCGATCCAGCTCGCCCTTGCGGCGCTCCCGGGTGATGAGAAAAGCAAAATGCCTGAGACCGGGGCTGCGGTACGCGCTATCACCGATGCCACAAGCGCATACAGATCCAACTCCGGCGCTTCTTATACACCCATCTGGAACTACAAGACCGAACATCCGGTATCGAAAGGCATTCTCTCGGAAGATGACTTATACCTGGCGGCAATGGATCAGTCCGGAAACACTTATTGCTGGGATACTTCGTCCAAGAAACTGATCTTCGAGAAGGTCGGCGAGGACGATCCGAAGGACATCCTGTTCCTCGGCAAAGAATCGATCCTGATAATGCACAGCTATAACATCGAGGCATATAACATCCAGACCGGAACTCTCATCTGGGAGTATGAGACTCCGGACAGGACACCGATCCGCGATGGTGACGTTCTTTATGCAAATCATGCGGTATTTTTCGATAACGGTAACGGCGAGGTCGTCAGACTGTCAGCAAAAGACGGCAGCGTCAAAGACACTTACAAAGTCCTGAATGACATGTTCTTAACTTCCATAGACTGTCTTGCCGTATCGTCTGACGGAAAGAAATTGGCATTTACGGACTCCGCACTTTCTTTCGGAAGCGTAAACATCCATATTTTCGACACCGAGACTCTGAAGGATTACACCGCGGAACTCGAGACAATGTTTATTGTGAAGATTTCTTTCGCGGACGATGATCATCTTTGCGTTATCGCAAACAATGACATGTTTAATTCATCCATTTCATTCAGCGAAGATCTCACCTATATTCAGTCCGGCTACATGCAGATGTACTGTTACAACAGCTCGAACGCGAAGCTCGCCTGGGAAACCGAACTGGAATACACCGATGTTCTCTCCACCACGAACACGTTATATCTGCCTGCAAGAAAAGCTGTATTATTCTATGCCGGAAACGCTGCCGCCATCTATAATATCGGCACCGGAGAAAAGATCAATGATTATCTGACAGGCAGTTCGATAGTTTCCGTAGCAGATTTCAATAAGAATGATCTTCCGGAGTTCATCTGCAGACACGGAGAATATGTTTTCACGCTTAATGAAGACAGCAACGATCTTGGTTCCTACAGCGTTCTCTGCAACAATGTGATCGTAGGACTTATAAGTGATTTTATCTATGCCTGCCCTTCCGGCGGAAATGACATCATATGTTATTACCGTTATCTTCAGGATAACGAATGGACCGAGATCGACTGCTACGGCGGCTTTACAACGGGTTCATCCTACCAGGTAAGTTATGCTGAAGATGACCTTCTTATAATCGCAGCAAGAGTTACCGACACATATGACGTCAGGGTAAGCTTTATCGATCTTAATTCCGGTAAGCTCCTGTCATCAACCGATGTACATGACATTAACTACCTGACGAGCAATTTCTGCATCGAACGGGTCGGCGATGATATCTACGGTTACTTCGGAAACAACATCGTCAAGATAGATCCTGAGAATGAAACTGTCAGAATGGTCGACATTGAACTGGATACATTGGACACGGTCTCCAACGGAAAGATCATCACTTATAACATATTAGGTTCAGATCTGAAGATTGAAGTGTATGACATCGACGGCACGAACTATAAAGAAATGTCTCTTGAAGATGTTGAAGACATCAGCATAGCCTATGCATATGAGCCCGTCTACATCGAGCAGGCAGATTCCGTATTCCTTCCCATCGGCAGACGCGTTTTCGTGGCAAATCTGGAAAAACAAAGGATCAGGGAAATGAAAGTTCCGGATAACTGGATCGTCTATAACAGGAATGATTTCAATATGACTGCTTCTGATGACGGATCCCTTATCCTGTTGTCTGACAGCAACACGATCCTTGTAACAGACGATTCACTCAAGGAACTGTACACCATCCGCTGTTACTGCAAAAACCGTTTCAATGCGATCTTCAGGAATAACATCCTTTATGTTATTGCTGATGACAGCCTCTTCCTTTACGACAGCAAGACAGGTGAACTGATCGGCAGGCACGACATAACCGAATACGGCATCGGCACGGCAGAACTGATCTTCGACGAAAAGAACCATCAGCTCTTTGTCAGGGTCGGCGATCAGGTAAGCGTCTTCGATACCGACTCCTGGGTAGAGATCGCATTCGTGGAAAACGCCTATTGCTACCACAAGGAAACCGAACGCTTCTATGTATATTCCTACCTGGTAAGCACGGATTGTATGACAGGATATATCAGGCACTACACCACAGCCGAACTGATAGAGAAAGCTAATAAACTGCTGGACGGCCAGGAACTCACTGAAGAAACAAGATCCAGGTACGGACTCTGAGACTGATAAAGGACAAAAACATTCAAATAAAGGGCTGTTAAAACAGATCAGAAAGCTATAACTATCTTCTTTACCTAAAGACTTTCCTGTTAAGGTAAATCTCGTGAGGTTGCTGCTTTTAATTGCTCAATTTAACTCATATTTTTGTTTTGCATATTTAGGTTAAGATTTGAGAGGAAATCTTAACCTAAATTCTTGATTTCGAAATATGCGTTAAGTTTTTCGGGTAATTCTTAACGTAAATTTCCTATATGAAAATTTGCGTTAAAAATCTGCCTGAAATCTTAACCTAAATTCTTAATTCTCGAAAAAGCGTTAAATGGTATGGCGCCATAACTGAACTGCTTTATTTCGATAATACAGTTGCGGATTAAGCGAAAACCTTAACTGAAAATGAGTAAAAAAAGGGCGGTAAAAAACCAAACTATCTCCTGAGTTTTTCACCGCCCCTTGTTCCATGTGGAACAGTTTTATCTTCCTCTGGACTTATAGAACCGGTCGAAAAGCTCGCCTTTGACGATATAGATGTCATGCTCGTCATCAGCCCTTACCGTAAGATAATCGCCGATCTGACCGGAATAGTACTTGTCTTCGGTCCATGCCGTAAAGAGCTTAACAGGCTGCTCCAAAGGCTTTGCAAATACGATGGAACTTCCTATCGTTCTTACGGTCTTGGCAAAGGGCATGACGTGCTTAACCTCGCCCGTTACCCTGTTCTTTATGTTCGGTTCGTATTCAAATTCCCTTGTATAGACGAAGTTTGTGACCTGGTAGCTGCTTAAGAGCTTGTTCTCCTTGATGGGATATACCTCGCCTTCGACGCCGATCATGAGATAAGCTTCTTTGTCGATGACGGTATCAACGTCGCCTTCAAGAGTTCTTATGTTGATAGGAGTACCTATCGGGAAAACATCAGCGAGCCTGACGCAGCCCAAGGACTGGGAGATCTTTTCGTAAGCCTTCCATTTCGAGGTATTAAGCTTTGTATTCTTCGCATAGATGACAAGGAATCTGTCGTAATACCACTGGAGACGCTCCTCGATGGTCTCCTTAGCGGATTTGGTCAGAAGATCCGGCTGCATCACGCCTCCGGCTTTCAGTGTGTGACCGCCGCCTCCGCCGCCAAGGCCTTCGGCAAGGAATGCCGCAAGATCATCTGCACGGACTTCCTTAGTGCAGCTCCTGACGGAGAACTTGACCTCATAAGGACTTTCATAGAACGCTATACATACGCTGACATTCTCGGTCTCAAGTGCAAAATCGCTTATGACGCCCAGGATGCATGGATCGCATGCCTCGGCTTCGATAACAAGATATTTGTTGCTCGGATGGTAGTCGTAGTTAAGGATAGCTCTTCCCGTGATCTGAAGCTCTTCAAGCGAAATGTTCGAATTGATCATTTCCGTGACGGTGCTCTTATTGATGACCAGGTTGTCCAGCATATCCCTGTCTAACGGGTGTGATACCTCGGAGAGCCTGTTGGTATCCGAGAAAAGGCCGTAATACAGAGCCGTCGAAAGCAGTCTGTTATCATTCGGATCCAATCCTTCTTTCTTGATCAGATCCCAACAAAGCGTGGAACAGCTGCCGACATCACTTCTGATCCTGGAAAGCGAACCCGGAATCGTTGCAACTTTATGATGATGGTCTATTACGGCTATATGCTTAGCCTTTGTTGTTGTTACGTTCTTCTGGCCGTACTGGCAGTCAACCGTTATTATGAGATCCGGCTCTTCAGCAAAGAACGGTTCATATTCGACGGGAACCTCAAGTTCCTTGATCATGATTAGGAGATTGCTCTTCTTGATCTCGTTCCTGCCCCTGTAAATAAATCTTGCCGGTTTATTCTTCTTGTGGAAATACCACATCAGTGCGTATCCCGAAGCCAGAGCATCAGCATCAGGATTGTCATGACACTGAATGACAATATCCTTGTACTTCAAAAATTGGTTTAATTCCATATCAACGACCCGAATCCATAAAAGTTGCCCCACCATTGTATCAAAAAGATTCGGGAAACGCACTTACTAAAATAATTTAGATAAAATTGCCTTATATTGCCCTCATATTGCCGCCAGCACCGGCTCCAGATATGACCTGTCCGTCCAGTCATGAGCCTCATTATCCGTGGCTTCCACCAGGGCGCTCTCCCAGACTTCCATTTCTTTGGGATCTTTTTTGACAAGAGATTTCCTGAGCATACTGCAGAGCGTCCTGTCCTTAAATGACATCTCCTTCATGTCGAACGCGCCTCTGCAATAATAAACCGGTATCCCTTCGAGATCATCCTTCATATTCATCTTTATCACCGCATTCACCGATTTCTCATCGTAAGGAGATGCGCCGCAGGTAAAGACGATTATCTTCTTACCCTTGAGCTTTCCGATATTCTTTTTAAGAAAAGATGTGCAGGCGATGCCTGATGCATAAACGCCGCCGCCTGCGATTATCACGTCTTTTTCAGCAACCTCATTGATGTCTGCTTCTTTGGTGGTTACACAAGGAAAGCCCGTGGCTTCGGAGAGCCACTCCGCATATTTCTTCGTAGCTCCGTATTTTGATTTGTAGATTATTATTCCTGACATTTATACTGCCTCCGTAAGATTCTTTTCGATCTTTGTAATCGTTTTTATGGTCGTCTGTATATCCTTTTCCGGTACACCCTCGAACATCTTTGCCATGATCTTCATGCTCATGTCGTTGTTCTTTTCGCAGAAATTCCGGCATTTCTTTGTCAGCACGATCCGCTGCTTGCGCCTATCTCCGGCATCTTCCTGAAACTCGACAAAGCCTTTGCTCTCCAGCTTTAACAGGATCTGCTTTACGTTCTGGTGCGAGCTTCCGAGGACATCCGAGAGGTCCTTCAGCGTCGGCGGCTCTTTACACATGTTTATGCATATGATCGCGAAAAACTGTTTCCAGCTGATTTCCTTCATCATGTTGTCAGCCATGGCCTGAAAACGGTTCTCGAAGGCGCTTAAGAGTCCCAGCAGATAATAACTTGAAGGTATTCCTTCGAAATCCAGTTTATTGCTGTTTACCGTATCTTCTATGTTCATAACTGTTTCTCCTGTGTTTATCTCAATAGGTAATATATTACCCGTTATGGTAACATGTTACCTATTTGTTGTAAAGTCCCTTTTTATTCCGCGGCCGGATGTGGTATAATAAATATGTTGCAGATCAATTAGTTATTCGCGTTCTGCATCCGCGATGCCTTCGGGCAGGGTTAATAATGATAAGAACCTTAGAATCTCATCATGAATGACAAAGAGGTGCGCGGTATTCCGCGTTAAGTTTTGCTGTTCGTGAAAGGAGGTTCTTTTTTTATGTCTCACGAAAGCGATTTTAAATATTTCGAGAAGATGGCTCACTGGAGCTTCGACGAATTCGGCATACACGAAGAGTGTCTGACGGATTGGGATCTGTATGGTCTTTTGAATGCGCACGCTGACCGGGATTCACGCATACTGGATCTCGGCACCGCCGGCGGCGAAAAGATCATAGAGTTCTTCCCTGACTGCGCCGAAATACTCGGCACTGACTACTCCCCTGCCATGATCGATACCGCCTGCAAAAACCTGTCGGAAAGCGGCCGGAAAAACATCTCGTTCAAAGTAATGGACAACCTGAAGATGGATGTTCCGGACGAACACTTCGACATCGTAGTAGCGCGTCACACCTGCACCGATCCGGTCCAGATCTTCCGTTGTTTAAAGCCCGGCGGAACCCTTCTCATCAGAGGCGTCGACAAGTACGACTGCTGGAGCTTAAAGCTCACCATGGGCGGCGGCCAGGGATATGAAGATCCCGTGCCGGTCTCGATCGCCGATTATGAGAATGTACTGAAAGCAGGCTTTTCGGAAGTCGAACTCGTGCCGATACACACGCGCGAATACTTCAGGGACAGAGAATCGTTCAAAAGCTTTTTGAAGATCGTCCCGATCCTGGACGGCGTAGCTATCGAGGGCGGAGTTCTTGATGAAGAGAAGCTCGACAGGTACATCTCCGAAAACACTGTCGGCGGCCGGATAATCCTCTACCGCGCTTACTACGGAATAAGCGCCGTCCGCCCTTAATGCAATCTTTTATGCAATTCACGACAACAGAAGTGTCATTCACGACACTTCTGTTATTGACGGAATTCCGTCTGTTACGATGATGGTGTCAAAAGCAAAACACAAACGAAACAGAGAGGAAAACAGTTATGGAATATGTAAAAGGTTGTGACATTATCGGTCTTTCTAAGTACAGCTTAAAGAAGATCACAGAAGGCAGGATCGAGATCGCAGAAGGCTTAAGAGACGTTCTTTCATTAGAAATCCTGAGCGGTCTTTTCGAAGAGGCAAAAACGGATTTTACGGACGGCAGCGGCAAGACAATCAAGGGTCTTCCTTCCGGAGAGATCTTCGTAATGACAAAGAAGATCGATAAGAAAAAGTACATAATCGGCGTGTCCTGCATCAAGAGGATCGCAGGCGAACCGTCAGGAAAAAAGGGCATTGATTCATGGTTCGAAGGATCAAGAGACAAGATGATCGAAGACAAGAGATTTTTTGCAGACGGCTTCGAAAAAGAGATGGCATACTTTGACCATTCCATGATCGACCACTTCAGAAATTCGGTCGGATTCGATCAGATCGGCGAAGCAGAATATCAGGACAAGATCATTACCAAAGCATCAGGCAAAAAGGTCCTCGGCATTTATTTCAGCAGCACGGCACTGTTCATTACCATGATCATAATCTGGGGCCTGATCTTCAAAAATTTTGCAATTGGCCTCTGCTTCGCACTCTGCTTCGTCGGCAGCTTCACAATGGTTACCAACAAAGCAAAGTCCAGCGAAAAGGATCTGGAAAAAGCACAGATTGAATAAGTTAAAAAAGCATTTGCTTTTGACATACGTGCCGGCACTCCGTTGACGATTTTAACTGTTTTCCGTCAGCTGATTGCCGGCACTTCTTTTGTTATGTTGATTATTTGATTCAGAACTTATAATCTATTCCGCTCTGTTTCATAATGGCATTTGCCGTAAATCGTGATTTTATCTTTCCATCAACAGTAAAATGCATTTTGTTTATCGGGCTGTACCATATATCATGATCACCTTTCCCGTGACGAACAAAATAGCACCCGTTATCCTTCAGTATCTCACGAACTTTTTTCTCTTATTCAGCCATTGGACACCAAACAATGCCTTTCTGACAGGAAAGTAAGATCTATCACTTCGGCCTTGTTGTTATTCAATTGGAGTAATTCAGGAACTGCCACACGAACTTTTTCAATCAGCGCATCAAATGATCCGGATTCTAAAACCAATCCGGGTATATTCTCACTGGTCGCAATATATACTGCAGCATCGCTGTCCCAAGTAACGTTAATTATGCACTTCATGAAAACACTGTTCCTTTCTATTTCTTTTGTTTATTATATCACGATTAAGAAAACCCGCCTGCTAAACGCTTCTCCTTCCCGCTCGCCAAGTAAAAAGACCTTTGCAACTAGTTAATTTGCCGAAGTCCCTTCCGACCGCCAACAAGAAAACATCCTTCAACTAGTTAATTTGCCGAAGGCAAATTACTGTCCGTACGTTGAAGGATGTTTTCTTCAGTTGGCGCTCCAAGCAGGAATTGAACCCGCATCTACGGTACCGGAAACCGCCATTCTATCCATTAGACTATTGGAGCATTTTTCGGTTTTAACTCTGCGTATTATACATTATCGGCTTCGGGCTTGTCAGCAGGAGTCCGGTTTTCGGAAAGGATCTTAAGCAGGCCTACGATCTCCATGACGGTCTTGTCCTGTTTGACCGAAGACGGTTTGAAGAGCATGTACGGCATTGAGCCCGTAGCGTTGATCGTCACGCGTGCGCCGTAGAAATTGTCACGCATCAGGGCACCGAAAGCCTGCATGTCTATCTGAAGATTCTGGTTAAGATAAAGCCTTACGCCGGCACTCTTGATGGAGGTTTTCGTAAAGCCCAAAGTGCCTGCAAGCGACCTCATTAGTGAGACACCCGAGAGGATATAGACTTCGGGCGGAGCATCGCCGTAACGGTCCGTAACTTCGTCTATGAAATCGCTGTAGGATTCGAAATCCGTGATGTCGCCGATGCGTCTGTAGCAGCTCATTCTCGCGGCTTCATCCTGAATGTAGGAAGCAGGAATGTAAGCATCGTAATCGACTTCGACGGTAAAGCCTTTTTCAGAGGATTCAGCGCGTCCCGTAATAACATCAGAATCAAGGACTTCGTCTTTTCCGGACTTAAGAAGACGCACTTCTTCATCCAATAAACGGCAGTAAAGTTCATAACCGATAACATCCATCTGGCCGTGCTGTTCTGCACCGAGGAGACTACCTGCCCCTCGGACTTCGAGGTCGCGCATCGCGATCCTGACACCGGAACCGAGCTCTGTAAATTCGCGCAAAGCATTTAATCTCTTGGTCGCTTCTTCATTAAGGACCGCATCTGCATCGTATGTGATGTATGCGTATGCCTGTCTGTCGGATCTTCCAACGCGGCCCTTGATCTGATAGAGCTGCGAAAGACCGAAGCGGTCTGCATTTTCGACTATCAGCGTATTGACATTGGGCATGTCGACGCCGTTCTCTATGATCGTGGTGCAGACAAGGATATCGTATTTGCCTTCGATAAAATCAGCGACGACGGTCTCAAGGCCGTTCTCGGGCATCTGACCGTGAGCATAGGTAACGCGGACGCCGGGCATGGCTTTTGCCAGTGCATCCGCGACTTTATCAATGTCTGACGTCTTGTTATAAAGATAAAAGATCTGGCCGCCCCTTGCGATCTCGCGCATGCATGCCTGAATGATAATCTGCTCATCATATCCCAATACGTAAGTCTGGACCGCGCGCCTGTTAAAAGGCGCCTCTTCCAATACGGAGATATCCCTTATGCCGGACAAAGACATGTGAAGCGTTCTCGGAATAGGCGTAGCTGAAAGAGATAATACATCAACGTCAGTCTTCATGGACTTGATCTTCTCTTTGTGATTGACGCCGAAACGCTGCTCCTCGTCGACGACGAGAAGGCCCAGATGGGGCGGTTTGACGTCATTCGAAAGAACTCTGTGCGTACCGATGATGACGTCGATCTTTCCGTTTTCTATGTCAATGAGATTCTGTTTTATCTGTGCCTGCGGAACAAATCTCGAGAGCATGCAGACGTTGACCGGGAAGTCTTTGACCCTGCTCATGAAATTCTCGTAATGCTGCTGTGCAAGGAGCGTCGTGGGCGCGAGCATTATGACCTGTCTGCCGTTCATGACTTCCTTGAACATCGCCCTGAATGCGACTTCCGTCTTGCCGAAACCGACGTCTCCGCAAAGGAGCCTGTCCATCGGCCTTTCAGATTCCATATCGGCTTTGATCTCTCTTACTGCGCGCACCTGGTCATCAGTCTCAACGAACGGGAATCTGTCCTCGAAAAGCTTCTGCTGTTCATCGTCAGGATCACAAGCGATCCCCTTGTTGACGCTTCTTGCCGCATAGATCTTAAGAAGGTCATACGCGACTTTCTTGATGGCTTCCCTGGCGCGCGAAACTGACCTTTTCCACTCATCTCCGCCAAGCCTTGAAAGCTTCGGTTCTTTCTCGCCGGGACCTACATATTTCTGCAGTGAATCGAGATTTTCCGGAAGGATATAAAGCGTCTCGCCTTTCGCGTATGTGAGCTTAAGATAGTCCTTCCTGATCTCTCCGACCTTCATGTTGATGAGGCCTTCGTAGCGGCCGACACCGTGCTTGTCGTGAACGACATAATCGCCCGGGCTAATCTCGCTGAAGAACTGAATCCTGTTGCCGCCCTTTTTCTTCTCGGTGCGTTTCTGTTCCGCGCCGTATAATTCCTGCTCTCCGAGAACGGTCATGCCGAGCATCGGATACGTAAAGCCTGCCGGAAGCGGCGCATCTATTATCTCTTTAAAGCAGTCATACTCTGAAAGACGCTCTTTCAGCTGCTCGTAGCGCCTGCCGTGATGTGCGACAAGATATATGTCTTTGTTCTTCTTGAGAAGCTCTGCAAGCTCCTGGACGCGTCCCGAGAAGTTGTCTGCCGGGAATCCCGAGACCGTATGTGTCGTTCCGCCCGGCAAACCGTTGCCCGAGGACTGGAACATGGACAATGTAACAATGTTATCCAGCCCGTCCAAAGCCCTCATGAGCTTTGAGATGTTCACCATCGCAGAAGGAGCACACGTCGGAGCGATTCCTATCTCGAAAGATTCACGGCTACGCTGCGCATACTCGCCCGCATAAGCGTTCATTCTCGCATCTATATCGACCATCTCGTCGGCAAAGAAAACGACGTCATCGCCGTTCACGTAATCTATGGCAGTGTGATAGTCCTTGAGTATTATTCCAAGCCACCTAGCAATGCCTGAAGGCTCGATTCCGTTCCTGATCTTCTCGGCGTCGCCTGTGGCGGTCCTCGACAGGAGTTCGGCAGCACGCCTTACCTCCCTCGTGGCGGTATTCATTTTCGCGAGATCATCCTGAACGCGTGCCAAAATGAGTTCAGCAATATCTTCACGTTTCTCTTCGAGGAAAGCATAACAGCATGCAGGCACCGCGGTCGTCTCTTCGAGCTGCCCGGTCGATCTCTGCGTCTCTCTGTCAAATGTCTTTATCTGGTCGATCTCGGTGTCAAAAAAGCTTACTCTCACAGGCTCCGTGTATGACGGGGAATAGATGTCAACGATGTCTCCTCTTACCGAGAACTCGCCCTTTTCCATTACCTGCGGGACATTCTCATAACCGTTAAGAAGGAGCGCTGCGACCAGTTCATCGCGCTCCATTTCATCTCCAACTTTGAGATTTATTATCCTTTTGGCGAAAACATTTCCGGGTTCAAGCTTATTGAGCAGGGCGCCTGCTGTGATTACGGCTGCCCCGAATCCGCCCGTAACGAGCTCTGAGAGGGCCGCGGATCTCGTAAGCTCTAATTCCCTGGAAGATGCCTCTGCGCTGACAAGAGACAATTCTGAGGGCATCAGAAGGGTAACGGGACCATCCGTGAATGCCGCACAGTATGATGCGGTCACGCGAGCCCTTGCACTGTCCGGCTCAATGAATACTGCTTTCCGGTTATTGAGACGGGCCAGAGCCATCGCGACATAGACCTTTTGCTCAGAGCAAAGGCCCGTGATATTAAGATGTTTCCCGGTCAAAAGACTTGAGGAAAATGCAGCGGTGAGCTCTTTGTCGGCTTCTATCCTGCCGAGGAGCTCTATGAGACTCTTATCCATTGGAGATGATCTCCTCGACTGCCTCACACGCCTTAATAAATGCATCGTTCATCAAAGGCCTGTCGTCCTTCGGGACTTCGGAAAGAACGTAATTTACGAGCTCCCAATTCTCGGGAACAGGACCCGTGCCGATCCTTACGCGCGGAAACTCCTCAGTCCCCAAAAGCTGTATGCAGGATCTCATGCCGTTATGCGTTCCGGCACTGCCCTTCGGCCTGACTCTTATCGTACCCTTGGCAATGTCGATGTCATCGTAAACTGTGATTATGTTCTTGGGCGGAACTTTGTAGAACTTACTGATCTCTACCAGACACTCGCCGGAATTGTTCATGAAGGTCGTAGGCTTTATGATGATGACGTCCTGGCCATTGATCTTGCCCTTGCCCCACAAGCCTTTGTACTTTTCTTTTCCCAGAAAAATGCCGTGCTTATCCGCGAGCATATCTACAGCGAGATAGCCCATATTGTGCCATGTATAGATATACTGTTTTCCCGGATTACCGAGCCCGGCTATTATCCACATCGTAAGTATTCCGGAGGATCAGACCTCAGAACGTCTGTCGTCGAGTCTTATGTAGTTCTCGCCTCTCAAGCGGCTCTTGTCTGCAACCCAGTTATCTTTATTGAGCTGCTTCGATCTTCCGATACCGAGCGAAAGCGCGGGAACGTCAGACGTGATAGTGGATCCTGCAGCGATGTAGCAGTCCTTTCCGAGAACGACTGAAGATACAATATTGGAGTTGCCTCCGATGAATACGTTATCCTCGATCGTACAGCCGACCTTATCCTGACCGTCGAAGTTACATGTAACAGTTCCGCATCCGAAGTTAACATTGCGGCCGACCTTGGAGTCACCGATATATGTAAGGTGACGTGCTCTTGTGTATTCGCCGATATCAGAACCCTTGACCTCAACGTATGCGCCAAGCGTAACGTGATCGTCGATCCTTGATTCAGGTCTGATGTGCGTATAAGGTCCGATACGGCAGTCCTTGCCGATCGTGCTTGAAGATATGATGGAATTATCAACAACTGTACCGTCGCCGATGTCCGAGCAGTCAATTCTCGTATTCTCACCGATGATGCAGTCTTCGCCGATATTGGTGTTGCCAAGAAGAGTCGTGCCCGGAAGGATTACCGTATCCTGTCCGATCTCAACTGCATAGTGGATCCATGTGGCATTGGGATCAACGATCTCTACACCGTTCTTCATGTGGTGGTCGAGGATCCTGTGATTCATGATATCCCTGACCTGCGCAAGCTGTTTCCTGTCATTAACTCCTCTTGTATCATCGAAATCACAGACAACAGCGCCAACCGTATAACCGTCATCGATCAGGATGCCGATCGTATCCGTGAGATAGTATTCCTTCTGCGCATTATTTGCACCGATCCTGCCCAAAGCCGAGATAAGCAAAGGTGTCCTGAAGATATACATGGAAGAATTGATCTCCCTGACCTTAAGCTCTTCTTCAGTGCAGTCCTTGTGCTCTACGATCTTAAGAACGTTGCCGTCATTGCCCCTGATTATCCTTCCGTAACCGGTCGGATCGTCAGCTTCTGCAGTAATGAGGATCGCTGCGCAATTCGATGGTGCGGAATCAAAAGCATCCAGGGCCTTCTTGATCGTATCTGCCGATACCATCGGGCAGTCACCGGGAAGAACGATCGTAAGTCCGTCTCTTCCTTCAAGGAACGGAGCTGCCTGCATAACGGCATGACCGGTTCCTCTCTGTTCTTCCTGAAGCACATAAGCAACGTTCTCGCCTAAGACGCCTCTGATCTCAGCCTGTGCTTCACCTACTATATATACCTGATCCTTGCAGCCTGATTCCTGAAGGGCATCGGCTACCCATTGTATTATCGGTTTGCCCGACACCTGGAACACGACCTTGGAGTGCTTGGACTTCATTCTCGTGCTTTTACCTGCCGCCATAACAACCGCACATATTTCCATAATTAAACCTCTGAATGAATTATTTGGGATTACCCTTAGTATTATAGCAAATCTTTGTATCTAATTAAATTAGAACCCCCTCACTTTATGGGACAAAGCGAAGGGGTTGAATTCTTGTCTTTTGTGTCCCGGAAAGCTCGAAAACACTTGCCGGTATGTATTTTCCCTTATCAGAGACCCTCTACGGAAGCGATTGCCTCACGCATATTTGCCTCAGATTTCTTGAGGAGCTGGTACTCATCATCAGTAAGACGCATGTCGATGATCTTATCAACGCCGTTAGCACCGATGAGTGCAGGAACGTCGAGCGTAACGCCTGAGATACCGTACTCGCCGTTAAGTCTTGTAGCAACTGTTCTGATGGTATGCTCGTCTTCCGTGATGCTTCTCAAAAGCGTTGCAGCGCTTACTGCGATACCGTTGAACGTAGCGCCCTTGAGCTTGATGATCTGAGCGCCGGAAGACTTTGTCTGCTGGGCGATCTCATCCTTGACATCCTGACCGAAAGGTACGCCGATTGCTTCTGCATACTCGTCGATACCCATACCTGCAACGTGAGTATGGCTCCAGCAAGGGAACTGTGTCTCACCGTGTTCGCCGAGGATATAACCGTGTACGTTTCTGACGTCAACACCGAGCTTTCTTGAGATAAGGACTCTGAAACGAGCGGAGTCAAGGTTTGTACCTGAACCGATAATCTTATTTGAAGGAAGTCCGGACCACTCGGCAACCTTATATGTTACGAGGTCGCAAGGGTTGGAGATTACCATGATGACACCCTTGTTGTAGTGCTCCATGATGCTGTCAGTAATGACATGTGCAAGCTTGACGTTCTTCTTTGCGAGGTCAAGTCTTGTCTCGCCTTCTTTTCTCGGGATACCTGCCGTGATGATGATGCAGTCTGCATCCTTTACGTCAGAATAATCGCCTGCGTGAATATACATATCGCCGATGAACGGAAGTCCGTGGCTGATATCAAGCGCCTCGCCCAATGCCTTCTCCTTATTGACATCAATAAGAACGAGCTCAGAGCAGAGCTGCTGCATTGCAATTGCGAAAGCAGTGGTGGATCCTACTGCGCCTGCGCCGATAATGGCGACTTTGGTTCCTTCTTGTTTATACATACTCATATGCCCCCTTTTGTAGCAATACGAATGATATCAAGAAAAAATATTCAGATAAAGTCATTATTCGTTGCAAAAATTACCTAAAAAATGCACTAACATACCCTTCGGAGCGTGTATTTTGATAATTTGATAATCAAAGTTTTTGCCCTGATTTATTGGGTTTTTAAGGGCTTTTCTGTCCATATAATCGAATTGACGGTGCAAAACAAAGTAGTTATACTGAATTCAGGAATGAGGCATTACCAAATAGACGGTTATCCTCAGAATTGGTTTGAAAGCCGCCCCAGTTCTCAGGCTATGGGCGGCTTATTTCTTTGTATTTGTACAAAGAGCTATAAAACAGCGGCGCAGGATATCTCCTACGCCGCCTGGTATTTGATTTATCTGTACGAAAATTACATTTCCTGAGGGAGCTCCAGCGTTCTCTCAGCATTGAGCTTAACACAGAGTTCAACGAACTTGTCCAAAGCAACGCCCTGGAGCTGCTTGTTAGAACCTCTGACGTTGACGGATACCGTATTCTCGGCAGCTTCCTTATCGCCTACGACGAGGATGTAAGGATCCTTCATCTGCTTGAATCTCTTGATCTTGTCTCTCATGTTGACATCAGTTAAGTCGGACTCGACTCTTACGCCGGCCTTTGTGAGCTCGCTTGCGACCTTCTGTGCGTACTCGTTGTGCTCAGGTCTGATCGGTACTACTGCTACCTGATAAGGATTGAGCCAGAACGGGAAAGCGCCCTTAAAGTGCTCTGTGATAATGCCGATGAAACGCTCGAATGAACCGAAGATGGCTCTGTGGATAACGATTGGCATCTTCTGAGCACCGTCCTTGTCGACATATGTGAGCTCGAAATTGTGAGGAAGCTGGAAGTCGAGCTGGACAGTACCGCACTGCCACTCACGTCCAAGGGCATCCTTGATCTGAAGGTCGATCTTCGGGCCGTAGAACGCGCCGTCTCCTTCGTTGACCTCGTAATTACCCTCACCGTACTTCTCGTCAAGGATAGCCTTCAAGGAAGCTTCTGCTGCGTTCCAGGATTCGATATCACCCATGAAGTCGTCAGGTCTTGTAGAGAACTCTGCGCGGTATGTAATACCGAAAACCTTATAGATCTCGTCAGCAATTGCAATAACGTCCTTGATCTCGTCCTTGATCTGTTCAGGTGTAACGAATGTATGGTCGTCATCCTGACGGAATTCCTGAACTCTGAACAGACCGTTCATCTGGCCAGACTTCTCCTTACGGTGAAGAACGTCATACTCGCTGTAACGGATAGGAAGTTCCTTATATGAGTGCATCGTGCGCTTATAAGCCATCATGGCATTAGGGCAGTTCATAGGCTTAGCAGCCATTGTGTCCTCAGCCTCGATAGCATACTTCTCGGGAGCATCCTCACCCTCTACGGCATCAGTAGCGTTAACGCCCTTTGTGATGCCGGGAACGATGAACATGTTATTCTGATAGTGTGCCCAGTGACCACTGATGAGCCAGAGCTTCTTATTATTGATAAGAGGAGCAGAAATCTCGGTATAATTGTGCTTACCCTGGAGTTCTCTTGAATACTTCATGAGTTCCTGATAAAGGATCCATCCTCTCGGTAGCCAGTAAGCCATACCGGGAGCCGTCTCACGGAACATGAACAGGTCAAGCTGTGTTCCGATCTTCTTGTGGTCTCTCTCCTGTGCTTCCTTAAGCCATGCAAGGTGAGCCTTAAGCTCGTCCTTGGAAGGGAAAGCAAACAAATATATTCTCTGGAGCTGGTCTCTCTTCTCGTCGCCTCTCCAGTAAGCGCCTGATACGTTCTTGATCTTGAATGCGGCGCTGAAAAGTTCCTGTGAATTATCTACGTGGGGACCGCGGCAAAGATCGACATAATCGTCACCTGTATAGTAGATCGAGATTACTTCATCAGAAGGAAGGTCAACGATGAGTTCTGTCTTGAACTTCTGATCCTTGAACAGCTCCAAAGCCTCATCTCTTGAGATCTCCTTGCGTGTCCAGTCTTCCCTTCTCTTGATGATCTCGTGCATCTTCTCTTCGATTGCCGGGAAATCCTCTTCTGTGACCGTTCTCGGAAGGACGAAATCATAATAACAGCCATCCTCGATCTCCGGTCCGATCGCATACTGTACCTCTTTGCCGTACATCTCGATAACAGCCTTCGCAAGGATGTGCGCAAGAGAGTGACGGTACACCTTCAATACTTCTTCTTTTTCCATTGTAAAAAACCTCCTCTAGAGTTTTATGCACAGAACCGCTGTGCAGATAGAAGAAGATTGTACCACAAATATAAATAAAATGTTGAAAAAAAAGACTGAACCCTACAGCCGGCAAAACGTTTGTTCTTTTGTGGCAGGTTAACCCTTTACAGCTCTGAAATATCCATATTCGCACAAATGCTTTTTATGGCAGATATATTGATATCTTGCTGCTTCAACGTTTCCTTTATTATATTCGGTTCTTTTCTTAAAAAGCCTGCCGAGAAAATCGAAAAAATATCCAGGAATAGCGGCCTGGTGCAGATACTTGGATGTTTTAATAACTTTATCGGTTATGTTTACATATTCCTGATCCTTGAATCCTGCCTTTTTGCTTTCCTCTATATAGAAACGGCCTGTTTCCAGCGAGTCTACAGCCCATCCGCGAAGACAATAACTCATGGTTTTCCATTCATCAGAAGTATACTCATCTTTCTCTTTTGAATTAAAACCGTCATAGATCATCAACACACCGCCCGGCTTCAAGATTCTGTATGTTTCCTTAAGGAAGGCAGGTTTATCTGCATAACAGATACTTTCAAGTCCATAGACGACATCAAATGTATTATCAGGAAATCCGGTATTGGTATAATCCCTGACGGATATATTGATATATTCGTCCAGTTTTCTTTCCTTAATGATCTTCGTAGCAGTCTTTACCTGTTCTTCAACGATCGTTATAGCCTCTATATGACATTTAACCCTTTCTGCAATATACATTGCAGTTCCGGCATATCCGCACCCGGCATCCAAAACGGTAATGCCTTCGGTTATCGGTGCATGTATGATTATCTGCTCATTCATTTTAAGGATGCCCTTCGTCAGGGACCGGTCACCATCCTCAAAATAAGCAGCATGCATTCCCCATGCCTTCTCGAGTCTGTAAAGAGTTTTGAAGTCTACTTTGCAATCGCTGTAGTAATTAATGATCTCCTGCTTGCCCATTTGCTGCACCTGTCACTTTTTAAACTATACTTATATATTATCTTATAAATGGGAAAAGGAAATATCAGAAACAAGAAACGCCCTTTGTCATAAATAGACAAAAGGCGTTATTTGGCGGAGCCGGTGGGATTCGAACCCACGTGACCGTGAAGTCAAACGGTTTTCAAGACCGCCTCGTTATGACCGCTTCGATACAGCTCCACACTTAAAGGCAATTAAGTATACATAATCCTGCGGAGGTTTGCAAGTATTTAATCAAACAGAACAAATGCAGCTTCATAACGCTTCACTATCCACAGAAAAATGCTCCAGATTAAGAGAGCTGCCTATTCTGTTAAAGAATTTCACTCGCAAAGGAGCTCAAGAAGTCTGTCAAGATCCGCATTGTCTTTGTAATCGATGACGATACGGCCTCGTCCGGTGTTGTTATCCAGGACCTTGAGCTTAACCTTGGCACCAAGCTGTTTCTTAAGTTTTGTCTCAACTTCTGTAGCACTTAACGTGAAACGGATATCCTGTTCGACTGCCTGTATCTTCTTGGAAGGATTGTTCTGAGCATCGATGTATTTCTTAACAAACACCTCAGACTGTCTGACATTCATGTCGCGAGCCATGATGACATCAGCTACCTTACGCTGGTCTTCCTTCTCCTTAAGACTGAGGATAACTTTTGCATGACCTTCAGAAAGATCTCCTCTGCTGACAAATTCCTGCAGGGATTCGTCCAGGTTGAGAATACGGATCGTGTTTGCGATTGTTGCTCTGGGCTTACCAAGAAGATTTGAAAGTTTCTCCTGTGTAAGTTTATGGGTAACGAGAAGATCCTTCATAGCAGAAGCTTCTTCTATTGGATTCAGATCTTCTCTGAGGATATTCTCGATCAGCGCCTGGGCCATGGTTTCTGTATCTGAAAGATCCTCACGTACAATTGCAGGAATCGTCGACAGACCTGCAATCCTTGCAGCTCTCCAGCGGCGCTCACCGGCAACTATCCTGTAACCGTCACCAATACGCTGGACGATGATAGGCTGGATAACGCCGATTTCCTTGATCGATGCTGCAAGCTCATTAAGTGATTCATCCCTGAAGATCTTTCTGGGCTGTCCGTCATTAGGAGAGATATCATTAAGTTTAAGTTCAACCACGAATTCTCTGTTTGAGGGGATGCTGTCAGCTGAAAGCAAAGCACCAAGACCTCTTCCCATGGCTTTATTATCTGATACGGTCTTAACCGGGATCTTCTTCTCGGGTACAGCAGACGTAACAGGAGCAGCAGCCAGAATATTCTTTTTTACAGGGGCCTTTTTAGTTACGGGTTTTGCTGCAGTTTTAGCTGTAGCTTTCTTTACCACAGTTGTTTTCTTTGCCGGCACCTTTTTAACTGTATTTCTGACAGTCTTTTTTGCTGCAGGTTTCTTTGCAGTCTTAGCCTGAATGCTCTTTTTTGCCGGAGCTTTCTTAGCAGCCGTCTTTACGGTCTTTACTGCAGGCTTTTTTGCGGCGGCAGCCTTCTTAGCTGTAGTCTTCTTTGCTAATGGCTTTGATGCAGCCTTTTTAGCAGCAGCTTTTCCTGCCGCGGGTTTAGCTGTTTTCTTAGAGGTTGTTTTCGCAGTAGATTTCTTATTATTAGCCATTTATCCGTTCTCCTTTAGGTTCTCTTGATTACTTCTTTTGCCAGTGACTCATATGCCTTGGCGCCCTTTGAATTCTTATCATAATCACAGATTGCCAAGCCGTGGCTCGGAGCCTCAGCCAGCCTGACGTTTCTGGGGATTACAGTCTTGAACACTTTTGTACCGAAGTATTTGTCTGTTTCTTCCTTTACCTGTCTGGAAAGTTGTGTTCTCATGTTAAACATGGTCAACACAACGCCAAGAATATCAAGTTCGGGATTGAGCTTTTTCTTAACGATGTTGATCGTATCCATCAGCTGTGACAGACCCTCAAGAGCATAGTACTCGCCCTGGATCGGTATGATCAAACGGTCAGATGCAGTAAGCGCATTGATCGTAAGAAGACCCAATGACGGCGGGCTGTCGAGGATAATAAAGTCATATACTTCCATTACAGGTTTTATAGCATTTTTGAGTATCTGTTCTCTAGAGATAACTGTGACCAGCTCGACCTCAGCGCCTGCGAGGTTGATGTTGGTAGGGCAGATGTCTACGTTCTCCGCGTTGGTCTCATATATAACGTCAGATATAGGCACATCGTTGATCAGAACATCGTATACGGTCTGTTCCAATTCGCGTTTATCTATCCCGAGGCCACTGGTCGCATTAGCCTGCGGATCCATGTCGATCAGAAGGACCTTCTTCTTTTTCTTGCCAAGGAATGCGGCAAGATTAACTGCGGTCGTGGTCTTTCCGACGCCGCCTTTTTGATTTACAAGAGCTATTACTGTTGCCATATTTCACTCCTTATATATTTGATTCCTATTATATAAGTCATTCTATCATTTAAGCCGAAAATAATATATGTCATCTTTACTACAAAACCACAAATTGTTCCACGTGGAACATTTTGCATTTTTACAACTTGCAACCCGGTCCAAATTTCAAATTGTTCCACGTGGAACAATTATAGAAAACGAAAACGGGTGCCGCTTTAAACGCAGCACCCGTAATAGATCCGGTTTGTTTGTCAGATCAGTTGTCGATATTTGCCAGTTTAGCATTGATCTGAATGAATTCCTTTCGGGGTTCGACCTGATCGCCCATCAGGAGCGTGAATGTCTCATCGGCCTCCTGGGCATCCGCCAGTGTTACTCTGAGAAGCTTACGTGTAACAGGATTCATCGTTGTTTCCCAGAGCTGCTCGGAGCTCATCTCACCAAGACCCTTGAATCGCTGGATGAGGGGATTTTCCCACTTATGTGCGATCTTGATCTCCTCGATCTCCTTATCGTCATAAGCATAATATGCTTCGTCTCCCTTATAAACCTTATAGAGCGGCGGGCAGGCAATATATACATATCCTCCTTCAACAAGAGGTCTTAAATATCTGAAGAAGAACGTAAGCAGAAGTGTTCTGATGTGCGAACCGTCGACGTCGGCATCTGCCATTATGATGACCTTGTGATATCTGAGCTTCGTCTCATCGAACTCATCGCCGATACCGGCACCGAGAGCCATAACTACAGGCTGAAGCTTCTCATTGGAATATACCTTATCGATCCTGGCCTTCTCTACGTTGAGCATCTTGCCCCAGAGAGGGAGGATGGCCTGATACTTACGCTCTCTGCCCTGCTTTGCGGATCCGCCTGCGGAGTCACCCTCTACGATGAAGATCTCGCAGAATTCAGCTTCGTCACTTTGGCAGTCAGCAAGTTTACCCGGAAGGGCATTATTCTCAAATACGGTCTTTCTTCTTGTGAGTTCTCTGGCTCTCTTTGCGGCATCTCTAGCTCTAGAAGCAGAGAGACATTTATCCATAACAAGCTTAGCAATATCAGGATGCTCTTCGAGATATATCTCGAGCTTCTCGGATACCACGCTTTCTACCATCGGTCTTATCTCAGCATTACCGAGCTTACTCTTCGTCTGTCCTTCGAACTGGGGATCAGGAAGCTTAACTGAGATGATCGCAGCAAGACCTTCTCTTGTATCCTCACCCTGGAGTTTTACGTCTCCGTCCTTGAGAAATTTATATTTCTTAGCATAGTCATTGATGGCTCTCGTCATTGCGGCACGGAAGCCTACAAGGTGTGTACCGCCCTCAGGAGTAGCTATGTTATTTGCATAAGAATATACGGTCTCCTGATATGAATCATTGTACTGGAGAGCGATCTCTACGAATGAATCTCCCTGCTTTGTGGCAAAGTATATAGGCGGCGTGTTGATTGCCTCCTTGTGTCTGTTCAGATACTCTACGAAAGAGATGATTCCGCCGTCATAATGGAGATGCTTCCTGATGGGTTCTTCGCCTCTGTCATCACACAGATCGATGGTAACTTCCTTGTTAAGGAATGCCATTTCACGGTAACGTGTGATCATGGAATCGAAGTCAAAAACGATGTCCGGGAAGATGGAATTATCAGGGATGAAGTTGGTCGTCGTACCGGTATCATCCTTATCGCATGTACCAACGACATGAAGCGGTACGGTAGTCTTACCCTTCTCGAATTCGATCTCATAGATGTTTCCGTCACGGCGAACCTGAACCTTCATGTGATCTGCAAGCGCATTAACTACGGAAGCGCCTACGCCGTGCAGACCGCCTGAAATGCTGTATGCTCCGCCGCCGAATTTACCGCCTGCGTGAAGCACCGTATGAACGACTTCTACCGTAGGGATTCCAAGCTTCGGATGATTTCCGACAGGAATTCCTGAACCGTTATCGGTTACAGTAACGGAACCGTCTTTATTAAGCACTACATCTATCGTATCGCAGCGTCCTGCAAGAGCCTCGTCGACTGAATTGGCAACTATCTCATAAATCAGGTGATGAAGACCTCTTAACGTCGTATCACCGATATACATTCCGGGACGCTTTCTGACGGCTTCAAGGCCTTCCAATACCTGAATGTCATCTTCGCTGTATTCGCTGTTATTTGATGTATCGAAATTATCCTGATCTCCTTCTGCAGCGATTACATCAGCCATGGATTCTTCCTTGAAATCCTCAGTCAGGGCTCTCGGATTCTCAGCAAGATTCTTAAGCTCATCATCGTCTCCCTCTTCCACGGGCTGGAAATAAAGATCGACTGCACCGGAAGGGCGGGATTGGGGTTCACTTACGGTAGAATTCTCTTCAAAATTGAAATTCTTCTCGTTGTTTTCCTTCATAAATGTAGTAACTCCTATTCTTGGCAGTTATTTCCGTCAAATGCCCGGAAATACTGCATTTATAACACTGTTAACGGGCCGTTTTCAGAAGATTTCCATTTGGTTAAGTCTGTTTAATATCAGACCTGCGGAAAGTGAACAAACATATGTTTTATCATCGGTTATTACCAATGACTTCGGAATGTCTTCAGTTACGTACTGCAGTCTGCCCCGTTCATCCTCGCTGTTAAGATAATCAGCAACATCCTTCTGGGAAGGGAGGACGGTCTCGAGATTGACCACCGCAGTAACGGAAGATTTAAGAATCGAGAGATCATTGCCGATATGAATGAACACTTTAAGCCTCCGAATTCCCGGAAATCTTCTACTAACCTTTAAAATTATATCATAAAAGGAAAGAATAATATGTTTATTATAATATAAGAATTGGGTGATTTTACGCTGTTTATAGCGCACTTTGTCCTAAAATCAGGCCTCAGACTCTATTATTCCGCCGTTTACACGGTAAAAAGAGGCTTTTCCGGCTCCCTGCATTACGTCTATCTCTTCGCCTATCATATTCTTGTCGGTACAGGTGATAAAGATCTGGGCGCCTTTCATGGCTGATACAAGACTGAGTCTCCTGGTCTTATCGAGTTCAGAGAATACGTCATCCAGGATAAGGATCGGGGTAGAGGAGACGAACATCTTAATTATCTCCAGTTCAGAGAGTTTTAAAGCCAGGGCTGCCGTTCTCTGCTGGCCCTGTGAAGAGAAATTCTTCATTACGAGACCGTCCAGCTTGATCACGATATCATCCCTCTGAATGCCTACAGAAGAGATGTGCTTATCTATGTCGTAATTTCTGACGGATTTCAGCTTGGCAAGAACCAGATCTGAGATAATGCCCTTAATTCGCCCGTAATCGGCCTCTGAGAGGCCTTTACTCATATACTCGTCATATTTACTGTTTTTATTAAGAAACGTTTCTAAGGCCCCTACAACGCCAAATACGGTACTGTACTCTATAGTAAGGTTTTCTTTGCCGCCTGAAATGCTTGCGTGATGCTTTGAAGCCATGTCAGATATAAGCTTCGCGAACCTGTATCTCTTAAGGATGATCTCAGCTGAAAGTTCCGCGAGTGAATAGTCCCAGAAATTAAGCTGTTCATCCACAAGGGCAGGCATGCTGTCATTGTTCTTTATGCTTTTAAGAAGGGCATTTTTCTGCGCCAGGAGTCTGCTGTAATTGCTCAAAAGGTTGAAATAAGACGGTGATATCTTGGATATAAGCGTATTTAAGAATTTTCTGCGGAAGGCGGGAGCATTTTTGACGATATTTAAGTCTTCAGGGGCAAAGATAACAATGTTACATATACCGATATATTCCGAGATCTTATCGACCGGAGCATTATCCCTGACAAGCAATCTTCCGGGCCTGTTATTTCTGCTCAAAGCCGATCTTTCAGTAAAATAACATGAAGACAAAATGACATTGCTGCCGTCATCATCAGTCAGATCCAGACTGGCTTTATATTCATTCTCACCGAACCTTATGAGATCAGAATCCTTGCTCGTCCTGTGTGATGCAATGCTTGAAGCAACATATATACCTTCAACCAGATTAGTCTTTCCCTGGGCATTGTCACCATAAAAGATATTAACAGAAGGCCCGACGTCCAAATCGAGCCTTCCGTAATTTCTGAAGTTTTCAAGATGTATGCTTCTTATGAACATTATCTTCTGATAGGAAGAATAAGATAAATGTACTTATCTCCTTCTACAGGCTTGATGATGCAGGGTCCCTGACCGCCGTTAACTTCAACTCTGATGATCTCATCATCAATATTCTTAAGTACATCAAGAACATATCTTGAATTAAAATCTACGTCGATAAGATCACCTTCAAGACTGATATCGATATCCTCCTTAAGATTACCTCTGGCAGAAGTAGCCTGTACTGTAAGTTCTGAAGGATTATTGCTCAAAAATCTTACGGGACACTTACGGTCATCAGTCATGATGATGAGGGAAGCTCTGTCAACCGCATCAAGGAACTGCTTACGGTTAATGGTGATAACAGTCTTGGGATTCTTTGTAATGATGGAATCAAAATTTATGAACTGTCCTTCGATAAGACGTGAGATCATTCTTACGTTGCCGATATCGAAAAGGAGATTCTGCATTGAGGTATAGATATTGATCTCTGCATCATCATCGTCACTTAAGATCTTGCTCATCTCGGTAAGAGCCTTACCGGGAACGATGTAATTGATCTTAGGGAAATCATTGCCCATATCTTCACGGTTAATGGCCATTCTGAATCCGTCAATAGATACTACTGAAAGAATGGAACCGTCGCTTACGATATTACTTCCTGTAAGTACGGGACGTGAATTATCTCTGGATACTGCGAAGATGGTGTGATTGATCATATTCTTAAGGATCTTCTGACCAATAACGATCTTCTCAGCTTCACTCTCATCGATCTCAGGTATCTTCGGGAACGGCTCCGGATCAAGACCTGCGATCTTAAACTCAGCCTGACCGCACTTAATGGTAGTCTGGAAATTCATATCAGAAATGATATCTACTTCAGGCTCTGGAAGCTTCCTGATGATATCGCCGAAGAACTTGGAATCTATGACAACGGCGCCCTTCTCGGTAACGTTAGCTTCCACATCAGCCTCTATACCTGTCTGAAGATCATAACCCGTAAGCTTGATCTTATTATCGTCTGATGCCTCTATAAGGATACCGTTAAGGATATTTACTGTACTGTTAGCAGTAACAGCTCTCTGGACTATGGATACGTTATTGACCAGGTCATCTCTGCTGCATGTGAACTTCATCTGAAGAGTGCCGCCTTTCTTCCAATGTAAAATATTTCAAACATTATACACTTATAATTATTAAAAATGTATAGTTTAACGGTGTTACAAACTTCGATTTTGAGGACATTTTCCGATATCCGGAATGCAGGTCCTGTAGTATATAAAGTTAGCCAGTATTAGTCTTATTATGTTTTCTACAATTGTTCAAAACTGCGGGAAAATCAATATTTTCAAGATATTTTGACACACAAAATAATGTGTAAAATCCATTTTATTAATGTTCAGAAAACAACCCTTTTGAACAATGTTACATTCATGAACAAACCGTCTACAGACAATCTACCTGAAGTTTTGAACTTAAGAACAAAAAATGTTCAAATCAGGTGATGAGCCTGTATATCTCTTCAGCCTGCTTTTTGAGATCTTTATCCTCATCTACGTTGTCGCAGCCGTGCATAACGGTAGTATGTTTACGTCCGCCGAAGATCTGGCCGATCTTCTCATATTTAAGTTCAAGATAATCACGGCAGATAAACATGGCAACATTACGGGCAGTGGAGATCTCGGCACTCCTAAGCTTTGAAGTCAGCTTATCAGGTGTCAGATCATAGTAATTGGCAACTGCATTAATGACGATATCAGGTGTCAGATACTTCTTATTGCCGGTTATAAGAGGATCAACTATCTTTCTTATGTCATCTAAAGTAAGCTCACCGTTTGCGAGCGTAATATAAGAAGAAATAGTATTGAATGCACCGTTAAGCTGTCTTATGTTTGTCGTTACGTTCTCGCAGACATAATCGATTATCTCGTCAGATAATGTGAAATTCTCATTCTCGAGCTTGCTTAGGAAAATAGCCTTACGTGTCTCGAAATCCGGCGGCTGTACGTCGAACATGATGCCGTCCTGGAATCTTGAAGTAAGTCTGTTGTCTAGCTGTGTGAGGTTTGCAGGAGCCTTATCGCAGGTAATTACGATCTGTTTTCCTGCTTCGATCAGTGCCTCAAAAGTATTAAAGAACTCTGTTTGGACACTGTCTTTGCCGATAAGGAACTGGATGTCATCGATTAAGAGGACATCTACAGTACGGAATTTATTACGGAATTCCGTGTAATTCTTATTTTGGATCGTGGCAACAAAAGCATTTGTAAAAGCTTCGCATGTCGTATATATGACCTTCTTATCGGGATGCTGCTCGAGTACGGCATTGCCGATAGCCTTCATGAGGTGGGTCTTACCGAGACCGGAGTTACCCCAGAGGAAGAAAGGATTTCTCTGCTTCTGGCCGGGCTTGGCAGCTACTGATACTGCTGAAGCATGTGCGAAACGGTTACAGTCACCAACGACAAAGTTAGCAAAGGTATATTCGCCGTTAAGTCCGTTAGGAGTCGTTACCTCAGACTTAGCCTGCCTTAAGACTTTTTTCTCGGAATTAACAGAAGCATCACGGGCTTTATCGTCGCCTTCAAGAATGAACTTGACAGCAAGAGACTTGCCGTCGTTAGCCGTTCTTATGGCATCTTCAACGGTCTTATTGAGATTCTGGCCTTTTAAAAGCTTTAATGAATACTCGTCTCTGGCAGCGAGTACGAGCACGTCGTTGTCAGAGTGGGCAATCGTCATCTTACAGAGAATGGACTCATACGTAACAATGTCTATGTTAGAGTCAAACTTAAGAAGTTTGAGCGCATTATCCCAAACAGAACTTTCCATGTAACCCCTCCGTAATGAAAATGACGTGCGAACAACATAATATCACGGTTTGGGGGTATAATGAATAAGCATTTTATATTAAAATTCTTCGGAAAATAGGGCAGAATAGTGAAACGGATATACTCAAAACTTAAAGCAGGTTCAAAGAGTACTGTGATAAGTACAGGATTGATAATCTTATGCTTTGTTCTTTTGATCACAGGGATCATTTTTCTTCTTATAGAACCGATAAAACGCTATAACAGGAAGAAGATCTCTGAAAATGCTCTTAGTGTCATAGAGAGCGGGATAACGTTATCCGAAACTGGTGAGACGGATGATACCGAAGAAACGGTTATTCCGACAATTACCTATGTCGTTCCGGTAAAAGGCAATGAGGTCGAAGGTGAAGGTTACGATTTTGTAGGTCTTACTGAAGAATATGACGGAGAGGAATACTACGAAGAAAGCGTAGCATTGAATTCTATCGGCATTCTGGAGATCAGCAGCATAAATCTTAGATATCCCGTGTGGGATGAAGCTACTCTGGTGTCTTTAAGATACGGTCTTGGGCATTATGAAGGTTCCGTTATGCCCGGAGAAGTCGGAAATGCCACGATCTTCGGACATAATTACAGAGACGGCACCATGTTCCAGCGCTTATGGGATGTAGAGATCGGCGATGAGGTCATTTTTACTGATCTGGAGGGCAATGAACAGGTTTTTTATGTCTTCGATACCATGGTCATAGATGCAGAAGACATTCTCGATTACGTCGTTGACGACATTACAAGGACAAGGCAGCTGACGCTTGTTACCTGTACTTACATAGACGGTGAGGAAGGCTACAGACTGCTTGTTATCTGCAGAAAGGCAGACTGATCTGCCGGCAAAAACATAAAATCCCCCATTAAATGATATTTCTGTTATAATTGGCGCGGGTTTTAATGAAACTATATAGAAGAGACATATATTTTATGGAGGAATAAATATGGTAACGGCTATCGTTGGCGCTAACTGGGGCGATGAAGGAAAAGGAAAGATCACTGACCTTCTTGCAAGCGAGTCTGATATCGTAATCAGATTTCAGGGCGGAGCAAATGCGGGACACACCATCATCAACGATCACGGAAGATTTGCTCTTCACCTCATGCCGTCGGGCGTTTGTCACGAGAATATCGTAAACATAATCGGCAACGGAGTTGCTCTTGATATCCGCAAATTCATCAAAGAGTACAACGAGATCAAGGAAAGAGGCCTTAATCCCCAGCTTCTCGTATCCGACAGAGTTCAGGTCGTCATGCCTTACCATGTAGATTTCGATAAGTTTGAAGAAGAGAGACTTGGCGGAAAAGCATTCGGATCCACAAAGTCCGGCATCGCTCCTTTCTTCTCCGATAAATATGCGAAGATCGGTTTCCAGGTTTCCGAGCTTTTCGACGAGGAAGCTCTGAAAGAGAAGATCAACAGGGTTCTTGAGATCAAGAATGCGCTTCTCATCAATCTCTATCACAAAGATCCGATCGATCCCGATGCGCTCCTCGAAGAGATGCTCGAGCAGGGAAGACTCATCAAGCCTTTTGTTACAAATACGCAGGCATATCTATATGAGGCAATGAAAGAGAATAAGAAGATCCTCTTGGAAGGCCAGCTTGGAACCATGAAGGATCCGGACATGGGCATCTATCCGATGGTTACTTCTTCTTCGACACTTGCAGGCTACGGCTGCGTAGGCGCAGGTATCCCTCCTTATGAGATCAAGAAGATCGTAGTTGTTACAAAAGCTTATTCTTCTTCTGTCGGCGGCGGTGCTTTCGTCTCCGAGATCCTTGACGAAGCAGTTGCCAAGGAATTAAGAGACAGAGGCGGAGATAAGGGCGAATACGGTGCTACGACAGGACGTCCGAGAAGAGTCGGCTGGTTCGACTGCGTTGCTACGCGTTACGGCGTAAGACTCCAGGGCGGCACGGACGTTGCTCTCACAAATCTCGATGTACTTGGTTATCTGGACAAGATCCCTGTCTGCACGGCTTATGAGGTCGACGGTGAGATCACTAAGGATTTCCCGAACCCCACAAAGCTCGACAGATGCAAGCCTGTTATTGAATATCTTCCTTCCTGGAAGGGCAAGGGTGAGATCAGGGGCGTTACCGAATACGACAAGCTCCCCAAGGAAGCTCAGGATTATGTTGAATTCATCGAGAAGGAGATCGGCGTTCACATCTCGATAGTATCAACCGGACCTGTCAGGGAAGAGATCATCCGAAGATAAAAATTCCGGGGTAACTGAATATGAAAAATGCAATGAAAAAAGCTGTAGGACTCCTTATGACTGCGGCTCTGTTGATGAGCGCTCTTTTGCAGACCGGATGCTCACGCGAAGCAAAGGATGTGGCAGCAGTCAAGGATACTGTGGAACAGTTTATAGAAACCTTTGCCAAAGGCGATTCCGATGATGTGGAAGATCTTATAGACGGTGATTTCTCGTATGGTTATTCCGACAAAGATGCTGCAGAGCTCCTTCTGAAGATGGCATCGAAAACAAAGATAGAGTCATTTAAGAGCGTTGAGATCGACAGGCAGAAAATGACCGCAAAAGCCAGGTTCAAGATCTCATATATCAATGTTTATGAATTCGCGAGAGCTCATGACTATGACTACTTGTCCAAAGATGAATACGCAAAAGCCATAAGTTCATATAAAGATCTGAGCAAAGAAAACTTTTCGTTCAATCTCGTTTTCGATAAGGAAGAGGGATGCTGGCTTATCAAGGAGGCCTCTGCAGAGAAATACAAAGAACTTTTTGAGCGCGAAAACTGGATAACGCTTGCTACCATATCTCCCGAGGAAGCCAGGACTGCTTTTGAAGGAATCATCGGGGGTCTTGCGCAGGGTAACATCGACCAGCCTTATTATTCATTTGATATGGAAGACATCATGATCTTTGATGATAATTATCCGCATGATCCTGTGGTTTATGAGGCTGCCCTGGAATTTACGAAGGCATATTATTCCTACGTTGAAGACCACGGATATAGTGTCGATATTCCGGCCGATTATCCGTACCGTGCGCTTATCAGCGGTTATGTTCCTTCGAAAAAAGGAATACTCACTTATATCTCAAGTGATGAATACATGACCGAAATGTGCAAGGCTATCATCCGTGATTCATATGGCACAAGTAATTTATCCGAGGAAGAGATCTGGAATCAGTTCTATGCAGGGATCTATTATGATCTTGCCGAGAAGATCCCCAACATTGCCGGTGAAGAATATGTTGTTATTTTCCAGATTGATAATACAATTCAGAACCCCAAGATCTATACCTACGACATGGTCTTCCCGATCTATCCTGATGAAGTGTTAAGCGCATTTCAGTATTCGGAAGAAAGGTACACGGATTGCTATAAAACGGCTGCTGAATCGCTTTACCGTGACGGAGAGATTAACAGGAAGCAATACGATGCGATCATTAATGATATCGACGGTTATAGCAGCAATAAACCTGCAGCTGTTACCGGTGCGGAATACATTAACTGGCAGGGCACGGGAAACTATGCCAACCAGGCCGTAAACACATATGAGTATGTGCCCGACTGGTCTGACGGAACCCTCGTTTACGGTGTTTCGGAGGCAGACAGACAAGGCATCTTAATGCATTACAGCAAAGAGCCCGGCTGGCTTAACACCGCGGGTTATCACATAGGCCTGGAAGGTGTTACCGTCATGGTCACGTTTGACCATAAGTTCCAGAGCGGTACAAAGCTCGTTTACGACTGGTATATCGACGGCGAGACCTACGGTGATTCAGTTACGTTTACCGTTCAGGAAGACGGTACGACCGATTTTGAGTTCACGTTCCCCGATCCTGATATACGTGGATACAGCACCTGCGAACTGCGGTTGTGGGAAGAAGGCCACAGCCACGTGATCGCTTATGTATTACTTATCCAAACATAAAACTGCAAACGGAACCGCGATTTGCACTAATAAACAAACGAAAAATCAATATGCTCAGAGTATAATGATTTCATAATAAATCCAACCTTGTTCCCGGAGGTTTCCCCATGGCTCAGGAAATGATCCTCGTCCTCGATTTCGGAGGACAATATAACCAGTTAATCGCAAGAAGAGTCAGAGAATTGTCGGTCTACAGCGAAGTCAGACCGCACACCATGAGTCTTGATGAGATAAAGGCTCTTAATCCTTCAGGCATCATCCTTACAGGCGGCCCCAGCACCGTTTATGAAGATGATGTACCAAAGTGCTCTCCCGAACTTTTTAAACTCGGCATTCCGGTCCTCGGAATCTGTTACGGAGCCCAGCTCATGAACTACCTCTTAGGCGGTGAAGTCAAGTCGGCACCCGTCAGGGAATACGGTCATACGGACGTTAATGTTGATACTGAAGCGAAGCTTTTCAAAGGCGTTCTTCCCAGAACGGTCTGCTGGATGAGCCACACCGTATATATCGCAAAACCCGCTCCTGGCTTCAAGATCACTGCGCACACGGAGGTTTGTCCCGTCGCAGCTGCTGAGAACGTCGAAGAGAATCTTTATTGCGTCCAGTTCCACCCGGAAGTCGTTCATACGGTCGAAGGCACAACGATGCTCGCAAACTTCGTTAAGGACGTCTGCAAATGCAAGTGCGACTGGAAGATGGATTCATTCGTTGAGACATCCATAAAAGAGATCCGTGAAAAGGTCGGCACAGGCAGAGTTCTTTGCGCCCTTTCCGGCGGCGTGGATTCATCGGTTGCCGCAGTGCTTCTTTCCAAAGCTGTAGGTAAACAGCTCACCTGCGTATTCGTCGATCACGGTCTCCTTAGAAAGAATGAGGGCGATGAAGTAGAAGCTGTCTTCGGTCCCGAAGGTCCTTACGATCTGAACTTCATCAGGGTCAATGCCCAGGAGCGTTTCTATTCCAAGCTTGCAGGCGTTACCGAGCCTGAGGCAAAGAGAAAGATCATAGGTGAGGAATTCATCAGAGTCTTCGAAGAAGAGGCAAAGAAAGTAGGCGCCGTCGACTTCCTCGTCCAGGGCACGATCTATCCTGATGTTATCGAATCCGGTCTCGGCAAGAGTGCCGTAATCAAGTCCCACCACAACGTAGGCGGACTTCCCGATTACGTTGATTTCAAGGAGATCATTGAGCCTTTAAGACTGCTCTTTAAGGATGAAGTCCGTAAGGCAGGTCTCGAGCTCGGCATCCCCGAAAATCTCGTTTTCCGTCAGCCTTTCCCGGGCCCCGGTCTCGCGATCCGCATCATCGGCGAAGTTACTGCAGAGAAGGTTAAGCTCGTTCAGGATGCAGACGCCATCTTCAGAAGAGAGATGCAGCTCGCAGGCTTCGACAAGTATGCGAACCAGTACTTCGTAGCGCTTACTAATATGCGTTCCGTAGGCTGCATGGGCGACGAGAGAACATACGATTACGCATGTCTTCTCCGCGCCGTTACCACCACGGACTTCATGACAGCAGAAGCCGCAGAACTTCCGTGGTCACTGATAAACAAAGTAACCAACAGGATCGTAAACGAAGTCAAAGGCATCAGCAGGGTCTTCTACGACTGCACGGGCAAGCCGCCTGCAACGATAGAACTCGAATAATGAAAAAACGCTGGAAATGCCCTAAAATAGGGCATTTCATTTTTTAAAGCCACCAAAAAGCCACTAAATTTTGAACTCATATATTTTGGAGACAGTAGCAGAACCATATCATTGTCATTAAGGATAGATAAATCGTGATATAATTTTTTTATTCGGGATGTCTCCCGGACTGGGAATTGCATTGACTGCTTT
The DNA here is from genome assembly GCA_016288885.1 of Saccharofermentans sp. Taxonomy (GTDB): domain Bacteria; phylum Bacillota; class Clostridia; order Saccharofermentanales; family Saccharofermentanaceae; genus Saccharofermentans. The sequence continues at coordinate 56,421 of JAEFAV010000018.1, forward strand.
TTGTTTTGGGGATAGATATGAGAAAAGCAACAAACATAATCAGCATAGTTCTGATATTGCTGTATATTGCATTTTTAGTGATCGGATGGAGCAGCTTTCCTTCAGAGCTGCCTACTCATTTTAATGCTTCCGGGGTCGCAGACAATTTTGGGCCTAAGAGTTCGCTTCTTATTGATCCGGCAGCAATGATCGGATTATTTCTGCTTTTGGCTGTCGTAGAGACTTTCCCTAAGATATGGAATATACCGGCTGAGGTAATAGAAGATAATGAAGAAAACGTGTTGAAAACTTGTTATATGATGTTTGGCATTCTTAAGATAGCAATAATACTTATTTGTGCTTTTGCCGGTTTTATGTGTATATACTCTGGATTTCCGTCATGGCCCATGT
>JAEFAV010000019.1 GCA_016288885.1 Saccharofermentans sp.
ACAAGGATGACTTTTCCTTTGAATTCCGAGAGCTTTAATGTCTCGCCTTTTCCTGTGGTAACTTCGTAATCGTAGATCATGGCTGTTCTCCTTTTTACTGATTTTTGCACTTTGCGTTTTCCATATTGTTCAATGCCTTATATGTAAGTATGTAAAGCATCTTGAACTCTTCTTCATTAAGTCCAACACAGGATGCGATGCAGGGAGGGATCTTGAGAGCTTCATCCTTTACGTCTTCGCCTTTGTCTGTCAGTCCCAGGATCAGGAGTCTCTCATCTTCGGGATCTCTTTTCCTTGTGATGTATCCGGTGGACTCAAGCTTCTTAAGAACGGGAGTAAGAGTTCCGTAATCCAGATGGACCTTGGCTGCCAGATCTCTTGAAGAAATGCTTACGGATTCCCACATGACCATCATGACGATGTACTGGGTGTAGGTGAGTCCGAGCTTCTTGAGGTAAGGCGTGTACTGGCTTACAAGTTCCTTCGAACATGCATAGAGCGGGAAGCATACCTGGTTTGAGAGCTTGAGCGAGTCGTACTTTTTTGAATTCTTCATATCCGTTCTTCTTTATGATTTTTCAAATTTGATTTTGCACAATTTACTTGTGTCAAAGTGATTATCCTATGAAAAATCCACCTTGTCAATAGGGTAGAGAAAAATGATGTTCCTGTGATCGTCTTATGAACAGGGCACAGCGAAAATAAAATGCTGATCAAGCTATTTGAAGATTCTTAACGACCTTATCTATTTCCTTGAAACTTCCGGCTGTGATCGTGAACAGAACGAGCAAACCGTTGTCCTGGAAAAAATAGATCTGAAGCGATGAGACATCATAGCCGTTTTTATCTAATACCATCTTAAGCGCGAAACAGGATTTGCCGTCTATCTTGTAGTCTTCGATGTATTCTATACTTTTAGCAGGATATTTCATGCTTTTGTTCCATTCTTCGAGAGTGTGTTCTTTCGTTGCGTCTTCTTTCAAATGTTCATCAAGTACATAATCGATCTTCAAGGATGCGGTGTTACCCCACACAAACCAGGGACCTGATATGTCTACGCCGGTATAGTCTTTCATTAAAACATTTCTTTTATCAGTATCGGGCCATTCGACAGTATAATCTCCGGTCAACTTAAAGCCTACGCCGCCTGCGTGGCTTATATATCTGTCACCCTCGATCGTTCCGGCAATGTCTCCGACTGTTGTCTCGCTGTTTACAGGTATTGTGGTTATGGGTTCATGAGCTGAACTGCAGCCTGCCATAAGCAGAATAGCAGCGGACATAATAATAACCAGTATTTTTTTCATAAATAATCTCCCTTATCGAAAAATCAAATAATTTTTCCAATTCCGATTTTGAGTATAGCATATAATAGATTTATCAATAAACTTGTTGTGGGGAGCAGGAACAGCGATGAATAAAACAGGTACAAGGAAGATAGAGACGGAACGGCTGATACTCAGAAGATTTGTTATCGAAGATGCCGATGATATGTTCAACGGCTGGTGCAATGATCCTGAGGTTTCCAAATATCTGACATGGCCTCCGCACGGAAGCGTTGAAGTGATAAAGTCTCTTTTGAATGCCTGGATTCCTGAATATGAGAAGGGCGACTATTTCAACTGGGTAATGGAACTTAAGGAGACCGGAAAGATAATCGGTAATATCTCTGTAGTTCGGGTAAGGGAAGATATAGGAGAAGCTCTCATCGGATATTGTATGACCAGAGAATACTGGGGCAACGGATATATGCCTGAAGCTTTGAAAGCGGTAATAGATTATCTTTTCGATGTTGCGGACATGAACAGAGTTTGTGCAACGCATGACGTAAACAACCCGAAGTCCGGCCGTGTAATGCAGAAGGCGGGAATGAAATACGAAGGAACTCTGCGCCAGGCAGGTCTTAATATGCAGGGGATCTGCGATTCCGTTTGTTATTCGGTTATCAGAAGTGACCGCGAAAAACAACCGGGGATATCCTGACAAGTAAAAATACTTGACACACCATTTATCGTTTGTTATTATGTGCAGGCTGAAATAGGGGAGGCTTGCCTTTAAATGCGTGAAAAGTCAGTAAGAACAGACCTTTTGCTTGATTTCTACGGCAATCTTCTTACGCCCAAGATGAGGCGCACCTGTGAGAGCTACTATAATGATGATCTGACTTTGGCAGAGATTGCCGAAGCAGAGGGTATCTCAAGGCAGGGCGTGCATGACACGGTCAAGAGGGCGGAAAAGCAGCTTGAAGAGTATGAAGAGAAGTTAGGTCTGCTTCAGCTTTTCGAGATGCAGCAGGCAAAAGCAAAAACGGCTCTGGCACACTTAAAGAGCGGTGATACCGACAAGGCTGCCCAAGAGCTTGAAGAATTGATAGAGGAAATGTAATAGTGTTTGAGAGCTTGTCACAAAAGCTTCAGAATATAACTTCCAAGATGCGCGGCAAGGCACGCGTATCCGAGAGCGACATCAAGGAAATGATGCGCGAGATCCGCATGGCTCTTTTGGAGGCGGATGTTAACTACAGCGTAGTCAAGGAATTTGTCGCAGACATGACCGAGCAGTGCAAAGGCGCTGCCGTTCAGGAGTCTTTCACACCCGGCCAGCAGATCGTTAAGATCGTAAGAGATGCTCTCACAGAGCTCTTGGGCGGTGAAGAAGGCGAAGATAAGCTTAAAGTATCAGATACAGGATTTAACATAATCATTCTTTACGGTCTGCAGGGTGCAGGTAAGACAACGACTGCTGCCAAGCTCGCAAAACTCCTGAAAGAGAACGGCAAGAAGCCGATGGTCGTATCAGTTGACGTTCACAGACCGGCAGCTGCCCAGCAGCTCAAGGTATTAAGTGATGCAGTCGGAGTTGACTGCTATATCGATCCTGAAGAGAAGGATGCGGTTAAGATCGCTAAGGACGGTGAAGGCAAAGCAAGATACATGCTCTGCAATTACCTCATCATCGATACTGCAGGCCGTACTGTTGCAGACGAGGAGCTCATGGAAGAGCTCAGAGATATCGCTGCAGCGGTAAATCCCACAGAGAAGCTCCTTGTAGTCGATGCAATGATCGGTCAGGAAGCGGTTAACGTAGCACAGCTTTTCGAGCAGAACATCGGCATGGACGGCTTCATCATGACAAAGCTCGACGGTGACGCCAGAGGCGGTGCTGCACTTTCAATCAGAAAACTTACTAACAAGCCTATCAAATACATCTGTACCGGCGAAAAGGTTGACGCCATCGAGAAGTTCTATCCCCAGCGTATGGCTGACAGAATTCTCGGCATGGGTGACGTCGTAAGCCTTATCGAGAAGGCACAGCAGACAATCGATGAGGAAGAAGCAAGGAAAGCAATGGAACGCATGATGGGCAGTTCCTTTAACCTTGATGACCTTTATTCACAGTTTGAGCAGATGAAGAAGATGGGTTCTCTTAAAGATCTGGTCGGCATGATGCCCGGTGCTGCAGGCAAAGTCAACGAGGAAGATCTTGACGATAAGATCGTTGACAGACAGATGGCCATCATCACTTCGATGACAAAGAAGGAGAGAAGATCACCTTCTATCCTTAATGCAAGCAGAAGAAAGAGAATCGCAGCAGGTGCCGGAGTTCAGGTATCTGATGTAAATAAACTTATCGCCCAGTATGAGCAGACAGCAAAGCTCATGAAGCAGTTTTCTAACGGCAAGGGCGGATTCAAGATGCCTAAGGGTTTTGCCAAGCAGGCAGCCAAGATGGGCCTTAAGGGCAACATGGGCGGCATGGGCGGAATGTCCGGTATGGGAACAGGATTCCCTCAGGGCATGGGAAGTCTTTCCGCACCCAAGGAAGATTACGATGATACACCCTTTACGCCCACAGGAAGGCGCGACCGTAAGAAGAAGCGCAAGGGCAGAAGATAAAGTCGATCCCGTCATATATGTGACGCAGATTATAAAAAACAAAATATATTTTTGGAGGAAAACAAAATGGCAGTTAAGATTCGTTTAAGAAGAATGGGTAAGAAAAAGGCACCTTTCTATCGTGTAGTTGTTGCTGATTCCAGATATCCTAGAGATGGTCGTTTCATCGAGGAGATCGGTTTCTATGATCCCATGAAGGAAACAGACAGCATTAAGATCGATGCAGAAGCAGCAAAGAAGTGGATCTCCAACGGAGCTCAGCCCACAGATACAGTAAAGTCTCTTCTTAAGAAGCAGGGCATCATCTGATTTAATATCAGCTGATAACCAGAATAATAGGAAGGAGAGCTTTATATGGACGATTTATTGGTTTATATCGCCAGGGAACTTGTCAGCAATCCCGATGAGGTAAACGTAAAGAAGACAGAGCGTGGAAACACAGTTGTTTTCGAGCTGTCCGTTGCTCCCGAAGATACAGGAAAGATTATCGGCAAGAACGGTAAGAGAGCTCAGGCTATCCGTTCGATAATGAAGGCTAAGTACCTCAAAGAAGGTAAGCGCGTTATTGTCGATATTGTAGGCTGATTCTTTGGATAATCTCATCATTATAGGAAAGATTACCGGCGCGCATGGTGTCCGTGGGGAAGTTAAAGTATTCCCCTTAACGGACGACCCGCGCCGTTTCCTTAAACTTAAGGAATGTTTTTTCTGCGGGCAGAATTTTGAGAAGCCCGAAGCTTCAGTATGCTCTTCTGCAAGGCTGGACAGAGGAAACGTTCTCGTTAAATTCGAAGGTGTCCTTGACAGAGACAAGGCTGAACTCCTGCGTGGCAGATTTATTGCCGTCGACAGAAAAGATGCCGTCAAGCTCAAGAAGGGCAGCTATTTTATTACTGATCTCAAAGGCCTCAAAGTGATTGACGATGAAAAGGGAGAAGTCGGAACGGTAATCGACTGTTTTGAGACCGGATCCCAGTTTACGCTCGAGATAAAGCGTGACAAAAAGAAAAATCTCATGATCCCTTTTGTAAAGGCATACTGCTACGAAGTCAGCGTTGAAGAGGGATTCATCAAGTGTAAAATGCCTGAAGGCCTTTATGAATTATATGACTGACCGTTATTGAACGGCTTGGATATAACATGTTCCGGGGTGTCTCATGATTATGAGATGCCCTGTTTGTTTATAGACCGAATACTATAACAAAGTGCTTTTTTGAATATAATATCAATGGATAGATAAATTGCTTAACTCCAGACGGAATAAGGGAAAGGAGTTTTATATGTCAAAACGTTTCAGATTCTTATGCCCTCAATGCGGTGCATACCAGGAGGTTAAGGGCAATGGACCTTGCTGGAAATGCCATGTTGAGGTAGCTCTTCCTACGGACGGATTGATCCTGATCTACCGCAAGTCTTCTGTTCCTGCAATGATGGAAATTTTACTTAACGGTTATGACCTCGGATGTTTGTGGATTAAGGAGTGCGTTCAGATTCCCGTCCAGTATGGTCACTATAATGTTGTGGTGAAGTATCTTGACAAGGTAATGACTAAATATAAAGGTATTGGTATGGAATTTGATATCACACCTGATAACAGGATTATGTATCTTAAGGTGGAGCGCGTTATTCCGGGATATACCGCCACTGTGGTTGTAGAACAGGCTACTCCTGAGGAAATGCCCCCGCTTCAATGATATTGATCAGTAGAAAGAGTCCCCGGATCAGATGGTCCGGGGTTTTATATTGTGTTATGCGGAATCTGTTTATTTATAAAAGTTAACAATTGGTTTATCCATTAGTCTTAAAATCTTGTTAAGATTAATTTATATATTCGGAAACGCTCGGCTTTTTTGTTGGAGAAGGCTTATGAAAAAAGAACGTCTTGTCGGAATTATAATGTCGATAATTATCTCGGCCGTTATGGGTGTCGTTTCCGCTGCGCTTGTGATCAAGAACAATCCCGAAGCAGTCAAGTATACTCCTGTTGTAATGCTCTATATATCGAACATTGCTTTATCCATTGTTATCGGCGTGATAATCGCACTGGTAATCCCGCTCGGAAAGCTTGGCGCAATGCTTGCAAGAAAAGCCAATGCCAATCCTCCGGGAATAAAGTTCTTCCTTCTCAACGCAATCCCGAATTCCGTAGGAAACACTCTGATAATCAGTCTTATCTTAAGTTTTGTCGGTGTGCTTACTGCAAGGATGAAGCTTCCGGCTGAGGCGTTAAGCCAGCTTCCGCCGTTTGCGGTAATGTGGCTTGGTAACTGGTTTAAGCTCCTTTTACCGACACTTTTGATCAGTTATGTTCTTTCGGTCCTTTTATCACCATTGATCTCAAGACTTCTCGGTGTTGGAGGACCCGGTCCCCAAAGACCGTAATGAGTTTAGGCAGTTTCTTTTAAATTGATAGGTGATCTGTATGAGTTGTGTAAGTAATGAAAAATACTATTCTTATCTTGAACGTCTGGTCAGTATAACGCATAACCAGCCTGTTGACCGTGATGCTTATCTTGATGTTGTGCTGGGTATCTGCAGGGATTATAAGCTTACCAAAGGAGTTTCCGAATTCTATGTTACTCCGATGAAGGAACAGCGCGGCGACGGTGAGATCTACTGCGATTTTGATACAGGAAAAAGCAAAAAGGTCCTGATCCGTATCAGAATCGTTTCCGCATCAAAGGCGGTAATCATTGGAACGCTCTATTCCGATCCGGATGAGTACGTACATGATGATACTGATATTCAGCAACTTGACTCGCTTTTGAGGGTCGTTATCGGATATATAAGCAGAGTTCGTTTGATCAAAAAACTTGAGGAATTCGGCTTTTCAGATCTGGATGGATACAAGAATTTCCGTGCTTTTGCCAGATATATGGACATAAACAATGCGGAGAACAGACTTGGCGGCAAGGTTGCATTTTATATTGATCTCCATAATTTCACGATAGTAAATCAGGAGATCGGACGTGAGAACGGCGATATCGTAATGCGCAAGTATTATGAACTTCTCAGCGATACCATCGGTGATACAGGAATAATCATAAGACTTGGCGGCGATAAGTTCATAGGCGTTTTCGATAAGGGCGTGCAGGAAGATGTCTTTAGGATCTTTTCAGGTGCCCCGATTGCTTATGATGTTTCCGGCGAACAGAGGGTAATAGTCTCTGTTGCGGCAGGTGTATATGCTTTGCCTGTTCCTTACATGATGAAATCCTACGGAGACATCATGGATAAGATCATGCTCGCAGGTAACGTGGCCAAGCGTCATGAAGGTGAACGCATCGTTGTATACGGCGAAAAGATGAAGGCTGAAAGCGATCACATAAAGCAGATCCAGGCAGCATTCCCGGGAGCGATCAAGAGAGAAGAATTCATCATCCACTATCAGCCCAAAGTTGATATCGGGACAAGGCAGATCGTTGGTGCTGAGGCTCTTTGCCGCTGGCAGATGGATGGAAAGGTAATTCCTCCGGACGACTTTATTCCCATTCTCGAACTTAACACGTTTGTATCAGACCTGGATTTCTATGTCCTGGACCACGTGTGCAGGGACATGGTCAGATGGCTCAATGAAGGGCGTCAGCCGGTACGCGTATCGGTCAATTTCTCCAGAAAGCATTTGATCGATATCGATCTTACGGACCACATACTCTCCATCATCAACAAGTACAACATTCCTCACGATCTTATCGAGATCGAACTTACGGAGACAACGTCTGATGCCATGTTCAGCGACTTAAGACGTATCGTAAGCGGACTTCAGAAGGAAAACGTAAAGACTGCCGTAGATGACTTCGGCGTAGGTTATTCATCGTTAAACCTTATCCGCGATATTCCATGGGATGTTCTTAAGATCGATAAGAGCTTTGTTCCTGAGACTGAAGATGACAATAACATCTCGAACGTAATGTTCAGGCATCTTATCTCACTGGCGCATGACATGGGCCTAGAGTGCGTAGTAGAAGGCGTTGAGACTGATGAACAGTTAAGGATCCTTAAGAAGAACAACTGCCAGATAGCGCAGGGATTCCTGTTCGACCATCCGTTGCCGGTGGAAGAATTCGAAGAGCGTCTGATCAATAAATCATATAAATAATTTCAATCGTGCCGCCGTAATCTATATGGCGGCACTTTTCGAAAATCACATGCATTTATGCTATTATTTCCCTTGAAAAAGTCGCAGTTACTTCGGGACAGGGGAGGATAGCATCATGGGCAGAGGCGGCGGAGGCGGTGGCGGACACCACAGTTCCCACCATTCAAGCAGCCATACACATTATTCCGGCGGTTCATCGTACCGTTCTTCAGGCAGATCATATTCGCATCATTCTGGAAGATCACATTATTCCGGTGGTGGCGGCGGCGGCGGATGCTCGAGCATCCTGACTATCCCTATTGTTATGATCCTCTTTTTCGCATACTTCCTTGATGAAGTATTGGGTTTCAGTGCTGTTTTCGAGATCGAGAGATCAACGGTAAGAAGAGATCCTCTGCCTGCATCCAAATGCGAGATGTTTGACGAGTGGTACCGTGATGACTGGGGTGACTGGATCGATGAGAGCGGTGAGGCTGCTTCTCTCATGTACGGAATGAATTACTTCTACGAAAAGACCGGTGTTCAGCCTTATCTCTGGATAATGGGTGAAGAAGGCGGCGAATACAAGTCTGAAGGAAGCTTGGAAGAACTTGCCGATGAGACTTATAAGGAGATGTTCGGCATTGATGAAGGACACCTTCTTGTTATTTTCCGTGAGTATCCGAATGCATCAGGTAACTATATTTGTACCGTGACTCCCGGATACGATGCAGAGACACAGGTAATGGATGATCAGGCAAAAGAGATCTTCCTGGACTGCATCGATTATTACTATTCAGATGATGACCTTAATGAAGGTGAGTTCTTCTCGGAGGCATTTGCAAACAGCGCCAACAGGATCATGACCAAGCAGCTTTCACTCGCCCAGCTTGGAGCGATCGTAGCTGTCGTTATCGTTCTTGTAGCCGGCTTATGCGTCCTGGCAGTAATATTGAAGAAGCGTAAGGTCGCTCTTGCAAAGCAGAAAGCCCAGCAGGCGCAGGCTGAAGCAAATAAGGCAAAGACTGATTTTGAAAGAAAGCAGTATGAGGATAACCTTGAGACACAGTTTGTTGCGGTTGCATGTCCAAACTGTGGTGCAAGCGGCAACAGGATACGCAAGGCAACTGTAGGTTACTGTCAGTATTGCGGCACGGCAATCAGGGTAGAGCAGGACGGAACCGTAAAGATAGCTAACGGGAGCGGTACATAAGGCATATGAAATTTTACGTGGCAACATTATTTCCCGAGCAGATAACAACTTATCTGAATACGAGCATAACGGGCAGGGGAATGGCAAAAGGCGCCTTCTCTCTGGAATGCATCCAGATGAGAGATTTTGCGCCCAATAACTATGGCCGTGTTGATGATACCATCTATGGCGGCGGTACAGGCATGATGATCCGTCCCGAACCGGTTTTCGGTGCATATGAGAAGGCTGTCGAGCTTTGCGGAGGGAAGAAACCTCATACGGTTTACATGTCTCCCAAGGGCAGTGTTTTCAATCAGGCCAAGGCGCATGAACTTGCTTCTTATGACAATCTGCTGATCATCTGCGGCCACTATGAAGGTATCGATGCGCGCGTAATAGATGAGATCTGTGACGAAGAGATATCCATCGGCGATTATGTATTAACGGGCGGTGAGACCGCTGCGATCGTTGTTATCGATGCGGTTGCAAGGCTCATCCCGGGCGTTCTTCCAAATGAAGAAGCGTACACCAATGAATCGCATACTGCCGGAGTATTAGAAGCACCCCAGTACACAAAGCCTCCTGTATGGCATGACAAGGCTGTCCCGGAGATCCTCAAAACCGGTAATGATGCAGCAATAGCGGAGTATAACCGCATAGCTGCACTGGTCGATACATGGCACAAAAGGCCTGATATGCTTGATAAACTCGACATTTCTGAAAGTGATTGGGCCAAAATGCTTGCCTTTGAAAGAGGCATGTGCTAAAATTCTCCAGTTATCAGGGTGGTCCTCTGCCATTATCCAGGCAAGAACATCTGCAGGAAAGAGAGGAAACGAACAATATGGATTTAGTAAAAGTCATCGAGAGCGAGAATATTCGCAACCAGTATCCTGAAGTTGAAGTCGGAGACTTCGTAAAGGCTCACCTTCTTATCAAGGAAGGCGCTAAGGAGCGTATTCAGGTATTCGAAGGCTATGTCATCGCAAGAAAAGGCCAGGGCCTTTCAGAGACAATAACAATTCGCCGTGTATCTTACGGTATCGGCGTAGAGAGAATTCTCCCTGTTAACTCACCCAAGATCGATCACATCGACGTTCTTCGTAAGGGTAAGATCAGAAGAGCAAAGCTTTATTATCTCCGCGATCGTCAGGGCAAGGCTGCAAAGATCACACAAAAGATCTGAGCCAAGGCTTAATAAAGCAATCAAAGACCGTCTCTTTTCGAGACGGTCTTTTTTTACCCTAATACTTTTTCAGTACCTGAAATGGTGAATTTAGGTATCAGAAAAGTAATATAACGACTCAATACCTTTTCGGTGAATAAATCGAGACGATTCAAGTACTGAAAAAGTATTGATCTCATTTGAGCAAATGTATTCAGGAAATGTGTTAAAATCAACGGGTAATTGATTTTGAGGAGTCATAATGAGCGAAAAAAAGAACGACATCAATTGGTTTCCGGGGCATATGAGAAAAGCCCTGAACGAGACCGGCGAGAGACTGAAGCTCGTCGATCTTGTCTATGAGACCTGTGACGCGAGGATCCCGTTTTCAAGCAGGAATCCCGAGCTCGACAGGATCATAGGAGATAAGCCGAGGATCGTCATCCTTAACAAAGCTGATCTTGCTGATCCCTCGAAAACACCTGTATGGATAAACAGTTTTGAATCTAACAATACGCGTGCCTGCGCGCTCGAGAGCACTCATAAGAAGGACTTTGACAGGCTTAACGCCATCACCATGGAACTTATGAAAGATAAGCTCGAGAAGGCCGCTGAGAAGGGACGTATCGGAAGACCGATAAGAGTTATGGTTGTCGGTGCGCCGAATACCGGAAAATCCACCCTCATCAATGCTCTTGCCGGCAGGAAAGCTGCCGTGACCGGTGATAAACCGGGCGTTACCAAAGATTTCAAGTGGATCATGACAGGCGGAAGGCTTGAGCTCATGGACATGGCAGGAGTGCTCTGGCCGAGGATAGCCAATGCGAAGAGCGGCATATGTCTTACGGCTTTGGGCTCAGTCAAAGAAGAAATCACGGATGTCGTCAAGGTCGCATATGAGACTCTGAAGATAATGTATGAGATCTATCCGGATCTTCTTAAAGAGCGTTACGGCGTTGATATGGAGATATTGTCGCAGGAAGACGAAGGATATTTTCAGGATCCGTTCTATGATATTTTCCTTGCAATGGCAAAAAAGAGAGGCTGCCTGATGAGCGGCGGAAGGATAGATGAGGAGCGCTTCGCAAGGCTTTTCATAAATGATCTTAAGGAAGGCAGAACGGGAAGGATCACGCTCGAGATGCCCGGAGAATATAACTAAGGGAGCAGGGGATATGCCAAAGCTTACGACTGAACAACTGATCGAAAAATACGAAAAGATGTATGAATACGAGAAGGACTGTTTCGCGAAAGGATACAAGATGATCGGCGGCATCGATGAGGCCGGCAGAGGCCCCTTGGCAGGTCCCGTTGTCGCTGCATGCTGCATACTTGATCCCAATGTAAAGATCCTGGGCCTGGACGATTCTAAGAAGCTTTCGGAGAAAAAGAGGGAAGAGCTTTTCGTAGAGATAAAAGAGAAGGCTCTCGCATATGCGATCTGCGCTTCGAGCCCGGAAGAGATCGATGAGATAAACATTCTTGAAGCAACAAAAAAGGCCATGAGGAACTGCGTAAAGGAACTTGCTTCCAAAGGACAGTCTCCCGACATCCTCCTTATCGATGCTGTTAACCTTTCCGGTACGGGACTTGATGTAATTCCGATAATCAAAGGTGATGCAAAATCCGATTCGATAGCTGCAGCGTCAATCCTCGCGAAAGTAACCAGGGACCACATCATGACGGAATACGATGCAGAGTATCCCGGCTACGGCTTCGCAAAGCACAAAGGATACGGCACAAAAGACCATTACGCCGCCATCCGCGAAAAAGGCATGACCCCCATCCACCGCCGTTCATTTTTGAAAGTAATACATTAAGTGTTCCCGTCACGCAGCGAGTAATATTTTATCTCGAGCGATTCCGCACAAGCGAAGCGCGGAGGACCCAGCGAGAGAAAGAATATTACGGAGCCTCTTGACTTTGTGGCAAAGTTTAAGTATTATAACCCTCGTGAAAGAAGAACGTCCGTTTCTCACCTCAAGCGGCTCATAGCTTGTAAAGAGGTCAATAACTAGATATTTAACCTATTTTTCGAGGGGTTGCCATTAAGGCAGGGTAGTTATGAGAGAACGGATTATATCCGTTCTTTTTTTATGTCAGGTTACAGAAGTCTTAAACAAGGAGGTGGCTACCATCGCAAAGACCAATGATACTCAGATGATCAACGGAGCTATCAAGTTCCCTCAGGTCCGTCTTATTGACGCAGAAGGACAGATGGTTGGCGTTGTGTCGATCGAAGAAGCTCTTAAGAGCGCTGAAGAAGCTGAATTAGATCTCGTCTGCATTTCACCTAATCCTGATAATCCGGTATGCAGAGTCATGGATTACAACAAGTTCCTTTTCGAAAAGGGAAAGAGAGAAAAGGAAGCAAAGAAAAAGCAGAAGGAAACTGAGCTTAAGGAAGTCGGATTAAAGCTTACAACAGATGTCCACGATGTCGAAGTAAAACGTAAGATGGTCGTCAGATTCCTTTCTTCGGGAGACAGAGTAAAGGTTAACATCAGATTCAGAGGCCGCGAGATGGCTTTCCAGAATAAGGGTTTCGAAGTAATGAACAGTTTTGCTGAGAGCGTAGCTGAATACGGATCAGTTGACAGACCGCCGAAGATAGAGGGCAGGAACATGGTTATGTACCTGTCACCGGCAAAGAAAAAATAATTTAGGAGGATAGAAATATGCCCAAGCAGAAGACACACACTTCTTCAAAGAAGAGATTCAAGGTAACAGGTACCGGTAAGGTTCTCCATAAGCAGGCATTCAGAAGCCACATTTTAAGCAAGAGACCTACTAAGAGAATGAGACACCTGAGACACAACCAGGTTTGCTCGGATCAGAATGCAAGAATCATCAAGAAGATGATCCCTTACGCTTAATTGCTTAGAATTTAGGAGGACAAGAAAATGTCAAGAGTTAAAAGAGGAATCCGCACAAGAGCGCGTCATCATAAGATTTTAAAGGCAGCAAAGGGTTACTGGGGTCATAAGAGCAAGCTTTTTAAGGTTGCTAACCAGCAGGTCCTCAAGTCCGGCAACTATGCTTACCGTGACAGAAGAAACAAGAAGAGAGAGTTCAGAAGACTCTGGATCGTTCGTATCAACGCAGCTTGCCGTCTTAATGACATGAGCTATTCCAGATTCATGAACGGCCTTAAGAAGGCAGGCATCGAGCTTGACCGTAAGGTTCTTTCCGATATCGCTGTTACAGATGCAGCAGGCTTTACATCTCTTGTAGAGAAGGCTAAGGCAGCTCTCTGATATAAAGATTGAAACTGATTAATTACTTAAGGGGTTGTTCTTAATGAACAGCCCCTTAGTGTTTGAAAATGATTTGCGGCTGAATATGCTGGTACCCCCTCATGTTTACCCGCAAGTTTCTCCGGGATTCAATTCTGATATAATGTTTTTGCAGTTTGTGAAAGGGGATATTCTAATTTGATAATTACCAGCCGTGATAATCCTAATGTGAAAAGGATCGCAAAGCTTACCAGAAGAGACCAGGCCAAGAAAGAAGGTCTTATCTATCTTGAGGGAACAAGGCTTTGCGAGGAGGCTTTGGCGAGCGGACAGACTGCTGAAGAGGTAATCGTTTCAGAGGACAGGACCGGTTGGGCAGAGGAGTTTACACCCGGCATCGAACCTTTGGTCTTAAGCAAAAGTGTTTTTCAAAAGATATCGCAGACCGTCAATCCGCAGGGCGTCGCTCTTGTTATAAAAGAGCCGCAGGAAAATAATGAGATTCCTTTTAAGGATGACGGTAAAGATATCTATGTCGTGCTCGAAAATACACAGGATCCCGGGAACCTCGGAACGATAATAAGAACGGCTGATGCGTTTGGTCTTACAGCGGTTATCGTCAGTCCGACGACATGTGATCCGTATAATGATAAAGTCATCAGGGCTACCATGGGTTCCATATGGCATATCCCGATAGTAAGAAAGACGATGGACGAATGTTTCGGCTTCTTTGATAAGGCCGGGATAGACACTCTCGCAATGCATCTTAATGGAAGTGAATTGGGGCAAAGCGTTCTTAAGCTTCCTTGTGCTTATTTCATCGGTAATGAGGGCGACGGACTGACCGATGAGACTTCTTCAAGATGCAGCAGGCTGGTCAAGATCCCGATGCGCGGAAAAGCAGAATCTCTTAATGCGGCAGTCGCTGCTTCGGTAATTGGTTACGAGCTCTCAAAGCTTATCTGATAAGCACTTTTTGAACGGAGTTAACAACTAAACCTGTATTGCCTGCATAATTATTCGTCTAAGCGTATGCAATTTCCTATAAAAGAAAAGATTTATAATATCTGGTATTATAGGCGAGAGTCTAATCGGACATACAGAAAGACAGACGTAAAATGGAATTTGAACAGAAAGATCAGTTGATCAATAATCTTGCTGAAGTAGCAAAAGTCAAGTCACACATTAACAAGGATCTGTACACGAAGTACAACGTTAAGCGCGGTCTTCGTAATAACGACGGTACAGGTGTTCTCGTAGGTCTTACCGAGGTCGGTGAGGTCATGAGCTATATTGTTGATGATGCCGACAGGATCCCTGTTGAGGGTAAGCTTTTCTATCAGGGCTATGAGGTTAAAGATCTTGTTAACGGTTTCTTTTCCGAGGGAAGATACGGATATGAGGAAACTGCGTTTCTGCTTCTTACGGGAGAACTACCTACGGCGTCTGAACTTAAGGAATTTGATCAGCTCCTTTCAAGCGTAAGACCTCTTCCGGAAGGTTTTACTGAGGACATGATTATGAAGGCGCCTTCGCCTGACATCATGAACAAGCTCGCAAGATCAGTCCTGGCTCTTTATTCCTATGACGATAATCCCGATTCTACAGATATCGCAAATGTCGTAAGACAGTGCACGGAGCTCATTGCGAGATTCCCGGTGCTTATATCTTACGGATATATGGCCAGAAGACACTATATCGAGCACAGAGACCTTTACATCCATGCTCCGGTTCCTGAGTACAACACTGCTCAGAACATCCTGCACATGATCAGACCCGACGGACAGTTCACGGAACTTGAAGCCAGGATCTTAGACGTTATGCTCGTTCTTCATGCCGAGCATGGCGGCGGTAATAACTCCACTTTCGTCACACACGCAGTATCTTCTACGGGTTCCGATACTTATGCGGTAATTGCTTCCGCGGTCGGTTCATTGAAGGGGCCGCAGCATGGAGGTGCTTCTAATAAGGCATATGCCATGATGAAGGATCTTAGAGAGCATATCAGTGATTGGACTGATGAGAAGGCGATAAAACAATATCTTGCAGACATCATCAATAAGAAGGCATTTGACAAGTCCGGACTAATTTACGGTATCGGACATGCAGTTTATACGCTTTCTGATCCGAGGACCGTTGTCATAAAGAAATATGCTGAACTCCTCGCAAAAGAAAAGGGCAATATGGATTTGTTTAATCTTTATGTGCTGGTCGAAAAGCTCGCGCCTGAGGTTTTCCACGAGGTTAAGAATTCCGATAAACTGGTTTGTGCTAATGTTGACTTCTTTGCAGGTCTTGTATATTCGATGCTCGGCATTCCTACGGAGCTCTATACGCCGCTTTTCGCTTGCGGAAGGATCGCAGGATGGAGTGCTCACAGGATCGAAGAGCTCGTCTCCGGCGGCCGCATCATGAGACCTGCATTTAAGTGCGTAAACAAGCGCAGACCGTACATACCTTCAGATAAGAGGACAGATATTATCTGATATAGCAAAATTGGCCGCATGTCATGCGGTGCAATCCTGCCCGCCACACTTGCGCAGGTAGTGATCCTGTGGTAATATACTCGGGCAAACAAACAAGGCCCCATGGTCAAGTGGTTAAGACGGCGCCCTCTCACGGCGCAATCAGCGGTTCGAATCCGCTTGGGGTCACCAGTTTATGAAGGAAGGACGAACATCTTACCCGGATGTCCGTCTTTTTGTTCAATAAGGAATTGAAGATAGATAATGGATGAGAATAAGTACATAAAGATAAGAGGCGCCAGAGAGCATAACCTCAAGAATATCGATATAGACATCCCCCGCAAGAAGATGGTCGTATTGACCGGTCTTTCGGGTTCGGGAAAGTCTTCTTTGGCTTTTGATACCATTTATGCCGAGGGTCAGAGGAGGTATGTCGAGTCTCTGTCATCATATGCCAGAATGTTTTTGGGACAGCTTGATAAGCCGGATCTCGACAGCATAGAGGGGTTGTCACCTGCGATCTCCATAGACCAGAAATCCACCGTAAGCAATCCGAGATCGACTGTCGGAACGGTTACGGAGATCTACGACTATTTCCGTCTCTTATACGCGAGGGTCGGAGAGCCGTTTTGTCCTAATTGCGGGAAGCCGATCAAGTCCCAGGGGATCGATCAGATAATAGACAGGCTTAAGCTCTATACCGAAGGTACCAGAGCGATTATTTATTCGCCCGTCGTAAGAGGAAAAAAGGGCGAGTTCGGCAAACTTTTCGAGGGCTTCCGTAAATCTGGTTATGCGAGAGTCAGAGTTGACGGCATTACATATGAACTTGATGAAGAGATCAGCCTTAACAAGAACAACAAGCATGAGATCGAAGTAATAGTCGACAGGCTCGTTATAAAGGAAGCAAACACCACAAGGCTTTATGATTCATGTGAGACCGCCCTGAAACTGTCGGACGGATTGCTGCTCGTAGAGCTCCAGACCGCATCAACTGACGATAAGGGCGAGAAGACATATGAGACTTGCGAGGAATTCTTCTCACAGAATCTCGCTTGCCCTGACTGCGGTATTTCCTTTGGTGAGATCAATACGAGAAGTTTCTCATTTAACAGCCCGGAGGGAGCATGCCCTAATTGTTCCGGTATCGGTACCCTTACGGCAGTCGATCCCGAACTCTGTGTTACCAACCCGAAGCTTTCCATAAATGAGGGCGCAGTAAGGACAGCCGGATGGAATTTTGATGATCCGAAGAGCTGGGGAAGGTGCTTTATAGAAGCGCTTGCAAAGAAATACAAGTTTTCTTTGGATACTCCGTATTACAAGCTGCCTGACAGCATTAAGAACATCATCCTTTACGGTAACGGCGGAGAGATGCTAAAGGTAGATACAAGGAATTCCCTGTATCCGAGAAGCGGTGATTACTATTCGGACTGGGAAGGCGTCGTTCCGAGCGTTATGAGACGCTGGAGAGAGTCCGGAAGCGAAGAGGCTAAGGCCGCATATGAGAGATACATGAGCATAGATGTCTGTCCCGTCTGTAACGGCGCCAGACTTAACAAGAACAGTCTTTCAGTCAAGGTGGGCGGTCTTAACATCAGTGAACTTACGGATATGTCAGTTAAGTCCATGAGAAAGTTTTTCGAGGATTTAAAGCTCAAGGGCAAGAACTCCGAGATCGCAGCTCCGATCTTAAGAGAAGTCAGATCAAGACTGGAGTTCTTATATGATGTGGGACTTGATTACATGACTCTTTCGAGGTCATCCGCGACGCTCTCGGGCGGAGAGGCCCAGAGGATAAGGCTTGCTACTCAGATAGGCGCCGGACTTCAGGGTGTCTTATACGTTCTTGACGAGCCCTCCATCGGCCTGCATCAGAGAGATAATGACAAGCTTATCAAGACATTGTTCAAGCTCAGGGACTTAGGTAATTCGATCCTTGTTGTAGAGCACGATGAGGATACCATGAGATCTGCTGACCATATCATAGATATTGGCCCCGGTGCGGGTTCGTTCGGAGGTAAGATCGTTGCCCAGGGTTCTGTCGAAGACTTAATCAGTGAGCCTGAGTCCATAACAGGACAATACCTGTCAGGAAAAAAGTTCATTCCTGTCCCGATGAACCGCCGTAAAGCTGATGACAAGAAGCTCCTGAAGATTTCGGGCGCCCATGTAAACAACCTCAAGAATATAGATGTGTCGATTCCAATAGGTCTGTTTACCGTTATTACAGGTGTATCAGGTTCAGGAAAGTCGTCGCTTATTAATTCGACGCTTGTTCCTTACCTTTCTCACGAGCTTAACGGCTCCAGAAAGATGAGAGTCAAGTGCGAGAGGATCACAGGGTATTCGAACCTTGATAAGATCATCTGCATTGACCAAAGCCCCATAGGAAGGACTCCGAGGAGCAATCCTGCAACGTATATCGGTCTTTTCGATCTTATAAGGAAACTCTATGCCGAGACCCCTGATGCTAAGCAGAGAGGCTATAAGGCAGGCAGATTCTCTTTTAACACCAAGGGCGGAAGATGCGAGGCCTGTGCAGGCGACGGTGTGAATAAGATAGAGATGCATTTCCTTCCTGATATCTACGTGACTTGTGACGTCTGCAAAGGAAAAAGATATAACCGTGAGACGCTCGAGGTCAGATATAACGGAAAGAATATTTCTGACGTTCTTGAGATGTCGGTCGATGAAGCCTGTGAGTTCTTTAAGAATCATCCGACGATATACAAAAAGGTGAGAACGCTTCAGGATGTCGGTCTGGGCTATATTAAGCTCGGTCAGCCGTCCACGACTCTTTCCGGCGGTGAGGCACAGAGGATCAAACTTGCCTCGGAATTGTCGAGAAGATCGACCGGAAAAACGATATATGTTTTAGATGAACCGACCACCGGTCTGCATGTTGCTGACGTCCATAAATTGGTTGACATTTTAGAACGCCTAACAGAAAATAAGAACACTGTGGTCGTAATCGAGCACAATCTTGATGTCATAAAGACAGCAGATTACATAATTGACTTAGGTCCCGAGAGCGGTGACGGAGGCGGCGAAGTAGTTGCCTGCGGTACGCCTGAGGAGATCGCGAAATGCAGGAAGTCTTATACGGGACAATTCTTAAAGCCCGTTTTGGACAAGGCTTTGAAGAACGGTCAATATAAGGATATTTCTGCTTTTATCGACACTGCAAGGCTCGAGGAAGAACAATACGACATTCTTACCGGACCTAAGGTAAGACGCAGGATAAGGGAAGAGATAGAGAATAACGGAGAAGAGAAAAAATAATGGCTATTTGTAGTATTTGTAAGAAAAGGCATGCTATCGTCTTTACGAGCCGCTATGAGAACGGCAACAGGATCGACGAAGGCTTTTGTTTAAAGTGCGCTTATGAATCAGGCATATCTGGTGTAACGGACATGTTCAAGGCTACCGGCATCAATGCCGATAACATTGATGAGATGAGTGACAAGCTGGAACAGCTGGTATCTCAGAACGGTTTCTCCGCGGATCCCACAGATTTCCTTAAGTCGCTTGCATCAGGAGACGAATTCGGCGGTCTTTCATACGACGGTGATGATGACGACGAGACATATGAGTTCGATGAGGATTCCACGCCCGTAAGCATAGCCGATTCAGATGAACCCAAGGACGACAAGCAGGGTGAAGATGAAGAAAAGGAACCGGGTAATTTCTTTGATTCGCTTTTCGGAAGAAGGCCCGGAAGCCAGGCCGGAGATGATGCCCAGGGTAAGGACAGCAAAGATCCTAGGAAAGCAAGAGGCAAGGCCAGACTTAAGTATCTTAATGAATTCGGTACTAATCTAACCGAGCGTGCTGCTCAGGGAAAGATAGACCGCATCATCGGACGGGATAAAGAGATAGAACGCTGCATCCAGATCCTTAACAGACGTTCCAAGAACAATCCTGTTCTTATTGGCGCTCCCGGCGTAGGTAAGACAGCAGTCGCACAGGGTCTTGCTGTTAAGATCGTGGAAGGCACTGTTCCCGAAAAGCTCCTTAATATGCAGGTTTGGCAGCTTGATCTTCCTGCATTGGTAGCCGGAACGCAGTTCAGAGGACAGTTCGAGAGCCGCATCAAGGGCGTTATCAACGAAGCAATTAGGGCAGAGAACATCATTCTTGTAATCGATGAGCTCCATACGATCATCGGTGCCGGCGACGCTGAGGGTTCCACAAATGCCGCTAACATCTTAAAGCCCGCTCTTGCAAGAGGTGAACTCCGTATCCTCGGTTCTACGACTACCGCCGAGTATAAGAGGATCGAGAAGGATTCCGCGCTCGAAAGACGTTTCCAGAAGGTCATGCTTGATGAACCTTCCGTTGAGATGTCCATCGAGATATTGAAGGGCATAAAGGATTATTACGAGAAGCATCACAATGTCACATATTCCGATGAGGTAATAGAGTTTGCCGTTAAGGCATCCAAGAGATATATCACTGACAGATATCTGCCGGACAAAGCTATTGACCTTATCGATGAGGCCGGTTCGGCTGCCAATCTTAAAAATGTTAAGCTCGTTAAGCTTGCCAATACACGCAAGGCACTTGAGAAGGCTAAGCGTGAACATCAGCTACAGATTGATGCCATGGAGAATTCTTCTCCTGAAGAGCGCGAGGCTGATTACGAGAAGGTCGCGGAGCTTAAAGCGAAAGCTGATAAGCTCCAGAATGAGCTCGATCAGCTCGAGAGCGATATATCACCGGATCCCATCCAGGTTGAAGATATTGCCCGCGTTGTAGAGATGTGGACGGGTATTCCTTTGAAGTCAATATCCGAGACAGAGACAGAGAAACTCAGGAATCTTGAAGAGAGGCTTCATAAGCGCGTTGTCGGCCAGGAAGAGGCCGTACATGCCGTCGCAAGCGCGGTAAGACGTACAAGGGCCGGATTTACCAAGAAGCATAAGCCCACGTCATTCATTTTCGTAGGACCTACAGGTGTAGGTAAGACGGAACTTGTTAAGGCTTTAGCTGAAGTCATGTTTGATACAGAGGAAGCTCTGATCAGGATCGACATGTCAGAATATATGGAACCGCATTCAGTTTCAAAGCTCATCGGTTCTCCTCCGGGATACGTTGGATTTGACGATGCGGGCCAGCTTACTGAGCAGGTAAGAAGAAAGCCTTATTCAGTAATCCTTTTCGATGAGGTCGAAAAGGCTCACCCTGATGTGTTTAATCTTCTTCTGCAGATGTTAGATGACGGTGTTCTTACCGACAGTCACGGCCTGCATGTTAATTTCGAAAACTGCATCATCATAATGACTTCAAATGCCGGAAGTTCAGCTAAGGCTGCTACCATAGGATTCTTCAATGAGTCTCATGAAGCCATGGAACAGCACGTTCAGAGCGCTCTGAAAGAGACGTTCCGTCCCGAGTTCCTGAACCGTGTTGATGAGACGATCATATTTAAGTCATTGAAGCCTGAAGAGATCCGTAAGATCGTTAATATCATGATCAAGGATGTCTTCCAGTCTCTTGATGATAAGCATATCAAGGGTACGATCTCTAAAGCGGCAGGTGACAGACTTGCCGAGATCGGTTATGACGAAAAGTACGGAGCAAGACCTTTGCGCAAGGCTATAAGAACAAACGTCGAGGATCCTCTTTCCGACATGTTCCTCACGGGAGCTCTTAAGGATGTTGTCAGCCTTAAGATAGATTACAGAAGAGGGAAGTTCGTTTTCGATACGATCAAGAAGAGCGAGTAATACTTGTTTATTTCGATAATGGAATTCAGTTATAAAGTAAAGAGGCTGTCATTAATATGACAGCCTCTTTGTTTTTTCATTATCTGTTGAATTTACTTAGCCCAGTTGAAGAATGCATAGTTGTAACCGTAAAGGCTTACGTTTGAACTCGTAGTAACATAAACAGTTGTCGTGTATGATTCTCCGGCTGCGATAGTGATTTCTTCAGGAATACCTCTGTAGCTTTCTCCGTCACCTGTGAAAGATATTCCGTCAGCTGTTACGTCTGTTATGGTAGAATCGCTGAACAGCTTGATATCAAGATACTTAAGCGACTTGGGCAGGCTGGCTGTTTTACGGCTCTTGTTTGTCAATTCGATATCAAACTTAAATCCGCCTGCGGTTGTAGAGAAATTAGTGATATTTGTACTGAAGGCAGTAACGCATTCTCCTTCTGCAGTAGCAGATGTCGGTTTGGTTCTTAAAGCTTCTGTTGTAGCTTCTGTTGTTTCTTCCGTTGTTTCCTCAGTAGTTGTTGTAGTAGCTTCAGTCGTAGTTTCAGAAGTTGTAGTTGTTGTAGTTTCCTTGGTTGTAGCTTCCGTAGTCTCTTTAGCAGTTGTTTCTGTAACAGTAGTTGCTTCAGTCTCTTCCTTTGAGGATTCTGTTACCTTTTCGGAAGCAACAGTGGAAATGGTCTCAAGAGTCTTGCCACCAAAGAGTTTCCTTATCCCTGACGAATTATCTAAAGCCCACAAGATACCGATAGCTACAATAATGATAGCCAGGAAAGTAATGAGACCTGCGAGACCTGGATCTTTATGAGCCTTGGGATCCTTCTTTTTCTTGGTCTTCTTTACAGTCGTTACCGGAGATATGGTCTTATTGTCATGATGTGTGCCGGAAGCAGCGTTGGCATTTGAGACACCTCTTGTTGCAGCAACAGGCTGTTTGCTCTTGGGTTCGAAAGGTGAATTCGAAGGCATAACGGGAGGTGTCTGATTCTGAACAGTTCCCGGTCTGTGTGCATGTTCGACACTTGTCTCGGTTTTAACAGGTCCCGGTGCAGGTTTTGACTGGGACTGTGCAGGTGCGGGAGCCGGAGCAGGTGCAGGTGCAGGTGCAGGTTTGACAGGCGCGGATGCTGCCGGTGCTGTCATAACGGGAGAAGGTGCGGCTGCAGGTTTAACGGGCGCGGATGCTGCCGGTGCTGTCTTAGCGGGAGAAGGTGCGGTTGCAGGTTTAACGGGCGCAGGAGCAGCCTTCTGAGCATCATTGACCTTTGGTACAGCAGAAGCGGCCGGTCTCTGGAGAGGCTTCTCTCCCTCTGCGGGAGCTTTAACGGGTTCTGTTTTCTGTGCTGCCGGTCTCTTTGTCTCGAACGGCTTTGTCGGATTGGCAGGTGTTCTTGCCGGTGCGGTTGCTGCACCTGTGACGGTTGCTGCAGTGACAGCGACAGCTGCGGTATTTGATTTAGCTTGTTCTGCAGGCTTTACCGGCATGACGGGCTTAACCGGTTCTGCAGGTTTAGCGGATGCAGCCGGCCTGGTGGGAGCTGCCGGAGCAGGCGTTGCAGCCGGTTTAGCAAGATCTTCTCTCTTTTCAGGAATTACATTAGCTGCAGGATTAACGGGATGAACCGGTTTTGCTTCTTCAACCGGTTTTTCAGATTTTGTTTTCTCTGCTTCCTGAGCTGCTTGTGCTGCCTGTGTAGGGGTTGTGAAAACATCTGTCTTATTTGCTGAAGGATATGGCCTGTATCCTGCTGCAGGAGTCGGCTGTGCTGCAGGTGCTTTGGCAGGCTCTGCAGGTTTTTGTGTTCCGGGAATGTCAATGTTGATCGGCTTCGGAGCTTCGGGCTTTTCGGCATTCATGAAAGTGCTGGTCTTTTTATCATGCTCGGAAGTAGCATAATCAAGGCCGCTGCCTGAAGTGAAGATTTTATCATTGCCGGGTTTCATCTGAGGCTTTTTGCCGTCAGTATCATTATCATTGAATTTTGGAAGAGATTCCTTGGGCGGTTCAGGTGCCTTTGGAGAGGGAGCAGGTCTGTCAAATGTGCCGCCGTCCTTGGGGAAGGCAGGTTCATTGGAACTAAATACGGGTTTTGCTTCCTCGGCCTTCGGCTTTACAGGTTCTTCGGGAGCCTTGTATGGTTTAAAAGCCGTTATGGATGAGTTGTACTCGAATTTGTCGAATTCATCCAGAAAACTGTCGTTGTCAGAAGTGTATTCAAAACCGCTTTTGGCAGCCTTTGATCCTTTATCGATATTCTCTTTAGTTTCTTTAAGTTTATCGGCTACAGATTCGGTTTTGTCGCCGGGTTTAAACTGTACAGCGAAAGATGAATCAATATAATCATCCTGTCCTTTAGGTTTATTGGGACCGGTAAAATTGAAATCATCAGGATTGTTAGGCATAAGTCTAATCTCCTTTATATAAATAATTAACTAGATTTTAGCGAATATCAGTTTTCAATCAATATATTTATATTACGGTTTGTTGTCTTTTTCGGTGCTTTAAAGACCATCTAAATACCTTGACTTTGAACAATCATGATGATAATATCATTGACGCACTTACGGATAGGCTCGTGTGGCGGAATTGGCAGACGCAACGGACTTAAAATCCGTCGGAGTAAAATCCGTACCGGTTCAAGTCCGGTCACGAGCACCATTTATTCCTTAATAAGTGCAGCGTTAAATATCGCGGAGTGGAGCAGTTGGTAGCTTGCCGGGCTCATAACCCGGAGGTCGTGTGGTTCGAGTCCCGCCTCCGCAACCAGAAAAATAGAGTTGTCTCATTTTCGAGGCAACTCTTTTTTTGTAAAAGGTTTTATTTTGAATTTGTTTGATATAATAAAACAATCTGTATTAGCTTCGTTTATGCTTTTTCGGATAAATGACTTTAGGATAAAAGTGATGGAACAGAAAAAAACTCATAAAAATGTACACAAGACAAGTTTTATAGATATTTTGAATCTTGCGGCTCCGCAGACTTGGACAGGATCAGTTACTCCAGCACTTATTTCTCTTGCTATGAGTTACCATCGTCAACAACGATTGGATTTTGTTATGGCAATCTGTTTATTTATCGTCGTTTTATTTATGCAGTCAGCGGTAAACGCATTTGATGACTATGCAGATTTTGTGAAGGGAACGGACACATTGGATAATTCTCCTGATGCAGAAGATGCTGTAATCGTATATGGCATGAAGCCGAAAACCGCTCTGCTTTTAGGCTTTCTATTTCTTTTCATCGCATTGATCCCGGGCATTTATATTGTGATGGTAAGAGGTATAGCTCCTCTTGTTATCGGAATTATTGGAGCGGTTGTTTTGATGTGCTATGCATTCGGTCCGTTTCCGATCTCTTATCTTCCGCTTGGTGAACTGTTTTGCGGTTTTGTAATGGGAGGTCTTATTCCTTTGGTCGGAGTAACAATGCAGACCGGAACCGTTGATTATTTTGTGCTTGTGGAAGCAATCCCGCCGATCATGGGAATGTCAATTAACATGTTCTCGAATAACGGCTGTGATATTGCAAGAGACCTGCCGGCAGGGAGGAAAACTTTGGCATGTATTATAGGTCAGAAGAAGACAGATGCTCTTTACAGGATCCTTTTGATCCTTTGGGTGTTAAGTCCGGCTTTAATTCTTGCCGCCCAGCAAAGATGGATATCGGTTCTTGTATATTGTTTGGCTTCATTGGCTTTTGTTCACCTTGTTGTAAGGCAGTTCAGGAGACAATTGGGACCCAAGGAGCGTGACGGAGTTATGACAGGAGCCACAACATTGGTTTCTTTGGTAGGATTGGCTTACAGCTTTGCAATGGTTGTAGGATAACAGGGGATGTAAATGGATAAGTTCAGCACGATCGAAGAAATATATAAATGGAAAGCAGACGAACTCTCGGAAATAAAGAATTGTATCCGGGAGGCTATAATTCAGTCTTCTGCACACGAATCTCTGAAAAGCATTCTTTTGGATGTAACCGGAAATTCGGGAAAAATGATCCGCCCCATGTTAGTCTTACTGGCTGCAGGGGATTATCGTCCTGAACTTAAGGAAAAACTACTCTGGGGTGCAGCATCGGGTGAACTTCTGCATGTTTCATCTCTGCTGCTTGATGACATCATTGATGAAGCTGAAACAAGACGCGGGAAACCCAGTGTGCAAAAACAATATGGCAAAGCTGTTGCCATATGTGCAGGTACTTTCCTGATGGTAACATCCTATTCATGCCTTATAGAGAGAGGTTATGATGATCTTGCTGAAGATATGATCCATTTGACACAGATCGTTTCTGACGGAGAGATGCTTCAGGACGAGAACTGCTGGAATACCGGAATTTCGGAAGAGACGTATCGGAAGATCATAGAAGGAAAAACAGCCTCTGTCTTTTCGCATTGCTGCAGGATCGCTGCCAGGATCACAGAACAGAGCGGGCAAAACCAGAAACTGCTTTCAGAGATTGGAATGAATCTTGGTATTATGTTCCAGATACGTGATGATATCCTGGACTGGACAAAAGATGAAAAAGAACTTGGAAAGCCTGTAGGAGAAGATTTCTGTCACGGTATTTTTACTCTTCCTGTTATCAAGGCACTTCAGAATACAAACACTTCTGATGAACTAAAAGCACTGATCGGGAAGAAAGAGAATATCAGCAAAGAAGACTTCGAAAAAGCGAAAAAACTGGTTGCTTCTTCAGGCGGAATCGATGATTCAGCCAAAATATTGAAAAATATGGAAAAACAGTTGATTTCCATGGCAGAGGGTCTTTCCGGAAATTGCTATAATTTTGCCTTCCGTCTGCTTACCAACACGTTCAGGGCTTTATGATAAAGCCCGTATTTGACCATTGCCTGTATTTCGCTTAATTTCTGCCTTTTACGCTTATTTCTTATTTTTTGATTATTTGTGTATAATGTATGCGGTTTATAAGCAATGCGGGAGGCTTTTTTAATGGCTAATCTTCAGAATGAACGCACGGCTGAACACAGTGATGTTGCCGGTAGAATAGTTCGTATCTGTATATTGATAGTTGTTTCGTTTGTCGTAGCTATCGCTGCGGTTTCTTTTGCAGTTCATCATATGAGGCTTCAGTTCGAGGAAGAATTCAAGAAGATCTCTGATACGAAGATGCAGCAGGTTACAGACGTTGTCAGGATGAGTATAGACGGTGATGATCTGGTATCGAATACCGTTAATGCTCCTGCAAGATACAGTGCGCTTTTGGATCTTATGCTTGCTGACACTTCCACAGAGAATCTGTCGGCTGAAGGATATGGTCTTTTCGGTTATAGTCAGGGACAGTTATCGCTTCTTCTGAGCCGCGGAGTTAACGATCCTTCGGAATTTGCCGTTGCCAGCAGGGATATTTCCGAATGGCTCGGCGGGTCAAATGAACAGACGGTGATCGTCGGAAAGAATTATGAAAGCATAATCGTTCCAATCACGGACAGCACTGGCATGTGCGTCGGAGTTTTCGAATATAAGTGTACGTTCGGTGAACTTTATGATCTCGGAGATAAATTGGAATCAAGGATCCTCACTGCTGTAGTAATATCCGTTCTCGCGGGAGTAGTACTGTTTGCTCTTCAGGAGATCATCATCCGCCTTTTAAGAGGAAGACAGAACGGTTCTTCCGGAAAGAAAAATGCAGAGACACCGCAGAACCGCGACAGGCGTCTTATTTCTTCTACTATCGGATATTGCTTTACTATCATACTTGTTGTTCTTTTCGTGATGGCTACCCAGCTCTCGAAAACATACATTAAGGCCCTTGAGAGTGAGCGTGCCGACATGATGGAGAAATGTGCAGTATCTTCTGCTGCGGCGCTTACTTATACGGAAGTCAGGGAAAATATGGCATATATGCTTCCGGTATATAAATATGCTGCCGAAAAGCCTTATATCGTTAACATTTATACGATGGCAGGCGATTCGTTCCTGAGGCTTTATTCTTCGACTGCCACAGGAAATGTACAGCAGTATTATCTGACGGGTGCCGGCAACCAGTATATTGATTGCTTCGGACTCCAGCAGGAAGCGTTTACAACTCGTAACGAGGGCGGAACAGCTTACGTCTGTGCCATAGCGCCAATCATCTCATCCGAGAATACGGTATCTGGCGTTCTTGAAGTAATGATGCCCCGTACCGATTTCGAAAGTTCGGTAAACGGAATGAGCCTTTCATGGATATTTACGATCATTTCGATCGCCATTTCCATGGGTATCATGATCTTCGAGCTGAACCTGCTCATTTCCACTATATCCAAGGGTATTTCCGGAAATGCTCCGGTTCTCGTAATGTATGGAGAGAACGCCAACAGATTCCTTTCATTCTTTACGGCATTCGGTTCTGTCATGATACCGGTTACTTTCGCAGATTATTTTAAGGAACAATTGGATTATCTGCCGATGCCTGCAGTTCAGGCGTTTATTTGCGTTACTCTGCTCCTGTTTATCTGGGGTTATCTCGGATTTGCAGGTATCAGGAACAGCATCAAGATGAAGTTTACGAGCAGGATAGCCCTTATCGCAATAACCTGCGCAGGTTATTTCTTTGCTCTTCTGGCCGGTGTTATAAGTTTCCCTTATCTTACGGCGGTATTGGCTCTTCCGATCGGTTTCTGCTTCGGTATGACATTTGATTACCTGAGAGATTACCGTATCAATGCGGGCAGGCTCGGCTATAAAGACTATAACGACAGGGTTATACACAATGTTCAGTCATCGTCCTACTTCCTCGGAGTATCGGTCGGTGCGGTAATCGCCGGTATCTGCTATGAAAGATACGGCCTTTTCGTTGTAACCATAATCAGTGGTGCTGCTCTTGTTCTTACGAGCATCGGCATGATCTACTTCATGCAAAACAACACGCAGGTAAGGGAAGCGCCCTTGTCGATCAGCGGATTCTTCTCTGTTTTCTCGGATTCAAGGATCGCGCGTTTCCTCAATTCGTCATTTCTTATGCTCGGCGTCGTTCTGGGATTCATGCTCATGTTCATTCCGAACTATCTTCAGGCAGTAGGAATCTCGCTGCCTACTACATCGTTCTACTTCCTTGTATGCGGATTTACTGCGTGCTTCGTATGCGGTTTTGTCAAAAATAAATTCGCACATCTGCTTACATCAAGAACAAGGGTTTTGATACAGGCTGCTTCCACAGTAATAGGTCTGTTCCTGTTTGCCCTGATGCCTTCTGCGAAAATGCTCGTTATAACATGTGCTTTCCTTGGAATCGCACTCGGAATACATGACTATTTCTACATTTATGTTTTGTATCTTATCTGCAATGGTAAGGTTAAGTCCAACTTGAGAAAGCTTGCCGAGTATTCAGTCTACCTGGGAGCTGGATTAATGCTTCCGATCATAATGGTTGCTTTTATTGTCAATAATGTCAGGATAACTTTCCTTATCCTTTCTATCATAGTAGCCATACTCTCATTCATCTATCCGTTGTCTTCTTTCTCCGGAAAGATCGATGAGCGCGATATCTCACTGAAGCCTCAGAAAAAGCAGCGCGAGAAGCCTGCGGCAAAAGGCGCCCGTGTACCAGTAGCACCGGCAATGCCTTATGGCCCTGCTGACGGCCAGCTTCCTTCAGGTACCGTTATGAGTGACGATTCAGGCGTTGTAGATCCTCAGGTTGACGCAGTTATACCCGAACAGCAGTATGCCCCGGCTCAGGAAACGGCTTATCAGGAATCTCCGCAGCAATATCAGGCTCCTGCAGAGCAGCAGTATCAACAGCAGTATCAGCAGCAATACCAGGCTCCTGTAGAACAACAGTATCAGGCACCGGTTGAGCAGCAGTACCAACAGCCTGTACAGCAACAATATCAGCAGCCTCAGGCACCTGCTGATCCTTATGCGGGTGACAGTACAACTGCTTATAATGTACAGCCTCAGCCGCAGGCACCGGTTGATCCGCTCGCTTTTCTGAATGATGATACGAATGAAGGAGGAAATCAAAATGGCTGATGAACTCTGGAATCAAAAACTGACACGTGAGAACATCCGTGATTTCTATATGTCTACGGTAGTAATGGTATATTCTTCATGCTACGGAATTACAAAGGAAGCCACAAGATGCGAGAATGCCATTGTTAAGTCATATCTGGATGTATATTCCAAGCGTAATAACATTCCCGGTGATAAGGTCATTTATGAGTTCGGAGATATTCTTCTTGCGAACTCCAAGAATATCGTTGCACAGTATCCGCTTCCTGCGAATATGAAATTCGAGGAAAGACTTCTCGATGAATACACGCGTAATTCAATGCTCGAAAAGATCCTTTCCAAGATTGATTCCAGGAGCTTTAAGGCTATGGAATTCATCAATGCGGATGTTAAGAAGGGCAGACGTCCAAAGCAGATGCGCAAGCTTAATGATCTGTTCCAGATCACACCTTTGTTGATCCTGGAGATAATTGCTCTTGCCATCATTATCTGGGCCGTCAGCTATGTTGCCGTAACACTTCCTTACAGGAATTCCGAACTAATCACTGAGAAGGGTATCTTTGAGTCGGCTTCGATCCAGGAACAGTATATTAATGCTTTACCGTTTTATCCTTTCAAGATACAGACCAACAAATCCACAGAAGAAGGATTCCTTCCTGTTCCTACAGTAGCAACTGAAGCTTCTGTTGAGACTCAGGAGCCTACCGAAACCACTGTGCTCGGACCTCAGCTCGCCGAGACAGGCAACACTGAAGTGTCCGCTACGAGCGGCTGACGATTTTACTTTTGTTTTAAGATTTAATATGCGATAAAAAAGACCCGAAATGTTATATTTTCGGGCCTTTTAACTTGTGTATGATATGAATATACCGCACAGGATCTTTTCATGTGACGGGCATTTCGAAAGGAGCAGGATCTCATGTTTGATTTTAATTATTTCACCCCGACAAAAGTCGTGTTCGGAAAGAATACGGAAAGTAAAGTTGCAGACCTGATCAAGGAGTTTGGCGGTACAAAGATCCTGATCCACTATGGCGGCGGAAGCGTTGTCCGTTCCGGTCTTCTAAAACGCGTAACGGATACTTTGGACAGTGCAGGGATCAGCTATGTTACTCTTGGCGGTGCCGTTCCTAACCCACATCTCGGACTTGTTTATGAAGGTATAGAACTCTGCAAGAAAGAGAATGTTGATTTCCTTTTGGCCGTTGGCGGCGGAAGTGCTATTGATTCGGCAAAAGCCATTGGCTATGGTGTTGCTAATGAAGGTGACGTATGGGATTTCTATGATTATAAGCGCCAGGCACAGGGCTGTCTGCCGTTAGGTGTTATCCTTACCATCGCAGCGACAGGAAGCGAGATGAGCGATTCCTCGGTTATTACCAAGGAAGAGGGACTTGTTAAGAGAGGATACAGCAGTGATTATTCACGTGCCAAGTTCGCTATCATGAATCCCGAATTAACCATGACGCTTCCGGATTATCAGACCGCATGCGGATGCACAGATATCATGATGCATACTATGGAAAGATATTTCACTAACGGCGGCAATATGGAGATTACCGATGCTCTTGCAGAAGGTCTTCTCCGTACTGTTAAGAAGAATGCAGTTATTCTCCGAGACGATCCCAAGAACTATGATGCGCGTGCTGAAGTCATGTGGGCAGGAAGCCTTGCCCATAACGGCCTTACAGGATGCGGAAATGACGGTGGAGACTGGATGACGCATAAGCTCGAACATGAGTTGGGCGGTCTTTACGATGTCGCACACGGCGCCGGTCTTGCGGCCATCTGGGGTACCTGGGCAAGATACGTAATGAACGACTGTCTGCACCGTTTCAAGAAGTTTGCGATCAACGTAATGGATGTAGCTGATGAAGGCACCGATGAGGAGATCGCTCTTAAAGGTATTGAAGCTATGGAAGACTTTTACAGATCGATCAACATGCCTACAAATCTTCGTGAGCTCGGTGTAAATCCGACCGAGGAAGAACTTGTTGACATGGCTCATAAGTGCGCTGTGGGTGTTGGCGGTGAGATGGGTTCTGCAAAGGTTCTTAATGAAGAAGCGATGCTCGCGATCTACCGCGCAAGCATGTGATCATCACAAAAACAGAATGATACTTTAAAACAGGAGGATTCCATTATGTCAGTAAAATGGGGCGTTTTGGGCACTGCAAATATTGCAAGAGGCTGTACCATTCCCGGTATGAAAATGGCTGATAACTGTGAGCTTTATGCCATAGCGGGCAGAAATGAAGCCAAGGTACAAAGCTATAAGGATGAATTCGGTTTTGAGAAAGGCTATGTAGGATACGACAAGCTTCTTGAAGATCCTGAAGTACAGGCTGTTTATATTCCGCTTCCAAATAATCTTCATAAGGAGTGGGTCATCAAAGCACTGAAGGCCGGGAAGCACGTTCTCTGCGAAAAGCCTCTGGCATTGAATGCCGAAGATGCTAAAGAGATGTTTGCCGTTGCAAAAGAGAATAACGTTATCCTTATGGAAGCATATGCATATCTTCACAGTCCTTATATTGCTTCGCTTAAGGAAGATATTAAGAGCGGTATCATCGGTAATGTCGAATTCGTGGATACGGCATTCTTTACCCAATACTACGTGGAAGATATCAGAATGTATAAGGACCTGGGCGGCGGCGCTGTTTACGATCTTGGCTGCTATTGCACGACCATGATCTTATCTCTTGTCGATTCTGCGCCTGATCTTGTTATTGCTAAGGCTGAATTCAACGACAAGGGTGCTGATGTATTGGCTTCGGTTATTCTGAAGTTCGAAAATGGTGCCAGAGCGGTATTCAATGTCGGCATGATATTTGAGCCCGGCTCAGACAGAAGAAAAGACATTCTTTATGTTCACGGATCCAAGGGAACCATCGTATCAGATGTTGAATATAACCAGGAAGGAAGGGTCTCATATACCATTACTTCCGGCAGAAAGGTATATACACCTGCTATCAATGTTCCGCATAATTACATGCTTGAAGCAGAACAGTTAGGCAGATGCATCGAGAATGGTGAGCAGCAGCATATCACACCTGAATTTTCAATTAAGAATGCAGAACTGCTTGACGAGATCCTTAAACAGATAGGCTATTGATTTAGAGGTAATTATCATGAATGAAACATTGAAAGTATTAGAGACCAGAAGAAGCTGCAGAAACTTTAAGTCTGACATGGTTAAAGAGGATGACCTTAATTCCATCATCTGGGCAGGCACATATGCCGCCACGGGTATGGGCAAGCAAAGCCCGATCATCATTGCAGTTACAGATAAAGCAATGAGAGACGATATCTCTGAGGCCAACAGAAAGATCGGCGGATGGGGTGAAGGATTTGATCCTTTTTATGGCGCGCCGGTCATTCTCATAGTTCTTGCGAGGAAGGACGTTGCAACTCATGTATACGACGGTTCTCTTGTTATGGGCAACCTCATGAATGCGGCTGAGAGCCTCGGTATCGCAAGCATCTGGATCCATAGGGCGAAGGAAGAATTCGAGTCTGATTTCGGAAAGAACATTCTCACTAAGCTCGGTATTACGGATGAATACGAGGGTATAGGTCACTGCGCTTTGGGTTATGCTGCCGAGCCTGCCAAAGATCCGGCTCCGCGAAAGGACGACTACGTCTATTACATCTGATGAGGTGATTTATGGATAAACGTTTCAAGGTGCTGATGCTTAACGGCAGTCCGAGAGAAAATGGAAATATAGCTCTTGCTTTCGGCGAGATGCAAAAAGTCTTTGAGGAACTGAATGTCGTTTTTGAGTGCATTCAACTTGGAAAGAAAGATATAAGAGGCTGTATAGCATGTGAGACATGCCGTGGAACGGGTAAGTGCGTTTTCGATGATATAGTCAATGAAATCGCGGTAAAATTCGAAGAAGCAGATGGTCTGGTGATCGGATCACCGGTTTATTACGGATCTGCTAACGGTACTCTGATGTCTGCTTTGCAGAGACTTTTCTACAGCTCACATTTTGATATGAGTCTCAAAGTCGGAGCAAGCGTGGTCAGCGCCCGAAGGTCCGGGTGCACGGCTACTTTCGACGAGCTTAATAAGTTTTTTACCTTATCCAACATGCCCATAGCGACCAGCCAGTACTGGAACAATATTTACGGCTGGGATCCCGGCGAGGGACGTCTTGATGAAGAGGGAAAGCAGGTAATGCGTGTGCTCGCAAGGAATATGGTTTTCCTCATGGAGAGCATTGCGCTTGGCAGGGAGCAGAAAGGCATTCCCGCAACAGAAGAACGCGTATGGACGAACTTTACGAGATGACCGTTTTTTGAGGAAATCATTATAATCAGTCAGATAGCGTAATCTGTTATAATTCTTAAGTGTGAAAACTTAGTAATAAACAGAGGTGTTTATGGAACTGAATAAATGTCCGAACTGCAACGGTAAACTAGAGCTTGCTCCAAGCAGAAAAAGAATGATCTGTCCTTATTGCGGCAGCGAATTCACTTTGGATGATACTACGAAAGAAGAGATCGGAGATAACCCGATCCATAAGGACTGGTTCATTTACGAATGGGATTATCAGAAGCTGACCGAGAATCCGAAATACAATGTCCCGGTCAATGCATTTGTGCGTACTTTAAATGAGTTTGATTCTGCAGAAAAGATCGAGCAGTACATGCGTGATTTTCTTTTCAAATTCGATGAGATATCGGCTCCCGGAATCCGCGAAAAGAATTACGCGGATATAGCCAAGAGACTATCAGGAAGCATGACACCCGGCGAGCACATTATCTGTTACAACGATGACGGCATTTTTGTGCGCGGCAAGACAGGTGTGGTCATCACTAACAAGAGAACGGTTTTCGTGGATAAAAAGAGTTTCAAGGACATCATGCACTCTGCTGTTCCTTATATGCTCTTCGGCTATTCCGTCGGCCTCCCCGAGATCAAGCTCGGCGAACAGTACGCCAATAACATCGGTATCTTCAATTCGCATTTCGATCTTATGGGCACCGCGGCCGCGCTCATCTGCACATTGGCATTTGAACAGAATCCCGACAGACCGAAGATCAGGCTGACGAGTAACGTGAAGTGAGGTAAACCCATGGCAAAGATCAGTTTAAAACCATATAACGACTATTGTCCGCAAACTCTGTTCTTATATGGTACTTACGATGAGAACGGAAATCCTGACTTCGGTCTGTTCTGCTGGTTCAGTTATATCTGGGACGGCGAGATGGGCGTTATGTGCTGTATCGGAGGCGATAAGCCCACAAAGCAGAATATTAAGCGCAATAAGATATTCTCTGCAAATCTCGTAACAGAGGAACTGCTTCCTATTGCTGATTATATGGGGTGTACAAGCGGTAAAAATCCTGACAAGATGAAGGTCGATCTTGATATCGGGAAAGGTGCAGTCCTGGATGTGCCGGTGCTTAATAATTCACCCGTGAATTTCGAACTTGAAGTAACGGATTTTATAGAAAAACATGACGGCACAATAATGCTGTGCAAGATGAGAAATGTTCTTCAGGATGAATCTTTGTCATCTGATGAGACTGAAGAACAAAAGCTTAAGCGCATTGCTCCGGTAAAGACTACCTGTAAGCATTATTTCAGCTTTGAAGGCAAGGATCTCGGTTCCTGGGGCGAACCGATGAAGTCTTTGTAATTACTTGTTTTTCTCCGGATCGAAGTTAGCCAGAGGATTGCTCTCTATGGCACGCTGCAGAGCTTCATCGTCAACGTGCGTGTAGATCTGGGTAGTGGAGACACTCTGGTGTCCTAATATCATCTGAAGATTTCTAATATCCACCTTGCCGTACTTGTACATCAGGGTAGCGGCAGTATGTCTTAATTTATGGACAGAATAGATCCTTGTATCGATCCCGGCTTCCTCGAGAAGGCGCTTGATCGTTATCTGGATCATGTCATCGGAGATCCTTGTGCCTCTTTTGGATACGAAAAGGGCTTTTTCGGCTTCAGGCTTGATCTTTAATGTGGCTCTTTTATTCATCCAGTCATCTAATGCTTCAAGGCAGGCGTCATTAAGATAAATCGTCCGTTCCTTGTTGCCTTTACCGATAACCGTTAACGTAGTGCCGTGAATATTGTTTGTGTTGATGCCGCGGAGTTCAGAAAGACGCATTCCGCAGTTAAGGAACAGCGTGAGCATGCAGTAATCGCGCTCGTTAGATTCTTTGGGAGAATCATATGCAGCTTTCAGAAGATCCTGACTCTGCTCAAGGGTAAGATATTTAGGCATACGCTTACCGAGTTTCGGTGTTTCCAGGTCATAAGCAGGATTGTTCGCAATAAGTCTCTTTTTAGAATGAAGATACTTAAAAAAGCTCCTTAAGGAAGCTATATGTCTTGCTCTTGCTGCGTTTGACTGTTTTCGGGAGCGCGAAAGCCAGATTACAAAGGCTAATAAGTCGTCTGTAGTAACCGAATTAAGTATCTTTACGTCGATATCAGAAATATCTATCTCTTCGAGGGGAGTTCCTTCGGGAACCAGACCTCTGTCCTGTTTTAAGAACCGTGCGAAAAGAATGAGGTCATACTTATACTCTTTAACAGTGAGTTCCGAACGGCCGAGAGCTGCCTGCATGTAACTGCAGTAATTCTCGAGAAGCGGAAATGTCGGAGACATAATGCTTTGACCCCCATGTGTTTTTGCTTAATTGCCTTAATTCTAACATAATGGTACAGGGCTTTTGGTTGATTTGTCATACTTGTTATATAAAAGTCATTGTGCTAATATGTGTTTGCTCGAAAGACAAATGTACGCGACACGCGGACAATCGGGCCGAAAATAACCACAGTGAAGACGCTGTGAAGAGACATGGAGTATTAAAAAAATGGAACAGAAATTAAAAGTCGGCATTATCGGAGCTACGGGTTATGTCGGACAAAGGTTTATCACACTTCTTGCAGATCATCCCTGGTTTGAGATCGCTGCTTTATGCGCATCTCCGAGATCAGCAGGAAAGACTTACGAGGAAGCTGTCGAGGGAAGATGGAAGCTCGACATACCTTGTCCTGAGTTCGTCAAAAAGATGGTAGTTTACGGTACAGACAATATTGAAGAATATTGTAAGCAGATCGACTTTACTTTCTGTGCTGTAGATATGAAGAAAGATGAGATCAA
The DNA here is from genome assembly GCA_016288885.1 of Saccharofermentans sp. Taxonomy (GTDB): domain Bacteria; phylum Bacillota; class Clostridia; order Saccharofermentanales; family Saccharofermentanaceae; genus Saccharofermentans. Next base: position 36,841 of record JAEFAV010000019.1, read on the forward strand.
GGCTCTTGAAGAGAAGATCGCAAAGCTCGAGTGCCCTGTAGTCTCCAACAACTCTGCAAACAGATGGACAGAAGACGTTCCCATGGTTATTCCTGAGATCAATTCAGACCATATCAAGCTTATCGATGCCCAGAAGAAGAGACTTGGCACACAGAGAGGCTTCATTGCTGTTAAGCCTAACTGCTCTATCCAGAGCTATGTTCCTGCTCTTACGCCTTTCCTTAAGAACGGAATCAAGGCTATCTCAGTTTGTACATACCAGGCAATCTCCGGTGCAGGCAAGACGTTCAAGGATTGGCCTGAGATGGTAGGAAACGTAATTCCTTACATCGGTGGTGAAGAGGAGAAGTCCGAGAAAGAGCCCCTTAAGGTATGGGGTGAATTCGCAGGCGACCATATCGAGCTTGCTTCAAAGCCCGTCATTTCAGCTCAGTGCTACCGCGTTGCTGTTCAGGAAGGACATACGGCTGCTGTAAGTGTTTCTTTCGAGAACAAGCCTTCAAAGGAAGAGATGATCGCAGTTTGGAATTCTTATGAGAGCGAGGCTGTTAAGCTCGGTCTTCCTTCAGCTCCCAAGCAGTTCCTGCAGTACATCGAGGAAGATAACCGTCCTCAGCCTAAGCTTGATGCAGATTTTGAGGGCGGAATGGGAGTATCTGTCGCAAGACTCAGAGAAGATAATCTCTTTGATTACAAGTTCTGCTGTCTCTCACACAATACGTTAAGAGGCGCAGCTGGTGGTGGAGTCCTTACTGCTGAACTCCTTGTAGCTAAGGGATATATTTCAGCTAAATAATTATTTATCCGGTTTTAAACCTTTTTCCGGCTGGGGAGAAGAAATCCCCAGCCGGACATTTATTTGGGAGTATAATACTTTTATATTCGGAGAAAATGTAAGGAGAACGTATAGTGGCAAATTTTACTAAAAAAGCTATTAAAGATACTTTTTTAGAATTGCTTAATGATCACCCGTTATCGGATATAACGGTAAAAGATATCGTTGAGAAGTGCGGGATAAACCGTAATTCATTTTATTATCACTATCATGATCTTCCGGAACTTATAGAAGAGATAGTCAAGGAAGATGCGGAAGAGATAATCAGGAAATATCCATCCGTTAAATCAATTGTCGAGTGCTATGATGCCGCAATTGAGTTTGCCTCACAGCATAGGCGTGCTATCATGCACATCTATAAATCCGTTAACAGGGAAATGTTTGAGGGATATCTGATGGAAGTGTGTGAATGTCTTGTGCGCAGTTACACAAGTATGGTCGTTTCGTCGGAACATGTTAACGAGGAAAATATTGAAATCATTGTAAATTATTATAAATGCGTATGTTTCGGGCTTTTGATAGAGTGGCTGAATAAGGGTATGAATGAGAATGACTCTCAGAATTTCCGCAAAATACTGGTTATGCGTAAAGATCTTATACTCGAGTTATTAAGAGAGCTTCAAGAATAAAACTACATTTCTCAATTGCTCATTTTCACTTTTTAGACACAGGACGCCCTGTGTCTGTTTTTTATTCACGCTGACGTTAAGTGTCTGTGTTAATGACCTCCGAAGATGAGTATCTTTAAGACGTTCAAGGAGGCAAGTAGAATGAATTCACGTTCAGTTGTGTCAATCAGGATCGCGAAATACGGTTACATTGTAATGTCTGCATTATTTTGCATCGCCGGCATCCTGATGCTTATAAAGCCGGATCTTTCCGTAAACGCAATAGGATTGTTCGCAGGGCTGTCCATGATAGGTTTCGGAGCAATAAAACTCATCGGATATTTCTCCAAAGATCTGTTCAGGCTGGCATTCCAATATGATCTTCAGTTTGGGGCTTTGCTTGTGATATTAGGCATCATAACGCTTTTTAATCCCGGAGACATAATGAGCTTTGTATGCGTTACCGGCGGAATCTGTATTATTGCGGGATGTCTTTTTAAAGTCGGTATCTCACTTGAGGCAAAGACGTTTGGAATCGATGAATGGTGGATCACAACGGTTCTTGCAGCTTTTGCCGGAACCGTCGGGATAATGCTTGTATTAAGGCCATCCGAAGTTATGAAGACGATGGTGATCATCTTAGGAATAGCGATGCTTGCAGACGGTCTTCTGAATATTTGCGTTGCTTTAAGTATGGTTAAGATCGTTAAGAATCAGAAACCTGAATTAGCAGAATAAAACAATAAAGGAAGTATATAGATATGAAATTTTCGAGAGGAATAGTAAAGAGCCGTGTAGCGATACTTATACTGACTGTGCTGTTAATGATTCCTTCAGTTTTGGGAATGATGGCTACACGTGTTAATTACGACATGCTGACGTATCTGCCTTCGGATATGGAGACGGTAAAAGGACAAAACGAACTGTTGAAGGATTTCAACAAAGGAGCTTTTACATTTCTTATATTTGAGAATATGCCGGATAAAGATGTGGAAGCGTTAAAGGCTAAAGTTGAACAGATCGATCATGTTGATACGGTTCTTTGGTACGATTCCGTAGCAGATCTGTCTATGCCAAAAGAATTGCTGCCTTCTGACATATATAAGGCTTTTAATTCTGAAAATTCTACTATGATGGCTGTGTTCTTCGATACCGGTACGTCTGATGATCATACAATTACAGCAGTAAAGGAAATCCGTAAAGTTTGCGGTGAGCAGTGTTTTGTATCCGGAATGACTGCGCTGGTTGTCGATCTTAAGGACCTGTGCGAAAAGGAGGAGCCAATATATGTAGGACTTGCTGTTTTGCTGTCCTGTGTTGCAATGCTGATCTTTTTGGACAGCTGGACCGCGCCATTTGTTTTCCTGGCATCAATAGGATCAATGATCGTTCTGAACCTCGGCACAAACTATTTTCTTGGCGAAGTATCATATATAACTAAGGCATTATCAGCAGTTCTTCAGCTTGCTGTAACGATGGATTATTCAATATTCCTGTGGCACAGCTATAATGAGGAACTTCAGAGTACTGAAGACCATAAGGAAGCGATGGCAGTTGCCATTAAGAAGACATTTACAAGCGTTATAGGAAGTTCGGTAACGACTATCGCAGGATTTGTTGCTCTTTGCTTTATGAGCTTTACGCTGGGCAGAGACCTCGGAATAGTCATGGCAAAGGGTGTTGTTCTCGGAGTCATCGGATGCATAACGGTTTTGCCTTCTTTGATCCTTGTTTTCGACAAACCGTTACAGAAGACTAAGCACAGATCACTTATCCCTGATACTAAAAAGTTCTCCGGGATGCTGATCAGGATCTTCCCGGTATTTCTGATGCTGTTTGTTGCTCTTATTCTTCCTGCATTCTATGGTTATAAAAAAGCGAACAAAGAAGTTTATTACAACATTGCTCAAACCCTTCCTGAGGATATGAACTATATCGTTTCCACATCAAAGCTTAATGAGCAGTATGGTGTCGGTGCAACTCATATGGTCCTTGTAAGATCTGACCTTGAGCCAAATGAAGTTCGCGCTATGACCGAAGAGATCAAAGATGTGAACGGTGTTAAATACGTCATAAGTCTTGAATCTCTTATCGGTACAAGAATACCTGAAGAGATGATTCCTGAAAGAGTCACGTCGATCCTTAAGAGTGACAACTGGGAACTAATGCTGGTCGGTTCTGAATACGGTGTGGCAACGGATGAGATCAATAATCAGATAGATGTTATTTCCGGCATTATCAAAAAATATGATAGTAACGGAATGCTGATAGGCGAAGGCCCATGTACCAAGGATATGATCGAGACTACTGATCATGATTTCCGTGTAGTAACGATCGTTTCCGTCCTGGCAATATTCCTTATTATCCTGTTTGTCGAAAAGAGTGCTTCGCTGCCGTTGATACTCATTTCGGTTATCGAACTCGGAATATTCATCAATCTCGGTCTGCCTCATTATCTCGGACAGAGCATGGCATTTATTACTCCGATATGTATCAGTACGATCCAGCTTGGCGCAACGGTCGACTATGCGATTCTGATGACTACAAGATACAAGACTGAAAGGATCGGCGGAAAGAACAAGAAAGATGCTGTTCATATAGCTCTCTCAACATCGATCCCGTCAATTATCGTATCCGGTATGGGTTTGTTTGCAGCGACATTCGGCGTGGCACTTTATTCGGACATTGAGATGATCAGTTCAATGTGCATGCTGATGGCGCGTGGAGCGATCATAAGTATGCTGCTCGTAATCCTTATTATGCCGGCAATGTTCATGCTTTTCGACGGAATAATATGCAGAACAACGATTGGAATGAATCATATTAAAACTGAAAAAAAGAAGACTATGGAGGTATCTTTTCATGGACAGAATAGCTGATAAATTAATAGGTGCAGGACTTTGTCTTTCTGTTTGTATCTGTATGGCCGGAGCGGTATATGCAGGCCATGTGGACGAAAACAATAATACGGATGTACAACAGCCGGTTTTGCAGACACAGAATAATACGCCGGATGTGGTATCCAAGTCTTTAGGGACTAACACTAAAGATGAGACGGTTTATGTTCTTGCCGGTTCTGACGGCAGCGTTAAGAAGATAATCGTTAGCGACTGGATCAAAAACATGGAAGGAGATATCTCGATTGCAGACAAGTCAACATTAAATGATCTGGAAATCGTTAAGGGCGATTCTTCATATGTGATGAATCAGAACAATATGCTGACCTGGGATGCTGAGCGTAGTGATGTCTACTATCAGGGCAGTTCAAAAAAAGCACTCCCCGTAGATATGAGTGTTACATATAAATTGGACGGAAAAGTTATTTCTGCTTCAGAACTTGCAGGCAAGAGCGGAAAAGTAACTATCAGATTTGATTATAAGAACAATCAGTATGAGACAGTTCTGATCAATGACGAGAAAATAGATATCTATGTTCCATTTGCAATGCTTACCGGAGTTGAATTAGATGATGATAAGTTCAGCAATGTTGAAGTAACTAACGGTAAAGTAGTAAATGACGGTACACGTACAATAGTTGCCGGTCTGGCTTTCCCGGGATTACAGCAGGATCTGGGAATCGATAAGGATAAGCTGGAGATTCCTGATTATGTTGAGATTACTGCTGATGTAACTGATTTCAAACTCGGTATGACCGTAACTATTGCTACAAATGACATTTTCAGCAATTTTGATTCTGATAAGCTAAACTGTTATGATCTCGAAGGTTCCATAACTGAGCTGAGTGACGGAATGAATAAACTTCTTGACGGATCTTCAGAGCTTTATGACGGCCTTAATACATTGCTCGATAAATCTAATGAACTTGTTGAAGGTGTGAACTTGCTAGCAGACGGTGCATCTGCTCTATATGACGGGTCAGCGGCCCTTGATGACGGAGCCGGACAGATCAAATCAGGTTTGGCAGATCTTTCAGACGGACTGGATACAATTGCTTCTAACAACAGCGACCTGACAGGCGGCGCAGAACAGGTATTTGATTCTCTTTTGTCAACTGTAACATCGCAGGTAAGAGCTGCGGGAATATCAATTCCGGATCTTACGATCTCAAACTATTCAGATGTTTTAAATGGTGTAATTGATTCATTGGATGAAACCAATGTCTATAATCAAGCATTGGATACTGTAACCGGTGCAGTAGAAGCAAACCGTGACCTGATTAAGCAGAAAGTTACTGAAGCTGTCAGAGAACAGGTAAAAACAAAAGTAACCGGTGCAGTCAGGGAGCAGGTTGCTTCAAGTGTTACTGATGCCGTTAGAGAACAGGTCACATCTCAGGTGATCCTTGCAGCTGCAAATATGAGTAAAGAAGATTATGATGCTGCTGTATCTGCAGGACTTATTACGGAAGATGTTCAGGCTCAGATCAATGCTGCAATCGATGCTCAGATGGCAAGTGATGAAATTACTGCCCTGATTAACAATAAGATCGATGAGCAGATGCAGTCTGCAGATATCATTAATATGATTGAGGCAAAGACTGATGAGCAGATGCAGTCGGAAGAAATACAGAACACCATAAGCGAAAATGTTGAATTACAGGTCCAGAAAGCCATCTCTGAGAATATGGCATCTGATGAAGTTCAGACTAAGCTTCTGGCAGCTTCTGAAGGTGTAAAGCAGATCATATCCGCTAAAGCATCACTTGACAGTTACAATTCGTTCTATCTTGGCATTATTCAATATACAGATGGAGTCAGCGCTGCATCAGCCGGTGCCTACAGTCTTTATTGCGGTGCTTCAGAATTGAAAGATGGAACTGCTTCGTTGAAGGAAGGTGCCGAGGCACTGTATAACGGTGTTCTTGAGTTAAAGGACGGTATGCCTGCTCTGATAGATGGTGTTACTGCATTAAGAGACGGATCTATGGAGCTCTCAGACGGACTTAAGAAACTGAATGATGACGGAATCCAGAAGATCATAGATCTTGTTGAAGGTGATCTTGATGTTACAGTAGAGAATCTTAATGCAACAATTGAAGTAGCCAAAAAATACAATAACTATTCCGGAATTAATAGTGCTATGGATGGAAAAGTTAAGTTTATCTACCGTACCGAGGAAATTTGATGGGGTATGTCCCCATCAAATGGTAACCGGCGCTTATTGTGATTTTTTGACTGATGGTGATGTACATGCTTGCGATGCTCTATTGATTTCAGGTGTATCATTTTTGTAGCGAAAATCGTCCTGAATCATTAATACAAATTTGCATATTTACCTGGAATGTGTGAAATTGTCTATAAAACATAACGTGTTTTGACAGACAAATATTACAAATTTATTGGGTATCCCTTACATTTTTGATTAATTGGTTCAGATCTATCATATATGAAAGCAACGGTCAGTAACTTTGTATGAAACATGATAGAACCTATGTGTTATTATTGCTTCTGTAAAAATATTATAATTATATAGGGAACAAACAGATAATGAGGATCGATCCTACAGTCAAAAAAGAGACGCTGTACATTAGCATAGTCACTCTGATAATGAGTATGCTGATGCAGTCGGTATACCTTATTATCGGCAGGTGGGGTATCAGCGTTCTTTTTGGCAATGTTTTAGGAGCGGGGATAGGCATCCTTAATTTCTTTCTTCTGGGACTGAGCGTCCAGAAGGCCGTATCTGCAGATGAGAAGAAGGCCAGAGAGGTTATGAGAACTTCTCATGCACTGAGATTTGCCGGGATCATAGTACTGATCGCTGTTTCCCTGATCTTTCCAAAGGTCTTTGATATCGTAGCTACTATCATATCCTTGTTGTTTGCGTCGACAGCAGTATTTTTCAGACAGATATTTGCGAAGAAGAACAAACAGGTAAAAGCTGAGCCCGGTGAATCAGCTGAAGCAGAAGAAAGCGGGGCAGAATGATGAGCATTTTATTTCTTATCATATCGATCCTGTCTTTCGCGGCAGGTATAGCAATAAAAGTCATGTTCGTTCCTGCTTCGCAGGGAATAGATATTGCGGGAGCGTATATATTCTTTACGCTCAAGATGCCCTTTCAGGATCTTCCCATCACTGAATCACAGGTCAATTCATGGCTGATAATCCTGGGGATAATGTTCCTGTGCATGTTCCTGACATCCGGCCTTAAGACCCGCAATCTGTCTGTCAGGCAGCTTTTGGCAGAATGGATCGTTGAGAAGACCACTAATCTTGTAAAGTCCAACATGGGAGAGTTTTTCGAGGGTTTTGCACCGTTTGTGGCTGCGATACTCGGCTTGTCCGCATTTTCCAGTCTCTCGTCACTGATCGGGCTTTTCCCTCCGACATCCGATATCAATATTGTCGCCGGTTGGGCATTGCTTGTATTTTTCCTGATTACATACTATAAGATGAAGGCCGGGCCTCTGATCTATCTTAAGAGCTTCGGACAGCCGGTCCCGCTCCTTGCGCCGCTTAATATCATAAGCGAATTTGCTACGCCTGTTTCCATGGCATTCCGTCACTACGGCAATGTTTTGTCTGGTTCTATTATTTCTGTGCTTGTTGCAGTCGGCCTTTCCGAACTGTCAAAGCTACTTTTTCAGTTCCTTCCCGGGGTCCTTGCGAATTTCCCGTATCTTAGGATCGGAATCCCGGCCGTTCTGTCAGTATACTTCGATGTTTTCAGCGGATGCCTTCAGGCATTTATTTTCGCTATGCTTACTATGTCTTATGTATCGGGCGGATTTCCTGCGGAAGAATATGCGGCAAGGAAGGAAAAGAGGGAACAGCGCAAGGCTGCGCGTGAGGCTGTGCTTGCATCGAATAAGCATAAAGAGTCTTGAGTTAAATTGTTAATTAATTTGAAAACATATATGGAGGAAAAAACATGTTAGAACTTGCTATCGGAATCATTCTCGGCGGCTGCGCACTCGGAGCTGGATGCGCCATGATCGCAGGTATAGGTCCTGGTGTCGGTGAAGGTAATGCCGTTGCAAAGGCGTGCGAAGCTATCGGCCGTCAGCCTGAATGCAAAGGCGACGTAACATCAACGATGCTTATGGGATGTGCCATTGCGGAGACAACCGGTCTTTACGCGCTTGTAATCGCAATCCTTCTTATCTTCGTTGCACCCGGAAGATTCGTTGATATCCTTATGAATGCCATCGGTAAATAACGGAGTCTTGCAACATGCAAAATCTGGATATTATATCTATCAATATCTGGCAGATAGTCATATCGCTTGCCAATCTTGTGATCCTTTTTCTTATCTTGAAAAAGTTCCTTTTCGAGCCTGTAAAGAAAGTTAAAGCTCAAAGAGAAAACGAGATAGAGGCACGGTACCGCAAGGCTGATAAAGCGCAGCAAGAGGCAGATGAATTAAAAGCCGGCTGGGAAGATAAGATCGCCACGGCCGATCAGAAGGCGGATGAGATCATCAACGAAGCAGTTGAACGCGCGAACAGCCGTAATGAAGTCATGCTTTACGAATCACGCGAAAAAGCAGACCAGATCATCAGAAAAGCAAAAGCGGATATCGAGCGCGACCGTCGTGAAGCCAGAGAGACTATCAAAAAGGAGATCGTGGACGTCTCACAGGCAATATCAGAGCAGATTATAGGCCGTGAGATCAATATGGACGATCATCGCGATCTGATAGATACAGCGATTGACAGGATGGGTGATACCGAATGAAGACGACAGGCAGAGAATATGCTATCGCGCTTTTCGAGACAGCTTATGAATCCGGAAATATCGACGGCATCCGCAACGATATCAGAGCGATAAAAAGGCTGCTGAAGGATATGCCTGTATATATCGAGTTCCTTTCGAATCCCGGTATTCCGAAAAAGGAGCGTATGGAAGCTCTGCGCACGGCTTTCGAAGGAAAAGTCGACGATGTAGTCTACTCATTCCTTGCAGTTATGACCGAAGGTGCCGATATGGGTTCGTTCTTTGATGCTTATAAAGAATTTGAGCACATGTACGAGGACTATAAGCGTTTTACCTATGCGGAGATCACGAGCGCGGTAGAGCTTACCGAGGAAGAAAAGGCGAAGCTCGTTGCAAAGCTTGAATCCGTTACAGGTAAGACTGTAAGACCGAAATATAAGATTAATCCCGCTCTGATGGGCGGAATAACAGTTACCGCAGACGGAATGTTCTTTGACGGAAGCGTCAGAAAGAACCTTAAAAACTTAGAGAAAGAGATATCGTAATTATGGTCAGCAAACCTGAAGAAATCAGCAATATTCTCAAGGAACAGATAAGAAACTATAAGACGCGTGTGGATATGGGCGAAGTCGGTACTGTCGTTCTTGTAGGCGACGGAATTGCTTCCGTATACGGTCTTCGTAATTGCGTATCCACTGAGCTGCTTGAATTTGAGGACGGGTCAGCCGGACTTGCATTAAATCTTGAAAATGACACGGTATCTGTTGCGATCCTGACGGATAAGAATGATATCAGAGAAGGCACCAAAGTAAAGCGTACGGGCACAGTTCTTTCTATTCCCGTAGGCGAGAGCTTTTTAGGACGTGTCGTAAATCCTCTTGGTGAGCCTATCGACGGCAAGGGACCGATTTTTGGTGAGGCTAAAAGACCTGTAGAATCAGAGGCTCCGGGAATAATCGAGAGACAGAGCGTATCCGTTCCGCTTCAGACCGGTATTAAGGCCATCGACAGCATGATCCCGATCGGAAGGGGCCAGCGTGAGCTTATTATCGGTGACCGTCAGACCGGAAAGACCGAGATTGCGATAGATACCATAATCAATCAGAAAGACAAAGATGTTATCTGTATATATGTTGCTATCGGACAAAAGGCTACGTCGATCGTATCACTTGTAGCAGATCTTGTAAGAGAGGGCGCGATGGCATATACGATCATTGTATCTGCTACAGCAGCTGAAAGCGCACCTGTCCAGTACATAGCACCATATTCGGGCTGTGCCATGGCAGAGTATTTCAGAGAGCAGGGCAAGGACGTACTGATAATTTACGATGACCTCTCAAAGCACGCAGTTGCTTACAGAGCTTTGTCATTGCTTATCAGAAGACCTCCGGGAAGAGAAGCTTATCCGGGAGATGTATTCTATCTTCACTCCAGACTTCTTGAACGTGCTGCATGTGTATCGCCTGAATTCGGAGGAGGTTCAATTACAGCGCTCCCTATTGTCGAGACACAGGCTGGTGACGTTTCCGCATATATTCCGACGAATGTCATCTCGATCACTGACGGCCAGATCTTTCTTGAGACAGAGATGTTCCACAACGGCATCATTCCTGCCATTAACCCGGGTATTTCCGTATCCAGAGTCGGCGGTGCTGCTCAGGTCAAAGCCATGAAAAAAGTTTCCGGTGAGTTGAAACTCTTGTATTCCCAGTACAGGGAATTACAGGCTTTCGCACAGTTCGGATCCGATCTTGACGCAGATACGAGAGCAAGACTTCATTTGGGCGAAAGAATCGTTGAAGTGTTGAAGCAGGAGCGTAATGCTCCGGTCCCTGTAGGCGGACAGGTAGGCATTATCTATGCAGTTATCAACGGTTATCTGAACGAGTATGAGATAAGCGAGATAAAAGCTTATCAGGAGCGCCTTTACGAGAAGCTTGACCACGAGCACAAGGAATGGATGCTCAGGATCGAGGACGGTTCATGGGAAAAGGAAGACGAAGAAGAACTCAAAAAAGTTCTTGAGAAGATGAAAAAGAAGTAATTATGGCAAAGGATATCAAGTCATTAAGGACAAGGATCAAGAGTTTTGACTCCACGTTGCATCTTACAGGTGCAATGGGTCTTGTCGCATCTTCCAAGATAAAGCGTGCCTGCGATGCGATGTATGCCAGCCGTGATTATTCCGCCGGCATCTCTGAGATCACGATGTCTCTTGCTGCAAGTCCCGAGTGCCGTAAAAGTCCTTTTTTCGGTCTTGCCAAATCTGATGCAGAGAATACGGATGAAGAACAGGATTTAAAAGAAGAAAAGAGATTTACCAAGACCAGACTTATCGTAATCGCAGGCGACAGAGGCCTTTGCGGCGGTTATAACGCTAATGTGTTCAGGACCGTAAGAACGCTGGATGAATTCGAGATAAAGCCGATCGGCAAGAGATCTTACGATAAGTATCATGTTTCCGACGAAGGGAACGAAGATGAGACAACCGAAGATAACGGTTATCTCTCATCAGAGCACTTTTCCTATGAAGAAGCTCTTGAAGAGGCTGAGGTCAGCTGTAAGGATTTCCTTGAAGGCAGGATAGACAGAGTCCTTGTCGTATACAACAGATATGTATCGATAATGAGCCAGGAGCCTGCGCTTTTCCAGCTTCTGCCATTGGAAAGAGACAACGGCGCCAAGGAATTTGGCGGTATCTGCGAACCGGATGCCGATGTGATATTACAAAACCTTGTGCCGGAGTATTTTGCGAGCAAGCTCTATGCACTTGTAAAAGAGAGTTTTGCCTGCGAAGTGGCTGCCAGAAGAATGGCCATGGACAGTGCGAAAAAGAATGCTCAACAAATGATCGATGATCTTAAACTTGAATATAACCGAGCCCGTCAGAGCACGATCACGCAGGAAATAACTGAGATCGTGTCCGGTGCAGGCAAGTAGGAGGTTAAATATGGATAGAATAAATATCGGAACTGTTGCCCAAGTAATGGGACCGGTAGTTGACGTCAGGTTTGAAGAGGGGCACCTTCCTCCGATAAACAATGCGCTTGAACTCAAGATAGGTTCAAAAAGGCTTGTTGTAGAGGTTGCTCAGCATATTGGTGACAGTACTGCCAGGTGCATTGCAATGTCATCCACGGACGGTCTTGGCCGTGATGCCGAAGCTGTCGATACCGGAAAGCCTATATCCGTACCGGTAGGAAGAGAGACATTGGGAAGGATCTTCAATGTGCTCGGTGAACCTACGGATCTTAAACCTTCCCCTGAGGGTGTCGAAAAGTGGGATATTCACAGACCGGCTCCTGATTATGCGACTTTGTCTTCAAATAAGGAGATACTCGAGACAGGGATCAAGGTAGTTGATCTGTTGTGTCCTTATTCTAAGGGCGGTAAGATCGGACTTTTCGGGGGCGCAGGAGTAGGAAAGACTGTTCTGATAATGGAACTTATCAACAATGTCGCTAAAGAGCATGGCGGTTTGTCCGTGTTTACCGGTGTAGGAGAGAGGACCCGTGAAGGAAACGATCTTTATAACGAGATGAAGCAGTCCGGAGTTCTTGATAAGACCGCCTTGGTATATGGTCAGATGAACGAACCGCCGGGAGCAAGAATGCGTGTCGCCCTGTCGGGACTTACAATGGCCGAATATTTCCGTGACAGGGAAGGACAGGATGTGCTCCTTTTCATAGACAATATATTCAGATTCACACAGGCCGGATCCGAAGTATCAGCGCTGCTCGGAAGAATGCCTTCCGCGGTTGGATATCAGCCTACGCTCGCTAATGAGATGGGTGCATTACAGGAGAGGATCACTTCCACAGTCAACGGATCCATTACGTCTATCCAGGCTGTATATGTACCTGCAGACGACCTTACGGACCCTGCTCCTGCCACGACATTCGCACATCTTGATGCGACGACAGTTCTGTCCAGAAACATTGCATCCCAGGGTATTTATCCTGCGGTAGATCCTCTCGAATCCACCAGCAGGATCTTAACGCCTGAAGTAGTCGGTCGCGAGCACTATGATACGGCAAAAGAAGTTCAGCGTATAATACAGCGCTATACAGAGCTTATGGACATAATTGCTATCATGGGTCTTGATGAGTTGTCTGATGAAGACAAGATCCTCGTAGAGCGTGCGCGTAAGATCCAGAGGTTCCTCTCGCAGCCCTTCCACGTTTCCGAGAAGTTTACCGGAATAGAAGGTACATATGTACCGCTTTCCGAGACGATAAGAGGCTTCAGAGAAATTATTGAGGGCAAGCATGACGATCTTCCTGAATCCGCATTTCTCTTTGTCGGCACTATCGACGAAGCTGTTGCCAAGGCTGCGGCTAAAACTAACTGATCCGGAGTAAGCGGCTAAATGGAGAAGTTCAGATTAAAGATACTGACTCCCGAAGGAACTGTCATCGATAAAGAGGCAGCCGGTCTTTATCTGCGTGGAGCTAATGGAGATCTGGCAGTCTTTTCGGGGCATGTTCCTTTTATCACGCCGGTAAAAGCCGGTAACTGTACTATAGTTTCCGAAGAGGCAGCCGGTGCATCTTCGAAAAACAGTAAAGAGGATGATTTTAATGATCTGGAATGCTCGATAGGTGAGGGCATGCTCAGGGTTTCCACTAAAGAGGTACTGCTTTTTGTAAAATCTTTTGAGCAACGGAATCTGTAAAATACATCTTGACTTAGCCATAAGAAATAACTATACTAACAAAGCGCTTTGAAAAAAGCACGATGTAGTGTTGAAGTGGGCCTTTAGCTCAGTTGGTCAGAGCTCCCGGCTCATAACCGGTTGGTCCTGGGTTCGAGTCCCCGAAGGCCCACCATTACACAACAATTGAATATATGGGAAGATTCCCGAGCGGCCAAAGGGAACAGACTGTAAATCTGTCGTCACTGACTTCGGTGGTTCGAATCCACCTCTTCCCACCATAGAGGAGTTACCGGTTTCGGTAACTCCTTTGTTTTTGCCTTGAAACCCTTGTGACCCAAGCGATTTTCCCTTTTGACCAATAAATCAATAAAACTTTATAACCCTTTAAAAATATCCATATCTGTAGGGATAAATTGGTTTAAATTTTGGTTTAAGCTTTGAGTCAACCTACCTTAGTTGAGTCGAGGACATCGAGCAGAGCAATTTCTTGTCTCTTGAAATCTTCACTGGCATCAGTATAGGTGTTCAGCGTTAATTCGACTTCTGTATGACCCATAATGTCTGCTGTAGCCTTGATATCTGCACCGGCTTCTCTCATTCTTGTGGCAAACGTATGCCTCAGCATATGGCTGTGAACGTGAGGGAAGGAGGTAAGGCTGCTTACCGTGCCGTTGCTCTTGATCTCGTTGTCTATCGCAGTGGAAATCCTGGCTAAGCGGTGATTGAGCTTCTTATAATGAAATAAACTGCCGTTATCATCAAGGAATACAAAATCTGAGTGTCCGTCTATCGTAACGTTACAATTAATCCCATTTGCCAATTGTCTGTTTTTCTCTCTTAGCAGAGCATCCCTGACTTTGGGGTTCATGGGAATTTTACGTTCACTTGTCTTTGTCTTTGGCGGATTCAAGCTGAAAACGCTTCCTTTTTGACCGGGCTTTTCTTCAAATACGAGAGTGTGAGATATTTCTATCTGGTTTTTCTCAAAATCTACGTCTGCCCATCTCATGCCGCCAAGCTCGCCGACTCGTATCCCTGTGTATAACATTACCGTAATTAAAGGATATAAACAGTGAAATATTCCCGGTCTTTTGAGAAAGTCTTCGAATACTTCCTGTTCTGCCTGCGTTAGTGCCTTGACTTCCTTTTTAGTTCCGGCGTATTTGCGCTTTAACTCTTTCAACGCTCCGGTGCAAGGATTAGTCCTTAATACACCGTCTCGGATTGCTACGTTAAGAATCATCGAGAGTACTACGTTTATGTTATTTACGCTTGAAATCCCTAACCCGTGATTCTCAAGAAGATCCTTGTAAAACAGTACGACCTTGCTGTAAGTCAGGTCTTTGAGCATTATCTTGCCAAATTTCGGTTCAATATAACGCTGATAAAGTTTGTGGTAGGTTATGAAAGATGTCTGCCTGATTCCGCTCTTGATCTTTTGCCAGATCACAAAATAAGAATTGATAGTGGCATTTGCTCCTAAACTCTGGATTCCGTCTAAGGTATCTTTTAGGATAGCTTCTTCCTTTACCCGCAACTCTTTAATTGTTTTGGCGTATACTGCGTGTCTTGAACCGTATCTGTCAGTCCATCTGTACGCAAATGTGCCGTTAGGTCTTTGTTGTTCTCCTTTCTTAAGTCTTATTCGCCCTTTTGCATATCTTGCTTTTAACATGTTGCACCTCCATGAAAAAGGGGAACCAACTTCATTATAAAGTCAGTTCCCCGGTTGAACAATTCGATTAATAGGTCAGATTGAGTATGAGCTGTAGAGGTATTCCTCGAACGGTTTTCGCTTTATAAGGCGTTTGCTCCCGTTCCATACCACATAAGGACAGTTTTCCTCGTTAGTCATGATCCTCAGCTTGTTGATGCCAATATTGAAATACTTGGCTGCTTCTTCCAGTGTCAGCAATGCCTTATCGGCTATTGCCACGTCTTTAATGTTTTTGTTTTCCATAATAGGACTCCTTTGTTAATAGATTTTGCCGATTAGGGCAATGTAATGAGAGTCGCTATTGAGTGGCGATAGAATTTAAGTGTGTACACAAATTACGCGGTTCCATGTTCTAACAAGCAACGTATTTGTGTACACACAAACACAAAGCGGCTTGTCAGGGGAACCCTGAGACCCGTGTTTCAGATCGAAGAATCTTCGATGAAATAGATTTGCTTTGCTAAAAGCAAAAATAGGGTTTTAGGGAAGCATTCCCTAACTAGTATATGTGTCTGAACGTTCAGACGCGTTGCTTGTTACAACATGGAACAGACTGAATTGAACGTTCAGGCTTCAATTATGTGCTCCCTCACTATTAAGTTCTGGGAAGAGTAAAACTGGACATCGTTTTTGAAAGAAGTCTGATATTTGATACAGAAAGTCATATAATCGACAGGGTACAGTATAGGTCAAATTATATGTCCCTCTATATATAAGTAAGGAACTAAGCCAAAACAATGGCCCATTTTCGAAAGTTGTCTGAAAACTGACATAAGTTGCAATGAATCTAACAAAAATCTGCAAAAACTA
Source organism: Saccharofermentans sp. (assembly GCA_016288885.1). GTDB lineage: Bacteria > Bacillota > Clostridia > Saccharofermentanales > Saccharofermentanaceae > Saccharofermentans. Next base: position 53,087 of record JAEFAV010000019.1, read on the forward strand.
CTTCCTACTATTAAGGAATGGGAGAGGGTAAAAAAGGGTAGCTGTACTAAAAGATGTCTTAAAATTGATATGAAAAAGCAATGGATATAATGCGATTTGATATAATGAAGTCGTTAGTTAGGTAAATTTTAATTTGATTGTATGGGGTTATAGATATGTTTTGTAAAGTGGATTCACTATATATTATTGTGGACGATATGGAACGAGCGATTAGTTTTTATGAAGATTTTTTCGAACAAAAAGTATCAGAAAAAGGGGAAGTCGGAAGCTGTTTTAAAGTTGACGGTTTTCGATTCAATTTATTTGCTTATAAAATGGTAAATGAAACACACGTATATGGCAGCAACTGTCTTCCGAGTTTGCATTTTGATACTTTAGGAAAAATGAAGGAAAAACTTGAAGGCAAGGAGATATGTTTTCCCTTAATGAAGATAGGAAAAAACTGGGTTGCGGAATTTGTTGATTCCGAAGGAAATCACGTAGAAGTGTATACCGCAATTACAGAGTAATAGAGCGTTAACTTTTAAGAAAGCAGCCAATAAATATAATACTTATGATTAAAGCTTTTTTTGTTGATTTTTACGGCACGGTCGCCCATGAAGATGGAGAAGTTATTAAGAAGATAACTCAGATTATTTATGATACAGGCAAAGCTGAGAACAAAGGAGAGATCGGCTCTTTTTGGTGGAATGACTTTCAAAATATGTTTCTTGAATCTTATGGAGAACGCTTTGAGTTACAGCGTACACTGGAGAAAAGATCCCTTGAGCACACATTGGAAAAGTTCGGATCTTCTGCTGATGCAGACACTCTGAGTAACATGATGTTTGAACATTGGATCAAGCCGCCGATTTTCGAAGAATCAAAAGCCTTTTTTGAGACCAGCCCTTTACCGGTTTACATAGTTTCTAACATAGACACATCAGATATCCTAAAAGCTATTGAATATCTTGGTTTAAAACCTTCGGGTGTTTTTACTTCGGAAGACGCGAGGTCGTATAAACCTAGATGTGAGTTATTTAAACTCGCATTGAAAGGAACAGGCCTTAAGCCGGATGAGGTAATCCACATTGGAGATTCTGTCAGCAGCGACATTAAGGGAGCGGCAGCAGTAAATATCAGAGCATTATGGTTAAACAGGTTTGGTAAAGAAGTACCTAATGGTATTGATAGCATTTCAATGCTGACAGAGGCGTTTGACCGGCTGAAAGACAGTACATTTTGAATGGAATTTCGCAATTTAATAGTCCAAGCATGGATTTTTTAACAAAATGAAAAAAGACCGGGTTACGACATTCGTACCCGGTCTATTATGTTGTTGGTTCCCCTATGTAAAAAATACTGTGGTTTAAGTTTGGTTTAAGCCCTGTTTTTAGGGTAGGTTATGATGCTCAAATGCTTGAATTTATTGGCTTTGCGGATTTCGCGAATTTGGCTGAAATAGAACCACCTCTTCCCACCATAGAGGAGTTACCGGTTTCGGTAACTCCTTTGTTTTTCTAAGTAAAAGCCTGTGGTTGAGCGATTTATTGGGTTAATACTTAATAATGACTACTCTTTATAACTCTTTTTAACTCTTCATTAATATATAATGGGTTTGGAAAAGGAAATTTTAATATAGGGGCTTAATAGGCTTCGGTGATTGGTATAATTAGTACACCAGATAGAAAAAAGATAAATATCCGTTTTGAGGTATAACGATATGAAACATACAGATAGAGGGATTTCTTTAGCAGCAGATGCTAATGCTCCGCGCAAGGTCTAACGGGCGATACCTTCACGGGGCAAACGATAACATATCGTCTGGTCAGGCTTTGCGCACAGAAATGAATTAATCATATTTCTGGGAGCAAAGTTATGAATAAACTATCCACAATAAAAGAACTTAAAAGCTTTCTGCTTTTATGGCTTTCTCAGACTGTATCGGAACTTGGTACAGCCATGACAGATTATGCATTGATAATCTGGGCATATCAGAAGACCGGCATGGCTTCAAGCGTTACGATGCTGACTTTCTGCATGTTCCTGCCAACGATACTTTTCAGATTCATTGCAGGAACTTTTGTTGACCGCAGGAATAAGAAACGGATCATGCTGGCGGCAGATCTGATCGCCGCCTGCGGCTCACTGTTGGTATTAGGCCTGTTTACAGGTTCAATACTGGAGATATGGCATCTGTATCTCATCAATATGGTTCTCAGCTTCATGAATTCTTTTCAGGAATCGGCATCCTTTGTTGCCATAAGCCTGATCGTTCCCGAAAAGCATTACACGAGGATCGGAGGCCTTCAGGGAATATCCGGTTCAGTAGTGTCGATCCTGGCACCTGCATTAGGAAGCGTCCTTCTGGTTGCGGGCGGCATGGAACTGGTGCTTATATGTGATCTTGCAAGTTTTGCGTTTGCGTTTTTGGTATTGCTGTTTCTTGTTAAGATTCCTGAGACCAGTCATAAGAATACAAAAGAAGAACCGTTCCTTAAGAGCTGTAAGGATGGCATCAGGTTCTTGCGCGATAACAGGGCATTGCTTCATATGACTCTGTTTATTGCCGTTGTTAATCTGCTCGCCAAACTCGGAAACGACGGCCTCATGGCACCTTTTGTGCTTGGGAGGAGCGGCAATGACCAAAGAATATTGGGAGCAGTCCAGGCTGCAACATCTGCCGGCATCTTTATCGGAAGTATAGTTATGACCTTGCTTAAACCTGCCGGGAAAAAGACACGCCTGGTCTTCATTTCCTGCTCTTTGGTTTTCTTTGCCGAAATCATAATGAGTCTTTCGGTTCATCCGGCGGTTTGGAGCATCAGTAATTTTGCAGGTTATGCTGCTGCTGTCATTATGGGAGCAAACCTTGATGCAGTACTTCGTGAGAAGGTGCCTATTCAAATGCAGGGAAGAGTTTTTTCGGCTCATGATACGATCAAGAATTGCACCAATCCGTTAGGACTGCTTCTGTCAGGTTATCTGGCTGATTATGTTTTCGAGCCCTTTATGAGAACAGAGTCACCGTTGCAAAGTGTTCTTACGCGTATTTTCAATTCCGGCAGCGGTTCAGGAATTGCAGTGATGTTCTTTATCGTTGGTATAGCAGGCATGCTGATAAGTATCACGCGGTTAGGGAAAAACACTTATCGGGAATTAGATCCGAACTGAGGTGGAATATAAAACTGCCTGAGGATAAAACCTCAGGCAGAAATTTTAATCCTGTTTCAGGAAATATTTAATAGTTTTATCCAACACCTTCAAGGCCGTCGGAATATGAAACTATTTGCTTTATTGCCGCGATACTCTCCATGTCAAGATCGCCGTAACAAACACAACCTTCTGCTTCCGATACATAAACAACCTTTTCGTCACCGACGTAGATCGCAACGAGACCGGAGTCATAGGATAGATATATCGTGATATAATTATATTATTCGGGATGTCTCCCGGACTGGGAATTGCATTGACTGCTTTTTGTTTTGGGGATAGATATGAGAAAAGCAACAAATATAATCAGCATAGTT
>JAEFAV010000039.1 GCA_016288885.1 Saccharofermentans sp.
ATATCCGCGGTAAGCAGGGAGGCAATGCATGAAGATGGCATCAGAATGAGCAACGCCCATAAGCTTGGAGTTGACCTGATAGTTCTTGAAGATCTCTACTCTCTGAGCCTTCTCTGCTTCCTGACCCATTGATGTCCATGTGTCAGTATAGATTACATCAGCGCCTTCAGCAGCTTCGAAAGGATCCTCTGTCATGACGATCTTGGAGCCTGTTACCTTTGCATCTTCCTTAGCTTCGTTAACATACTTGTCAGGGCATGTATATGCCTTGGGGCTTGCTACGGAGATATCCATGCCGGCCTTTGCACAAGCGTGGAGAAGGGAGTTAGCCATATTGTTTCCGTCGCCTAAGTAAGCCATCTTAAGACCCTTGAGGGCGCCCTTGTGTTCCTTGATCGTAAGGAGGTCAGCTAATACCTGTGTAGGGTGCTGATCGTCTGTAAGACCGTTGATTACAGGAACCTTGCCGTACTTTGCGAGGTCTTCGACATCCTGATGCTTGAATGTTCTGATCATGATGCCGTCAACCATTCCGGACAGAACGTTAGCTGTGTCATAGATAGTCTCGCCTCTGCCGATCTGGATGTCGTTGTTGCTCAGGAAAAGAGCCTGGCCGCCAAGCTGATACATACCGACTTCAAAGGAGACTCTTGTTCTTGTTGATGATTTTGTGAAGATCATAGCAAGGGACTTGCCCTTAAGAAGGTGGTGCTCGATACCGGCCTTGGTCTTAGCCTTAAGATCGATCGCTGTATCAAGAAGATAGTCAAGATCTTCAAAACTTACATCTCTGTGGAAATCTATATAATGCTTCATTGTAATTACTCCTTAATAGCCGATATGTTACTCTTTGTCGTCGTCGATCACGTCGATATCTGTCTTCTTGTCAGTAAGTCCTGCTTGATCGAGCTTGTCGATCTTTGCTGTACCTACAGCAGCTGCTTTGTCAGCAATCTGCTTCTTTGAAGGGAAGGCTTCCTTGAGCTTACCGAAAACACTCTTGGGTCCCTGTACATTCTTGAGGATCTTATCAAGCGCTTTGACGAACTGTCCTGCCTGAGCCTTGGTGATGATGAGAGGAGGTGCAAGCCTGATCGTTGATTTACCGATGGCGCTTACAAGGATTCCCATCGAGAAGAGCTGTTCACGCATTCCCTGGGCGGTAATGGTGTCATCGAACTCGATTCCGATAAGCAGGCCCTTGCCACTTACTGAACGGATGCAGTTGTATTTTGCCCTGAGCTTATTGAGCTTTTCGAAAAGATCTTCACTTACTTCCTTAACATTGTCGATGATGTTCTCTTCTTCGATTGCTTCAAGAACAGCATTGCCTGCAGCACAAGCTAAGGGGTTTCCGCCGAATGTGGAGCCGTGATCACCGGGCTTCATGCCTGTTGCAACCTCGTTTGTCGTGAGCATAGCGCCGATCGGAACACCGCCGCCCAAGCCCTTTGCGAGAGTCATGATATCAGGCTGAACACCATAGTTCTGATAGCAGAACATCTTGCCTGTACGTCCGATGCCTGTCTGAACCTCATCGATGATCAAGAGGATTCCCTTTTCGACACAGAGCTTCTTTACACCCTGGATGTATTCAAGATCTGCCGGATGAACACCGCTCTCACCCTGAACGAGCTCTAACATGATTGCTGCCGTCTTGGGGTTGACTGCCTCGATCAATGCGTCGATATCGTTATATGGAACATGAACAAAGCCGGGAAGATTAGGCTCAAAGGGCCTCTGGAATTTGGCCTGACCTGTAGCTGCTACTGTTCCCATGGTCCTTCCGTGGAAACTCATGTCAGCTGTGATGATCTCGTACTTGTTAATATCCTTATAGTAGAAATAACTTCTTGCAAGCTTGATAGCTGCTTCATTAGCCTCAGCGCCGGAATTGCAGAAGAAGACCTTATCTGCGAAGCTCGCACGGCAGAGCCTGTAAGCGAGTTCGGACTTCTGGGGAATGTAGTAGTAATTGCATGCGTGAATGAGGTTCTTAGCCTGCGTACAAACTGCGGCGGTAAGCTTGGGATGAGCATAACCTAAGCAGTTAACGGCGATACCGCCGATCATGTCCAGGTACTTGGTTCCGGTTGTATCATAGAGATAGCATCCCTTGCCCTTAACGAAGGCAACAGGGAGGAGGTTAAATACCTGAAGACAATAGTTTTTATCAAAATCCTGAATCAGGGCGAGATCATTTTCTATACTCATAATGTTCTTTCTTCTCCTTTACGATCATTGTGCCGATGCCGTTCTTGGTAAATGTCTCAAGAATAATAGAATGGGGAATTCTTCCATCTATTATGTGCGCTCTGTCGACACCTCGCAATACCGTATCAAGGCAGCCCTCGATCTTGGGGATCATGCCGCCCTTGATTATGCCCTCATCAACGAGATCCTTGATATCCTTCTGGTCCAATACGGGAATGATATAGTCGGAACCGTCTTCAAGTTTTTTAAGTACGCCGCCGACATCGGTAAGGGTAATGAGTTTTGAAGCTCCCAAAGCGACTGCAACTTCTGCTGCAACCGTGTCAGCGTTGATGTTATAGCTCTCGCCATCCTTGCCTACGCCGATTGGGGCGATAACGGGAATATACTCGTCGTTCGCGAGCATGGAGATGACTTTTGTGTTGATCTTCTTGATCTTTCCGACATAACCGATATCGATGGGGTTGCCCTCAGCATCCTCTGTCATCTTCTCGGCTTCGATAAGGTTGCCGTCGATTCCTGAGATACCGATAGCCTTTGCACCTTTTCCGCAAAGTGTTGATACGATATCCTTGTTGGTCTTACCGATAAGGACCATCTGGGCATAACCCATAGTCTCTTCATCCGTATATCTTAATCCGTTTACGAAGTGTGATTCCTTATTGACCTTATTAAGCATGTCGCTGATGTCAGGTCCGCCGCCATGAACGATGACCGGGTTGATGCCGATGTACTTAAGAAGCGTGATATCATCCATTACGGACTGCTTTAACTCTTCATTGATCATGGCATTTCCGCCGTACTTGATGACGAAGGTCTGGCCTCTCATCTTCCTGATGTAAGGAAGTGACTCGATGAGGATCGAAGCCCTGTCTACGTTATTCTTCATGTCTCCCGTGATAACGGGGTTTTCTTTCTGTCCTGCCATAATCAGATACCTCTTACGATATTCTTAAGTCCGGCTGTCTCTTCGAATCCGAACATTACGTTTGCTGCCTGAATTGCCTGAAGTGCTGCGCCTTTGCCCAGGTTGTCCTGTGCCGTAAACAGCTTGATGATGCCTGTATCAGGATCATAGACTCCGTTGACGTCAATGTAGTTGGAACCGGCTACTGCTTTAACATCAGGAAGAGTATTTCCTGAAAGGACTCTTACGAAAGTCTCATTCCTATAGTAATCCTTATATATTTCATTGATCTTCTCGGAAGATACATCTGAGAATGCCTTGGAAGGCTTAACATAAACTGTTGCAAGCATTCCGCGCTTGAACGGAGCCAGGTGGGGAGTGAATGTGACCTTGATATCACCGGATTTCTTTCCGGCAAGGAAAGAGCACTGCTCGGAGATCTCTGTGGTGTGACGGTGGCCTACTGCTCCGTAAGGCTTGAATGACTCATCTGTCTCGCAGAAAGCATATGCGAGATCTGCCTTTCTTCCTGCACCGCTGACTCCTGATGTGGCATCAATGATTATGGAATCTTCTTCGATAAGATGATTCTTAAGGAAAGGTGCAAGTGCTGTCAGCGAGCATGTCGGATAGCATCCGGGATTTGCCACGAGATTAGCGGTCTTAAGTTCTTCCCTGTAGATCTCAGGAAGACCATATACTGCAGTCTTAAGGAGATCAGGATTAGGATGTGTGAGCTTATAGGATTTCTCGTATGTTGCAAGATCCTTATATCTGAAGTCGCCGCTGTGATCGATTACTTTTGTTCCTGCCTTGAGAAGCTCTGGAACGATCTTTGCAGATACTCCGTGGGGAAGGGCAGTGATTACGAGATCCGAATCTTTTGCTACCTCTTCATAAGGAAGATCTTCGCACTCGTTGTCGACAATGCCTCTGAATTCAGGATAGATATCGGAATAGGGCTTGCCTGCAAAAGTCTGGCTTGTAAGATGGCGGAATCTGAAATAAGGATGTCCTGCAAAACCTCTTACGAGTTCTGCTCCGACGTATCCAGTGGATCCAATAATAGAAACATACTTTACAGATTCTTCGTTTGCCATTTTTAATGCCTCCGGTAAGAGTGGATAATCCCCACCCTGATGTTTGATTTATGCAATATAATGCATAAATATTCAAAAGTCAACAAATAAAACCTAAAAATAATTACATAAATATATTAGGCGCATCACTTCGCATATTATCGCAACTTTTAAGGTACGGTCCTGATATGCAGCTTTAAGTAATAGAAAAGTAATATAAATAAAGGTATTTTTGGCACTGAAAAGATAATTTGCACAATATAACTAAAGTCCGAAAATGCCCCAATTTACTTAATTTGCCTCTTTTTCTTGTACAACAATCACAAAATAGATTGAGGGCAATTGATAGTTTCACCAAGCAAAGGAAATTACTATGCCAAAATAGCATTACTTTTTTTGGGAATTGTGTCATATAGGAAAGACACCTGCGGTTTGTTACTATTCTCGTAGTTATCAAGCCCGCTTTGGGCGGGCACATTTTTGGAGGTTTGAAGTTATGGCAAGTTTATCTTTCCAGCATGTTTACAAGAAGTATGATGGCGGCGTTGTTGCTGTTTCAGATTTCAATCTTGATGTAGCAGATAAGGAATTCGTTATTCTCGTAGGTCCTTCAGGCTGCGGTAAGTCTACAACACTTCGTATGCTCGCAGGTCTTGAAGATATTTCAGAGGGTGAGATCTATATTGACGATCGTTGCGTAAACGACGTTCTCCCTAAGGACAGAGACATCGCAATGGTTTTCCAGAACTACGCTCTCTATCCTCATATGTCAGTTCGTGACAACATGGCTTTCGCTCTTAAGCTCAGAAAGATGCCTAAGGACGAGATCAACCGCCGTGTTCAGGAAGCAGCTAAGATCCTTGAGATCGAGCACCTCTTAGACAGAAAGCCTAAGGCTCTCTCCGGTGGTCAGCGTCAGAGAGTTGCTCTCGGCCGTGCTATCGTACGTGACCCTAAGGTCTTCCTCATGGACGAGCCTCTTTCAAACCTCGACGCTAAACTCCGTGTACAGATGCGTGTCGAGATCACAAAGCTCCACCACAGACTCAAGACAACATTCGTTTACGTTACACACGACCAGACAGAGGCTATGACCATGGGTACCAGAATCGTCGTTATGAAGGACGGTTTCATCCAGCAGGTTGACTCTCCTACGGAGCTCTATGACAACCCGGTCAACACATTCGTTGCAGGATTCATCGGAATGCCTCCTATGAACTTCATCAATGCTGTTATCAACGTTGAAGGTTCTGACGTATTCGTTTCTTTCGAGAACGTTACTATCAAGCTTCCTGAGAGATATGCAGTTGAGGAAGTTATGGACCGCGACGGTCAGGAAGTTATCTTCGGTGTAAGACCTGAGGCTATCACAGACGATATTACATATGTAACAGATCACCCTGAGTCTGCATTCACAGCTGACGTAGACGTCGTCGAAATGCTCGGTGCTGAGACATATCTCTACGTTACAGTTAACGGATCACTCCCGCTCACATGCCGCGTTGACCCTACAACATCACAGTCTGCAGTTGGTCAGGTTGTTGACCTCGCAGTTGACTCTAACCGTATCCACCTCTTCGACAAGGATACTGAGCAGAGCATCATTTCATAATAGAATTAATTCTAGAACCTCAAATAGAGACCGTGGATTCTTTGAAAAAAGGACCCACGGTCTCTTTTATGTGGCAAAAAGGAGACAAAAACGCGTATTGCTTGCACCTAAAAGCGAAAAATAATATCATTTATTGTAGCGTTTTAGGCGTTCATGTTGCTTTGCCCGTCCGGCGGAGCAGCGATGATTTCTTTAAGAGGTAGAAGCCATGGAAGAGATAAAGAAATGTATGCGTCAGGTAAAAACAATTATTTCCGCCAATTGCGGAGTAATTGACACGGCAGGCAAGATCTTGGCTGCAACGAATGATATCGGAGAAGAAGAGACCGATCCTTCTTTCAGAGCAGTCGTATCTTCGGATAATCTTTTCGCTTCCACGGCAGACAGAACTTATCTCAAGGTTTTTATCGGCGAACAGCTGAAATACATTTTATATATCGAGAGCACTGAACCGGATGCCAAGATAAACCTTCAGCTCATTGCCGAATGGATGAAGACCCTTGTTAAAGAAAAGGGTACGGATGCCGAGAAGGCAATATTTATCCGTAACGTATTATTGGATAACGAGATCAGAAGCGAAGTCCCGATGATCGCAAGAGGCTATAAGATCGATTGCAATGACCCTAGACTTGTACTGGTGGTAAGAACGGCTGCCGAGCAGAGCACAGAGGCATTTGAGATATTACAGAACCTTTATACCGATTCGGATATCGCGACCGTAATCTCCATGGACGATACAACGGCGATAGTCATCATCGACGCCCTTGAATCACAGGTCAGTGAGGAATCAAGAGACAGCTTTATCGAAGAGAATTCACAGTCTGTTCTGGCCTGCCTTACGTCTGAAGGCTGTAAGGCAAAGGTTGCCGTAGGTTCGGTCGTCGGTTCTTTCATGGATATAAGCAAATCTTATTCCGATGCCATGACGGCACTTAAAGTAAGTAAGATATTTGACGGTGATGCCGACCTCTCCAGATATGACAAGTTAGGACTGGGAAGACTGATCTACCAGCTCCCTAAGCCCCTTTGCGAGATGTTCATCAGGGAGGTATTCCCCAACGAGGCATTCAAGCAGCTTGACGAAGAAACAAGGACTACCATTGATACGTTCTTTGCTAATGATCTGAACGGTTCCGAGACCTCAAGAGAATTGTTCGTACACAGAAATACTCTGGTGTACAGGCTTGAGAAGGTTAAGACAAAGACAGGTCTTGACCTGAGAAAATTTGATGATGCGGTACTCTTTAAGATGGCGACGATGGTAAGGACATATATCGACTATCTTAACGATACCAATGACAATAAGATCAGGTAAGTAATTTGATAGATTTCATTAATGTAGAGAAAACATACAGATCGGGAGTCGAAGCTCTTAAGGGTGTCAACTTCACGATCGAAGACGGTGAATTCGTATTTATTATCGGAAAGTCCGGATCAGGCAAATCGACTTTGCTGAAATGCATTACCTGCGAAGAGACTCCGACATCCGGAAAAGTAACAATAGACAATTTTGACATTTCCCATATGAGCCGTGCTCTCGTGCCTGTTTTGCGCCGCAAGATAGGCATGATCTATCAGGATTTCCGTTTGATCGATACCAAGACGGTTGCTGAGAATGTTGCATTCGCAGGCGAGATCATAGGCGTACCCAAGCAGAGTCTCATGAATACCGTTCAGATCTGCTTATCGGTCGTAGGACTTAAGGATAAGGCTGACTGTTATCCGCAGGAGCTTTCCGGCGGTGAGCAGCAGAGGGTTGCCATTGCAAGAGCAATGGTCAACAACCCGAGCCTCATCGTTGCAGATGAGCCTACCGGAAACCTTGATCCTGAAACGTCTGAAGCCATTATGGCAATGCTACTCGAGATAAACAGAAACGGCGGAACCACTGTTCTCATCTGTACTCACGACAGCGCGATGGTTGACCGTATGAAGCAGAGAGTCATCGAGATAGAAGACGGTCTTATCACCAGAGACGAGAAGCAGAGCGGTTATAAAGGCGACCAGGCTGACCATGAAGCTTATATGCCTCAGCCTTCGAGAACTTCCGGGTATGGTGCCGGAGCAGTTGCGTTCGGTGACGATGAGGAATACAACGATAATTATGATGATCCGAACTATGAGCATGCAAATGAGGCTGCTCCTTCCGGCGGTCTTCTTTTCGGAGATGCGGCAAATAATGCTGAATCTTCTCCTGTCGTTGAAGTTACTGAACAGGCAGAAAACGTTGTTGAAGATGAGAGTGAACCCATAGAAGATCTTCCCGAAGAGGTCATCTCTGAAAAAAGTGATGTCACGGAGGAAGAGGTTTCTGAACCGGAGGTAATCGAGATCAATATTCCTGAGCCGGAGAATCCCGTATCGTTTGGCGATGAGGATAATGTTGCATCCCCCGTTGTTAATGATGAACCGGCCGGAAAAGCAGAACCAGCTTTTGAAGATCCTGATATAACATCTTCTGATGAAGTTGCTTTTCCAAGCAAAGAGACTGCGGGCGATCCCAAAGATCTGAAGCGTGAACAAAAACGCAGGGCAAGGGAAGAGAAGCTTGCCCAAAAGGAAGCAAAGCGCAGGGAAAAGCTTGATAAGAAGAAAAAGGCCAGAAGCACAAATGCAGAGCCTGAAGATGATATAGACATTTTCCCGGAGGATGAATAATGAGCATGAGAGCATTTTTCAATTCCATTAGGGAAGGATTCCGCGGAATAATCAGACATCCGCTCGTTACCATGGCATCCATCACCACGATCATGTTGATGCTTATAATCATGGGCGCTTTCTACATGTTCTCGGTCAACGCGAGAAGGATAATGACAAAGCTTTCCCAGAGACCGCCTATTGAGGTATACATGATGCTTCAGTGTACTGAAGAGCAAAGAGATTTTGTTGCAAATAAACTGGGCAGCAATCCGGATGTAATCGATTACACTCTGACTTCGCCTCTGGAGAATTATGAGAGTTTTAAGAGCAATCTCGGATCATCTTCTTCCATCCTGGACGATTTTGATTACAACATGTATCTGCCTTATACGTTTAATCTCAGATTGTCCGACCCGTCACTTGCTGACGCTGTATGCACAGAGATCTCCACATATCCGGGTGTATCCAAGGTAGCCCAGGAAAGCAACGTAATGACCTTCCTTACAAGGGCATCGAGAATAGTAAACATTACGACAGCCGTATCATTTGCGGTCCTGTTTGTAATCGCTTTGTTTATCATATCCAACATGGTGCGTATCTCCGTTTACTCAAGAGCAAACGAGATCGAGATCATGAAATTCGTAGGAGCTACTAATAACTACATCAGACTGCCTTATGTTACCGAAGGCGCTATTGTCGGATTATTCAGTGCATTGACTTCGTGGGCAGTGGTGACACTCGTATATCACCAGGTTTACGATAAAGCCATGAGATCCATAGATCCCGGAAGCTTTTATGCGCTCGCCACTTCAAGGTCCATCATGTGGCACGAACTGGTGATCCTTGTAGTAATGGGACTTATAATCGGAGCTGTCGGAAGCGGCATCTCGGTACGCAAGTACATTAAAGTATGAGGCGGAACATGGATACTTCTGAAAGACGCGAGAAAATCCAACATAATGTCTTCCGTAAAGCAGCAATGTTCTTTGTTGCATTCTTATGTTGTTTATTTGTAACTTCTTCAGGCACCTGGCTTACCGCCAAAGGCGTGGTAGCAGTGGGAGGGATCCCGATAATCGTTAATGCGGTTACACAGGAAGACATCAATAATGCAAAAAACAAGAGAGATGCAGCAAGAGCCGAAGCGCAGAAAGCTTCGGATACGATATCCCAGCTTCAGGACAAAAAATCTGATCTCCAGGGAGAGCTTGCAAGACTTAATGATGCGAATGAAGCCCAGAGGGCTCAGTATGAGATCATCTACGGCCAGTTAGAGGCAGCGCTTGAAGAGAAAGCCAATGCCCTCGATGAATTCCTTGAGGCGCAGGAGAATCTTGAGAACCAGCAGAAGCTCTTTTCCGACAGAATAACGATAATGTTCGAGTATCAGAACAAATCGACTCTCGAAGTCCTTTTGGAATCTGACAGCATTGCCGGTTTCTTCACCAATATGGAATTGATCACTCTTATTGCCGATGCTGATGCTCAGGCGATCGATATGCTCCAGGTAGCATTGGATGACGCCGAGCTTCAGGCTGAGATAAAGCTTCAGTATGCGGATGAGATGCAGGCAATAGCAGATGAGAAGCAGAAGCAGCTTGATGAATTAAAATCCCTTATCGGAACGACAGAGGCTACGATCGAAAACGTCGAGACCGACATTGATTCCTGGGAAGCAAAGGAAGACGAGCTTGAGGCTTATGCCGATTCACTCAGCGCAGAGGTAAAGAGACTCCAGCAGCAATATGATCTCGAGCATTCTGCTAAGACTGTCGGAGGCGTAACATTCATCTGGCCGACATATAACCACACCATAACATCTTATTACGGAAACAGAGTCCATCCCGTTTACGGTACGGTTAAATTCCACTCCGGAATCGATATCGGTGCGGGATACGGGGATACGATAATGGCATCAGCAGCAGGTACGGTAATAACCGTATCGGAACCCGTTGAAGGTCAGAACAAGGGCGGTTCAGGTTACGGCAATTACTGCATTATAGATCACGGAAACGGCTATTCCACTCTATATGGACATGCAAGAGACATCTACGTCTATAACGGACAGTATGTCAGTGCCGGACAGGCAATCGGTGAAGTCGGAAGCACTGGAACATCCACGGGTGCCCATCTCCATTTTGAAGTCCGCCTCTGGGGTGAGACGAAGAATCCTTTGAATTATCTGCCTTAAACACTTATGGAAGACAGTTTCTATGACATTCTTGCAGGTCATTATGATGATCTTCAGCTAAATGGTGACACTTCATTATGGGGTCCGTATATCCACGAGCTTATCAGTGAGTTTTGCAGTAATGATACTCCCTCGGTTACCGATCTCGGCTGCGGGACAGGTGTTATCACAAATTACCTGGCCTCCAAAGGCATGAAGGTGACAGGTGTTGATCTTTCGCCTGACATGCTCGCAATGGCATCTTCGGGTGATGAAACAGGTACAGTCTCCTGGATATGTGCAGACATTACCGAATATGAAGGGCCGTCCTGTGATTGTTTTATTTCGACCATGGATACGGTCGGTCATATAACAGGTGAAGATTCCCTGGCAAAGATGTTTTCGAAGGTCTCGGAGCTCCTTGAACCCGGCGGTGTCTTCATTATGGATACCACCACAAAACATCATTTCGAGGTTACGTTAGGCGATAATGTTTTCTATGAAGATTATGATGACTTCACTCTTTTGTGGGTAAACCACTATGATAAGGATAATAAGATAAACCATGCCGAGCTAACGCTTTTTGAGCTTTGTGAAGATGATCTCTATGAGAGATTTGACGGAGAGCTTACTGCAAGGTTTTATTCTTCTGATGAGATAGAGAGCATTGCGGAAAGAGCCGGCCTTAAAAAACTGGCCGTATATGGAGAATTAAACAGGGAAGAACCGAAAGATTCCGATGAACGGATATTCTTTGTGTTCGGTAAGTAATTAATAAGGAAAGAGATATGTCAGATAACGCATATTATGTGCCGGGAGCACCCGAAGACATCAAAAAGGACCACATCGTAAGAGCAGAAGGCCTGGGCGGTCTTGTAAAGTGCCTTGGCATCAGCACAAGGTCCGTTTGTGAAACTGCAAGGGTAATGCATCAGATGTCACCTGCCGCTACAGCGGCTTTGGGACGTTTCATGACGGGGTCTCTTCTCATATCCGAATCCATGAAAAACGAATCTGACACCCAGACGACCATCATAAGAGGAGACGGTCCTTTGGAGGGCATGACCTGTGTCACCGATTTCGGTTTCAAGGTCAGGGCTTATCCCATGGAACCGGTGATCCCGACCGAATACCATAAGCCCGGCAAGATCAATGTCGGAGCTGCTGTCGGCAAGGGAAGCCTTACGGTCATAAGGGATGTCGGGCTTAAAGAACCATATGTCGGAGTATCCGAACTGATATCAGGTGAGATCGCGGAAGATTTTGCATATTACCTTGCCAAATCCGAACAGACGAGATCGATCGTATCACTCGGTGTCCTTCTTGAAGGCGGGAAAGTTGCTGAGGCAGGCGGCCTTATGATCCAGCTGCTTCCCGGAGCAGGTGAAGATGAAATATCCTATCTTGAGAAGAGAGCATCAGGTTTCCCTGAAGTATCTTTTCTTTTAAGCGAAGGTTTTTCTCCTGCACAGATAATCGATCTGTTCATGGGCGATCCCGACCTTAAGTATCTTGACGGTCAGGAAGTTGAGTTTAAATGTAACTGCAGCCGTGATAGAATGCTTTCTGGTCTGGCTGCTTTAGGCAAAAACGATCTTGAAGAGATCACCAAAGACGGTAAACCTATAGAGACCGTATGCAGATTTTGCAACAGCAAGTATGTTTTCGAGCCTGATGAGCTTAAAAACATATAAAAAGATAGGCAAATTTGTAAAAAAGTGCTTGCAAATCCCAAATCAAGATAGTAGAATACCTTTCGCACGCGTCCTAAACAGGGTGTATTCTGCCCTGAAAACGAGTGATAAGGCTTTGATAACGGAGATTGCCACGAGGTGAGGCGCCGGCTGCGCGAAATCTCACGAGGTGGGGAACTTCGAAGGAGCCGAAGGCGGAGGATACGATCCGATGCCGTCTCGGGACCTTAAGTCCGGGAAGTCGCAAGCAGTACGTTACTGCCCAGAGAACCAAAGTGCTTCCTTAAGGAAGTAACTGGATAGTCTGGGTTTTTGAATGGAAAGCCAAGACACTCCCGACAGGGTTGAGAAAAAGAAATACAGCTTATATAAGGAGGCCAACAAAATGGCAGCAAAGACAACAATGGTCAGAATTAAGCTCAAGGCTTATGATCACAAGATCCTCGACGAGAGCGCAAAGCTTATCGTAGATGCACTTGCACGTGATGATGCAAGCTTCTCCGGTCCCATCCCGCTCCCTACAGAGAAAGAGGTAGTAACGATCCTTCGTTCACCTCACGTAAATAAAGATTCCCGTGAGCAGTTCGAGCAGAGAACTCACAAGAGAATCATCGACGTCTATACACCGTCTTCACAGACGATGGATGACATTGGCAAGCTTGACATGCCTGCAGGCGTTTCTATTGAAGTAAAGATCAAATAAAAACGTTTGTGGCTTAAATCGGCAATTAAGGAACGCCAAGCCTTAAGTAGCCGAGGTCACGTTCTCCGGGAAACCGCTGAACCAATAACCTAATAGGAGGAAAGAACTTTATGACGAAATTCATCATTGGCAGAAAGTCCGGCATGACACAGTTGTTCGATGAGAACGGCAACGTTATTCCGGCAACCGTTATAAGCTGCGAGCCTATGTATGTGCTCCAGAACAAGACGGTAGAGACTGACGGATACAAGGCCTGCAAAGTAGGCACGGGATCCATCAGAGCAAAGCTTGTAAACAAGCCTGACGCAGGACAGTTCAAGAAGGCTGACGTTGAGCCTAAGAGAATTATCCGCGAGTTCACACCCGACGAGGAGTACAGCCTCGGACAGGAGATCAAGGTATCCGATATGTTTGCTGTCGGCGACAAGGTTGACGTAAGCGGCGTATCCAAGGGTAAGGGATTCCAGGGCAACATCAAGCGTCACGGACAGAAGGGTGGTCCTTCAGGCCACGGCTCCATGTATCACAGAAGAGTCGGTTCCATGGGCGCTACTTCCACACCCGGTAGAGTCGTACCCGGTAAGAAGATGCCTGGACATATGGGCGCAGTTAACTGCACGGTACAGAATCTCAGCGTTGTCATGGTTGACGGCGACAGAGGAATCCTCGTAATCAGAGGCGCTATACCGGGACCTAAGGGCGGAATCGTAACAGTACAGAATACTGTTAAGGCCGCTAAATAAGACGGAGGAACAGAATAATGGCTAAAATTGATATTAAAGATCTAACAGGTGCCGTTAAGGGTTCCATCGAGCTTTCCGATGAGATTTTCGGCATTGAGCCCAACGAAGTTGCAATGTCTACAGTAGTTAGAAACCAGCTTGCAAACAGAAGACAGGGCACACAGAAGACAAAGACAAGAAGCGAAGTATCCGGCGGCGGTAAGAGACCTTACAGACAGAAGGGTACTGGTCGTGCACGTCACGGTTCAACACGTTCCGCACAGTATGTAGGCGGCGGAATCATCTTTGGACCCAACCCCAGATCATACAGCTACACAGTACCTAAGAAGATCAAGAGACTTGCTTTGAAGTCAGCTCTTTCTTCCAAGGTTGCTTCAGATAAGATGATCGTTATCGAGAACATGGATCTTGATGAAGTAAAGACAGCTACAGTTGCCAAGGCTCTCAAGGCTATCGGCGCAGGTGAATCTTCACTTATCGTTCTCGAAGGCGTTAACAGAAACGCAGAGCTTTCTGCAAGAAATATCAAGGATGTAAAGACAGCACTGGTCAACACGATCAATGTTATGGACATCCTCAAGTATGACAGCTTCGTAGCTACAAAGGCTGCGGTTGAGAAGATCGAGGAGGTGTACAAATGAAATCACCCTATGATGTAATCATTAAGCCCGTCATCACAGAAAAGACGATGGCTGTCACTGAAGAGGGCAAGTACACATTCGTAGTTGCACCTGATGCTCAGAAGCCTGAGATCAAGGCAGCAGCTGAGAAGCTCTTCGGTGTAAAGGTTTTATCCGTTAACGTAGCAAACTTTGACGGTAAGGCAAAAAGAACAAGAAACAAGCCCGGCAAGACAGCTGCATACAAGAAAGCAGTTGTAACCATCGCTACGGATTCTGCTGAGAGCACATATCTCGGCAAGGGCGGTAAGGCAGTCAAGACCGGTAAGAAGAATAAGACGTCAATCGAAGAATTCGGTTTTGGTCAGTAATGTAATCTAAGGAGAGATAATAAAATGGCAGTAAAAACATTTAAACCTACTTCTCCGGCAGTGCGTGGAATGGCCATAGCTGACTATTCCCAGATAACAAAGAAGGCCCCGGAGAAGAGCCTTCTTAAAGCAAGGAAGAAGACAGGCGGCCGTAACTCTTATGGCCGTATCACGGTTCGCCATATCGGCGGCGGTAACCGTACCAAGCTTAGAGTAATCGATTGGAAGCGTGACAGAGTAGGAATCCCTGCTACAGTCAAGGCAATCGAGTACGATCCTAACAGAACAGCTTATCTGGCACTCATTCAGTATGTTGACGGTGTCAAGTCCTACATCCTCGCTCCCGAGGGCCTCAAGGTAGGTCACAAGGTTGAGAGCGGTCCGGATGCAGATATCCTTAACGGCAACGTTCTTCCTATTTCCTCTATCCCGGTAGGTACAGTTATCTGCTGCGTAGAGATGAATCCCGGCAAGGGCGCTCAGCTCGTAAGAACAGCAGGTGCTTCCGCACAGCTCATGGCTAAGGAGAACGGTTACGCTCAGATCCGTCTTCCTTCCGGTGAGGTCCGCATGGTTCCCGAGAAGTGCCGTGCAATGATCGGTTCCATCGGCAACGCTGAGCACGAGAATGTAAAGCTCGGTAAAGCAGGTAAGTCCAGACATGCAGGCGTAAGACCTTCAGTCAGAGGTGTTGTAATGAACCCTAATGATCACCCTCACGGCGGTGGTGAAGGTAAGTCTCCTATCGGTCTTCCCGGTCCTGTTACACCTTGGGGTGTTCCTACACTCGGTAAGAAGACACGTAATAAGAAGAAGCAGTCAAGCAAGTATATTGTTAAGTCGAGAAAGGC
>JAEFAV010000020.1 GCA_016288885.1 Saccharofermentans sp.
TTCAGGCAGGAGTTGCATTTACTTTTTCAAATAGAATGCCTTCTGTCCGGCTTGCCATGACCAAATCAAGAGAATATCCAGCTGATTAGTCAGATTTTACATCAGAATTTCGCTCAGAAACACCCCTAGTAAGCTTTATCTTAGTTCAAACATATCTGAACTCTAATTTAGTTTTACATTCAACCGATCTCGCATGGGACTTTTTGGGTACATGCTTGCCCTTATCCTATAAGTGAAAACAAAAGCCGATACTGTAAGATAAAGGAGGTGTCCCATGGCAAACGCAGAAGTAACAAGAATTCCCGCAGCAAGAAAGCCGGATGAGAATTACATCGAAGACCCTGTAATCGTTAAAATCGCAAAGCTTGCTTTGATCCTGGCTGATAAGGATACGGATATTGAGACCAAGCGCCTCTGTGTAATGGCAGCCATGCGGATGGAATACATTACCAGAGAAGAGGCCAATCAGCTCCTTCTGTACAGAGTAGAGCTTGAAGAATATAGGAAGCACGAAGATGAAGATTTATCTTCTTGACAGGAGAAGGGATGAGTTTAATAAAGTCAGGTGATATTATTACCGTATGAAAATCGCAACAATGACATTCCGGCTCCATGCCCCCTGGGTACACAGCCTTAAAGAGAAGCGCATGATCGTAAAGAGTCTTGTAACAAAGTTACAAAACAAGTTTCACGTGTCTGCAGCTGAGATTGATGAACAGGATACTCACCAGATCATAGTCATCGGTGTGGCATCTATCGTGCCGCACAATGCGATGGCTGACAGCCTGATGGATGAGATATCTTCTTTCGTAGAGGCTAACACAGAAGCACAGATCCTTGATGAGGAAAGGGAGGTGCTTTGATTTGAGCCTTAAAGAAACGAGCAAGTTCATCTCGCTGATCCTCCGCCACAAGCCTGAGACCATAGGGATCACTCTGGATGAACATGGATGAAGCGACTGCCGTCAAAGTCGGCCAGCGTCACGGCAAGCCGGTCATATATCAGGTTAAAAGCGGAGATATGTATAGGGACGGATATAAGTTCTTCTGCTCCGTTAACGGAGTTTGGCTCACGAAGAGTGTTCCGGTGAAGTATCTTTCTCTGAATAATATGTAATGATAAGAAGTTTTTATTCACTACTGCCCGAACGTTCCGTACCCGGTGACGGCCTCATCGACGGTCATTGAACCGGTGGCGACCGCATAAGATGCAAGTCTCAGCTGCGTTACTGCATCATCTGTCAGACCGAACTCTTCTGGTGACAGGATGCGGGATTCGGGAACGGCTCCGAATGCTGCGTACATGTTGTTGAAAGAGAGGTCTTTGGTCGGTGACATAAGGCCTTTTTTCTGAGCCATGTTGTTCAATTCCGTTGACGTGATCAGGAAGCGCATAAACTCGTTTGCCATTTTCAGATTCTTGCTGTCTTTGTTGACGGAGAACTGCAGGTTCGGCATGTCTAGGAAGTTGGCACCGTCATCTGACATGGGTATCGGGACAAAAGTGTATTTGAAGGGAGAGGCGATAAATGCCTCAGAGCGGCTCTCGCGTTTCTCCGTTCCTGAGACGGTATCTCCTGAGGCGGTCATCATCGGCACGTCGCCTTCGAAAAAGCGGAGGATCACGGCGTCGTAGTTGTTCTCGATCTCATTGCAGGCATCAAGGTTCACACAGCCGTCATCCATGAACTGCACGATTTTCTCAAGGGAAGGCCTCATATACTCGCCTGCGGAAGGATCAAGGGCGTTGAGTTTTCTGACAGCCTCTGCATCCTTAGCCACGGTTCCGCAGAAATAAGGATATATCGACAAGGTGAAAAGCGATGTTTTTTCTTCTCTGGAAAATCCCATCAGCGGGTTCTCATAACCCTTCTCGCGAAAAGCATTGCACACGTCCACCAGTTCCTTATAGGTCGTCGGGACTTTAAGACCGGCCTTCTCGAAAAGGTCGTTATTTACTAGCATTCCGTATGTGTTTGAGAATACCGGGACCATCGGGAGTGAGCCGTCATCTGTTTTCAGGATGATATTGCCGCGGATGCAGTCCATATTGAGTCCCAGCGAAGGGTCTGCCAGATTCTCGGCATGATCTAAGGAAGATTTATATTGTTCACGGCCGTACATCCATGAATAATTGACATAGATGTCAGGCGCATCGTTTCCGTTCAGGACCGTGCCGATCATGTTGTTATAGTCGTCGATCTTAGTGTATGTCAGTTCCACATTGGGATAGTACTCGTTGAAACGGTCGAATTCGGCTTCCAATGCCTCGAAATTATCGTATCCGCCTGCAACGTTGATCTGGCAGCTGGTGGATTTATCCAGAGAGGGTTTGAAGCCTTCTTCTGCCGACGGCTTCTGTTTTGCTGCACCGCATGCGGTAAGTTCTATGACCATCAGCGCAGATAAAAGCGAACATATTATTTTTTTCATGATTGTTTCCTTCCTTCCCGGATCCTTCGGATCTCCTTGATAACAAGTTTGATATCGATGGGTTTTGCTATATGTCCGTTCATTCCGGCATTCAGGCATTCCGTGACGTTCTCGGAGAATGCATCTGCCGTCAATGCAATGATAGGGATGGAGGCAGCCCATGGTTTCGGCAGTTTCCTGATTGCCTTAGTCGCGTCGATGCCGTTCATTTCGGGCATCTGTACGTCCATGAAGATCAGCTCGTAATAGCCTTCTTTTGCCGAGCTCATCTTGTCCACACAGACGCGTCCGTTCTCGGCACGTTCGGAAGTGATACCGAACATGGAAAGCATGGCTGAGACTATCTCCCAGTTGATGTCATTATCTTCAGCCACAAGGATGTTCAGGCCGGCCAGATCTGAGTAATCGTCCTCAGGCTCAATTGATGTGGACTCTTTACCGATAAGAGCGTTGATCTTGTCGTAGAGCGTGGAGCGGAAGAGAGGCTTGCTGACGAATCCGTTCGCGCCGGCTTCTTTCGCTTTCTCCTCAATATCCGACCAGTCGTAAGCGGAGATAAGCAGGATCGGAGTTTTGGTGTCTATCTCCGAGCGTATGCGGTTAATGGTTCCGATACCGTCGATATCAGGCATTTTCCAGTCGACTATGATGACATCGTAATCCTTTCCAGAAAGATGTCTGTGCTCGATCATGCCGAGGGCTTCGAGGCCGCTTCCGGCCTGCTCAGTCGAAGCGCCCAGGGATTCGAGGGTATCTAATGCCGTCTTGAGCATGATCTCATCGTCATCAACGATCAGGACGTCAACAGGGTCGAGCTTCATATCTTCGCGCTGTCTCTCAGCTACGGGGATATCCAGTACGACGGTGAATGTTGTTCCTTTGCCCTGTTCGCTCTGACAATCGATCTTGCCGCCCATCAGTTCGACCATCTGCTTTGTTATGGCCAGACCCAGACCGGTTCCCTGAATGCTGTTTACACGGCTGTCTACCTGACGGGAGAAAGGCTGGTACATGTTCTCGATGAATTCCGGACTCATACCGATGCCCGTATCTGTCACGACATAAGTCAGCCTTACGCAGCCGGCTTTAGGGCTCTCTTCTTCGCTCATATCAACACTGATCTGCCCGCCGGGTTCAGTGTACTTGATGGCATTGGAGAGGATATTGATATAGATCTGGTTCAGACGAAGCTGGTCCGCATACAGGTATTCTTTTTCCATCTGGTTGATATGGAAACTGAATTCCAGATTCTTTTCCTTGATCATCGGCTGCGAAATGTTTACGAGGTTCTCTACCGTTTCAACAATGGAGAAGGTCAGGGGACTGAGCTTCAGTTTTCCGCTCTCCACCTTTGAAATATCCAGGATATCGTTGATCAGTGTCAGCAGGTGGTTGCCGGCAAGACTGATCTTCCGGAGGCTTTCCTCAGTGGACTCGACGTCTCCGAGATTTTTCTCTGCAATGGCCGTAAGGCCTATGATCGCGTTCATAGGAGTTCTGATGTCGTGGGACATCGTGGAGAGGAAATCCGTTTTTGCCTTGTTCGCGGATTCGGCTTCCCTTGCCGTAACCTGAAGCCTCTTGTTAAGGAAGAGCACGTGGAATAAGTCGAAGACGAACAGTAAGAGCAGACCGACGGAAACGACTACGAACAGGAGCCAGTTGTTCTCTTTGTCCACATTAAGGTCATCCGCAGGAACGAATCCCAGCAGTGTCCATCCGGAGGTTGCTTCCACAGGGGTGAAGGCAAGGATGCTCTCTTCGCCGTGTGAATTGAGCATAGAGACAGTGCCCGTCGATGAAGTGATCGTATCGAAAAGTTCATTTGCCGATTCTGGGTTCGTCGTATTATAGGATTTGTAGAATTCGAAAAAATTAGAGTTCTTAAAATTCGGTCCCTTAAGAATATAATCACCGTCGGCATCGATCATGGAAAGTTCGGCATTAACGAGTTCTGACTGCGGGAAGACCCATTTCTGTTCAAGCTCCGCGATGGGAATTATACGCATCAGGATCGCATCTCTTGAAGCTTCACTTTCCGGATCATAAAGAGTGATCGTATTGCAGAAAGCCAGTGACTGTTCTCCGTTCATGGGGTTGGTGTAAGCCCGGGTGATCTTGATCGAGTTCCCGATCTCATATTCCCAGTCCATGTTTTTCAGAACGTCAACACGTTCATATGAGACCTCATAGTCATCGGCCGTACCCTGTCTGGAACGGGTGGAAAGGCCCGTAAGACTGTCTAGGAAAACCAGATGTGCGGAAGTGTTTGCGAGCACATGAGAGGAGCGAATATATTCGGTGGCCTCCTCTATTGTCATTGTCTGGTTGTTAATATAGCGTGCCCATACATCACAGATTCGCTGCTCGCCTTCGAGATAATTCTGCGTAACCTTCTCCATGGTGACCGTTGTGTTCTCAAAGTGCTCTATCTGCCTTTGGTAAGATTCCTTGTCAGAATATCCGGAGTAGAAAACCACGAAGCCTAATATGGCAGCTGTGATGATTATGTTGACAATGATTATAAAGATCTTTTTCATACGGATTTATATTTTTATCTGCCGCACTTGGGGCAGGGTTTTTGTTAATTTTCCTGTGGGACCAGAAGTCTCGGGTCTGTCCATGATCCCGTTTGTATTTTCTAAGTAATAAAATATATTTTATCACATCCTTGGTGTAAGAGGGGATAGAAGAAGGGGTAGACGAAAAGTCGGAAGTCCAAGGCTGAGGGCCTTACTCCTGAAGAGAAGGCCGGGCTCGAGTTCATGACAGAGGAATATGCCTATGTCAGAAGCCTTATTGTCAGTGAATGATAAGTTGAATAGGAAGCTGGTTTTTCGCGCAGGGTTGAAACTGACTGTGGTTTTTCGCGCATTACTGAAAAATTACTGAAAACAAGGGAAATCTGTAATAATTTATGCACTTTTCGAAAAAGTGATGAAAAAATTACAGTTTTAGGGGAAAAACAGTAATTTTCCAGTAATCACGATAAGAAGATCGACTTTAATGAAATGACTCAGCATCTACTTCATCAACGGTAAGTGTTTTACCATTCTTCATGGATTCGATACCTTTCATGAGTTCAGCAGCTCCTCTTTTCGCAACTTGTCCCTCCCGAAATGCAACTTATACGGATCTGCCAACCTGGCGGATTCGTTTTTGTTATAGTCGGCCTATCGAAGCAAGACAAAGGAGTTTTCGGGAAATGAAAAAGAACAAGATCATTAAGGGATTGGGAATCACACTTGGAGTTATCGCTTTCATAGGAATCGCAGGTTCGGTCGTGATGGGCGGAATCGTAGCAGATAAGATCCTTCACCAGAATGCGGATAAGGACACGCACGATAACAGCATTAAGCAGCTTGAAGTCTGGGGTTACGACACGGCAAAGTTCATGAACACATATGAAGGCACCGACATTAAAGTTACTGCAGAAGACGGAAACACGGTGCCCGCGACGTATTTCGACAATAACTCTGACAAGTGCGTCATCCTGGTTCACGGGGCAGGCGGAGACAGGGTATGCACATATCCTCTCGCGGAGCAGTATATCGAAGACGGTTTTGACGTGATTGCGATCGACCAGAGAGGGTGCGGTGCGAATGCTGATGACAGGGTGACTTTCGGCATCAATGAAGAGCTTGACGTAAGGGCAATGGTCAGATACGCGAGAGAAGAGCTTAAGGCCGGCAAAGTCATTGTTCATGGCCAGTCGATGGGTGCTGAAACGGTTGCAATCTATGCATCTAACGTGACGCCCGGAACCGTCGAGGCGGCAGATGCCGTAATTTGTGACAGTCCCGTTCCGGGCATGGAACTCATCCTTAAGGAGATGTTCGGTGACGGAGATACAGAGTCATTTATGGCCAACTATCTTACAGGTACCAGCAAGGCATATATGAAGGTCGTAAACGGTATTGATTACGATGATGCAGACACCATCAATGTGGTTAAGAACGACAACATCCCGACAATGATCATAGTGTCCGATAAGGACGAGGTCTGCCTTCCTGATCAGGTAATGCAGGTTTATGATAATATAGCTTGCGAAAACAAGGCCATCTACCACGCAGACAGCGCTCACATCGAAGGTGTGATCGACGATCCCGAAGGATACATGGACGGCGTGGAGAGCTTTCTGAACGGATTAGGAATCTGAGGAAAATGAGACTCAATCTTTACGAAGACAAGAATACTTCTGATGAACATGTCGACGTGTATTACACGAATATGCGTCCCGTGATAAGGCAGATAATCGATACGGTCAATTCGGAGCGTCCCTCACTTCAGGGGCGCCCTGCCGATGAAGACATCGATGACGGTGAAGAGATACTGTTAGATCCCAGAGAGATCTATTATCTGGACCACATCGACCGAAAGTTGTTTGCTTATACAAAGAATGGTGTTTACCGGCTGATGAATACTCTTGCGGCGTGTGAGGAGATGCTGTGGAATTACGGTTTTGTGCGCGTCTCGAAATCGAACCTGATAAATATCTATAAGATCAAACAGTTAAAGCCCGACCTTAACATGAAGGTTTACGCTTCTTTCGATAACGGCGAGAGGATCTGCATCAACAGAAGCTATAAGAAGAGCTTCAACGAGTATCTTCAGAGAATGAGGAGGATGAGCTGATGGCAGGGAAAATTAAAGAATATGTGTTAGAAGTCTGCTGCGTATTTACGCTGATGTCCGTTATCGGCGCGATCGTTAATATCATCGCAGGAACAGAGACGAACAACATCAACGTGCTCGTCATGTTTGCGACATGCGCCATCGCGACGCTCGTGCTCTTCCTCCATAAATTGTTTGACAGTGTAAGTCCGCTGGTGATGATCATAGTGCAGTATATTGTTGCCTGCGCGCTCGTAGGACTGATGCTGTGGCTCATCAGCACGTTTATCAGCCATATCACTCCGAAAGGCTGGTTCGAGTTCTACCGTTCATTTACGATCCCTTACATATTCCTTGCCGGGTTTTACTACTACAGGGTCTTCTCCGAAACGAAAAAGCAGGACAAGCTTATTCAGGAGATCAGGGAGAATAATAAGGCGGAGAGCAGGTAAGGGTTATAATAAATTGTATCGTTGTTTTTCTGTATACCTTTTATACGGCGTATTCGCCATAACGAATCAGTACGGGGGACACTGCCATGAGAACTAAGAAGACGATTCTTGTATGCGCTATGCTCGCGGTTTCTTTTGCGTGTTTTGCCGCCTGCTCTAAAGCCCAGCCGACAGAGACGACCAAGGACCGTGAGTATTTATCTATAAGCGAGTCGGTCGAGCTCGGAAAAGTGCAGAACCAATGGAGTCTTGATGTCATGCTTGATGCGTTTTCTAAGCTGGCGGACAACGGTGATATTGATCCGGTCCCGGAAGAGTGTTCTTCGCTGAATGATGCGCTGTCTTTTCGAAAAGAAGGAGACGGGTATGTCATAGATATTAAAAATCCTGATGTCGAGAGGAAACTGACAAAGCCTTTTACGACTGAAATGGATAAGATCATCATACGCACGACATTAGGAGTTGCAGACCGGAAGAGCACGGCCGGAAGGACGCAATCTACGACATTCCCGTGGTTTTATCCTAATATAACTGATGATCCGTCATTCAAGTTCAATTCCTGTAATCAGGTCTTTGCGGATACAATGGAAGAGTGCAAATATCTTATTTACATGGGAACGCTCGATACTTTTGTTGAAGAAGATTTTTATTGGGGCAAAGTCTCGAGAATAACGCGCACCACCGTTGTGATGGTCTTTGACGCGCAGGCCAGAGAGCTTCTGCATATCAGGTATATCGGAACCGATACTCCTCCGGAAACAGATGCGGAATTCAATGCCGGGCTCGAGTTCATGACAGAGAAATATGCCTATGTCAGAAGCCTTATTGTCAGTGAATGATAAGTTGAATAGGAAGCTGGTTTTTCACGCATGGTTGAAACTGACTGTGGTTTTTCGCGCATTACTGAAAAATTACTGAAAACAAGGGAAACCTGTAATAATTTATGCACTTTTCGAAAAAGTGATGAAAAAATTACAGTTTTAGGGGAAAAACAGTAATTTTCCAGTAATCACGATAAGAAGATCGACTATAATGAGATAAGGAAGACCTGGTAATCGATAACTTTGGGAGATTTGATGAGAGATGCTTATGAAAATGACTTCACATATTAAAAGAATTATGGCGGTGATGATCTGTATTCCGTTTTTGCTGGGTGCAACTTTATTCTGCGGTTGTGATAATAATTACAAATCCGAAAAACCGGATGCACAGGAAGATACTGATTCCAGGAACGGGGAGGGGAAAGATTCTAAACACGAAGGGAAGTCTGAGACTGTCGAGGAAACGAGTGAGGAATCATCCGAGACTACGACCGAGTCTTCAGCGGATGAACAGAAAGCCGTTGATGAATGGCTGGATTACCTTGATGGCTGGTGGCTTGGTGAGTTTACTTCGTCAACGACAGTGGACGGAGAAAAGGTTACCACCTCGAGTCCCGCTGTATTTTGTTGGATAACAATAGTCAGCCCGGAACGCGGTTATGATCTTAGCGTCGACGAAATAACCGGGGATCTGATAGCTTCTAACCAGTCATCTATAATCCGCTTCAAAAAGATCGACAATGATCATATAAGCGTTGGTGACGACGGCGGTGCATCAGAGTATTCCAGAACAACAGAACCGACTGAAGAGGACAAGCAAACGATTGCCATATTCAGATAACTGATATGCACGATCTTTTATCAGATAAATCCGTAATATTTTTCGACGTCGGGTATACGATTGATTATCCGGCTTCAGGAGACTGGATGTTTACGAACCGGTTTTATGAGATTGCCGGTGAGTGTCTGAAAAAATGCTCAGAGACCCAGATCAGCAAAGCAATAGCAACCGGGGCGGGTTATCTGGAAAAGGATCATCTGGTCCTTACAGAAGAGCATGAGGCGGAACAGTTCTGTCAATTCTACCGTATCGTTTCCGAAAGCCTGCAGCTGGATCTGACAGAAGATGAGATCAGAGACATAGCGCACGACAGAACGTACAACATGGATAACTACGTCATATATCCGGATGCTAAAAACGTTATCCAAACGCTCAGCAAAACGCATCGTCTCGGGATCATCTCAGACACATGGCCAAGTATTGAGAATCAGCTGCGTTCACTGGATGTGCTGCAATATTTTTCTTTCGTTACATACAGTTTCTCTTTAGGTGTGTTTAAGCCTGACAGGCGTATGTATCTGGATGCTTTGCAGAAATGCGGATGCGATGCTAAAGACACCGTTTTTATTGATGACTGTCCTGCCAATCTGGAAGGCGCCGCTGCGCTCGGTATTACACCAATTCTTATTGCCGCGAATCCGGCATCTGATGTGGATACATCTTTTATCAAGATCCATTCTCTTTCCGAGCTGCTCTGATATATTTCAATCTTGGTATAATAAACGTCATACAACATT
Source organism: Saccharofermentans sp. (assembly GCA_016288885.1). GTDB lineage: Bacteria > Bacillota > Clostridia > Saccharofermentanales > Saccharofermentanaceae > Saccharofermentans. Next base: position 9,899 of record JAEFAV010000020.1, read on the forward strand.
TATGGGGAAAATGGATATGGCAGAAGAATTCCTGACTTTAATGGCAGATCTTGACGATGAATCACAGCGCATTATGAGCGGGTGGTATGAGAAGCTGAAGGCCGAAGGTTTTACCGGAGTGCAGACGCCCGGTCTTCCATTTCACATCAGCCTCGGGTGTTTTTCGCCCGAAAAGGAAACGGACGTTGTTGATGAGATGAAGGAGCTGGCCGGACGGTTTACGGCAGTCCCGGTACATATCAGTCACATCGGTCTGTTTGCCGGAGGAAAGGTGCTGTATGCCGCGCCGGACATGAATCCTGCGGGTCTGCTGGAACTGCGGAAGGCGATAAAGACGGAAACGAAGGAGACGTTTCCCTGGACTCCGCATGCTACGATCCTGATAGATGAATCCGAGACGATACAAAAAGCGCTGCCGGTACTGGTGGAACACTTTCAGCCTTTCATGGGAAAGATAACAAGACTTCACCTGTGCGCTTTCTGGCCGACAAGAGAGATAGCCGCAGTGGATCTTAAGCCTGCGGAAAACAGGCAATAAGGGGATACCGTGTTCGGGAACAAAATTGAAGTAAAGATCATAAAAGAGATAAACACTGCCGACAGCTGGTGGTGCAGTTCTGCTGTTTTGTTTTCAGTTAAAAACGGTAAAAATACGATTTGCGAAACGGGCGGTCCCTTTAACAAAGACTATGAATACTATTCACATCTTCAGCTGAACGGAAAGCCGCTGGTTCAGGGACAATACCCGGAATGTCCCACCTGCAAAGGTATGCTTGCGACCGGTTACGGCATCGAGAACATTGAATGTCCTGAGCTTGAGACTGCAAGGACATGCATGAACAGCAGTTTTGTAAGCATCATGGATTCTGCCGAAAAGATAAAGCCGCTCCTGGGGCTTTTGCGTGATGGTTACTATGCGCTTGCTGATACAGTCTGTTTTCCGTCAGACGGAGAAGGTCGTTTTTTCTATGAGGTTCCGAACGAGCTGCAGTATTACGACGCTGCATGTTACGGGTATTACTGCAATTGGGATTATTCCTGTGTCGATCACTTCCCGATGTTCTTGTATCCGACGCAGTCTGCTTCGCTCATTAAAAATGAGCGTGTGGAATATTATGCCCGGATCATGAGAACTGAGGACGAGCCTCCCAGGGCGCTCGCGTATCATCTGTACGGCTTCATGAATGCACTTCTTGACGGACATCATAAGGCCTGCGCTGCCGCAAGTCTCGGCAAATGCGTAAGGTGCCTGACGATCATCCCGTGTGACGGTTCCCGTTTTGACCGGAATACGCTGACTAAAGGCGTCAACTTAAAACAGAGTAACCCTGTGATAGAAAAGCTCATGTTCGCAGGATTGGAGACTGAAGCGCCAAAAGGCATACGCTATCTTGATGTTTATAAGGATCCGGATACCAAGCCTGATCTTTCTTTCCAAAAGTATGATCTGACTGATGGCAGGATCCATTATGGAAAAGCTTCATATCCGACCATAAGGGACCTGGCGACTTTGAGCAATGCTAAAAGCATTGAAGGGCTGCTTCCTGATTTTGACCCGGACGTAATCTCGGGATTAGTGGCAGAAGATACTGAAGAAGCCGACAGATATCTGGAGGCAATACTGAATTGTCTTTCCGCCACGGATCCTGAAGCTGCATATAATCTTGCTGTCTCCATTGTTAAGAGAGGCCCCGGTTTTATGAGACATGACCGTCTGCGCTCGGCTTTTCAGTTTCTTCTTAATGTCAAAAACGATGAGACTGAACAGCTGTTTGCTGATTACTATGTCGATCATGACGGAAAAGAACATGATGATATTTTCGATATAGTCAATTCTTATTGGAAATAATGAGGGCGGAAATTTTGTTATAATATATACTTGTAGGGTAGGTATTTTTCGGATAATAGGAGATATGACCATGAAAAAGACAATAAGTATAGTTCTTGCAGGTGCAGTTTTGCTCAGCTTAAGCGCATGCTCAGAAGTTTTTGAAACAATTGATACTTCCGTACCAACGATCACTACGCGAACAACACAGGCTACAACTACAACAACCACTACTCAGGCAACAACTACTGAGACAACTGAAGAGTATGTCATGTTTGAACAGGACGAATACAAAAGCTTTGATGAGCTGATACCTTCAGACGGTGAGATCTTTATGGATTTCGAAGGTAAGCCTTCCGCTGATATCGCAGAGAATATTTTGAAAGTCACAAGGATCAGAACAAATACGACGATAGAAAGTTATGTAAAAAGGTTTGAGATACCGCCGGAATATACATATGAAGATGGTGTCTGGAGCTTTTATTGGGACGACGAGAATATGCCCGAGACTAATACGTTTATAGTACTCGAGATCACAGCAGGAAATGAAGATGGCAAGATCGTACTGGATCAGGATAGTTCAGTTCACGTTAAATGTTATATGATGGACGATGAACGTTGCGGTTGGGTCTATGAACGGATTGCTGATGAGATTCAATGGGAGGGTGAGTCCCATGATTATTTAAAAGGCGGTTTGGCAATTAATCCCAGATGCAGTGCCCATAATTATAGTTACACGGGTAATTATCAGGGATTTACTTATATACGTAGCGAGATCGAGATTAGGTGCAACATACCGCCTCTTACAGACGAAGACTGGGCATTGATCAACGGACAATAAGATTTACATAAATGTCAACCAATATTAATTCATAATTATTCTTTCAAATATAAACTCAATAATATGAACAGTAAAATTTGGAGGTAATTACATGAAAAAACTATTGAGTTGTTTATGCTCATTATTTCTTTGTTTAGGTATGGCTTCCTGTACGTTACAAAGCACTGAGAAAAGCACTGAGACGACCGCAGCAAAAGCTCCGGCTGCCGCTGCTAATGATTCGACCGGTCTCTTTGTCACATCACAGGCTGATACGCCATCTCCCGACTGGGTAAAGGCTCTTCCGGAAGCTCAGGACGCTTCCGTTAAGCAGCTCTTTATCGTAGCCGCGTCTGCAATGGATAAGACAACGGCATTCATAACCATGCATGAGAGAAATGCTAACGGCGAGTGGATGCAGATCGTCACCACGCCCGGTTTTGTCGGAAAGAACGGTTTATGCCTCGATGCCGATCACGCTGAAGGCTGCGGACAGACTCCCGTCGGAAGATATCACTTTACCAAAGCATTCGGAATCGCGCCTGATCCGGGATGTCATATGGATTATTTCCAGGTTAATGACGATACCTATTGGTCCGGCGACATGGCCGAAGGTATGCATTACAACGAAATGGTCAGCATCAAGGATTATCCGAATCTCGATCTCGAGAACAGCGAGCACATCGTCGAATACCAGTATCAGTACCAGTACTGCCTTAATATAAGCTTCAACGAAGACGGCACGCCGGGCAGAGGTTCCGCGATCTTTCTGCACAGCTTCGGACCGAGCAAACCTTATACGGGCGGCTGCGTTGCTGTTCCTGAGTATGTGATGATCGAGATAATGAAGAGTGTCGATCCTAATTGCGTAGTGATCATCGATACAATGGATGCTTTAGGAGCCAGCTACTGATAATTCGAAAAAAACAGCTGGTTAGCTTTATAATTTGAATTGACAAACCTTTCATTTCCGGACCTGACAATCTTGTCTGGTCCGGAAATTCGCTGTTTATGTCGTGTTCATGTCCCGGGTTTTGCATTAACTTGGGGCATGGAAGGAGGAAACGAATGGACCAGAAGAAAATCGGAAACTTCTTAAGAGAACTGCGTAAAGAAAAGAACATGACGCAGGAACAGGTTGCTGACAGACTCGGAGTATCAGGGCGGACCATATCAAGATGGGAGACCGGCGCATACATGCCGGATATTTCCTTAATAGTTGATATCGCCGAAATGTACGATGTGGACGTCCGCGACATTATCGACGGTGAAAGGAAAGACATAAACATGAACAGCGAAGTAAAAGAGGTAGCCGTAAAAATGGCTGACTACTCGGCCATGCAGACCGAAAGCATGAAGAAATGGGTAAAAACGATGAGCGTTTCGCTTCTTATCGTATCCGTGTTTCTTGTGATCATGGAGATCGTTTCGGAGTGCATGATGATAAACCTAATGGGCTTTAACGATTTCCGCGTAAATGCATTTCGCATTATCTCAGGGCTTTTCGGCCCCGCGTCCATCATGGCGTACATAACGATGGCGCTCTCAGTGATGGGCATTGTTTTCGCGACCGGCAAGCACAGACAGTTCGCGCGCAGCCAGAAGGCCGGCTCCCTTGTAAAAGTCGGCGTAGTGATCGCGATACTGCTTGCCATAATAGCCCTGGCGGAAGTCGTGCTGAAGACCGGCATGCTCTATGCGTACGGGCCGGGGATGTGATCTTACGTAAAAGTGGTTGTTAAGGGAGTTGTTTTCAGGGAGTTGTTTCGGAGGTGAGACAACTCCTTTTGTTTTTGGGTGCCGGATTTCTCAACACTACTATGATTTTTCACGGCTTGAACGTTAAATGATGATTTTGCAGATTTATCTCACGTTCTGACAAAAACGTGTGACCATTTGTGAATCGTGCATCCTCAAAACGGTGTCATCTCATTTTTTAACCCAAATTTTCAATTTACGAAAAAAGGTTAAGATTTGAGCCGAATGTTTAACCTGAATTAGTGTTTTTCGAAAATTAGGTTAAGCTTTTTTCAAAAATCTTAACCCAAATTTCGAATATGGATATTTACGTTAAAAATCTGCCGAAAATCTTAACCTGAATTTCAGATTATCGAAAACAGGTTAACCTGGCAAAAGAATAAGTGAACAAAGAGCTTAAAATGCTATTTGAGACTGCTTTTCTGAAGATTCTAATATTTTTGCGTGGCGAAAACACAATCTTGGTATAATGTAGGCGTTGCATTAAGAAGAAATATGGGAATAGTGGAGGGATAAAAGAATGTCAGTATGTCCTAATTGCGGAGCATCCAACAACATTGGTAATTTCTGTGAGAGCTGCGGAGCTCCGCTTCCGTTAGAGCAGTCTGCAAGGCCTGCTCAGCTTCAGCCCGCCCCGGCTCCCCAACCTGCTCCGGGCCCCCAGCCGATACCTGTCCAGCCGGTTTATGAGCAGCTTCAACCTGCTCCGGGTCCTCAAGCTGCCCAGTATCAGCCCGCACCCGCGCCCCAGCCAGTCCCTGTCCAGCCTGTTTATCAGCAGTCTGAACAATTGGTTTATCATCAGCCCACAGAGCCGGTTTACCAGCCGCAGCCTGCCTATGCGCAGCCTGGCCAGGGTTATCAGGGCCAACCGGCTTATCAGCAGCCTGGCCAGGGTTATCAGGGCCAACCGGCTTATCCGCAGCCCAGTCAGGGTTATCAGGGTCAACCGATTTACCAGCAGCCGGGCCAGGGCTATCAGCCTCAGCCATATGCTCCCACGCTTGCCCCGAAAAAGGCGACGAACGGTGCCTGCATCGCGGGATTTATTCTGGGTCTTGTCGGTATTTTTACTTTTGGTATTCCAAGTTTTATCGGTTTTATCGTAAGCACGATCGGCGTTATTGTTGCCTCAGTGAAGAAGCAGAAGGGTAAGGTTCTCGGAATCATCGGAATGGTCCTTTCGCTTCTCATGGTTGTCGGAGTGATACTTTTCTTTGCTAATGCTGATAAGATCAGTGAAGCTTTATCTGATGCGAGTGGTGAAGGCCAGTCGTTTGAGGAGTGGCTTTTCGACGATTCTTATGACGGAAAGATCGAGATCATCAGTGAGACGGAATGGATCGACAAGAACAGCGGCGCGGGAATGCTTTTCGAGGCAAATGACAACTTCAAGTATTACAAGAACCATAACGATCTGACCAACAACTATTACACCGGCACGTATGAGATCTATTTCGGTTATGAGGCAATGGATATTCTTGAAACGAAATACAGCCAGTATGGTGTTACGTCGGATTCTATCTGCGATGAGATCGATAATGAACGCGGTTTATCAGGTGTCAGTGAGTTCATGATCCTGGTGCTCCATAATGACGGATGCTGGGTCGATGGCGAGAATACCATTGATCTGAAGTGGGATAAGGTATACATGGGTTATTACGATGATAACCGCAATAACATGGATCTTACGTGTCTGGATGACAATAAGAATTATGCTTTTGTTTCCTGGGATGATTTCAATTGATCAGGCCGGAATTAGAGTTGGAATAGTTAAATGAAAAGATTGATCGCCGTTCTGTTATGCCTTTCTTTTGCCCTTGCTTTAGGGTGCAGTAAGGATGACAGCTCTAAGGATGACGGCAGTGAGGTGACAACTTATCCGATTACTCTGCCGCTTGATCCGGAAGTATCCCAATCGCTTTACGAAGCCTCTGTATCAGAAGAGGAATCTTTGAATGAAGAAGCAGCCAGGTGGGATGCTGTAGACGATGTGATGGCTGCTGTTTGTAATTCCAAAGAATTCTTAGAAGCGGATGATGATAAAAAGGCTGAGATCGTGATCAATGCCATGAAGGAACTGTCCGAACACGGGACCGGGAAATATCCGGAGTCGCTTATCATCTACGACTCGTGGAAGTATTATCCTGAATATCAGGAAGTTGATGCCCAGTACTATGACGGGGTGAGTTTTGTTATTTCGTGGTATGACTATAACTCTGCGACCACGGTTGTAACGAATTGATATTTTCACCTGGATATGAGAAAGAAAGCAATTACAGTTCAGACCATTTTATTGGCAACAGCCGTCTTGTCTGCATTTCTGATGACGGGGTGCATTAACGCCAAGGAAGCTTTTTACCCTGAATACGGAAAGGCGATATGGTTATGCAGCTCGAAAAATCTCATCGGGTTCAGGGGCTTATATGTTGATGACGACAGAAGGGTGACTCTGGTCTTCAACAGGCAGTACACGATGGACGGGAATGACTATAATCTGGGGCTCAACAAGATCTTCTCGGAAGAGGACTATCCGGAACATGAGTATCTGTCCATTGGTGATACAAGACCAGCTCATTATTATAATGAGGATCTTGATATTGACGGGGAAAAGATGATTATCAGCTTCATAGCCGGGGATGAACTTGATGTGGATACGATCACCGGATTTGCGATCTTTACGGAAGAGGCATTCTACCGGGTGATATTTGAGCACGAATACCTGGAAACAGAAGTCTATGTCGAAAAAGATGACGGTAATGATATGACGAAAACCTGCTACAGACAGACTTATAATGAGGAGAAAGACGCATGGTCAACTCCTGAAGAAACTATAGGACAAAAGCATGAGCAAATTGACTGAAAACATGAAAAACAATACCTTCCCAAAAGCCTTATTGAAAAAGATTTCCTTTGCACTTGCTATCTGCATGATGTTTTCGCTGTGCGGATGTAACAAAGAGATCGATAATACGAAGATCAGCGAGAGCGTGACGGCTACCGAGAGTGCCGCTACTACTGCTGGCACCACGGAAACCCGAAGTTCTGAAAGCGCAGAAAGCACAGTATCCTCTGAAACAACGGAGATCACCGCTACTGCCGATCCTGAGGTCATACAGGACATAGTAGAGGAAATGGTGATCGATTACGGTACTTACGGATCAGATGCGGATGACAGAATCGATTCTCTGTTAGAAGACCTTTACGTGACGGATAAAACCGCAGGGGGAAAATGGACGAAGATAATGGATCTGTGGCGTTCTCCAAATCTCGGGGAGCCTTTGAATTATGATGTCTTACCTGACGGACTGCCCGATACGGATGAACTCTGCATCGTTGTTCTGGGCTTTCAGCTGAATCCTGACGGCTCCATGAAAAATGAGCTGGTAAACCGCCTGACCGTTGCGCTGGAAAGCGCGCAGAAGTATCCCAAGGCTTATATCGTATGTACGGGCGGAGGAACTGCTTACGACAACGCTAATGCGACGGAAGCGGGCGAGATGGCCAAGTGGCTTGAAGCGCAGGGCATAGATAAGGACAGGATCATCGTCGAGGACAACTCGCTTACTACGGCCCAGAATGCGATCTTCACATACGATATCCTGACATCCGATTATCCGTCTGTAAAATATCTTGCGATCGTATCAAGTGACTATCACATCGCGACGGGTGAGCTTTTGTTTACTTCGGAGGCGATATTACGGGCGCGCGCTCCGGGAGAAGAGAAACTTAAAGTTATATCAAATGCTTCATGGGATGCTCCGTCAGGAACTCTTTCAGTCATGTTCCAGGCCGGCGCATTGATCGAGCTTTCAGGTGATACCGGAACAGCTTTCGATATATATTACGGCAATTATGATATTCATGAATTACCGCCTCTTAACTGAGTTTCAGATAACAGATTCAGGCGCCCAATCAGGCGCCCGGACGAAAGCACCGTGAAGCCTTTTATAGACAAAACCATTCTCCAAATTTATACTTGAAACATGGGATTTATAAGCAACGTTGCCGGCACTCTGTCCGATTCAATTCATTCAGAACTTAAGGATCAGTATCTTGAGACTTTCAGAACTGATTCATTAGGTCAGGACAAGCTCGTAAAACGCGCATATAAGCAGAATGTCATGGGATTAAACCAGGGCAGCAACGATATCATCTCCGCAGGCTCGAAAATAATCGTTCCTGAGGGCACATATGCTCTCATGATCGACAACGGCCAGATCGTTGACAGCGTTACCACGCCCGGCATGTATACCTGGGAAAACTCTTCTTCGGGATCGATCCTTTCAGGCAACATGAAGGGCGTTGTGGGAGATGTTTTCGACCGTTTCAGATTCGCTGGTGAGATTACGAAAACCCAGAAGATTTTTTACGTAAACGGTCTCGAGATCATGAACCAGACCTGCGATGAATTCATCCAGGCACCTTATCCCGACCCGGTATACGGAACCCTTTATTTCAAGTTCAGGATAATGTTCTCGTTCCGCATCGTTGACCCGGTCAGATTCTTCAAGAAGACCGGCAGGGACACCACCGTTTCTGATTTCATGGGTTCGCCTTACAGACCCAAGCAGCCGTTCCTCGAAGTGCAGGATCACATGGAGGAAGCATTAAACATCTGCGGTTCCCGCGAAAAGATCCCGTTCCCCAAGCTGATCTCAAATAAGAGCAAGCTGAAGGATGCCGTTAATGAAGCGGTCTCAAAACTGTGGTATGAGCAGCGCGGCATGGTCGTCGAGTCGATCGCGATAACAGACCTGACCCTCGATGAAGCTTCAAGAAAGCGTGTCGAGCAGTTCGATTCTGCAAAGCTGTTCAGTGACGATTCGGGCGCGCTCGGCGCACTGGTTGCTTTAGGACTTACTGATACCATGAAGGCCGCTGCATCAAATCCTGCAGGTCCCATAACGGGCTTTGCAGGCATTGGTACGGTGGTAAACACGCAAAGCTCTGCGGTTCCCGAGACATGCCCGTTCTGCGGGACGCCGCTGCCCTCACAAACACATATTGAATATTGTCCTGCCTGCAACGCGGATATTAAATCATATTTTTCTTCCTGAAAAACACGGAGTGATATATGGACCGACCGATAACAACACTTTTTATGTTAATGTCCGTGGACGGTAAGATCAGTACCGGCTCTACTGATAACATGGATGTGGATAAGGATCTTCCCAAGATCAAGGGCGTCAGCGAAGGTCTTCACCAGTATTATGAGATCGAACAGACAACAGATCTCTGGTCTTTTAATACGGGCCGCGTTCAGGCGAAAATGGGCGTCAATGACAGACCGTTCCCCGCGAAGACCCCGGTGTCTTTTGTGATCCTGGACAGCCACCATCTGACCGAACACGGAGTGCGTTATTTCTGCGAAATCTCAAAAGAATTCGTTCTTGTCACGACGAATCCGGGACATCCCGCATTTGGTGTCGAAGCTGATAATCTTCACATCATCCTGCAGCAGGAATTGTCGCTTAAAGAGATGCTTGAGACTCTCAAATCTGACTTCGGATGTGAGCGTATCACGATACAATCCGGAGGCACCCTTAACAGCATGTTCCTCCGCGAAAAGCTTTTCGATTATGTGGATATTGTCGTTGCGCCTGTGCTCATCGGAGGAAAGGATACCGCGACTTTGATCGACGGAGAATCTCTCCGGGATGAGAGCGAACTGGATAAGCTCGGAGCGCTTCAGTTGGTAGAGTGCAAAGAACTGAAGGATTCTTTTATAAGGCTGAGGTATAAATTATTATGAAATGCGCAAGTTGCGGTGGTAAAGGAGAAAAGCTATGTCACCGTTATTAATCGTCTTGTTGGTTGTTTTAGGAATGCTTCTCTGCAGCTGCATTATCCACGGCAGGGTTATTGTATTCTTCATTAAGAATAAGTATCTCCCCAAGGCGCCGAAGTGGCATTTCTGGATGCCCGCAAAGATGAGAAGAAGCCGGTAGTTTTTTGGGGCTACGCTAATTTTGCATTATCGAAAACATAATGACTATTTTGAGAGTGAATGACGGTCAATCAGTCACAAAATAGTCATTTCAAGGCAGGAATGACTTTTTTGTGAGTATTTCGGGGTGAGATAGTCACAGAATCGGTAACTCGCAGATTTTTATATTAAGATTATTAGCCGGCGCAAAGAAAACCGCCACCAAACTTTTCAGACAGAACCGTGAAAATCTGCCTTGACAGAACAAAAACTGCCTGTTAGCATCTAACCGTACATCCCATGAGGGAGTAGCAAGCGTTCTGCGTAGCAAGTCAACATCCTGGTAATAAACCTGGCTTGTTTTAAATTGCGAGACTCATGTATAACTGCGAAGCTATACATGACGATTCTCCAGAAATTGTTTTGATATGGCTTCGGTCATATCTTTTTTATTTTTGGAGGCTTTTTATGAGCGAACAAGAAAGAAAGTTCCTAGAGATATGCGATCTCAGGAAGAGTTTCGGTACCGGTGAAGCAAAGCAGGACGTTTTAAGGGGCATGAGCTTCACGGTGAGCAAAGGAGAGTTCTGTGTCCTTCTCGGACCGTCAGGTTCAGGCAAGTCGACGCTTCTCAACATCATCGGGGGCATAGACACGCCGGATTCGGGGTACGTAAGCATCAACGGCGACAAGCTTAAGGACATGGATGAGAAGATGCTTACGATGTACAGGCGAAAGCACTTGGGCTATGTTTTCCAGATGTATAACCTCATCCCGAATCTTAACGTAAAAGAAAACATAGAGGTCGGCGCATACCTTTCAGACCACCCCCTCGACGTAGATGAAGTCATCACCACACTCGGTCTGGAAGATCACAAATACAAATATCCCAATCAGTTGTCCGGAGGTCAGCAGCAGCGTGTTTCAATAGGCCGCGCAGTTGTTAAGAATCCGGACATTCTTATGTGTGACGAGCCCACGGGAGCTCTTGATTACAAGACTTCCAAGGAGATCCTTGGCCTTATCGAGAACTGCAATAAGAAGTTCGGCAACACCATAATAATGGTTACGCACAACGAAGCGATCAGGTATATGGCAGATCACGTCATCAAGCTTCGTGACGGCATAGTCCGCCATAACGATATTAACGATAAGAAGATCCCTGCTTCCGATCTCGAATGGTAAGGAGGAAGCGAAAATGAAGAATCCGCTTATCAAAAGGGTCCCCAAGGAACTGATAGGGGACTGGCAGAAATATCTAGTGATCATTGTCTTTATGGTGCTCATGATCGGATTTGTCTCGGGAATGTCCGTCGGCCGCGACAGCATGCTCGAAGCGATCAACACCGGAAAGATAACGTTAAAGCTCGAAGACGGTTCTTTCGAGTTCAAGAACAAAGCATCTGAAGAGCTTATCGGAGCAGTCGAAAAAGGCGGCATGGCTGACGTAAGAGAATATCTCATCAACAAGGGATATGAGGAAGCCGATGAAGAAGTCGCCAAGGCTGTTGATGAAGAACTCGAAAAGCAGGTCACCGAAAATATCGAGGCCGCTGTCCGCTCGCAGTGTGAAGCCTTAGGCATTACCGATGAGGACATGATCCAAACCCAGATCGATGCCTTCATGGAAGAAAACTACGATGCTGCTCTGGAAGAAGCGCGTGACTCGGATGAGTTTAAAAAGGCGGTAGAAGACGCATATAAGGAAGCTCACGAAGAAGTCGTAAAAGCCGTTGATGAGAAATGGGATGAGACGGTAAAGGAATACGATCTCGACGATCCGGACTTCGCGCCCGTGAAAGTAACCGTGTATGAGCATTTCTTCAAGAACGAAGACGAAGATTTCAATAAAGACGGCACGAGGGATGCTACAGTAAGAGTCTTCAGCAGCAGTGACGAAGTCGATCAGGCATCTTTCAATGAAGGCCGCGCGCCCGAAAACGAAAATGAGATCGCCATCGACAGAATGCACGCGAGCAACGTAGGCATCAAGGCAGGCGATACGATCCGTGTCGGAGGTAAGGAATTCACGGTTGTAGGACTGCTGTCTTACATCAACTACACTTCTCTGCACGAGAACAACAACGACCTGATGTTCGATGCTTTCGGATTTGACGTCGCGATGGTAACGCCTGAGGGCTTTGATTCTCTGCGCACCAGAACGCATTACAGCTATGCATATTTCTACGACGTAAAACCTTCAGATAAGACCGCGCAGGCAGACTATGCCGAGAAATTCATGAAGGCATTGATCACGCAGTCTGTGGTCTTCGAGAATGACCTGGAAGATTTCCTTCCGGAGTGCTACCGCCAGGCATCTAATTTCGCGCCCTCCGACGTGGAAGGCGATACTGCGGGAACGGAGACACTCTGCTACATTCTCATCGCGGTAATCGCGTTTATTTTCGCGATAACGATAAGCAATACGATCGATAAGGAAGCCTCCGTCATCGGAACGATGCGAGCTTCAGGTTATACGAAAGGCGAGCTCATCGCACACTATCTCGCGACCCCCGTGGTCGTAACCCTGATCGGCGCCGTCATCGGCAATATCCTGGGCTACACATTGTTTAAGGAAGCTGCCGTAAATATCTATTTCGAGACATACAGTCTGCCTAATTGCGGCGTTGTCTGGAGTCCGATGGCGCTCGTGAAGACGACGATAATCCCGTTGCTCTTAATGTTCCTGATCAATCTTTTCGTTATCGTCAGAAAGCTTCAGTTAAGCCCTCTGAAGTTCTTAAGACATGATCTTCGAAGATCTAAAAGAACGAAGGCAAGAAGGCTTCCGAAATGGTCTTTCATGAACAGGTTCAGGTTAAGGATACTGTTCCAGAACATCCCGAATTACGCGATCCTCATCTTCGGTATCGTATTTGTCGAAGTCATGCTCTGCTTCGCATTCGGCCTGCCGGATTCACTTAATCACTACGGCGACCGCGCTCCTGATATGCTTTTCGCGAAGTACCAGTACATGCTGATGAACACCAAAGATGACGACGGAAACGAGCTGGTTACCGCGAACGAGGATGCCGAAAGGTTCAATGAGACTTCGCTTCTTTATGAGAAGAACGTCACGTCATTTATCAAAGGAAGAGGCAGCGGAGGAACCAATGAATCGGTTGCCGTTTACGGCATCGAGGATGGCAGTAAGTACGTGGACATCGATGCGGATCTCGAGGACGGAAAGGTCTATATCTCCAGTGCTTTCGGTGACAAATTCGGTTTTGGTGTTGGCGACACGGTCGAACTTAAAGAGGAGTTCGCGAACAAAAGTTATGAGTTTACCGTAGCAGGCATCGTTGATTACGAGGGCGGCATTGCAGTATTCATGCCCAATGACAATTTCATCCGCATTTTCGATAAGAAGGAAGGATCCTTTACGGGTTATTTCTCGAACGAAGAGATCACCGATATCGACGAAAAGTATTTCGCGACCGTAATCGACAAGGATGACATCGTAAAGGTCACGAACCAGCTCATGCATTCCATGGGCGGCTTCATGGTCGTGGCACAGTACGTTCTTCTGGTGCTTTCCGCCGCCCTGATATTCCTCCTGACCAAGATAATCATCGAGCGGAATGAACACTCGATCTCGATGGTCAAGATCCTGGGCTTCAAGAACTCTGAGATCAGCTCGCTTTACATGATTCCAACGGCATTCATCGTGCTCTTATTCACGTTCACGGGGTTTGTCGCAGGCTACATCATCCTGATCTATGTTTTCAGGGCATTCATGCTGCAGATGGACGGCTGGTTCACGTTCTTCATGAGCACCAGATCCATGGTGATGTCGATAATCTACATGCTCGTCGGTTATGCGGTAGTATCGGTCTTCGACTTCTTAAGGATCAAGAAGATCCCGATGGACGAAGCGCTGAAGACGGTGGAGTGATAGCTACGGCAAAGTAATGATCGTAGATGTTCTTTGCCAGATATTCGGCATAAACCCTGCGTCCCAGCTCCGTCAGATGGGAGCCGTCCTCCGCATACCTCGTGGGATCGTCTTCGCAGAAAGTCCACGCATCAAGCATATTCACGCAGAGAATATCTTCCTTCTCTGCGACACGCTTCATCGCATCGACATAATCACCAAGCTTTCCGCCGCCGAAATCCAGCTCAGTCGCAAAAACATATTCACCGTCTTCCATGCCCCATCCGTTTGTGGGCCCTACCAGGACGATGCGCGCATCGGGATTCATTTTCTTTATGGTTTCTACCGAGATCAGAAGGGCATTCTCGTAACTCTCTCCATCGCCTGAAGCAGGGATTCCCATCGAGTGATCGTTTCCTCCAAAAGCAATGATCACATAATCCGCATCAGGTATTGCATCACGCATCTCGCGGCTGAGCTTATCCTCGTTGTAGAGAAGGATAGAGACCAGACTGATATCCGAGAAACTGTCGCCTTCTATCCTGGTTGCCATGCCCCCGAGCAGACTGTAATCCTTTACCTCGAATGAAGTCAGTTCCTCAAGACGTCCTGCGACTCCGGTTGATCCGGGCTCCATCGCCCATATGCTTGTGCCGAACACAACGACCGTGCCCGTCAGTTCTTTATATGGTTTTTCTGTTTGTGATAAATCTGTTCCGCTAGTTAACGCGGACGTCTGCGAAGCCGCACTGCAGCCCACAGCCGTCAGCATCGAAAATATTACCAGCAAGACAAGTAGTTTCTTCATGAGCGAGATCCCATTATTATTTGCAAGTTAATTATATCAGTCATGCGGATACCGGCGAGTCGTCATCTGTCCGGGAATGTAGTTTTCGCGAGAATACCCACTAAAACAAGCAAAACTGAGCTTTGGTGGGTAGTTTTCGTAAAGATAACGCCATCTCGTTCGTTCAAATACCCACTAAAGCCGTAAATATTAGCTTTTAGTGGGTATTAGAAGCGTTCTTGGCTGCTAAAACTTGCCTGGGAATACCTACTAAAATCGAAAATATGACCTTTTAGTGGGTATTTGATCTTTTTGTGCATCCTAAAATCGCAAAACCATACCCACTAAAACAAGCAAAACTGAGCTTTGGTGGGTATTACTTGTTTATGAGATAATGGGCAAAAGGGAGATATCACGATGATCGGAATAAGCATAGCTTGTAATAAGGATGGATATTTTCGATAATTATCTGGAAATCGCCATAAAGAAAATCTGAAAATCTCAGGAGCAAGGGGTAAAGGAAATGAACAAAAGTATAAAATACGTGATCTCCATTATGATGGCTATGCTTTTCGCAGTGTCAGCAATAGGATGTGACAAAGCCAAGCCCACGGAAAGTTCGGTTTATTATGCTTCGCCTGAAGAGGCCATCAACAGCGAAAACCGTGTCTTCTACTATTATGATGCGGTCGTGGCGACCCAGGGCGGAAATGAACATACAGTATTTGAACTGTACAATTACACCGATAAGGAAATGGTCCTCGTCAAGTACAGAAAATATCCCGGTAAGGATCAGACCATGGATTACTGCCTGGTTCCGGCTTCGACCCTCGACGACTGCATGAAGCTCACAAAGAAATATAAGATGGGCAAAGGCAAGTGGGTAAAAGGAGGGGACTGCGTAGTCGGAAAGGAATTCGCGATAGGCTTCTTTAAAGACGGCGAGTATGTAAGAGTTAGCTCGGAGTGCATGCCTGATAACGGGATCGATGCATTTGATGCAGTCTGCGAGGTGCTTGGAGGAGCCTGGAAAGCGGCTCAGTAGTGCTCATCAAAGGTGTGTGTTGTTTTGTATTCGAGAGACAAATCTGACACAGGATCGTCTCTATTCTGTTAGTGCGGTTTATTTACCGAATCGATATACCTGTGGTACTTCTCTTTCTCGGCGTACATGTATTTATCGGCGCGGTCGATGTAATAGTCGATGTCCACGATGTCCTGGGGTTCAATGACGGCATAACCGATGCTCGCATGAAGGAGGAAAGCCAGGTTCAGTGATCTGAACTCGCTGCTCATGGCTTCGGATATACCCTTTACGAGCTCTTCGATGGAATCAGTCTCCGGGTATGGGCCGACTGCGATGAACTCGTCTCCGCCGTAACGCCCGAAGAGCCATTCTTTAGGTGAGCAGGACCTGAAGGCTTCGGCCGTGGCCTTGATCGCGAAATCTCCGTTCAGATGTCCGTAAACGTCATTGATCGTCTTCATTCTGTCGATGTCCGCAAATACGAGTATAGACCTCTCGTTCTGTTCCTTCCGGGAGGAGATGTAATCATAGAGGACCTTTTCGCAGCCCATGCGGTTATACAAACCGGTAAGGGCGTCCGTCATGTAGATCTTTTTAAGCTCCAGATTCTTGCGCTCGGCAAAGATGTGACGGCGCATGCTGAAGAGCTGGGCATTTACATTCTTGATAAAAAGATTGAGATCAAGATTATAAAGAAGCTTGGGCGAGTTCTTTATGGCGATGTATCCGATGATGAAATTCAGATAGTTCATCGGAGCGAAAATATAGAGATTGGACTTGCCTTCCTCGTGAACATAATCAGGATAGAGATTCTTTGAATCGAACTGCCTCAGCTGCAGTCTTTTTCCGTTGCGCAGTTCATAGAGGATATCCATGTGCGAACTGTATCCGCGGATCCTCTCAGGATACTGCTCATCATCCGTCTCGAAAAACTCCGCCTCAGTACACAGACAGTAATCATTGCCCAGCTGGGGGATGTCATTTGTATTCATGATGCCTTTCTCGAAAAAGTCTTCCTTTTTCTCGGCCATGGATAACGGGATCTGCATGCGCTGGAAGAATATGTCCATGATGCTCTGCTGGAGAGTCTCGAAATAAGAATTCCTGATCGCGCTGAAACGGTTCTTTATGGATTCCGGGGAAGCAGGACATCCGCAGCTTTCCGACGGAACAAAATAAGAATGGTATTCTTCATTGAAGCGTTCATCCGGATGCGCGATCTGGTATTGGAGCTTATCATAAGCAATCTCACCGAACTTATCCCAGCCTCTGGAAACCGTCGCAAGGATAGGGAAGTTATGCTGTCCGTCTTTGATCATGTCAAAGCCCGTCAGGAGGACATCTTCAGGAACTGAGTAACCCTTTTCGGTCAGAGCCGAATTGATGCCCAGGGCCATATTGTCATTGGCGCAGACGACAGCATCAGGGAGTTCATTTCCGGCCTCGAGGAACCATTTCATTGAAAGGAAAGCTGTATAGAATCCGAAATCGCACTTGAATTCGGAATAAAGCTCCATGCCGTGCTCTTTCAGCACGTCAACAAGTGCCTGACGGCGGACCTTGTTCTCGACGTTTCCCTCTATTCCGTTTACGAAGATGATCTTTTTCGCGTGATGATGCTCCACAAGATGGATGGCGAGATCCCGCACACCCTTGTAATTCTCGGTCTTGATGCAGGACATGTTCGGGACGTCCACCTCGAGCGAGAGCATGGGGACGCCGGCTCTCTGGAAGCGCGCGCAGACACGTTCCTGTTCGTCAGGGAAATTATATGTGTTGGTGAGCATTATCGCCCCGTCGAAAGTCTCAGGATCGGGGAGGTGGAAAATGTTAAGCTGGCATTTATTCTGAAGCTTGTTGTCGTTTGAGGAACAATAGGTAACGAACACGAACACGTCAACACCGTCTTCAGCGGCTTTTTTCTGAAGACCCGTGACCACATGCTCGATGAACTCGTTGCTGAAGCCGTTTGTAAATACAGCTATCCTCTTGTTCATTCTCTTATTCCTCATGATAATAAGAACGCTAACTGACCTTGCAAATATATATTATACTCTAATTGTTATAATAATTTTATATTTGGGATTAATGGAGAGTTCAAAATAAATGTTTATTGTATTGCTGAATATGATTTTGTCGAGCATCGTATTGATAGTGCTGCTCTGCCTGGCACTGTTCTTAACGGCGGCCGCGATAGCTTTGATCATAATCTCGCTCGTAAGATCATCTAAGGCAAAAAAGCAGAACCGTAAGACCCGCAAGGTCGGTCTGTGGGTCGGAATCGCAATGCTCGTGATTCCGTGGGTAATGTTCGGCTTCGCTGTTTGTTTCGTAAAGATAACGGACATAACTACCAACAGGTGGAAATTTGACAGAGCCGTGGTGGCCCAGGCAGTGGTGGATAAAGATGCAGATACCCTGTACGGGATGATGGCCACTGACATTTTGGATGATAACAACCTGACGACAGATGACCTCGAAGATTTTTTGGACCAGTGCGACATCGAGAACGATTCTCCGGAAGACATGAAAAAATACACATCCTTTGAATCTCTCGGAGAGCCCCTTGATCCGGAAGGCAATCACTACAGACCTGACGGCAATAGATTCTCTTATGAAATGTTCTATGTCAACGACGATGGGGACCGTGTCTATATGGAAGGGATCCTCTATGATGCTAAGGACAGCGGCAATGTCGGAATCCATTATATTGAATTTCTGACCAAAGATCCCGAGACGAGGAAATACAGCACGGCAGCGGAATTCGGAGAAAAGTCCCACCATTAAAGACGGGCGCAGTGAACAGGTCTTGATATGAAGAAGTTGCTTTTTAAATCTCTTTCCCTGATCATGGCGCTGTCGGTCATTCTGACCGTAGCATCGTGTTCCGGTGCGAAAATCTCAGAGAGCGGTTCACTGATGCCGTTGGAATTTACCGAATTTCCGACAAAGCCCTACGATGCAGATGTTGTCCATCCGATACGAAAGACCGGTGCAGTTACGGGGCAGGAGGCTGTAGACGAGCTTAATGACATAGAATGGGATTACATCAGGCATTACATCGGAGACAATTATCTGGCTGCAAGCTGGTGCTTCAGCGATAAGGAAGCCGCAGGGATCTCGATAAAGAATCCGACGTTCGGCAAGGTCGGTCCCGGTGACTACAAGGGTGAGTGCGAATATCTCAGCGGTTTGCTCGAAAGGCTTTATAAGATAGATTTCGAGAACCTGGAAAGGCAGGACCGCGATTTCTACGACCAGATCGTTTTCAACCTCGAAGAGGAAAGATACATAAAGCAGTACGAGGGCTTTGCTTACATGCTTCCGGCAGAAAAAGTCTCGAGCGTCAGTTCATTCTACCTGACGACCGGTTACGTAGACATCAGGAATAAGAACGAAGCTGATATGTTCATCAAATTGCTGAAGGACACTGACAGGTATTACGATGAGGTTTGCGCGTTCGAAGAGAAACGCTCCGAAAAAGGTTACGCCTCGATAGAAGATTTCTACACAAAGAGCAGCACCGCATATTTCATGCTCACCCAGGACAGCCAGACAAAGCCTTTCAGGGAGACCTTCATTGAGAGGATAGAAGCGATCCCGGATCTTAAAGATAAAGAGAAGGAAGCTTATATCAAAGCGTTCGATAAAGTGATGGAAGACGTTGTCATTCCCGAATTCGAGGAGTGCTGCAAGCGCATCGCCGCACTGGCCGGAACCAACACAAATGACAAAGGCCTTGCCGGATTCGAACACGGGAAAGAGTTTTATGAGCACATGTTAAGATGCCAGGTCGGCAGGGACTGCGACGTCAGGAAACTTGCCAAAGCTCTGGACGAGGCACTTTCGATAGGGCAGGATTTCCACGGGAATCAGGTCATCGAAGGCTTGAACAATCAGGAATTATTAGACAACATGACAGAGAAAGCCCAAGCATATTTCCCGGAGCTCGACATCGATTATGAGATCGTAAAGCTCCCCGGACTTTTTAAGGCTTGCGGGATCGGAGGGGCATACGCCGCCAGACATTTCGATGATCCTTCGCATGAGATAATATTCCTTCCGGATTATATGAAGTCGAAAACGGTCGTTTTCCACGAGGGCATCCCCGGCCACATGTATCAGTACAATTACCACAAAAGGCACCTTAAGCACATCTACATGCTGGGTTTTACCTCCGAGACTTACATCGAAGGCTGGGCATCTTACATCATGAACAACCCTGCCGGAATGTACAGGATAAAAAGCGACGATGACTTCATATATACCGGTGATTTTTACAGGTACTACATGGCTCAGGCGAGGGCTGACATCTGCATCAATTACGAGGGCCTTACCGGGAAAGAAACCGCTGAATACATGACGCGCTTCGGCCAGGATGCCGCGGGCATCCATACAACGGACATCATCACGATCCCCGGCATCGGCATCTCATACGGCCTCGGCTGTTACATGACTTTGAAGACTTTGGAGTCTATCAGGTCTCTGGATCCGGACATGGACATTAAGACCATGCACACGTTATACCTTGACGCCGGTCCGGGGAGCTTTGACAGGATACTTGCGTCGGTAAAGAGGAATTACGGTTAGCGATGATATAATACTTATGTCCCTTCAGCGGACAGATACTTATCATCGATGCGAGGTAATATGCCGGTTATTCCATTAGAATGCCCTTCGTGTGGGATCGGGTTAAGGATAGACTCGGATGAGAGTGCAGCGATCTGCACTCGCTGCGGCAAGCTTTTCGTGGTCAATGACGCCATCGTGCAGAACTACATAAAGATCGTTACCGAGCAGGAAGAGAATAAAGAGAAAGCCCTCGCGTTCGAGGAATTCGTGATAGAAGACGGCATCCTGAAAAGGTACAACGGCTCGTCTCCTGAAGTCATCATTCCTGATGAAGTCACGGTCATCGGCAGCAAGGCCTTCGAGGACCGGAAAGAGATAGTGGAGGTCCGTCTGTCTGATTCCGTTACCGGGATTGAAGACAACGCATTTTCCGGGTGTGACAATCTTAAGAAGATCTGCTTCACGGATTCTTTGAAGAAGATCGGCAGCTATGCATTTTCCGAATGTTCAAGCCTCTTGAAAATAGAACTTCCGGCGTCCCTCGAAGACGTTGGTTCTTATGCTTTCACCGGGTGTTTTTCGCTTGGCTTAGTAAAGATGCCCCCGCCGAAAACCAATATCCACGAGACTGCCTTCATGGGCGATAAAGACGTGCGTTTCGAATGGCCGGACGACTGGGCGGACAAGCAGTGGGACAAACTTAAGCTGGTTGCCCCGACGCAGGGCGGCCTGATCAGCATCTGCGATTCGGAGGGTTCTGACGGTGCCTTCAGCGAATCGCTTCTGTTCATGGGCGTTTCCGATCTCGGCATGTACATTGAATCGAGCAGATATAATTTCTACACTTACAAAGCCTTCATGCGGCTGTTCTCGATAGGCGCGAACAACAACGATCCGTATCTCCTCAGGATGAGCGTCGAAAATGCCAGCCGGAGATATGATGCCATTGCCGATATCCAGAAAAGCTACTCCGAGCTGATCGGCCTTCTGGACCGCGCGCGCATCAGCCGG
Organism: Saccharofermentans sp.; assembly: GCA_016288885.1. Lineage (GTDB taxonomy): Bacteria > Bacillota > Clostridia > Saccharofermentanales > Saccharofermentanaceae > Saccharofermentans. The sequence continues at coordinate 31,505 of JAEFAV010000020.1, forward strand.
AGCAAAGTCGAGACGATCAACATCCCGCATTTCATTCTGAAGCAGGGCAAAGGCCTTAACGATTTCAAGATCACGGATATCGGCATGGTCCCGGTGCTGCAGATAAAGTTGGTGCAGAAGTAGGTGTCTGTTGGACCACCTGGACTACCCCGCGGATTTTAACGCAAATTTTCATTTTTGAAGTTTTAAGTTAAGATTTTGGCGGAAATCTTAACTCTTTTTTCGAAAAACAAGAATTTAGGTTAAGTTTTCCGGCAAATCGTTAACGCTTTTTTCTATATTAGAGATTTCAGTTAAAAAATCCGCGGAATTCTTAACTCTTTTTTCGAAAATGAAGATTTAGGTTAAATCCGGGGCACAGTTTTTTCGAATATTAAGGATACCCCCGTGCGCGGACTCACCCCGCCCCGCATTTTGTTAACCAATCTTGATAATTAACAGAATCGTAAAACCGAATTCATTGAGACATTTTTTATATGATGTAAAATTTTAGTATCAGTAATTCAGTAACAGAAAAAAGGCTATATGGAAATGTTATTGGACATGATGTCACGCCACTGGGTCTCGATCTTTACGATCATTTTGTTCTGCATCAAGCTGTGGCCCAGGAAAAGATTCAGGAATACCGAGACGAAGTATTTCTGGATCACCGCGTTAAGCTGCCTTTTCCTTGTTGTGGAGGATGCCCTGGAATGTGTCTGTGCCACGGATCCGTCACTGCGGTTTTTCAGGATCCTCCTGTCTGTGATCGGTTATACACTGCGCTCCACGGCGGCGCTCAGCTTGCTGTTGGTTGTCGTTCCATGGAATAAGCGCAGATTGATCTATTGGATCCCGAACATCATAAACTTTGCAGTATGCTGCACGGCGTTTTTTACGGATGTCGCATTCGGTTTCGATGAGAATTATGCGTTCTACAGAGGACCTCTGGGTTATGTTGCGTTTATCGTTCCGACCGTCTATCTGGTACTGATCCTTTGGATCGTTTTCAAGGATTTCTCCGAAAAGTCCAGTCTCGAAAAATACATCATGCCGGTGTGCGCGGTCTTCTGCCTGTCGGCTTCGTTGCTGGACGTTCTCTCCGGCGGCATAAGGCTGAACGAAGCCATCATAATCAGCAGCGTTTTCTATTATCTGATCCTCTTTTCGAACGATAACAGAAGGGATTCGCTGACGGCGCTCCTGAACAGACAGGCATTCTACGATGACTGCAATCTTTATAACAAGAGCATCGGGGCGGTTGCTTCGCTCGACATGAACGGCCTTAAGGAGCTGAACGATACTCAGGGGCACCAGGCAGGTGATAAAGCGCTCGCTAAGATTGGTGAATGCATGCTGAAAGCTGCTGACGCCAGGACTCTGGCTTACAGGATCGGCGGAGACGAGTTTATGATTTTGTTCCTGCATTCGAATGAGAATGAGATCACAGATGTCGTTAAGAAGATCGTTGAAGACATTGCCGGGGACGGCTACAACATCTCTACCGGTTATGCTTTAAGGGATCATGAAGAAAGCATTGATGACGTTGTCAGAAAAGCCGACGACCGGATGTACCAGGCAAAAGCCGATTATTACCGTTCAAAGGGCAGGGAGAAAAGGATCGATCATTATCAGGTCCCCGAGAACGGGTGAGGGACGGTCCCGGAACGAGGGCAAGTTAAGACCCCAAAACGCGTGAGAACAATCACTGCTCTGCAAGGAGCTTTTGCATGCGCTTCTCTTTCCGGATGCGTCTTGCGAGCTTTGTTTCATATCTGTCTCTTATCAAAGTGAAATAGATCAGTCCGGATATGGCTACGGAAAGTCCGAGCATGATTAGGCAGAATGCGGATGCCCTGTCCCATGCATTTCCCATGCCCAGCAGATTATCAAGATATAATTGCAGCGTTACGGTTCTTCTTTGAGCGTCGAAAGGATTTCCGACAATCGACGGAATATCGGCCATTCCGAGTCCGTCAACAACCGTGACGATAACTATGAAGAACATTATCGGACGCATGCAGGGCAGCGTGATCCTGAAGAATGTGTTGAGCCTGGAGGAGCCGTCCATTTCCGCAGCTTCGAAGATCTCGACAGGAATGCTGGTCATGCCGACTACCGCATAAATAAACGTTATTCCGAAGTGCATGAAGATGCTTACCATGATGATGAAGAACCGGTCCGACGTAAAGAATTCGAGATCGGTCGCCGATATCTTGAAACCGTCTATCATGGCAGCCGTTATCACGATGCCTGCCGTTGTTCCGATAAAACCTATTATGTTTCCCAATACCAGATAGCCGATGGATGAACCCGTCATGAGATTAGGGAAGAAGAACGCGGTCTTGAAGAGCCACCTTCCTTTTACTTTCAGCCTTCTGTCCGTCATCATCGCTGCAAGCCAGAATGCCAGGATCCATTCCGGGATGGTCTGGGCTATCCAGAAAAAGAACGTGTTCTTAAATGCGGAGACTATGGTTTTTGTGGCGAACAGATCTTTAAAATTCTTATACCACGGCAGTCCCTCGGAAACCAGCAACGGCGGATTGTCAGTTATGACGGTGTGCTTCAGGTCACAGAATGCATAAAGGAAAGTCGTTGCCATCGGCCATAAATGGAAGATCAGAAATGCAGCAACAAAGGGGGTCGCGAAAATGTATCCCCACTTGGCATAATGTCTTTCTATCTGCATTTTCTTTTTCATAGCCCGATGATATAACACACGGTAGACAAATGTCAACCTTGATGTTATATTTGCATTATCAGGACAAAAATGAGGTAAAAGCATACGAGCACTAACGATTACAGCTTAACGGATGTCAGGAGACGGGAGACCGTCCTTAAGGTGATCGTTTACGGCATATCGATCGGCCTGGCTCTGCTTACCCTGTATCCGTTTGTCATGATGCTCGTTGATTTTACGGGTTTTCAGCCGGACAACCCCGCCCGTGTGCTTAAGATCATTCCCAGAAGGGGCAAGGAGTTCCTGAAATTTTTCACATCCAGAAACGCCATCGGCTTCATCAATTCAGTGATCGTTACGGCATGCAGCACGATCCTGAACGTGTATTTTTCCGCGATGACTGCATATTCGATTACCGCGTATAAGTGGAAACTTCGAAAAGCATTCGGCAACGTTATCGTAGCTCTCATGATGATCCCCACGATCGTTGCGGAAGCCGGATTTGTCGATCTGGTCTATAAATTCAATCTTGTAAATCACCTGATCGTTCTGATACTTCCTGCCATTGCGACACCGATATCAGTCGTGTTCATGAGGCTGTATTTAGAATCGTCATTCTCAATGGAGATGGTATATTCTGCCAGGATCGACGGCGCCGGAGAATTCAGGATATTCAATCAGATCGTATTGCCCATCATGAAGCCGGCCATTGCCACGCAGGCGATCTTTGCTGTTACGAGCACCTGGTACGAAACAGGCCTGCCCTCGGTTATTCTGTTACAGGAAAAGAAGCAGACTTTACCGATCGTCATGATCCTGAACACCGCGATGGGTGAGCGCACCATACCGATATTCGTTTCGACCGTCCCGGTCGTCATAGTGTTCCTTCTTCTGGCCAGACACATCGTCGAGGGTGTTCAGCTGGGAAGCGTTAAATTGTAAAATACAGATATCACCTGGGAAAAGAAAGTAAGTTAATTAATGACCAAAGCCGTCATTTTCGACATGTATGAGACCCTTATAACGCTGTTTAACAGCACGCTTTATAAGGGCAGGCAGATCGCTCTTGATATGGGGATTCCGGAGAACGTTTTCAGAGAAATCTGGGATCCGTCTGATGATGAACGGACGCTCGGGAAAATGACGTTCGAAGAGGTCATCACGAAGATCCTGAACGCCAATAACATCTACGATCAGGAACTGTTCGAATCGATAGTAGGGAAGAGGTACAGCGCTACCTCTGAGGCGTTCAGCCACAAGCACCCGGATGTGATCCCGATGCTCAAAGCGCTGAGGGAGAAAGGCATTAAGACCGGCCTTATTACGAACTGTTATTTCGAGGAGAGGGACGCGATACGCAAGTCCGATTTGTTTGGATATTTCGATGCGGCGCTGATGTCATGCGAGATCGGGATCAAAAAGCCTGACAGGGCGGTGTTTGAGCTCTGCGCCGAAAAGCTGGACGTGAAGCCTGAAGAATGCCTTTACGTTGGAGACGGCGGGAGCAACGAGCTCGAGGCCGCGGAGGCCTTTGGCATGAAGCCCCTGCAGGCGACATGGTACCTTAAAGATGGCGTGGGTCAGCCGTGCGGAAGGCTTGATGCGTTCGATCAGGCCGCCGCTCCGATGGATGTTGTAAGGGCTGTGGAAGGATGACTCGTAAGCAGCCGGGCAGGACTTAAATCAATTACGCTCCTGCCAGTTCCGGAGTATTCAGTCCGTTTAAGAAGTTAACTACGAGGTCATTGAAGACATCGTACTTCTCGATGCTGCAGACGTGGCCGCATTTCTCGATGAAGTAGAGAGATGCTTCGCTCATCTTCTTCTGCGTTCTCTTTACGCTGTTAACGAAGAAGTAGTCCTGCTTTCCGGAGATAAGGAATACCGGAAGGTGGTTTTCCTTGATCGTCTGGATGTATTTCTTAAGCTTGAACTGCGTTCTGAAGAGCTCTGAAAGCCACATTCTGAAGGCGACGGACTTCATCTTGAAAGATTCCCTGATGAAGATGTCCCTGGACTTCTTGTGGTTCTTGCGGGGCATCATGATCTTGGCGAACATCGGATAGAAGAATCTCTTCGGGATGATGTACTTGAAGCCTTCGACAACGGCCAGAAGCGTCTTGTAGCCGATGCCCATGTTCAAAACGAACCCTGCGAGCACGATGGACTTAACCTTTTCCTTGTAGGAATTCGCGAATTCCATTGCGACCAGCGTGCCAAGAGAAAGTGCGATGACGTGTACTTTCTCGATGTTCTCGGTCTCAAGGACCTCATTGATCTCATCTGCGGATCTGGCGAGCAGGTGCTTTGCCTTTACGAAAGAAGAACCGCCGTGGCCCTCCAAGTCGACTGCGATAACGTTAAAGTCCTGCAGGTCCTTGATCTGATATTTCCAGGTGTTAATGCTTCCGCCCAGTCCGTGGATCAGCAGCACCCATTCTTTTGAATTGTTGTTATAGATCTTGTAATTCATTTTTTACCTCCTTTTGGCTCCGAAGGCTTAGCTCTCAAAGCCGAAGTTTTAACAAACCAAGTTCTTTTCTAAGTGCATATTAGCTTCTTTGGAGACGCTGTGACACGGTAATTTGGGGCAAATGTGTGGAATTACTTTGATAGTCAAAGTAATTGACAAGGATGTAGTACAACTTGAGTTTGAGGGTGAGATTAAGGGTTCACGCCACCCATTCATAAAATTTGTTGCCCCGATTCTCAAAGAGAGCCGGGGCAACCGCATGTAATTGAATATCCGAGGTGATATCAGTCTAAACTTATGTCACCCTCGTAAAAATATAATCTCCGCTGGAGTTTACGTAGAACGGTAGGTTGCAGCTGAATACCGTGGAGCACTCGGTTACGGTTCCGTCACTGTTAACGATGCTTACGATCCACTCGCCTTCGTTAAAGTAGTAGATCTCGCCTGCTACCAGGGAAACTGCCTGACCTTCAGGAACCTTCCTGTCGCTGAGCCATTCTTCCATCAGCGTGAGCTCGATAGTGGTAATATTGCCTGCTTCGTCTTCAGCGACGATGGTGAATGTCTTGGATCCCTTTTCGGGACGTTTCAGGGTAACTGAAGCGCTGCCGCCTGAAACGGCTACGGGCGAACCGTTTACAGTCAGCGACATGAGATTCTTATCGCTTACCGAAATGGACATGCTGTCCACATACATGACGCCGGAAGCAGATGAGATGACCGGAGCGACCTTATCGATCTTAGGTCTGTCGGAAATTCCGATGGCTGCGGTGAGCGCGCCGTCGTCTCTCTTAAGGAAGATGCTTCCGAGGCTTTCGGTGTAAGCAACGCTTCCGGAATAACCGGATCCGAGAGTGGTGGAGATGGTATAGCCGGCAGGAGCAGTCAGATCGACGTCACTTGTGAAGTATCCGTTATTGCCCTCGGTTCCCTTGGGAACGAATGCAGTAGCGGGAGCCTCGAGGTAAGAGATCTTGAAGTTCGTTGTCGTGCTTGCGCTCTCGTAAGTCTCAGTCTCGCTTACGGTGATCATTGCAGTATAATCGCCAACCTTTGTAGGAGCGACAGCAGCATATGTTGTATCAGGTGCGCCTGCAGTCTTATAAACTATGCTGACTTCACCGTCAGAATCCGTATTATAAGATGAGCTTACAGTAAGTCCGTAGTATGTATCCGGAACTGAGAGCTCGAGAACTCCTACAGGATTAAGATTGATGACGAATTCACAAGAGCATGTAATGGCCAGATAGTTATCGGTCTCAGGTATCGTAGCCTTGCATGTGTAAGTACCGAGCTTGGTAGGAGCAGTTGTCGTGAATGCCGTATCAGGATCAGAACTGAGCTTGTACTCGAACGTAGCCTTATCCTTACCGTCAGATTCTGTGATAACTACGGGGCTGGGCGTCTGGCCGACGTAAATGTTGGCAACGGATACGCTTGCTGTAACTTCCTTCCTGACTATCGAGAATGAATCTTCGCAGGAAGTGCCTAAGAAATTCGCCGTAGAAGAAAGCGTGGCTCTTACCGTATATCTGCCGGCAGCTGCAGGAACTGCAGAGGTGTATGCAGTATCTGCTTCCGAGCTTTCCTTATACTCGAAAGTGATCACGCCGTCGTAGCCCTTAGGATCTGTCGTTACGACAGGCTTAGGTGTCTCACCGACGAAAATGTCTGCGACAGATACTGTGGCAGTAACCGCATTCTTGCTGATCGTGAAAGTATCGGTACAGGTCGTTCCGAAGAACTTAGCTGTCTCGGGAAGAGTAGCCCTTACCGTGTAAGTGCCTGCTGCGGTAGGAACAGTCTTGGTGAACGCTGCATCCGTGCTGCCCTTATACTCGAAGGTGATCACGCCGTCGTAGTCTTCAGGATCAGTCGTTACAACAGGCTTAACCGTGCCGCCGACAAGAATGTCATCAACGGATACGCTTGCTGTAACTTCATTCTTAACTATGTCGAAATTAGTCGTGCACGTCGTACCCAGATACTTATCTGTTGCAGGAAGCGTAGCCTTTACCATATAAGTTCCTGCAGCAGTAGGAACAGCAGAAGTGTACGTTGAATCTTCAGCCGTGCTGATCTTGTACTGGTAAGAGACAACTCCGTCGTAATCTTCGGGATTGATCGTGATCACGGGCTTAACCGTACCGCCGACCTTGATATCTGCGACTGCGAGGCTAGCCTTTACTTCGTTCTTTAAGATATCGAAATTAGCCGTGCATGTCGTGCCAAGGTAAGTATCGGTCTCAGGTATCGTAGCCCTTACCATGTAAGTACCTGCAGCGGTAGGAACTTCAGAAGTATATGTCGTATCAGGAGCCGTGCTGATCTTATACTCGAAAACAGCCTTACCGTCAGAATCAGTTGTTACCACAGGATTAGGCGTCTCGCCGACAAAGATGTCTGCGACGGAAACGCTTGCCTTGGTAACTTCGTTCTTGTTGATGGTAAACGTAGATGAACAGGTTGTTTCCAAGTAAGTGTCTGACTCTGCGACCGTTGCCCTGACTGTGTACTCACCGGCAGCAGTCGGAATAGTTGTCGTGAATTCTGTGTCAGCTGTCTTGTACTCGATCGTGACCTTACCGTCCGAAACAGTTGTTACTACAGGGTTGGGTGTCTCGCCGACAAAGATGTCTGCAACGGATACTGTAGCTGTAACTTCATTCTTGCCGACAGTAAATGTTGTCTCGCAGGATGTTCCTTTATATTTATCTGTCGGAAGTATCGTTGCCAATACTGTATACGTACCCTCTGTGAAAAGATCATCAGCTGAATGTGATACGCCTTTGCTGTCGGTATATGTAAATAAGGGCTCAGCTGTATAATCTTCCGGAAGTCCTGATACTGAAGGAGCAGGTTTATCTCCGACTTTGATGCTGGCGACTGTTACAGTAACATTTTCGATATCATACTTGCTTACTGTGAACTCTGCTTCACACGTTGTTCCCGTATAGTTATTTGTATCGGAAATCGTTGCCAGAACAGTATAAGTGCCGGTTGTAAAAGTTTCACCGGAAGCATGCTCTGCACCTTCGCTATTAGTATATGTGTATGTGATCGTACCTAAATAGTCATTAGGAAGACCTGTTACTGAAGGAACAGGTTCTTCACCGTATTTAATATTATCAATCGCAACAGATAAGCTTTCTGCGTCAATCGCTTTCGGTAAGATCTTAAACTCTACTTCGGTGGAGGTTTCAGCATAATAATCTGTAGCCTTTGCAGATGCGATCAGCAAATATGTACCGGCGTTTTTCGGTGCACTTGTTGATGTCGTATCTGTCTCGGGGTCATAATAACTTACTGTTATTTCACCTTCATAGTTTTCATTAATACTGATGGTAGGTTTGATCTCTTCGCCGTAATAGATCGTGTCGGGAAGGGTAACGACCAAAGTAGGCTCGACGGTTTCAGGACAAAGCGTGAATTCGACCAGAGATTCCCGATTAGCCAGATCTTTTGCAGTTATCTTGATATCCTGAGCTTTACCTTCTGCAGGGTAAAGCGTTATCTCACAAGCACCGTCTTCGATCGAATCGCTTAAGTCAGTAACGGTTCCATCAATGCTTACAGTTACTGTAGCAAGATTCTCATCTGATACAGTAATGCGTAATTCATCAGCAGTAATCGGATCTTCTCCATCGACAGAAACCTCGACGAGACCGCCTTCAGAATCAACTGCCATTGCATCAAATCCGGGATCATAAGAATCGAAAACAAAATTCTCGATACCGGGTATTACATTTTTAATAGCTGTTCCGCCAGCCGTTATAACAGCTATAAGACCTTCTGCATCTTCAACATCTTCCAGTCTGGCAAATGCGATTATAAGGTTCCCGTCAATGTGACCGTCTACAAGCAACCCATTTTCCATTAGGGTCTCATACGATAGTGTTAAATCATCATAAAATACATAAGGTTTAAAAAAATCACTTTCATCAATAAGAACAGGGATACATATACCTACTCCCTCAGGTGCTTCCAATACTAAAGCTTCGGGAACATAGTATGAGTTATAACAACCACTTACACTAACATTGTATTTTCCGTCAGGGAAAAGATCAGACAAAGCTATGTTCTGAATGGAAAAAATATACTCAGGAGATACCGCTGCACTGTGTTCAGATGAGCTGGGAATCACAGCACGAACTTTGTAAAAGCCTAAATCAGTAGGTTGTGTCGTTGTAAATTCATCTGAGATTATTGTTGCATATTCTAAATAAGCATACTGCTCGTATCCCTCAGGGTTAGTAACTACAGCATAATCAAAATCGTAATCATTGCCTGCAATAATCGGGTTTTCAATGTCGAATCCCGGGAGACCATCTGTATCTATAGTTATCTCTATAGGCTCTAAGAGCAGTTCCCCTGCTGTAGAATCTATTTCACCTTCAAATGTGCCGGATGCACCCGTCAAATAAAGAGTAAACTTACCGCCGGCAGATTTAATCTTAGTGTATTCATCAGAAGCTATGACGGTCCCTTCAAGGTCATCCGTACCCAGTATAAAAGAAGATCCAACTAAGAATAATGAATCGCTTTCACTTTGCAGATTATCCAAATAGGTAAAATCCATAATATCTGCATCAATTGTTCCATTGTTTACGATAGTATTTTTGGGGAACTCACTGGTAACAAAATTGTCTATAATCAGCGTGCCATCAATGGTGAGGGTTCCGCTTTCTGCTTCGTCCGGGCCGGAAATCTTAGAGCATGTAACTGTATACCCTTCTTCAATAATTACATTAAAATTGCCACCTACAAAATCAAATTCCCCGATATCAATATCAGCTTGAATGGAAACAATACTTTGATATCCATCGATTGTCAGCATATCTATACTGCTTACGGTTATTGGACCCGCTCCAGCAGCATCACTTCTATACTTGTCACACTCGATCTCATATCCGTTAGTGACTTGCTTAATGGTAAAAGTAACAGGTTCAGAATCGGAACTTCCCACTGTTTGGAGTGTCACTCTGGTTCCACCGTTATCAAGCTCACTTTCAAATATCGCACCACCGTTTTCCTCATAATCCATTAACTGACTTGCAGTTTTATTAGTGATCACACCTGAGATTTCCTTAGTCTCATTACCAACCTGCAGAGTAAATGTTCCACCGGCAGAATTGATTATGGTATTGGGATTAGCTACTACCTTTCCAAGAATATCATCTTCACCTAAAGTAAAAGACGTTTTAACTTGATAGATTGAATTCTCGCCTTGACTTACTGTAGGTGTTTCATCACCATCTATAACAGCATAATTAGTTGATATATCAATATTATCAGCAATGATTGTTCCGTTGTTGACAATATGAATCGCACAGTCTTCAGTGGAATAATCTGCACTATCATAATCAGAGAAAATAATCGTTCCGGAGTTAGTAATGGTTCCCTGACCACCGCTCAGATTTTTGAATGTAAAAGTCGATCCTTCTAAAATCTGAAGTTCGCTGCTTTCATCACCAAAACTAACTTCAGTTTCAATATCAGCACTTGAGATGACAGTCAGATTCTCACCATCTATTTCTAATCTCTCAAAGTTCTCTGTTGTCCAACTATGTGAATCATGGCTAGAATTGTCGATATGATTATAAATGATATCGTAATCATAACCCGTTCTGTCAGGGTCCCCCCCCACTTCTATAAAGGATTCTTCATCTGGAAAATAGCTCTCTAAAACCCCATCAGAGACATCGTAGATATTAAAGGTGATATCGTATATTTCCGAAGGAGAAAAAGTAAAGATTTTTCCTGAGGTGCCATCTGAAATTGATAAAAAATAAACACCAAAATAATCGAAATTCTTCACTCTCAATTGACCTTGGGATACTCTGCCAGCCTTATCAGTAGCAGTTATTGTTAACTCTTTTTCTTCAAAATATGGACAAAATACATCGAATGCACATTTGCCGTCAGTGATACTGTCACTATAGTCAATTTCAGTTCCGTTATCATTTAATACTACTGATTCCAGATTATCATCTGACACAACGAAATCTAAAAATACGCAATCAACTAATGTTCCATCCAAAGAAATATGGTCGTAATAATCAGGGGGTTGTTGGGATTAAAATGTATATCATCCCCCCTACATAATAGAAATGGATCTTCGTCATCGAAAACATAATTGTCGAAATTATTTACGATATCAAGGATTGATTTTCCACTTGTTGTTGCGTCATCGTCTCTTCTGAATTCAATCGTAAAGTCCTGGTTAATGCTGCCGTCGTTATTAACAAGCTCGCTAATAGGGATTGATACTGATGAAGAAAAACCTTCAATTGCCTCAGAGGAAGGACATCCGATCAATATTCCTTCCGGGGCAGTCAGTACTAATGAATTTCCGAAATAGTACTTATTTTCAGAACTATCATAAGTCTCATAACCGCTTACGGTAACATACGGACCACCATCGGGATAAAGATCTGTTAATTCTAAGTAACTGATCTTAAAAGATTTCCATTCTGAAACTGCTTTGTGATATGTTCCGTCAACAGGAGCAACTGCGCGAACATAGTAAGAATATTCACTTGGATCAACAGGCTTATCTTCTAAGATATTTTGCATGCTGTCTGCATACTCAAAATAGATTTTAGTCTTGTCGTAACCTTCATCTACACTCACATAATCAATGAATATGGAATCTAAGTCCTGGCCATAGTAAACGCCAGGGACATTACCTAGAGAGATTCCAGGATCATCCAATAATTCTTCTGCAGTTGAATTTTCGATGATTCCGGTAATTGCCTTTGTCGCATAAACTTCTCCGTAAACCAGATCGTAACACCTAACTTTAAGAGTAAACGTTCCTCCTGAAGATTTAATATATGCATTACTACCTACAACAACCAAGGAATTAATATCTTGACTGCCATTTACAAAACCTTCGGGTGCAATTATTTGGGAACCGGGAATATCAAAATAGATATCACTAGCGACATTAACGCTCCTTCCTGTAACTATTCCGGGTTTATCTTCATAACCATTATGGAATTCCTTAACACCCGCTTCCTCTAAGAGAGGAGCGTTAAATCCATCTGAACCAAATTCTCCATAATTTATTATCTTGTTATATCCTTCACCTAAAATATTATGACAATTAAAATCTTCGTTATTAACTATTAGGATCGCTGACTGAGATTCGCTGCTTCCACCTTTCAATATTATTTTTCTAATATCGGTATCATAACAAGTGGTCAATGTGCAACAACTATTAATGGTAATTGTAGAAGAGCCATATATGTCTATTTTCTGGGTAGGATTATCATAAGAATCCGAAATATAAACATGAGGAGATGCCCCCCCTTCATGCATAAGATAAAATTCTTCAGAGCCGCTGGTCAAAGATGATGTGAGTGTGACAAAGTTTTCATCGGCTTCCACTGTCCAGGCAAACGCGTTATTCCATAGCAGGTTCAGTCCGACATTAGTCGTCAGCACAAAACTGAGAAAACTGCTTGTTAACTTTATTATTTTTTTCTTGCTTAAAAACTTATTCCCTTTTTTCATAAGCATCACCCTCTTGGCTTATCAGATTAGTTCCATTCGATCGTAGCGTCTCGTTTGATCGGTTCGTCAAAGTTGAAGTCCCATCCTCCCGTAGTTGACGGATTTAAGAACGGTACTTCTACCAGTTCGTCTTTTTCTACTATCTGTGTTCCGAATTCTGTTCCGTTATACATGAATGTTATGTAGTAAGGTCCTTCGAGGATACGTGTGATCTCAGGACTTGTGATCGACAGGTCCTTGTTTTCCAGATCGATCATGTCCCTGAGCTGCAACAGTATCTCGTCAGGGAGAGTGTTGTAGTCGATGTCCTGCGGCTCGGCATACAGATAATCCGTAGTCGTGCCGTCTTCGTAGATAATTACTTCTTTTCCCTTGGGTACTGATACTATTTCTTCGGATTCAGTACCGTCCTTGTATACCAATCTGGATGCGACTTCACCGTCGAAGCAGCATGTTCTCGTGTACTTAACGCCGTTGACCTCATATGTATATGTATAGAATACGGTGCCGCGGACAGACATCGCTGAGTTGGGAGTGTTTATTTCATAAGTAGAATCTGCGGAAAGCTTATTTCTGATATCGCTGGTGATACCGCCTTCGATTATCTCTATCGCGGTCTTGCTGTTAGCGCTGGTGCCAGAAGCTACGAGCTGGATCGTTGTATTTTCGTCAAGGTGGATGAACTTGTCGTCATCTGCCTGGATGGTCATCATTCCGGTCTTCAGAGAGATCTTATCGCCGCTTTCAAGGACCATATTTGTATAGGGAACGATATCTCCCTTACTTTCTCTGGTGACAAAACCGGTTCCGTCGAACTCAAACAACTTGAGGAGACGGTAATTATCTCCGTTAGAGTGAAAAACAACGAAGGAAACAACAACTGCTGTAACTGCAACTGCCGCTCCGGCAATAATGGCTATAACTTTCCTATTCATACAAGACCCCTGAGATAAAAAACGCTTTAAACTAAGTGCATTAATGCTGATGCATTAAGCACAGGGGAAAGAGAATAGTCAGCAAACGTACGAGTCTTGATCATAGGCACGCTCCTTGCAGAAAGAAAGGTATTCAGTTAGTTGATGAAGTATAAGTATTCCCCACCACATACTAATACCACAGGGATGCCTTGAAAGTAAAGAGTTTTTTGGCAAAATTTACAATTGATGTTCGGCTACGTTTATTACAATTAATTTTCAAAATAAATATAACACCCATTTTTTTGAATTTGTGCTATTATTATAAGGTGCGTCAAAAGTACCGAATACCTAAATGAGGTCTTTTATGAGCAAGAAAATAATAGCTATCATCGCCGGCGCAGTAGCCGCAATAACCGCAGTAGCAGTTACCATTGTTGCTGTAAGGAATAAAGCGGACACATACCGTCTCCTCAAGTTATTTGAGTTCGAGGGTACAGGCATTGTATCGAGAGAAAGCAAAGGTGACATTACTCCTTATACCAATATGGTTCTCGAGAGCGGCGATAAGATCTCCCTTAATACCGGCGTCATGACCATCCAGGCAGATGAAGACAAGTTCATCCACCTTGATGAAAATACAACTATCCAATTAGTAGCTTCAGGAACAAGTGCAAACAGTAAGACCTCGATAGAGATAATCGAAGGCGGAATAACGAGCGATATCCGAAACAAGCTTTCAGTTGACTCCACATACGAGATCAACACACCTAACTCCGCGATGTCCGTACGCGGAACTGTATTCTATACATATACTTATGAGATCGACGGCGTTAAATACACAAGAACATGCTGCTTCGACGGCGAAGTAACTTCGAGGCTAGTTTACAAAGACGGTACTGAATCCGAAGAAATAGTATCAGTACCCAAGGGAAAAGAAGTAATTATCTATGAAGACGGCACGACTACTGATTATCTGTATGCCGAGCCGCAGGACATTGACTACAACTCACTTCCTGACGAGGTATTGTTGCAGCTCAGGGATATGATCGAACTCGAAAACAAGGACCTGTCGATCACAAGTCCTGAGATCACACGTATCCTCGAAGGACCTTACTACGTAACATTCGTATACGACGGAACAGAATTCGGAACACAGATAGTACAAAAAGGCGAACAGGCTGAAGTACCGTTCCTGAATCCTTCAACGACAGGCGGTTGGGACTTCAACTTTGACGAACCGATCAAGCGCGACACAACGATCGAATGGAATTAATCTGATAAGCCGATAGAGGGTGATGCTTATGAAGACTACTAAGACAGGAATCATTACAAAAATAATCAGCTGTTTCTTATGCACTGCGATCACGTTGCAGGCGGGGTTGGCATTGACAGGGGAGAGAGTTAATGCGGCAGGAGGAACTATTTCGGTGTCAGGCTCCGAAGTGGATTTAAAACTATCTAGTCCAAGATCATATTATACCTACTATTTTTATATACAAGATAGTGAAGATCCCGACAAAGGCAAGTATCAAATATTTAATAGAGACCCTGAGGAAGGTCAAGATCAATATACATATTATCAAGATATTTCTTTGGTACATGTCTATGGAGATAACGGAAATGCCGGCCTATGTATTGAAACAGATGTTGAAGCAACAATCCAGTCACAAGGTAATAATTCTAGTGTTTCTATTTTTGCTGGTGGTACTTTAACAACCAATAGTTTCTCAAGCTTGGGTCCGGGATACTTATTTGAGAATAGAGGCACGATAAAGATCAAAGATTTTAAAGCAACAGATCTTAAGGACTTCCATTCCGCAGATTTCATGGGCTCTTCAATACTTGAAGCGGAAACTGTTGATTTGACCGACAATGATGATAGTGTAGATTTTTATAGTTCAGCAAAAATTTATGTAGAAAAATCATTTACTAATGATAGTGATTCTCTTTCTTGCACAGTCTATGCAAAACCAAATACCACAATAAAAAACCCTACAGGTGGCACGTTTACTCTTCAGGTTGATTATGATGATGGAACATCTGCAAAAAAACAAATCACCGAAGTTACTGAATCTTCGACCGCAGCAGAGTTAATGGATGATCCTAAAGTCACTTTAGCAAATGTTCCTTCTGAAATATATGTTGGTGAGGATATTGAAACCATTTTAACCAGTTGTATAAAAAATGGAGATTTATATTACACCGGCACGCCATATCTTGAATACAGATTATCAGGTGATACTGATTATTCAACTGATTTTTCAGCCTTTACAAACCGTACAGCCGCTACAAACCGCAATTATAATGTTCGCGTTGTTGCTCCGGCATCAGGCTCATATGGAAGAACCGAATTAGGAACCGGATCAGGGACCGATACATATTATGTGACTTTTAAATATGATTACTATCCCTATGCAGATGTTAGTGATTCAGATGAATACTTCACATTAGAAGGTGTGGACGAAAGTGGAAATTATATTATCGAAGATTCCCTGACTGTAACACCTGCCGAAGGTTTCCAGATAGCATGTTCCCATGGTGAAAACAGCCACACTTATTCAGATCAATTGGATCTTAGTGAAGACGAAATTACCAATGATGCAGGCAGAGTCGATTATAACGTCATGTTTTCCTTCGAAAAAACTGATGGTGAGCATGCCGGTGCCCAAACCGACTATATAGATGCTGACACATTAATGCCCGGTTTTGATGATCTTGTTTTCGAGACAGAAGCACCGGAAATTCTCGGTTATGCTGAAGAAAGTAAATATGTGGTAGTTGAGGGTGATACTGGAGTGGTGTATCTGACTCAACCTATAACAATAAGTGACGGTGCTGTAATCAAGGAAGATATATTAACTGTTGTTATAAAAGATCGGACTCTCAATAGTGTTACTATAGATGGAACTACATATACCAACTCGGATTCCGATCAGGACAAATTTATAAATGATTTTGGAGTTATTTTTTCCTCTGATTTGTTTACCTCCACACCAGGAAAGAGCCAGAAAATATCTGTTTCTGCAACTGATGAATTTAACAGGACTACTTCGGTCACATTTACTCTTAAAAGTCCTGAATTGGGTAACGTGACCGCTACCGTTTCTGTTCCGACAACAATATATGCCGGTGACTCATATGTACCGACCGTAACAGTTAAAGGTACCGATGAACAATATGTTGCATATTTATTCTATGATGGCGAAGAAGAGTTACAGCCTACAGATGCCGGGACTCATACGGTATTTGCTTCGGTCTATTTTGAAGAATATGACGAAAGCATCGAGACTGAAGAGATCTCTTACACTATCATCAAGCGCACACCTACTCTTTCCCTCACGATACCTGAAGAAATCTATGCAGGTGAAGAGTATGAAATTAAAGTAAACACAGACTCAAAAGGAAATATAGAGAAGAGATTCTACTATGACCAACGTGGTTCAAGCATAGTAAACGATTCTGTTTTCTTTGAAGAACCTGACTGGGCCGGAAACTTTATGGTAGTCGTTCATATCAGTGAGAATGATTTCTATGAAGCGGCAGAAATAACAGAATACTATACGGTCAATCATAAAAGATTTACGGCAACCGTTACAGTTGATGACATCACTTACGGCGGTACCGTTGATCCGGTATTAGATGGTGTTCCTGAAGATTATGATGGTGAGGCTGTTTATGAATACAAGCTCAGCACCGATCCGGATACCGCTTACTCGACAACGGTTCCTGAGGCTGCAGGCACTTATGACATAAGGGTAACTTTCCCTGAAACAGATTATTATTCATCATCAACTTGTTCAGATACTTTCACGATTAACAGTATCGATTTTGAACCGGAAGTAACTGTTGCGGATATCTACGTCAGCGGTACAGTTACTCCTGTATTAGAAGGTGTTCCGGAAGATTATAACGGCACCATAAAATATCAGTATAAACGTAGCACTGATTCTGAGTATTCGTCAGCAGTTCCTGAGTCTGCAGGCACATACACGTTGTTAGTAACATTTTCTGAAACAGCAAAATATTCAAGCGCATCATGTTCAGATACTTTCACGATCAGCAAGTATGATGTTACTGCAACCGTATCTGTTGATGACCTCTATGTTGGTGATTCTATAACGCCAAAAATTACGATCACTCCTAACGATTACAATGGTAATATCACATACCAGTACAAGCCCAGCACATCTGAGGATTCTGCATATACAACAACTGCACCAACAACTGCAGGCGTATATACAGTGATGGCAATACTTGAACCGACAGATAAGTACTCCGGCACATCCTGCACTGATACTTTCACGATCAGCAAGATTGAGCTTGACCCGACATTAACTGTTTCAAATATCTATGTCGGCGAAACTGTTACTCCTGTATGGGATGGCATTCCTGATGATTATAACGGCACGATAACCTTTGTTTATATCGACGGAAACGGTAATTCATATTCAGCAGAACCTTTGCCGGCCGGTAATTATCTGGTAAGGGCAACGATTCCGGAGACTGACAAATATGAAAGAGCAGTATGCGAGACTGATTTAGAAGTCAGAAAGAATGATATTACAGAGGCAAAAGTTACTATAGAAAACATCAAGGTCGGACAGACACCTGCACCTGTGGTAACAGGTGTTCCTGATGATTATGACGGCACGATAACATTTGCTTATATTGACGGAAATGGTAATTCATTCTCAGGCGGATCTTTGCCGGCTGGATCATATCTGGTAAGGGTAACGATTCCTGAGACAGATAAATATGAAAAGAAAGTCCTCGAAACAAATCTGGAAGTCAGAAAGAATGATATTACTGAAGCAAAAGTTACTGTAGAAAACATCAAGGTCGGACAGACTCCTGCACCGGTGGTAACAGGTGTTCCTGATGATTATGACGGAGAGATAACCTTTGCTTATATTGACGGAAACGGTAATTCATATTCAACAGAACCTTTGCCTGCAGGATCATATCTGGTACGGGCAACGATTCCTGAAACTGATAAATATGAAAGAGCAGTCTGCGAGACTGATCTGGTAGTTAGCAGATACGATATTACAGATGCGAAAGTTACTGTTGAAGATATCGTGATCGGAGGTACGGTAAAGCCTGAACTCACCGGAATCCCCGAAGATTACGACGGATCTATTGCTTTCGAGTACAAGCTCAGCACAGCTCCTGATACGGCATATTCATCAACAGTTCCTGCGGAACCCGGTACGTATTCGGTACTGGCGATAATTCCTGAGACAGATGTTTACACGGGCACATCCGTTTCCGACATCTTCATTATCAGCAAGAATGAAGTCTCTGCTACCGTATCCGTTGCTGACATCACTTACGGCGGAACCGTAAAGCCTGTAGTTACGACTGATCCTGCAGGTTACGACGGAAGTATCACATACGAATACAAGGTAAGCACTGATCCTGATACCGCTTATTCTTCCACCGTTCCTGTTGATGCCGGAACGTATACGGTAAGGGCTACGCTCTCTACGACGGAGCAGTTCCTGGGTACGACATGCACGGATTCCTTCGAGATCAAGAAGAAAGAGATCACTGCAACGGTATCCGTAGCAGATGTCGTTATCGGCGAAACGATCAAGCCTGTAGTAACGACGATATCTGACGGAACACCTGTTTTCGAGTATAAGGCAAGCTCGGCTCCTGATTCCGATTATTCTTCTGCAGTTCCGACTGCCGCAGGCACCTATACCGTAAGGGCTACGATCCCCGAGACGAAGAATTACCTCGGCACGACCTGCACTGATGATTTCAAGATCACCAAGAAAGTTGTTACGGCTACTGTAAAAGTCGCAGACATCACTGTCGGACAAAAACCTTCTCCTGTAGTAACTACGGAGTCTGACGGCAAGGATAAGGCTACTTTCGAGTACAAGGCAAGCTCAGCACCTGATTCTGCATTCTCCTCTGCGGTTCCTACGGCAAAAGGCACGTATACCGTAAGGGCTACGATCCCTGAGACTGATACGTACGAGAAAATAGTCTGCAGCGCATCGTTCGAGATCAAGCTTAATCCCGTAACCATTATGGATCTCAGTGTTCCGGATACTTATGCGGGACTGGCTGTCAAGGCAACGTTTAATACCGATTCAGATGGAACCGTAACCATTATGTATAAGGCTTCCGGCGCTTCGGATACAGCTTATTCAGCGGCAGCTCCTAAAGAGGTCGGATCTTATGTGGCAAGGGCTTCCGTAAGCGAGACGGCAAAATACGAAGCCGCAGAATGCACGGCAAACTTTAGGATAGTTTACCTTGAGGCTCCTGCGACACCGTTTGTAATGTCAGGAACGACAGGCAAGAACGGTTATTACACAAGTGACGTCGTTCTTAATGCTCCTGCAGGATACACGATCTCCACAACGTTCGGCACTGGTTATTCTGCAAGCGTTCCTTACACTGAGGGCCTGACGAGCATTTATCTCAAGAGAAATGACGGTGCTCTTACCGGAGCCATCTCCATAGGAACTGCGCCTAAGATTGATAAGGTCGCTCCTTCAATTACTTCTTCTTCGGGATCGATCTCCAACGGTTCTGTAGTTTATACTTCCGGTCTGACGATCGGCGCGAACGATCCGCACCTTGCGTCACTCACGGTAAACGGACAGTCCGTAAATCCCGCTACCGGCATGACATTGACCCCCGGAATGTGGATTAAGACTTTCACAATTACGGCAGAGGATGAGGCAGGCAATGTCACCACGATCAGCATCACGCTCAAGGCACAGTGGCTCGAAAACAAGATCCTGCCTGCTGATGTCGAACTGCCGCTGCCTACTAACGAAGTATTCTATTTCGGTGAAGGCCAGTGGATCGTAACCAAGATCGTAAAAGGTGAGAAGATCGTTGATCCGACAGTTTATAATGGTAATATGCCGTTCTACGTAGACAGTGCAGCTGATTCTTATTATGTAACTCTGGTAACATGATCTTATGACTAAAAAACTGATGCCCGTAATCGAAGCCCTGATAGTAGGAATAATCGTATTCCTGCTGACTTTGACGAACCTGTTCAGCCCGCTGGACTACATCGTGCGTGACAGGCTCTATCAGGTGCCGAGAGGTATCAGAAGCGATATAAAGATCATAGGCATCGATGCGAAGACCCTTGAAGAGTACGGACCGATACAGACGTG
Source organism: Saccharofermentans sp. (assembly GCA_016288885.1). Lineage (GTDB taxonomy): Bacteria > Bacillota > Clostridia > Saccharofermentanales > Saccharofermentanaceae > Saccharofermentans. The sequence goes on from JAEFAV010000020.1 coordinate 52,226, forward strand.
GTCCAGGGACGTTTATGCGAACCTTATCGACGTCCTCAATGTGGATGAGAACACTAAGCCTTACGTAATAGGCTTCGATATCCAGTTCTCCGGAAATGTTGATGAGGGAGACCGGGCCCTTGTCGATGCGGCAGAAGAATACGGCAATGTCGTTGTCGTAAGCCAGCTGATCTACAGCAAGAAATGGGAGACCAACGATCAGGGCATTACTTACTATCCGGTCGAAGGAATCGTCCTTCCATACGAAGAACTGCTCAATGTGACGTCCACCGGCTACAGTAACGTCTCGCTGGATTCGGACGGCATAGTACGAAGGATCATACCGTCGGAGACATACGACGGCGTTACGTATCAGACGTTTTCCAAGGTCATGTACGACAAGTACTGTGCGACTTTAGGTCTTACGCCCAATAAGGTTCCGACCGACATAACCGGACGTTCGATAATCAACTATTCCGGTAAGCCCGGAGACTATGAATACATCTCTCTTGCAGATGTATTGGACGGAAAAATGGATCCGAGGATCTTTTCTGACAGTGTTGTTTTCGTAGGCGCATATGCTCCGTCAATGCAGGACGACTTCGTAGTCCCTAACGGCGGAAGCAGCCAGATGTACGGAGTAGAGATCCACGCCAACATCTTCCAGTCCTATCTTCAGGGACGATTCGCGGTTAACGGTGATACTTATATACTAAGCCTTGTTACCGCGCTTCTGGCGATGGTCATCCACCTTTTGTTCCGAAAACTGAAGACGTGGCAGTCGGTCATCCTGCTCATTGCATCAGCCGGCATCGAGATCGCAGTCCTCGTGGCGATCAACAACAACGGTTATTCTTTCAGCGTCATATATTTCCCGCTCATGATCTTCCTGTCGTTCATCTATTCGCTCGGCATCAATTACCTGCTCGAGACCCGCAGAAAGAAGAAAGTGCTTAACGCCTTCCGAAAATATGTCGCTCCGCAGATCGTCGAGGAGATCGCGAAGAAGGGTGATTTCGAGATCAAGGTCGGCGGCGAGAACAGGGACATCGCAGTGCTCTTCGTCGATATCAGAGGCTTTACGACCATGTCGGAGGCCTTAGAGCCTGAGCAGGTCGTCGAGATCCTCAATGAGTATCTGACCCTCACCACGAAGTCTATCTTCGATAACAGCGGTACGCTCGATAAGTTCGTCGGTGACGCTACGATGGCGGTATTCAATTCACCGTTCGATCTTGAAGACTACGAGTATAAGGCCGTCTGCGCCGCAATGGATATCGTAAAGGGCGGCGAGGCGATCGAGGAGAAGTTCCAGAAGAGGTTCGGCAGGAGCGTCGGCTTCGGCGTAGGCGTTAACTGCGGTCCAGCGGTCGTCGGCAACGTCGGCTGCGAATTCCGAATGGACTTTACGGCGATCGGCGATACGGTAAACACCGCAGCAAGACTCGAGGCAAACGCCAAGAAGGGCCAGGTCCTCATAAGCGACGTCCTCTATGAAAGACTGAAGGACAGGCTCGAGGTCAGGGACGTCGGCGAGATCCCTCTTAAAGGTAAGACAAAGGGCGTCTTCGTTTATGAGGTCACGAAGATCATCGGAAGAGACTGACGGCCTTTATTTATGAATCTGATCGAGATAAAAGACATCAATGCTCCGGAGCTGGACCTGTTCGCGAGAGTCACCGAGCCGCAGCTGCGCGGCTGTTTTGATCCCGAGCCGGGCGTTTTTCTTGCTGAGACCGGGAGTGTTATTCTCCGTGCTCTAGAAGCAGGTTATGAACCCATGTCGATGCTTGTTGAAAGTGAGCGTTTGGAAGCTGAAGCGCGTCCTGTTTTTGAGGCGGTCGAAAAGATCTGCGGCGCTGATAAGCTTGATTCTATTCCCATCTATGTCGCGCCGCGCGAGGTCGTTACCAACCTTGTCGGTTACCATCTTGTGCGCGGTCTCTGGATGGCGCTTCGGAGAAAACCCGAAGTTTCCGTCGCTGATTTCTGCGTCGGCAAAAAGCGAATCGCAGTCTTATACGATGTTGTAAATCCCGCAAACGTCGGCGCGATAATAAGGTCTGCCGCGGCCCTCGGAATGGACGGCGTTCTTCTTACGCACCCTTCGGTTGATCCGCTCACGAGGCGCACCGCGAGGGTCAGCATGGGCACGGTCTTCCAGATTCCATGGGCAAGGGCTTCTTTGGAGGAATCAGAGGGCGTGACTTTGCTCGACATTCTCCGTTCTTTTGGTTTTAAGACTGTCGCTATGGCGCTGACTTCCGATTCGACAAACGTTGACAACGACGAGATCCGTTCCAACGAAAAGCTCGCCGTGATCCTCGGCACCGAAGGCACCGGCCTTCCCAAGGATGTCATCGCCGCGTGTGATTACCGCGTCATGATCCCCATGCACCACGGTGTCGATTCTCTCAACGTCGCCGCCGCCAGCGCCATCAGTTTCTGGGAGCTTATGAAATGAGCATCTGATATAATGCTCCCGGAGAAAACGCGCATGACTGAAAAAACCAAAAACCGTAAAGGACAAAAGCGAAACGGGGGAACAATACTGCTCTCCGTAATCCTTGCCTTTGTTATCTTTTCCGGTGTTTACATCTCGATCTACTATCACGCCGAAGATAAGGCACTTACCTATATGAATTCTGATGCGGTAGTCTCTGTGAGCGAGACCGGCTACGGCTGGTTTTTTGACGGCCCATCGGAGGATACCGCGCTGATATTCTATCCCGGGGCTAAAGTCGAAGAGTCCGCCTATGCGCCTCTTCTTCACACTCTTGCTGAACAGGGCATCGACGTATGCCTTGTAAAGATGCCCTTCAGACTGGCCTGCCTTTACGTCAACGCCGCCGAAAAAGTCCTTAAGGTTCACAGCTACTCGAATTGGTACATCGGCGGTCACTCTTTGGGCGGCCTGATGGCAGCAGAATACGCCACCGCCAACTCCGGCATCTTCTCAGGCGTGATCCTTCTCGGCGCCTACCCAATAAAGATGATCCCAGAGCCTCTCACCGAGATCCAGATCATTGGCACCGAAGACCGCGTCGTTAACCGCTCCCTTCTCGAAAAAGGACGCGCCTACGCGCCCTCCGCCTACGTCGAGCACACCATTCAAGGCGGTAACCACGCCCAGTTCGGCAGCTACGGCAAACAGCGCGGCGACGGAACTGCTTTGATCTCAGCAGACGAGCAGGTTCAGGAAACTGTCTCCGTGATCGTGAGCAGCATCTTCCCGCAGGAATGAACATAAGAGCAAAAACCCTTACAAAACCTGATTAGCACGTGCGGTCTTCGCAATCAAGGCACCGGCTCCGCCTTGCCTCCGGCAGCCTTGAAAATACATGTTTTGATCCCTTATATCTTGTCGGTTTCTTCGGGGATTCTGTTGGAGATTTCAGAGATTCTTTGTGGGTTTCTGTAATATTTTGTGTGCTTTCAGGGTTTTTGTCGGATTCCTTCAGTGATTTCTTGTGTGCTTTTATTTGACATTGTCGGTCCCTTTTTGGCCGGTGAACTGATAAGCTTTTTTTAGACACATGTTGTCTTTTTTTGTACATTGGCTCTATATAATTTAATCAAGGAACATCTTTCATCAGTCAGGAGATTTTCTATGAAATACAACAATGAA